>NZ_JBFAQY010000004.1:0-547719 GCF_040678965.1 Streptosporangium sp. NPDC049248
CGGGAGGCGGTACTTCTTGGTAACTGCGCCATCCGTTTCAAAGGATCCGTGATGCTGATCCCCTGCTTCGCCTGCGAGTCCCGTTTTCGCCCTGGGGTAACCCCTAACCCCCCGTGCGGCACCCCCCAGAGTGGCGGTTTCCGCCTGGATACAGGGGCTCCCCCGATTCCCGCCGGTCATTATGCTGAGCCGAGCTTTCGAGAAAGGGACTGCGATGACCACGCGCGTCTGGGACTATCTGCGGGAATACGACAGCGAGCAGAAGGACATCATGGACGCCGTCGAGACGGTGTTCCGGTCAGGGCAGCTGGTCCTCGGCGAGAGCGTCCGCTCCTTCGAGACGGAGTTCGCCGGCTACCACGGGGTGCGGCACTGCGTCGGCGTCGACAACGGCACCAACGCGATCAAGCTGGGGCTGCAGGCCATGGGAATCGGCCCCGGCGACGAGGTGATCACGGTCTCCAACACCGCGGCGCCGACGGTGGTCGCGATCGACGCGATCGGCGCGACCCCGGTCTTCGTGGACGTGCACCGGGAGAACCAGCTGATGGACACCGCCCAGGTGGAGGCCGCCGTCACCGAGCGGACCCGATGCCTCCTGCCGGTCCACCTGTACGGCCAGTGCGTCGAGATGGAGCCGCTGGAGCGGCTCGCGGCCAGGCACGACCTGATGATCTTCGAGGACTGCGCGCAGGCGCACGGCGCCCGCCACCACGGGCGCGTCGCGGGGTCGATGGGCAAGGCGGCGGGGTTCTCCTTCTACCCGACCAAGGTGCTCGGCGCCTACGGGGACGGCGGCGCGACGCTCACCTCCGACGACGAGGTCGAGCGGAACCTGCGCAGGCTGCGCTACTACGGCATGGAGAAGACCTACTACGTCGTCGAGACCCCCGGCCACAACAGCAGGCTGGACGAGCTGCAGGCCGAGATCCTGCGCCGCAAGCTGCGCCGGCTCGACCGGTACATCGCCGACCGGCGCGCGGTGGCGGCCCGTTACGCCGACGGCCTCGGCGACACCGAACTCGTCCTTCCCGCGCTCGCCGAGGGCAACGACCACGTCTACTACGTCTACGTGGTGCGCCACCCCCGCCGCGACGACATCATCGAGGCGCTGAAGGCGTACGACATCCAGCTGAACATCAGCTACCCGTGGCCGGTCCACACCATGACCGGGTTCGCCCACCTCGGCTACCGCAGGGGCAGCCTGCCGGTCACCGAGGAACTGGCCGGTGAGATCTTCTCGCTGCCGATGTACCCGTCCCTGCCCGCCGACGTCCAGGACAGGGTGATCAGCGCGCTGCGAGAGGTGCTGGCGGCGTTGTAGTCAGGGTGGTCAGGCAGAACAGCAGGCTGCGCGCCTGGATGTTGAGATAGAAACTGTGCCGCAGCAGCTCTCCGAGCTGGGACACGCTCAGCCAGCGGTACTCGGGATGGTCGATCCCGGCGGCCGCGTCGGTGTGCACGATGAGATAGCGGTTGCGGGCGCGGTGGAAGCGCCCGCCCTCCTCCGACAGGATCGTCTCGAACCTGACGCGCCCGGGGCCGGCCCCCAGCACCTCGTCCAGGAAGGGCGGGCGGGCCCCGGCGGGCAGGTGCTCGTAGTTCTCCGGGGTGCACTGCACGGTCGGCCCCAGCTCCACCACGTCGGCGTAGCCCGGCTCGACCCGCGCGTGCACCAGGGCGTGCAGCACTCCGTCGATCTCCCCGACCAGGAACGCGATGACCCCGGTCCCGGAAGGTTCGATCATGGGCTGGTCCCAGTGGCCGACCTCGCGCCCGCCCGCCTCCACGCTCACCCCGACGACGTCGAAGTAGCGGCCGGTCTCGTGGGAGATCAGCTCGTCCGTACGCCGCCATCCCCGCACCTCGTTGAGGGGGATCAGGCTGACCCGCGGGTCGGTCCTGGTGCGCATGTCGGTGATCCAGCTCAGCACCTCCCCCATGGTGTGCGGGCCGGCCTCGCCCGGATCACAGGAGCGGACGAGCGCGGCGCGGAACCCGTCGCCAGGCTCCGCGGACGGCGCCGAGGTCAGGGCCGACATCAGGGCCGACGTCAGCCCGGCCCCCGAGAACGGCATGCAGGCCAGCACGGTCCGCGCGTCCATGTTCACCAGGTCCGGCACCGACATCAGGGTGTGCAGCTGGCCGAGGGTCAGCCAGCAGAAGCCCTCGGCGACCTCGATCTCCCCGGTGATCTCAACGATCATGTTCCGGTTGCGTTTCCGGTAGAACCAGGCGCCCTGCTCGGACTGGCGGATGTCCGCGATCACCTCGCGGCCGGAGGTGTCGAGGAAGTAGTCGAGATAGGGGACCGGCCTGCCCCGGTGCACCCGGGTGTAGTTGCTCCGGGTGGCCTGCACGGTTGGAGAGAGCTGCAGGCCGTTGTGGTTGCCCGGTTCGTGCTTGGCCTGCATGAGGCAGTGCGGGATCCCGTCGATCTCCTTGACCAGGATGCCCAGGATGCCGATCTCCGGCTGGTTGATGATCGGCTGGGACCAGTGGGAGACCGTCCGGCCGGGGACGTGGACGTCCAGGCACTCGACGCTGAAGAACTTTCCGGTCCGATGCCGGATGTTCCCGGTGTGCCGCTCCACCTCCCAGCCGGACAGCCCGTTCAACGGCACCTTCCGCACGTTCATGTACGCACGGCTCGCCGTCTCGGACAGCCATCGGTGGAACTCGTCGAGTGTCGCGAACCACCCGCCGGGGGAGAGCACGGATTCCGCGAGCCGCACCTGCAACGGTGAACGAGTCTGCCGCCGGGGGGATACGGCCATGCTGGCTCCCTTGATACGAGATCTCATCTTCCCAGGGCCGCGGCCCGGGGGCCGGCCCGCGCACGCCGCCGTCACACCCGCCGGAAGGTGTCCTCGATCCGCAGGCACTCCTTGTAGTCGGGCAGCCTGCCGAGCGCCCGCGCCTCCGCCAGCGTGGGCGCCTCCAGGTCCCGCTCCGACCTGGTCAGCGCCAGGTCCCCGGGCAGCCGCAGCCCGATCTCCGGGTCGAGCGCCGAGAGCGCGAGCTCGTTCTCCTTCCGGTACCGCTGCGAGAGCAGGTAGCACATCACGGTGTCGTCCTGGAGCGCGACGAAGGCGTGGCCGAGCCCCGGCGGGAAGTACACCGAGCGGAAGCTCTCACCGGTCAGCACCACCTGGTCCCACACCCCGAACGTCGGGGAGCCGACCCGGAGGTCGACGACGATGTCCAGCGCGCTTCCCCGCGCGCAGTGCACGTACTTGGCGGTCCCCGGCGGGGCGAGGGTGAAGTGGATCCCGCGGAGCACACCGCGTGCCGAGGCGCTCTGGCTGGTCTGCGCGACCGGGAAGAGCGGGTGCCCGACCGCCTCGACGAACGCCGCCTCCTGGAACGGGGAGACGAAGAGGCCCCGCTCGTCGGGGAACACCTCGGGAGTGAATTCGAAAGCGCCGGTGACGGCGAGCGCGCGGGATCTCATTACGGCTGCGCCGCCGGGGGGTGTTCGGTCACAACAGTCGCCAATCGGTCAAGGATGACGGACGCTCACGGAGCGCGGTCCAGCATGCTCGGGCCGCCGGGGCGGGGTCAACAAGGTAGGGGTCGCCCGCGAGCAAGATAGGGGTCGGGTCAGAGCGGCACCTCGTCACCGCGGATCAGCGAGGAGACGGTGCGCTCCAGCGCCTCGCGGAACGGCACCCGGGCCTGCCATCCGGTGACCGCGTGGAAGGCGACCGGATCGGCGACGACGCTGTGGAAGTCCATTCCGGTGGCGTCCGGCGGCGCCGGCACCGAGACGACCGGGACCGCCGGGGCGCCCGTGCGTGCGGCCACGGTCTCCGCGATGGTCGTGAAGATGTCGTGGACGCTGCGACCGCCGCCCGTACCCACCAGCCAGTGCCGGCCCGCGAGGGAGTCGGCGTGGTCGAGCGCGGCCAGGAAGGCGCCGGCCACGTCCTCGACGTAGAGCAGGTCGCGCTCGGCCTTCCCGTCGTTCCACACGGTCAGCGGCTCACCCGCCAGCGCGCGGCGCGCCATGGTGGTCACCACCCCCCGGTCGGTGGCGGTCGGGGAGACCCGGCCGCCGAACACCGTGCCGAGCCGGAGCGTGACCCCGCGCAGCAGGCCCTCCTCCGTGGCGGCCTTCAGCTCCCGCTCGGCGGCCAGCTTCTGCCGGTCGTAGGCGGTCACCGGGGCGTCCGGTTCGGTGCCGTCGACCCTGGCCTCCGTCCTCGGGCCGACCTGGGAGGTCGAGCCGGGGAAGAGGACCACGGGGGGTGGGCCGTCCCGGCGTTCCGCCCGCATGGCCGAGACGATGTCGCGTACCACGCCGACGTTCACCCGCTCCCCCGGCGACTCGTCCTCCGCCGCCCGCCAGGTCCCGTCGCCGCCGGTGTAGAGCAACAGGTTGATCACCGCGTCCGCGCCGGCGATCGCCTCGGCGACCTGGCCCTCGACGGTGAGGTCCGCGGTGCGGATCTCGATCTCGGCAGGGTGGCCCGAGCCGACCACGGCGGGCCTCCGTGCCACCAGCCTCAGCCGGACGTCGCGCCGGACCAGCTCCGCCACGAGGGCGGAGCCCACGAAACCGGAGGCGCCCAGGACCACGAGCAACGGTCGGTCAGACAACGTGCACCTCGGGGGTGTAGAGGATCCACTTGCCGCCCGCCTCGCGGAACTCCTTCTCCTTCTCCATGATCTCCTGCGCGTGGTTCCAGGCGAAGAGCAGCGCGTACGACGGGTAGGGGTCGCGGAACGCCTCGGGGCTCCGTACCGGGATGTGCGCCCCCGGGGTGAGCCTGCCCTGCTTGCCCACGGTCGTGTCGCAGACGAAGGGGACCAGCTCGGGGCCGATGCCGCAGTAGTTCGTCACCGTCGCGCTCTTGGCGGTGGCGCCGTATCCGACGACCCGCTCGCCCCGCTCCCGCAGCTCGCCCAGCAGCGCCGGCAACCGCTCGCGGATGAGCTCGACCCTGGAGGCGAGGCCCGCGAGCGTCGCCGGCTCGGTGATCCCGGCCGCGCTCTCCTCGGCCAGCAGGTCGGTCACGGCCTGACTCACCGGTCTCGCCCCCGGGCGCGCCAGGGTGTAGCGGACCTCGCCGCCGTGCACGGGGAGCCTTTCCGCGTCGACGAGTTCGAATCCGAATCTCCGCGCCATCTCCTGGACCGAGCGGACCGTGAAGAAGAAGAAGTGCTCGTCGTAGATCTGGTCGAACGAGGTGCGCTCCAGGATGTCGGCGAAGTACGGGTCCTCGAACACGAAGATCCCGCTGTGCGCCAGCAGCGTGTCGACCCCGCGGAGGATCGACTCCATGTAGGGGATGTGGCACAGGGTGTTGGCGGCGTAGATGACGTCGGCCGGTCCCTCGTCGGCGAGGATGTCGGCGGCGGTCTCCTCCTCGAAGAAGTCCTTGCGCACCTGGACGCCCTTGGCCGCGGCCAGGTCCGCCACCCCGCCGGACGGCTCCACCCCCAGGTGCCGGACGCCCGACTCGGCGATCACTCCGAGCATGGTGCCGTCGTTCGAGCCGAGCTCGACGATGAACGGGTCGGGGCCGGTGCACTCGGTGGCCAGGAAGCGCTTGGCGATCGCCTGGAAGTGCTCGCGCATGACGGCCGAGCCCGAGGAGAGGTACGGATAGCCCTGGTGGAACATGCGGTCACGCGGCACCTCCTCCATGAGCTGCACCATCGTGCACGATTCACAGATCCCCACGGCGAGGGTGAAGAAGAACTCCTCCGCCAAGTCCTCAGGCGTCACGAACGCGTCGGAGAGAGGCTGCCTTCCGAAGTCGAGGAACTCGCGAACCGTGCCCGAGCAGATCCGGCACGACGACGTGACTGGCATAGGTGACTCCTGGGATTGGCAGACTGTTCACTGTGCGATTCCCCGCATGCCCGGCCTGGCCCTCGATCCCGTATCGGGTGGCCTGGCGGACACCCGCCGGTCGGGGGGCGCGAGTTCCGGGGGCAGATCGGCCCGGCTCTTCACTCCCAGCTTCCGGTAGACGCGGGTCAGATGCTGTTCGACGGTGCTCACCGTGATGTGCAGCGTCCGGCTTATCTCCCGGTTGGTGTGCCCGAGCGCGGCCAGCTCCGCCACCCTGCACTCCGAGTCGCTGAGCCCCAGCGGGTTCGGCTCCTCGGCGGGCTCCCCCGCGTCCGGCAGAACGGGGCCGGTGGTCCAGCTCCTGCCGAGCCGCAGGGGCATCACGCCGGAGTGGCAGATCTCGGCCTCCCGCATCGCCCGGCAGATCAGCGGCTTGGCCTCGTCGGCCTCTCCGAGCTGCTGCAGGGCCGCGCCCAGATCGGCCAGCGCCCGGGACAGCAACAGCCGGTCGCCCGCCGTCCGCAGGCACTCCGCCGCCTCGCGCAGCAGCTCGGTGCGCCGCGCCAGCCCACTGGCGGCGGCCAGGATCAGCAGGGAGATGCCCCGGGTCCGCAGGTCGATGGGTTTGAGCCGCTCCATCTGCTCCGTCACCAGGTCGCGGGCCACCCCCCAGCGGCTGAGCCGGAGGTTCGCCTCGGCCAGATTGCTGCGCCAGGGAACCAGCATCGGCCGGTCGAGTTCCCAGTCCTGCATGAGCCTGCCGCAGGTCTGGAAGTCGCTGATCGCGGCGAGCACCCGATCGGTGGCCAGGTAGTAGTGACCGCGCGCGTGCAGGTAACGCAGGCCGATCAGGGTCGCGAACATCTCGTCGGGCACCCGCTGCTGCAGCAGCTCGGCCCCCTCCTCGTACTGCCCCATCGCGGTGTGGGCCAGCAGCAGCGTCGACCTCGGGTAGCCGATCAGGATGCCCCAGCTCTGCGCCTGCATCAGCTCCAGGGCGGCCTCCGCCCTGGCCGCGGCGACCACCACCTCCCCCTGCCGGAACGCGATCTCGGCCCGGACCGCACCGAGCACGGCCTGCCAGGTGAGCGCGCCGCTACGGACCGCCTCGTCGATCAGCTCGTCGCACCAGTGGGTGGCCCGCTCCGTCCTGCCCCCGTACATCAGGGTCAGCACGGCGATGGCCACCACCTCCAGGGTGGTCTCGCCGAGCCGGCAGCTCTGCAGGATGTTCTCGGCGCTCACCAGCGCCACCTCGCCGTCGCCGTGCGTCCAGATCGAGGTCATCCTGCGGGCCTCGTCGCCCCAGGCGGAGGCGGTGTCGAACCTTCCGTGCGGACCCCGCGACGTCCCGTAGAACCACTGGTAGGTGAGGTGCAGCTCGGCGGCGGTCTGCACGTTCAGCAGGTCAGGGGTCGCGGTCAGCGCCTCCATCGCCCTCGACGCCGTCTGCACGTCGCCGTTCCACAGCGAGTGCCGCACCACGGCCGCCGCGTCCTGGCCGAACAGACATCCCTTCTCCAGGGCCTCCCGCAGCAGCGGCAGATGCGGCGCGGCCGCCGAGGGGTTGACCCGCCACAGCGCCCGGACCAGCACCTTCGTGATCACCAGACGCTCGCCCTCGTCGCGGACCGAGCGCAGGGCCAGCTCCAGGCACTGCACGGCCACGGCCACCTCGTTGCCGGCCAGCGCCTGCTCGGCCGCGTCCCGCAGCACCCCGGTCGCCCAGTCCTCCGGCGCCCGGTCCGCGGCGACGAAATGCCCCGCGACCTTCGTGGTGGACACCCCGCGCCGGTACAGCTGCACGGCCGCGCGGACGTGCAGGCACGAACGCTCCTCGGCGCCGATGCCGTCCAGCACCGCCGCGGCGGCCACCGGGTGCCGGAACCAGCCGTCGGCCAGCAGGCCCGCCTCGGTCAGGACCTCCACCGCCCGCTCGGCGGCCTTCGGATTGATCTTCGCCAGGCCGCCGGTCAGCCCGGCGGAGCTCGGCTCCCCCAGGACCGCCAGGGCCCGGGCCACCCGGAGCAGTTCCGGCTCCCACCGGTGCAGACACGCCATCACCGCCTGGGCGTACGCCGCCCCGGCGGCGACCGGGTCGTCGGGGTCGGCGCGCCGGTCCTCGATCAGGGCGTCGACCAGCATCGGGTTCCCGCCGCTCAGCCGGTGGATCGCGACGGCGGCGGCCGGATCCATCGGCGGGGGCAGCACCTCGGCGATGTCACCGACCGACAGCGGGGTCAGCCAGATCCGGTGGTGGAACCCTCGGGTGACCTCGGCGGAGAAGGACGGGACCGTGGACTGCGGCAGATCCCACTCGTTCATGATCAGCAGAATGCGGGCGGAGCTTATCCTGCGGCACAGATAGAGCAGCAGCCGGAGTGAGAGGCCGTCCACCAGGTGGACGGCGTCGACGCCGACGACCACCGGGCGCTCCCTGGACAGCTCCAGCAGGACATCGCCTATCTCGCGGACGACCTCGGCCTCGGCGTGCCGGGTGGCGCCGGGTGTCACGGTGTGCCGCCGGATCAGCCGTGACACCTGGTCCGAGACCTCCGGCGGCAGCCCCGCGCCGTGGAACAACTGGTCGATCATGCCCGCCTGCAGGGTGTTCTCCCCCAGGGACCCGGTGGCGCTGAGCAGCAACGCGCCGGAGGTGGCCGCGACCCGCGAGAACTCGTGCAGCAACTCGGTCTTCCCGCTCGCCGGCCCCCCACTGACCAGCACCAACCGGCCGTTCCCCGCGCCACTCTCGGCGAGCAACCCCTTCAGGACATCAAGTACGCTGCGATGCTGCGATGCCAGCATTTACTACATCCTCGTTTAGTCTGGCGACCCGGGTCCCACGCGGTGGCAGAGTGAACCACTCCGCACTTCGTGGAGTTCTCAGACGGGGGTCGTTCTCGACGGGGCTGTGGTGAGAGGGCGGCCTGCTGTTCGTGAAAAACTGGCGATCGTATCGGGTCCTGCGCCACGGCAAGTCCGTTGACCCAACGGCAAAAGCATCGACAATCCCGAATTCCTTCACGTTCCGAATCGGTCGGCGAGCGTCTCGTTCAGACATCATTCCTAGCCCACCGAGACCCGCCGTGTCAGCGGGTAACCGTGGGTAACCGCCCGTCCGGCGCCGCGACGCCCGGAGCCTTATGCCACGGCCAAACCGATGGCCCGTCCGGTACGGCGAGATTCGTGATCATGAAACGTGATCTTATAGTCGGTAGGTCACAATTGGATAAATTTATTGACAACAACCTGTGGAACTGCGCGTACATCCAGTTGTCCCAGGGGTAACGCCCACGCGCTGACCTGGGCTTTCGACGGCACCGCTGTTGACCCTCTGTAATGATCATGTCCACGATCAACACCGTGCCCGAGCACCGCCCCCTCCGGATGGCCTCCGCGTGCCGGGGTTCCCGGCCCCGGGAGAGCCGGAGAAGTGATCTAGGCGCGAGCCGGTTCGGTGCGCGATACTCGTGCGGACGTGGGTGCGGCGCCCTGCGGACCTTGAATCGCCGAGCTCCAGGAAAGAGCAGACAAATGAGTCATAAATATGGCCAGAGCAGTCAGTGGGCGCACATTAACGAGACCAATCTCGCGCTGGCGGAGACCCCCGATCTGAGCCGTTTCAAATCCAGCCGGGTGAACTACAAGCTCGCGCTCTGGAATCCCGAGGTCAATGGCCGGAGATATCTGAAGACGCTCATCCACAATCTTGGCCTCCAGCTGTCGCCGGAGAACTGGGAGCGACTGCTCCGAATCAGGAACCGCCAGCTGGGAGAGCCCATCGCGGTCACCCTGAAAGGTGAGCCGATCTGCCTGGACTATCTGCAGGCGGTTCTCGAACTCGATTTCATGGCACGGTCCGTGAAACTGGACGGCGCGCGGATCCTGGAGATCGGTGCCGGGTACGGCCGGTCCTGCCACGCCATCCTGTCGAACCATGATGTCGCGGAATACCACATCATCGACCTGGAGAACTGCCTGAGGCTCTCCCGCGAGTACCTGCGCGCCGTGCTGGACGGCGAGCAGTTCGAGAAGATCAGATTCCTGGGGATCGACGAGGTGGAGGATCTCACCGGCGGTGAGCCCTTCGACCTGTGCGTCAACATCGACTCGTTCGCCGAGATGCCCGCGGACACGGTCAGGAACTACCTCTCCCTCATCGACGGCGTCGCCACCCGCTTCTACACGAAGAACCCGGTCGGCAAGTACCTGGACCCGGACCTGGACGGGCACTACGAGGGGCAGGCCGTGGTCCAGCAGGCCCTCGAATCCGGCCTGCTCCGCGAGATCATCGACGTGCACGACAGCGAGGCGGTCCAGGCGCAGTCCGAGCGTTTCGTCGAGGTGTACCAGCCCGGCGACGACTGGCGACTCGTCGCGGACGGCTGGGGGACCCCGTGGAGCTACTACTGGCAGGCCCTGTACACGAAGTCATGATCGGCCCCGACCAATCACTACAGACACTCCCATAACACTGAAATGATACAAATCAGGACTACCACCGACAAAACATGATCGATAGCCTCCTTCGACACTTCGTGTGCCAGAAGGAGACATATCAGTGCGCACACTTCCCGCCCTCATGCTGGCGGCCCTCACCGCCGGCTCGATCGGCGTGGCCGGGGTCACCCCCGCCGCCGCGGCGGAACCCGGCCTCGCCTCTCTCGCCGCGGCGGTCGAGGACGAACTTCTCGGCAAGCTCACCACCATCCCCGGGCTGACCGTGGTCTCTGAGACCCGGCCGACCGGCTACCGGTTCTTCGTTTTGCGCCTCACCCAGCCGATCGACCACCGCCACCCGGGCAGGGGCACGTACCAGCAGCGATTCACCCTGCTGCACCGGTCCGCCGACGCGCCGGTCGTGCTGCACACCGGCGGGTACGGCCTGCCGGTCAACCCCGGCGCCTCCCAGACCGAGCCGACCCGGCTGCTCACCGCCAACCAGGTCTCGGTGGAGCACCGGTTCTTCCGGAACTCCCGCCCGGACCCGGCGGACTGGAAGACGCTCGACCTCTGGCAGGAGGCCAGTGACGAGCACCGGATCGTCGAGGCGCTCAAGACGGTCTACTCGGGGAAGTGGATCCAGACCGGCGCGAGCAAGGGCGGCATGACCTCGGTCTACCACCGGCGGTTCTACCCCGACGACGTGGACGGCGTCGTGGCCTACGTCGCGCCGAACGACCGGGTCAACCCGTCCGACCACACCTACGAGGACTTCTTCGCGAACGTGGCCGACCGGGCCTGCCGTACCGCGCTGAACAACGTGCAGGCCGAGGCGCTCAGGCGGCGCGAGCGGCTGGTTCCCCGGCTGGAGGCGACCGCCGCCCGCGACGGGCTCACCTTCGACGACTCCCTGGGCACCGCGGACCGCTCGTTCGAGATGACGGTCCTCGACGCGGTCTGGGCGTTCTGGCAGTACTCCAGGGTGTCCGACTGCGCGGACGTGCCGGCCGCCACCGCCTCCGACGACGAGATCTACCGGTGGATCGACAACGTCGCGGGCTTCTCGTTCTACACCGACCAGGGCATGTCGTACTACGTCCCGTACTACTACCAGGCCGCGAAGCAGCTCGGCTGGCCCGACCTGAAGTTCGCGCACCTGCGCGGCGTGGCCAGATACCCCAAGCTGTACCAGCCCAACTCGGTGCTCCCCGCCGGCCTGCGCACCGGGCACGACCCGAAGCCGATGCTCGACGTGGACCGCTGGGTGCGCAAGGACGCGAGCCAGATGATGTTCATCTACGGCGAGAACGACCCGTGGAGCGCGGAGCGGTTCACGCCCAGCCGGAAGGACTCCCACCTGTACGTCGCCCCCGGCGCCAACCACGGCGCGAACATCTCCCAGCTGAGCCCCGCCGATCGTGACGCGGCGACGGCGACGCTCAGGCGCTGGGCCGGGATGTCCGACAGCATCACCGTCAACAACCGCGCGGTGCCGCCCCTCCCCGAAGACGACATGCTCCCCCCTCGCGTGGAGCGCTGATCGCCCTCCCGGTGCGGCCGGCCCTCGGCCCTGCCGGGAGCTTCCGGTGGAGCCCAGCCCAGGCCAGGCCCCGGGCGCTCCACCAAATGAGCCCGCAAATTTTGAAATAGGTACCCGGGGCGTCGACGCCCCGGTCACCCCCTGGAGGTTCCCCCCGCCATGCGTATCACCAGGCCGCTCACCGCCTTGGCGGCCGTCTCGATGACCGCCGCCCTGCTCACCGTTCCGATGGCACCCGCCAACGCCGCCGACGCCGCCGTCGGCAGCGCCACCGTGGTGCCGCTCCAGGTCACCGGAGCCCCGTCCAAGCGGTTCAATCTGATCATCATGGGTGACGGCTACACCGAGAGCGAGCAGTCCGCGTTCGCCGCCGACACCGACCAGCAGCTCAATGTGATGTGGTCCATCGAGCCGTACAAGTCCTACCGCAACTACTTCAACGTCTACCGGGTGGACATCGTCTCCGGCGAGTCCGGCATCGGCTGTGACCCCGACCTGGCCTCGGGGAAGAAGAACACCCCGCTGAGCATGGCCTTCTGGGGCGGTTGCAACCCCGCCAGCGTCCAACGCCTGATCACCATGAGCAACTCGGCGGCCAACTCGTACGCCAACCTGGTGACCGGGACCAGCAGCGCCAACCGGCAGATCCTGGCCCTGGGCAACAGCGGGACCTACGGCGGAGCGGGCGGCGCCTACGCCACCTCCTCGGGCCACAACTCGATGTCGGCCCTCATCGCACCGCACGAGATAGGCCACTCGCTGGGCGGCCTGCAGGACGAGTACACCTACTACACGCGCGGCGTGGAGGGCGGTACCTACACCGGAGCCGAGCCCGGCTCCGTACACCACACCCTGCTGACCGAGCAGCAGATCGCCGACCAGCGGAAGAAGTGGTGGCGCTGGCTGGGCGAGCCCAGCGAGGCGGGCGGCACCATCGGCCGCCACGAGGGCGGCCTGTACTTCGGCAAAGGCGTCTGGCGGCCCAGCGAGCACTCCATCATGAGGACGCTGGGCTACTACTACGACCAGGTCAGCCGCGAGATCATGACCCAGAGGATCTCCGCCAAGACCGGCCTCATCCAGGACGGCACGCCCACCACGTCGCCGGTCGGCGCCGACCGGGTGCTCTGGGTGGAACCGCTGCACCCCAACAGCCACTCGCTGACCACCGTCTGGAGCGTCGACGGCACCGAACTGCCGGGGGAGGGCACCGCGCTCGACCTCCGCACGCTGAACCTGCCGGCCGGCACCCACACGGTGAAGGCGACCGTCACCGACCCGACCGACTTCGTACGGGACCCGGCCATCCGCTCCGGCGCCCTCACCGCGACCCGCACCTGGACCGTGGACACGACCGTGACCACCGTCCCCGCCGAGGTCGGCGCCGGCCTGCTCTCCTCCACACCCACCAACCAGGCCGTCGGCCACGACGAGGTGGTCTACGTCGAGACCACCCACCCCGACGACGGCGTCCCCGCCGTCACCTGGACACTGGACGGCACGCGGCTCGACGACAGCGACGGGGACCTGGACCTGGGCGCGCTCACGCTCACCCCCGGCAACCACACCCTCACCGCCGTCTCCGGCGGCGACACCCGGTCCTGGACCGTCGACAACACACCGCCCACCACCGGCTACGAACTCTCCGAGCCGCTGGTCGCCTCCGGCGACGTCCACGTCTACAACGGCCCCTTCACCATGAAGCTCACCGGCGACGACGACCAGGACGGCTACGTGGTGAGCGAGTCCCGAGTGGACGGCGACGGCTGGTTCAACTACTTCGGCTGGCCGACCTCCGCCGACCTGCCGTGGACGTTCAGCGAGAGCGGCACCGTCATCGACAGCCTCACGTTCGGCAAGCTGCCGCGCGGCAGGCACACCGTCGAGTACCGCTCGATCGACCCCAGCGGCAACCACGGCACGGCCAGGAGCTTCACGGTCACCACCCTCGCGCCGCCGCCCGCCTGCACCACCACGGTCACCGGCACCAGGAACGGGACCCTCGTCGCCCACTCCGGCGTCACCTGCCTGAACGACGCCCGGATCAACGGCGGGGTGACCGTCTCCTCGGGCGCGTCCCTGGTGGTGACCGGCGGCACGATCAACGGGGCCGTCACCGCGACCGGCGCCGCCGAGGTGCACCTGCTCAAGGCCCAGGTCAACGGTGCGGTCTCGATCTCCGGCACCACCGGCCGGCTGATCGTCGCCGGCTCCGACCTCAGGGGCGCGGCGGTGCTGAACGACAACACCACCGTCGACGCGCTCGTGATGGCGGGCACCGGCGTCCGCGGCGCGCTCTCCTGCCGCGGCAACACGCCCGCGCCGTCCAACGCCGGAGTGTCCAACCAGGTCACCGGCAGCGGCCAGTGCGCCGGCCTCGTCGACCCCCGCCCCAACCCCCGCGGCAAGTCCTACGAGGCCGTGGTCTCCAGCACCATCCCGGAGAAGGGCATGTACGAGCACAACCACAACTGACACGCGTGACCGGCGGGGACGGCCCACAGGGGCGTCCCCGCCCTCATGTCTCAGGGGGTCGCCAGGTTCCCCCTGGTCTGGCAGGCGTTCCAGCCACGCCGCGTACGGCCGTCCACAGCCGACCATCACGAACACTTCCGTAACGCTGGAACCGAGGAACACCACCGACAAAACATGATCGATAGCCTCTTTCAACACCTTGTGTGTCAGAAGGAGACATATCAGTGCGAGCACCTTCCGCCCTCATCCTGGCGGTCCTCACCGCCGGATCGGCCTGCATGGCCGGAGTCATCCCCGCAGCGGCGGAACCCGCCCCCGTGTCCTCCGCCGCGGCGGTCGAGGACGAGCTCCTCGGCAAGCTCACGGCCATCCCCGGGCTGACCGTGGTATCGCAGACCCGGTCGATCGGCTACCGGTTCTTCGTCCTGCGGCTCACCCAGCCGGTCGACCATCGTGATCCTGGCAGGGGCACATACCAGCAGCGGCTCACCCTGCTGCACCGGTCCGCCGACGCACCGACCGTGCTCTCCACCGGCGGGTACAGTCTGCCGATCACCCCCCGTCCCTCCCAGACCGAGCCGACCCGGCTGCTGGACGCCAACCAGGTCTCGGTGGAGCACCGCTTCTTCCGGACCTCCCGGCCGGACCCGATGGACTGGAAGAAGCTCGACATCCGGCAGGAGGCCGACGACGAGCACCGGATCGTCGAGGCACTCAAGACGATCTACACGGGGAGGTGGATCCAGACCGGCGCGAGCAAGGGAGGCATGGCCTCGGTCTACCACCGGCGGTTCTACCCCGACGACGTGGACGGCGTCGTGGCCTACGTCACGCCGAACGACCGGGTCAACCCGTCCGACCGCGCCTACGACGACTTCTTCGCGAAGGTGGCCACCCGGGCCTGCCGTACCGCGTTGGAGAACGTGCAGATCGAGGCGCTCAAGCGGCGCAAGCGGCTGGTTCCGAAGCTGGTGAGGGCCGCCGCGCTCGACGGGCTCACCTTCAGAAGGTCACTGGGCACCCCCGACCGGTCGTTCGAGCTGACGGTCCTCGACACGGCCTGGGTGTTCTGGCATTACTCCCGGGGGACCGACTGCTCGGAGGTACCGGCCACCGCCGCCTCCGACGACGAGATCTACGACTGGATCGACGACCTCGCCGACTTCTCGTTCAACACGGATCAGGGCATCGCGCGCTACATCCCGTACTACTACCAGGCGGCGAGCCAGCTCGGCTGGCCCGAGCTGAAGTTCGCGCACCTGCGCCACCTGACCAGGTACCCCAAGCTGTACCAGCCCAACTCGGTGCTCCCTCCCGAACTGCGCCCCAAGCACGACCCGAAACCGATGCTCGACGTGGACCGCTGGGTGCGTAAGGAGTCAAGCCGGATGATGTTCATCTACGGCGAGAACGACCCGTGGAGCGCGGAGCGGTTCACACCCAGCCAGAACGACTCCCATCTGTATGTCGCCCCCCGCATCGGCCACAGCGCGAACATCTCCTGGCTGAGCCCTGCCGATCGTGCCGCGGCGATCGCGACGCTCGAACGCTGGGCCGGGTTGTCGGACGGCGTCACCGTCAACAGCCCCACCCCGCCGCCCCTCCCCGCCGACGACATGCTCCCCACTCGCGGGAAGCGCTGATCTCCCCTCCCGGTGCGGCCGGCCCACGGCCGTACCGGGTCGACGCGTGACCCGAAGTACCGGCCGATCCGGTGGAGAAGCGCCTGAAGTAACGCTCACCACCCGACCGTGCAGGGCCGCGACATGATCATGTACTGCCGGGATCTCTAATGCGACGTTCCTTCGGAAGCACCGGCCTCCCCGGCCCAGGGGCCGGGTAGACCGCCCTGACAGCCTCAGGTCTTCGGCCGCGCGTTCGCACCCTTCACTCAGGTGTTCGCCCCAGTCGTCGCGGCAATCTACATGGCAGGCCTCCCTTAAGAGGCGGCCGGCCTGAGGAGAAAACGCCGCGTCGTACGCATCCACTCGCGGCGAGGGGAGCGACACCATGACCGATGCCCGGAAAGTACGTGACAGGTACACCGCCGCGTTCAACGCCCATGACATAGACGCGCTGCTGCGCACCGTCAGTCCGATCGGGGTGACCGTCAGTCCGGAAGGCCTGTCCCAAGGGCACGAAGAACTCGCCTCATACCTGGAACAGTTCTGGGAGGCCTTTCCGGACGTTCACGCAGTGATCATGGAGTCGTTCGACGTCGGCGATGTGGCGATTGACGAGCTGTTGATGGTGGGCACCCATACGGGACCGTACATGTTGCCCGATGGCCAGGTGATCACGGCGTCGGGTCGCCCCATATCGTTACGCTGCTGCTACATCTGCACGATCGAGAACGGGCTCATCGTGAGCCTGCGCCTCTACTTCGACCAGTCGGAGTTGCGCGCCCAACTCGGTCTCCCATGTGAGTGACCTTTCCTCAACGGAAGGCGCACCCCCGAGACTGTCAGGGCGGCCGCCCCGGCCTCCTGGGCCGGTGCGGATCCGTGCTTCCTCACACTAGGAAACCAGCGGGAGCCCGTAGGCGACCGTCCGGTGCGCGATCTCGAACCCGGCGCGGGTGTAGATGCCGAAAGCCCCGGTCGGGTTGTCGGCGTCGACCCCCAGCCCGGCCTTGTCGTACCCCTGCGTGCGGAACTCGCGCAGCGCGTGCGCGAGCAGCGCGCTCGCCACCCCGCGCCCGCGCCACTCGCGCAGAGTACCGATGATCTGGATCCACGCCTCGCGGACCCCGGTCGCCTCGGTGTCGGCCTCGAAGTAGTGGGTGAGCAGCACGCCCACGCTCTGCCCCGACGCGTCCAGCGCGACGAAGGACCCCTCGGGCCGGAACACCTTCACCCCGACGACGGTGTTCCGCCAGGACTCCGCGGTGTGCTGGACACTCCCCCAGTGGTCGACGAACGAGCGGTTACGCACCTGCAGGACGGCGTCCTCCAGCTCGTCCCGGTAGGTGACAATCTGGAGCCCATCGGGTAGCGAGACCTCCGGCAGCTCGGCGCCCAGGTCGAGGGCCATCCCGTAGAACCATCGGGCCGGCTCCATCCCGGCCCCGGCGACCAGCGCCCGCAGGCCCTCGTTGCGACTGTCCACCTCGACGTGGAGTTCGAGCGGCCGTCCGGGGAACCGCCGCTCGTGCAGCACCGGGGCGTTGCCGATCGCCCACTCCAGCAGGTGACCCCCCAGCCCCCGGCGCCGATACTCCGGACGCACCCCGCCCCAGAAACTCATCCGATGCACCGGCTCGGCCGCGGCCCGAGCCATGATCACCCCGTACCCGACCAGCCGGCCGGACTCCCACGCCCCCAGCGTGCCCGCGACGGGATCGAGCAGCGGGTTGACGAGCTCCTCGGCGAGATCGTCCGCGTCCTCTCGCCCCCCGACCTGATCGACCTCGTCGATCGCCACCAGCAACTCCGCCCACGCCTCGACATCGGCCTTGCTCAGCGGAGCCCACTCGACAGTCATGGTCATTGAGCGTAGAAGCAGACCACCTCGGACAGCGACCGGTTTTCCGCGGCTCTCCCCCAAGTCGGAGACGCAGACCGATCCTTGACGAGCGAGTGACCACGCGCCACCGGCCGTGGGCACTCGACCGCCACCACCTCGCGCGCCCGCCCGGCGCACCGTTCGCTCTCACGCCCCACGGCCACACCAAACGCTCGGCCTGCGCTGACATCAAAGGATGCCGCGATATCCGATGGCCCGTTCATATCCGGACATGTCACTGTATGACGATGTCCAAGGCGTTCACCTATCTCCTTCGGCTGCGCAAGATGGCCGAACTCACGGCACACGACGCACTGCCTCTCGTACGCCGGGCATGGCACGGCGACGCGGAGCGGATCGCGGACGTCTTCCTGGCCGCGCGTGGCCAGATGACCTACCTGCCGCAATCGCACACCGACGAGGAGACCAGGGCCTGGATCGCCGGGGTCGTGGTCGCCCGCCAGGAGACCTGGGTGGCCGAACTGCACGGCCAGGTCACCGGGTTCGCCGCCCTGGACGGCCAGTGGCTGGAACACCTGTACGTCGCGCCGGAGGCCCAGGGCCACGGCATCGGCTCAGCCCTGCTCGCCCAGGTCAGAAAGGTACGGCCCGGCCTGCTCGACCTGCACGTGTTCCAGCGGAACACCGGCGCCCGCCGCTTCTACGAACGACACGGCTTCACCCTGGTGACACTGGGAGACGGCACCGACAACGAGGAGAACCTCCCCGACGCCCACTACCGGTGGCGAGCAGGCAGCCGCCCCGGTGATGTTCGTCAGTGAAACCGGTGGCGACGATCCGCCCCCGGGCGCGAAGCCGCCGTCGCCGATAGCGGCGATCCACGAAGTGACGACGTCTACGACAACCACGACGATGCCCCGATCACTCTCCGATTCCAGGTGACGACTCACTGAAATGTCGTAGCGGCCCGGCACACTGACGTCCGACACGGGAGGTGAGGCCATGGCACGGGGCCTGGGCAGGAACGCGGTCCGGCAGTCGCTCGGGCTCAGCGTATGGGAGATCGAGCTCGCGGTCACGACCGGCCTGCTCCGGCGCCTTCCCGACCGGACCTTCGATCCCGTCTCCGTCAGGGCGGCCGAAGCCGACATCGAGCACTTCCGGCAATTACTCGCCGCGGAACGCCGCTGCACCATCACCGAGGCGTCGGCCAGGCTCGGTGTCTCGGCCGACCGCTTCAAACGGATCATCGCCGTCGCCGGTCTGGCACCCGTGGCCACCGAGGAGATCCGGAAGTACGGCCGGACCCTCACCGTCCGCTACTACCGCGCCGCTGACGTGGACGCTCTGGCCGACCACGTCCACGCGGACGCCGAGCTACGCGCCGCCGCGCGGGCGGTCTCTCGCTCCGAGGCCGCCAGGAAGGCCGTCCAGACCCGCAAGCTGAACCTCGCACGCGCCGTCGCGGCCCGCGCGGAGATAGAGGCGACCAAGCCCACCCTCGACGCGGACGGCGTGCGGGTCCTCCTGTAGACCGCTGCACTGATGGCCGCCGCCGGCGTCTGGCCGGGGCCGCTCAGACCCCTTCACCGCATGGCGGACCCCCGCGTCCCACCGCTCACCGAGATCCTGCGGGATGCCCGCCTCTCTCGCGCCGAGCTGGAGGCGATGCTCGCCGAACTCACTCCGAGATCAGTGGAACTTGTGCGTCTCCTGGTCTCGCCCCGGGACGCGGAACAGGAGCTGGGTGTGCCCGTTGAGATGGTCCCAGCCGAGCTGCCCCAGTTCGGCGGCCACCTGTTGGCTCCCCTCCTCCGCGAGGCGATCTCCTCACCTCCTCCTTGGCTACTGCGGGCACGGGCGGAGGTGGAGTTGCAACGAGCCGTCCAGGCGGAGAAGCGGCGTGCCGCCGAAGAAGTCTCCCAGCGGCGCCGAGCCGAGCGAGCCGCCGTCGACCAGGCCACCCGAGCGGCCTCCCGGCTGTCCGACGAGTCCGTGGCCGAGATGTTCGGCATACCGGCCGACGTGATCCGGCGGCTCCGCCCGGCAAGTGGCCGTTGGGCGGCCGACCACGTCGCGAGACTGCTCCGGAAAACCCCGCCGTGGCTGCGGGACGAGTCCGCTGCCCGGGCGGAGGCCGACCGTCGCCGTCACCGCGCCGAGCGGAAGGCCGCCCGGCGACTCTCCTGGCGCAGCCTCTGGGCTGAGGCGCTCGGTGTCCCCCTCGACCGGATCCCCGATTCGGTCGGGCGCCCCACCCGCGCGGCGATCGAAGCCGCCAGACGCGAACCGCCCCGGTGGGCGCGCGAGACACCACCCGGCTGAAACCTACCTGACTCTCCGCTTCATTGGCCGCCGCAGCCGTCCGCCGAGATCAGCCTCGCCGGCTCCTCGGCACCCGCCGGACCGAGAAGGATTGCCACTGACGAACAGTCGCCCGATACCTCCGGCGGGCAGCACCCGGTCAACGAGCATCGCGAGCCCGCCCGCGTCCATAGGCGCCTCCGTACGATCCCGGTCATGAGGTCCGCCTACCATGGGGCCTCCGCGTAGTCCTTGAGGAAGACGCCGTGCACCGGGTCGCCCGCCTCGCCGCGCACGATCGGGTCGTAGACCCGCGCGGCACCGTCGATGACGTCCAGCGGCGTCCGGCGATCGAGCCACTCCCGCACCGGCACCGGGTTCTCGTCGGTGATCCAGCCGGTGTCCACGCTGCACATGTACACACCCTGCCGCGCCAGATCGGCGGCGCTGGTACGGGTCAGCATGTTAAGTCCGGCCTTGGCCATGTTGGTGTGCGGGTGACGGCCGGTCTTGTTCGGCACCGCGAACTGTCCCTCCACCGCCGACACGTTCACGATGTATCTGCGAGGGAAGGGCGCGGCGAGCAGCAACGGCAGCAGCCGGTCGATCAGCAGGAACGGCGCGACCGCGTTGATGAGCTGGACCTCCAGCAGCTCGGCCGGGTCCACCTCACCGATCCGCACCGACCATGAGTTACCCGCCGACGTATCCGGCAGCAGACCGGACGCGTCCGGCAGCCCCGGATTCACATCCCCGGAAGGCGAGACCGACAGTCGCTCGGCCTCGCCCACGGAAGTCGAGACCAGCAGGCCCCGGGTCTCATCCCCGAAAGGGGATACCGGGGGACCTGGCAGATCCCAAGCCCCGTCACCTGACGGCACCGGAAGACCCGCCAGATCCCGGAGCCCGGCACCTGGCGGCGGCAGTGAAAGACCCGGCAGACCCCAGCCCTCATCACCGGAAGGCGGCAGTGGAAGACCCGACGGACCCCGGTTCCCGTCACCGGAGAGTCGCACCGTAGGACCCGGCGTGAACCCCGGCACCGCCGACGCCCCCGGCGGAAGCCCGGCCCGCTCCCCCTCGACCAGCGCGGCGTAGGCCGACGGCGGCCGGCGCAGGGTCTGTGCGGCATTGTTGACCAGGATGTCCAGCGGATCCCCGGCCACCAGGAACCGTTCGCCGAGCGCGATGACCTGGCGAGGGTCGCACAGGTCGATCCCCACGACCTCCAGGCGCCCGCCCCAGTCACCGCTTTCGGCGAACCTGCTGACCGCGTCGGCCGGAAAGCGGGTGGTCACCGTGACGTGGGCGCCGTCGCGGAGCATCTTCAGCGCGAGCTGATGCCCTATCTTCGTCCGTCCCCCGGTGACCAGCGCCCGCCGCCCCGACAGATCGGTACGGGCCGTACGGCGCGCGGTGTTGAATGCCGCGCACGAGGGGCAGAGCAGGTGATACAGACTGCCCACCCGAGTGAACTTCCCCTTGCAGACGTAGCAACACCGCGCCCTGCGCAGCTCTCCGGCCGGCTCGCCCACCGGTCTCTCCGAGAGGGGAGCGTCGATCACCCGGTCCGGACTGCCCATCGCGGTCGCCGCCAGCACCGCGGCGTCGGCCTCCTTCGCGGCACGATCTCGGTCCTGCCTGCGGCGCTGCTGCCCGTCACGGACCAGTGCGAGCGCCGCGTGCGCGATCCACCTGCGATCCGGATCGTCCAGCGGGAGCCGCCTGGCCTCGCCAAGCGCTCGCAGGACCGTCCAGACGGTCTCGGAGTCCACGTCATCCTCCCGGGACTGGATTCGAACCAGCGCCCTCTTCCCCTGCCAGAGAAAGCGCGACGGCCAACTGCGCTACAGCCCCCACGCAGAACAGCTCGGTTTCGAACCGGCACCTGCGTTCACCCTACCGAGAAGATCAACCCATTTTTGATCATTCGCCGGACTCCAGAGGGCCGCGTTAGGGATGGGAGGAAAGACCGTAGATTGCCCCGATTGCCGTCATCCTTCGAGGTAGACGCGTCCGAGGAACGCCCCCCGTTCGGCTCGTTTGGCCTCGGCGACCTTCTCGATGTCCGCCCACTCGTGCCCGTGCGCCTTGGCGATGGCCCGCAGCACTTCGAGCACGTCGGCGATCTCCTCCGCCACCTCGGTCACCGCGGCCTCGCGCAGCTCCGCCGACTCCTCGAACAGCTTCTCCAGCAGCGCCGCGCGATAGTCGGCCTCCCCGAGCACGATCACCACCGGCTCCCCGCCATGCTCCCGAATGATCTCCGGAATCCTGTCCCGCACGAGTTTCCCCACCTCAGAGCACTCCTTCGCGCACGTACAGCCTCCTTCGGAAAGCCCAGAGACTACCGGGCTCCTCCGCCGTGCGCGTTCCCCGACACAAGCGGTGAAAATGGCCTGTATTTCGGCAAATACACACCAAGGGTGGCGGTCGTCATATGGGGCTGGATCTCTCTCATTGGGAACAGAGCGCGCGGTCCTCGTGGCGGATGGCCGTACTGATAGGGGCGAACACCCGTACCTACAAGTTCGCCCTTGGCGCCGCCCTCCTGGACGCCGCCGCCGAAGGCCGCTCGGAGATCCTGCTCCGGGACCTGGCGGTGCCGTACGCGATGGGGCTGGTACGGCATCTCGGCCAGGCACCGCAGGTATCCCAGAAGGGCGAACGGGGAGAGAAGGACTTCCTCTCGGTGGCTGAGCGAGAAGCCGCGGAGTCCCTCAGACTCGGGAGTCCCACCGAAGAACTACTGGCGGCGGCTGTCGACTCCATGCCCAGGATGGTGATGCAGAAGTTCCACAACCTGCGTGGCGAAGGAGCGGAGGTGCCGCACCGTTTCTACGAGGTGACCGGCCGCTCCCACGAACGGGTCGTCCGGTTGAGCAAGGAACTCCGCGACATCGCCCAGTCGGAGCAGGCCCCGACCCTGCGGGGCGAACTGTCAGCCCGCTGGAGCATCGTGGAGACGTCCTTCGCCATCGGGATCGGCCAGAGCCTGATCCGTGAGGGGGTCGTCGTGGACATGAGCACCCTGCAACTCACCGACAGGCAGCGTCGCCGATCGGTCGCAGGTGTCACGGACGCGGTCATCGGCTTCCAGCGCGGCCTCTGCCTGATCTGCGCGGACCTCATCACACTGGGCATCGACAGCGTCGCCGTCGACCACGTGTTCCCCCTCTCGTTCAGGAGGCTTCTTCCCACCGGTGGCAAGGGGACGACACCCGACCTGGACGCGGTCTGGAACCTGGCTCCCACCCACGCGGGATGCAACGGCCAGAAGAGCAACCGACTCCCCACGGAGCAGGAGACGTTCAGACTCGCACAGCGGAACGAAGCCATCATGCAGTCGCCGGTCCCCCTCAGGAAGACTCTGGAACTGACTCTGAAGCGCAACAAGCACAGCAGCACTCGGCCAGGCGAGTGGTTCACGTTCATCCAGCATGTACGTGACCTGCTTTGAGTCGCTCCGTCTCATCAGAACACCGATGTTGACGAAACAGCGAACCTCGCCATCCGGGAAGCGACATCCAGCTCGTGCGTAGATGTCCGAAACAGCAACGATGACACGAGGATCGCGGTCAGTCATTTCGTTCAAATGAGTTCGCGCGTTCAGGGGCGTCGGAGCTCCCCGCGTTCGATGCCACCGGTGAAGGCGTCGTACTCGGCGTCGGTGAACAGGTGCGGAGTCTTCTCCGGGTTCTTGGAGTCGCGCAGGGCCACGATGCCCCGGTCCAGGAAGGCGACCTGGACGCAGTTGGTGCCGCCGCTGCTGAGGCTGCTGGTGTGCCAGCGGGCGTTGTGGAGTTGGGCTTCGATCCATTCGGGGTCGAGGGTGCTCTTGTTCATGCGAGGTCCTTGGCGATCGTGGTGAGAAGGGGGAGCGATGCCTTCGGCGACAGGGCGTCGGACTTCAGCAGGTCGCTGGCGGTTCGGTAGAGCTCGACGGTCTCGGGCTCGTTCAGGTGCAGGGAGGCGCGCAGGGACTCGATGCACACGAGGTCCCGACCCGTGGGAAAGGACATGAGCATGAAGGGGCCGTCCATTCCCGCGTGCGCTCCGGCGGAGAACGGCAGGACCTGGATCGTGACGGTGGGGTTGGTGCGGGCGAGGTGGATCAGGTGCTCGACCTGGGCGCGCATGCAGGACCTTCCGCCGACTTCCTGGCGCAGCAGCCCTTCGGGGAGCACCGTCCAGATCTTCAGTGGGGATCGGCGCTCCAGCATGGTGCGCTGATGTTCCAGCCGTAGCGCCACAAAATGGTCGATGTCTCCTGGTGTCTTCCAGACTCTGCTGCCTTCGGTCACCGCGCGGGCGTACCCGGGTGTCTGGAGCAGTCCGTGAACGGCGAGGGGGTTGAAGACGAACAGGCCGCTGGCGCTCTCCACCTGGGAGAGGTAGTCGCCGAGGGGGTCGTCGACCACGCCTTCGTAGCGCTGCCACCAGTCGGCTTCGCCGGCCCGGCGTACGAGGTCGCGGAGTTCTTCCCGCAGGGCGGGGTCGGTGATGCCGAAGACTTCGAAGAAGTGCGGAAGCTGCTGGATCTTGAGCCCCTGCAGTCCATTCTCGATCTTGCTGACCGTTGAGAGGGACTGGTATCCGAGGTGGCCGGCCGCTTCCTCCTGGGTCCAGCCGAGGGCTTCGCGGACGCGCCTGAGTTCCGCACCCAGACGCCGACGTCGCGGGGTGGGTTCGACGGGCATGGTCACCTCCTTCCTCGTGGGGAGCGTAGTGCTCGGGACAGCTTGAGGAAACGCCATCCTCTCTAGAGGAAAGACTTTCTTCCAGGAATGACTTGCCCGAGAGGCGGCCTGCACTGCATCATCGAGGCGTGACAGCGAGCAGTGTTCGCACAGTCACAGAAAGACACGACCGCTGGCTTTGTCTGTACGCCTTCGTGGAGACGCCCCATGTGCGCCGCCGGTCCTGGAAGCAGCGTTGACCTCAGGCTTTCCCACCGGGGCGAAACCAAGCGAGCCCGCCGAGCATCTGCCGACCTGATCGCAGGACTGCCCCCAGTTCCACCCGTTAGGAGCGACGATGCTCATCGAGCACGTTCCCGTCCCGGACCCCGGCGAGTACGGCAGAGCCCAGAACCGCTTCCGGATGACCGCCTGGTGTCTGCCTCCCGGCAACGCGGCACCGGCGGGCCCGAGAAGTGTTCCGCGACCGGCTGGCCAAACTGCCCTTGGCCGCCGACGTACTCGACGAGCTGGAGATCGTGGTTTCCGAACTGGTCACCAACGCCACCCGCTACGCCCCCGGCCCCTACGAACTGCGCCTGCTGCACGACCACGGCCTGCCGGTCAGAGCCGAGGTCGTCGACGCCGGAGCCGGAACCACCCTCATCGACCACCTCCTGCACCGCCCACCGGCCGTCCCAGACCGCATCGATGACCTCGAACTCGGCGGCCGGGGCCTGCGCATCGTCACCGAACTCACCCACGGCCACTGCGGCACCCAATGGACCCGGCTATGCGGCACCGGCCAACTCGGCACCGGTGTCTGGTTCGACCTACCGACCCAGACTTGATCCCCCCTGACCTCCGGGCAGCCAGGATCGTCCCCCGATCACCCTGACCCCGGAGTCGGTCCACGCCAGTGGCTTCCCCGGCCGAGCGTGGACCGAACAAAAGGCCGGCGTCCACGGATCTGATCCCCCTCGTCCGGGACGCCGGCCTTCCCACTCCCACCACGACGGAAAGCACCGGTTCTCATGGCCGAACCAGCAAACGAATCCCTCCGCCCAAAAGGCCGCCGTCGCGGAGCGGACCCCGTACCCGACCTCCCCGATCCGGAGCCTGCGGCGAGCACGGACAACGCCACCGACCTGGCCCGCGACCTGGAAGCCCGCCACCCCGGCTGGGTCATCCTCTGGCGCTGCTGGGCCCGCCGATACTGGGCCTTCCCGACCTGGCTTCCCAACACCCCCGGCCCCATCGAAGCCAGAAACGTCCAGGACCTGCTGACCCAGATGAACGACCTCGGCGTCCAGCACTCACCACGAAGCGGCAACGTTTAACCCGCGCACGGAAAATTCCGATGACCTGCACCAAGTGACCGGTACCAATACAGCCCAAGCAAACTCATGGCATATATGCGTGAAATGCGGAAAAGTGATGTTGGACGGCTAGATGCACCGTGGACTTCAGGGGGCCGAGCATGTCACGACATGGCTATTGGCGCGTATCTGACGACACTCCCGTAACGAGAACGGAGGCCCTGGAGATCTGGGCCCATGAGGCCTACTCCTTGCTCGTTGGCGTGGCAGGGACCTATCACGCGACCATTACCTACCAGGAGCTCGCCGAGAAGATTCAGGAGAGCACAGGGATCCGCACCAGGGTTATTCTCCCCAACTGGATCGGAGCCACTCTGGACAAAGTGGCTTATGAAAGCCATCAAAGCGGTGACCCGCAGCTCACCGCTCTGGTGGTGCACGGCGATGACGGCAAGGTAGGAAAGGGCTACAAAAGGGTTCTTGAGGTTACCGGGGAACCACCAGTGGACGACGATCGCGATCTCAATTGGCACGCCGCTCGCGCTCGGCTGGAGTGCTACCGGCGCTTCGGCGCGACCCTGCCCCCTGACGGCGGCACTCCCGCACTCTCCCCAAAGCATCAAGCGGCCATCGATCGTCGAAACGTACGCTCGAAAAGGCCTCTCCGGTAATATCCCCGCTGGTCAGTGCGGCTTCCTTCAGTAGGGACATCAATCGCTCCCGCGCCCGTATCCGCGCCCTCGGTGAGCGAGCCGTCGCCACGTTGAAGACCTGGAAGGTCTTGACCAAGCCGCGTTGCTGCCCGCGCCGCGCCACCGCGATCGTCCAGGCCATTCTCGTCCTGCAAGCCCTTGAAGAGGGCCGCTACTCAGGATGAAAGGCCTCTCTGTCAGTCCGCCTGACAGCACGATAGGTTGACGGTTCGTGTCTGCAAGATCGCGTTTATGGTGGGCCGCCGCTGTAGTCCTGGCCACCGCCGGGATGTGGGGCGTCGTCACCCGACCGGGAGGGAACCTCGCGCTCCTGGTGGGGTTCTGTTCGGGCTTTGAGATCGATTCCGGCGTGTGGGCGACGCTTCGGTGGAGGACGCCGCTGCGGTACGCGGCCGTTTCCGCGCTGGTTCTGGCCCTCGGGGCGCACTGGGCAGGCGTCAGGCGAGGGCGCGAGCCGGTCGGGCGGACGATCGCGCGAGTGCCGATGGTGGCCGCCCTGCTGACCCACGGCTCGGGTGCCCTGACCCTGGCCCTGGAGCTGGGTGCCGACCGGTATTGCCGGACGACTCTGGACGAGGTGGGCTTCCTGCGCGGCGTGCTGGCCTTCCTCATCGCCGATGTCGCGCTTGCACTGGCCGCGCTCTGCGCGCTGGCAGCGGTGCGGATGCCCCGGCACCGGCTGCGCAGGCTTGCCCGGAGCCGGTGGTTCCAGCGCGCGGCGGCGACCGCGACGGTGAGCGGCCTGCTGTGCTTCCTGCCCGTCGCCGACCTCGGGTCCGGGCCCGTCACCGGCCGCGACGCGTGCGGGTCCGAGGAGCCCCTGTCGCTCCGGGGCGAGCTGCCCTTCCTCTGCAACGCGCGCCTCTACTTTCCCACCATGCCCGACCATCACCTGCTCGCCTACGGGCGTAAGCAGTGCGAGGCGTATCCGAACATCCGCGTGGACGTCTCGCTGATCGTGCCCATCTGCCCGGCGGCCGCGCGCCAGTGGGACATGGAGATCGCCGCCGAGGAGGCCGAGATCGAGCGGTGGGACGCGGCGAACCAGGTCGCCTGTGACGAGGCCAGACACCGGCCGCTGATCACACCCGTCGCTGTGGCCCGCGATCGCCTATGGTCCGAGATCGGTCTGGCGGCGTTCGAGGATCATGAGCTCACTTCGGACGATGATCCCGCCCTGCGTCACGATCTGGTGGGCAGCACACCGGGGCACCTGGTGATCGGCGCCAGCGCCGAGTCCCAGATCTGCCTGACCGCGGAGACCTACCGGCGTCGGCCACCCGTCGAGGTCAAGGCCTGGGACAAGGTGGTCGAGATCGGCTATGAGAGCCCTACGGGAGACTTCGTGATCGTGAATCCGATGTCAGGGCCGGGCACCGTATCCAATCTCGCCTTCCTCGGCAAAGGGCATTACCGGGTGCGAGTGCACTACCGCGAGCCCGTCTGGGCGCAGGACCTGCCGCAGCACATCCTGGTTATGGTGTTTCCCGGAGCAAGCGAGCGGGTGATCGCCCATAAGCGCTAGACGGCGATACCGAAGAGGACTGGCTGCGGAATGTTGCGCTATTTCGTGGAGGGTAGTTCCTCGGCGACCGAAGTGATGATCTGGCGCGCGGCCTTCCCGTAGACGGCGACGCTCGCGAGGTGACCGAACATGCGCAAGTACAGCTTGACCTCGGAAGGGCGGGTGACTTCGATGTTCGCGGTCGGTGTCTCCAGGCACACCAGTTCGTCATCGAAGATCCAGAAGCCGGTGGAGGACACACAGGGCCGCTCGATCATCATCGGGATGATGCCGATCGAGACCGTCGGCAACGACATGACGGTGAGCAGGCGGTCAAGCTGTCCGGCCTGCACTTCGGCCGTACCGAACCAGGTCCGCAGGGACTGTTCCTCAATGAGCACGCTGAAGTGTTTGCCCGCCTGGTAGATGACCCGCTGACGCTCCATGCGGGCGATCACGGAGGCTTCCAGGTCGTTCGGGGTGCCGAGAAACGAGATCCAGAACGAGAGCATCGCGGCTGCGTAGTCGGCCGTCTGGAACAGGCCCGGGATCACATTGTGCTCATAGATCCGAAACAGCGAAGTTCGCTCGTACAGGGGGACGTGTACCTGCATCAGGCGCTTCATTCCGGCGTGCGTCTGACGCCGGAACTCCTGGTACATCGAGTGGATCGACCGAAGAGTGGCGATCAGATCCGGGATCTGGTCCTCGGTGTCGCAGATCCGGCACCAGGTCCGGAGCTCTTCCTCGGTGGGGGTCTTGCCGCCGTGCTCCAGGCGGCTGACCTTGGTGTAGTGCCAACCCGCTTCGGCCGCCAGGACGCGGCCGGTGAGGTTGGCACCCGTACGAATCTCACGAAGGCGCTGTCCGAGAGCTTCGGCGGCCCGCTGGGCGGGGCTAGGTTGGCGTGTACTCACTGTGCGGGATCGCGAACTTCCAGACGGTCTCGAAAGCGCTCTTGCACAGCGCTATGTCGCCTGGATCGGTAGAGGTCACCTTCGCTCTTCCCAGGCCGTTGCCGGCGTAGTGGAGGAACACCGTCAGGCGATCGTCGAACAGGTAGAAGTCGTTGCCCGGCAGGGGGATCGACGAGACCAGACGGCGAGGAACCCAGCGGATGTCCTCACCGGCTTCCACCATCGGCTGAGCGATGCTGTACGACCAGCGCTGATAGTCGCTCAGCGGCTCCGACACGATACGCGCTCTTCGTACCGTCCTGCCGCTTTTCACGTGTTCGCGCAGTGTGGAACACCAGCCCTGCAGCCACTCCAGGTTATCCGGTTCTCCAGCAGCCCACCTGGCCATGTAGGGCAGTTCCACCGCGGTGCCGTAGGCATCCCGCATCTCCAGGTGAACGGCGCTGCGCTCGAAGCCGGCCAACAGCTCCTCGAACGCGTCGTCAGAGATGTTCATGGGCCTGCCGACGTGAAGAACTGAAGCATTCGGTCGGGGATCTCACCGGCAATCTCCTCCGGAGGTGTTCATCTGGGCGAGGACTTCCAAGGTCGGTGACATGCCCTGCTCCAGCAACCGCAAGGGCGAAGGCCTTTTCCTCGAACGTCACTCCACCACCTTTTCTAGCCATACTCCCAGCTCCGCCCTAAACGCACCAAAACCTATGATCGACCCAGTAATCACCTCACTGTCGGATTTTTGACACAATTCAGACCTCAGCTCCTAGCAGCTCAGCCGCGCGATCCACATCTACCGAAGTGGACTCCCCAAGTTGGGGAGCAATTGCACTTCAAGCCATGTAGGTTCATTCACTATCGATAGCCAAACGCAGGCAAAGGTGCACGCGTGCGGGACAGGCCGAGGTCAACGTGGCAGTTCTATACCACGGTTTCTGGATCTGATGTGGTCAGCAAGGAGATCCACGAGGTCTTGCAGGGCAAGCCGCCGAGGCTGGAGCTAGGGAACCTCATGCGGCGCATCGCGGATGGCACGACGCTTCGACGCGACACCAAGCACCTGGGCAGAGGGCTACACGAGGCTCGGCTTACCTACGAGAGGAACGAGTACCGCCTGTACTACGCCGTCAACCCTCAAGGGGAACACATCCTTCTCGGTCTCAAGTTCCACATGAAGGGAAGCTCTGGAGCTCAAGACCGAGCCATGGAAGTCGCTCGGGATCGGCTGGCCGAGTGGCGAGGCAGGATATAAGGTGAACCCGATATGAGGAGGTCATGATGGATCAGCACATCGCCGATCTGCTGGGCATCGATCTAGACGACCCTGCCGTGCGCCGGGAGAGCGCTGCCATCGAGCGTGACATGCAGCTGATCGAGGCTCTTGTCACGACGCGCAAGCAACTCGGCCTCTCTCAGTCGGATGTGGCGAGCCGCATGGGGCGCAGCCAGCCGTCCGTTTCCGACTTCGAGCGCATCGGGGGAGATCCACATCTTTCCACGATTCGCCGGTACGCCCTTGCCATCGGAGCCGAAGTTCGCCACATGGTCTGCGTGACCACTGCCAAGGAGCCCGCGACCCAGGCGCCTTCCTCGCTCATAGTTCGCATGAAGGGTGCCGGAGGAGAAACATCGACGACAACGGCGCAAAATGGCACAACAGGCATCATGGCCGTCAATATTAATCGAAGGAGCGCATAGTGCAGGCGTTCCTTCTCCTATGCGATTCCGCTCAGCCCGACTCGGTCACCGGAAAAATCCATATGCTTGGCGCAGGATGGTCGGTAACCGGTCCCGTTGTTCCAGCCATGACGATTGCCGTCTTCCTTCGGCTGTCCTGGGATGAGGCAAGTTCGCCGCACGAATTCAACCTTTACCTGGTCGACGAGGACGGTAAATCAGTCAAGGCACCGTCCCCGGAAGGGGACAGGCCGATTCAGTTCGGTGGGAGTGTCGGCCTGGACAAGGCAGCACAGGCGGAAGTCGATGAAATCCTACAGAAGACGGGCTTGCAAACCAGCTTTACGGTGAACGTGCCGCCCCCGCCCTTGAAGCCAGGCCATCACTACAAGTGGATCTTCACCATGAACGACGAAGAGCTGTCCAGCATCCCTTTCAGCGTACGACCGCTTCCAGAAGACTGACATCGCATCACAGGCCCGCCTCATCCCACCCTGACCGCTAAGTGCGGCACCCTGGCACGTTGAACTTCACCGGACATCGACGGCTGACCCGACTCGGTTTGTGGTCAACGCCGGGGGAAAGTAGGCGCTGAGCAACCTCGCGACGATCAGGGCACTTTGGCGGCTTACCCCGGTTTCGTCACCTCGAAGCCCAGGCCACCGAGCACCCGGGCAACGGTGGCGTTCCCGCCGGAGAACTCGTCAGGACGCAGCGGCCTGCCGCTGACTCCCCGATAGGCGACTCCGGCGATCGCCTTGGAGTCATACCGCTTGCCGTCGTGGACGAGGAAGTAGCCGATGGCCCGGCGGTAGCCGTACTTCTCAAGAAAGGTGTCACGGCCCAGCCGGTCGAACTCGGTGATGGCGGCGAGCACCATCTCACGTCGAAGCTCGGAAAGCACCACCTCATAAGCCTATACGCGGGTGTCGCTTGAATTCCTGACGATTTCCGGCGGAATCGGACTTCATGGCAAGCAGTGAGATCTCTCGGACACCGACCGAAACCCTTACCTGGGCTGCCCCCTCCTTGACTGGTGCGGTCAGTTGTTCTCCCGCCTCCAGCAGGTCACGACGGCCAGCCAACGGTGCACTCCTGTCCCGGGCGCGAGCCCTCAGGAGGTGGGTCTGATGCGTGAGTGCTGTGCCAGGAACCAGTCGGTGGCGATGTCGGTTTCCGTGATGCGCCCGATCAGCGCCAAGGCCGAGCTGATGCTCTCTGGATCCTCCACGGGATTGTCGAGGACGTCGTCATCGCTGATCTGGAAGCGCAGTCCGTCCATCAGGTGATCGAGCGCGTGCGGGTCGTCGCCGGACCGCTTCCAGTTCTCGGGCGAGAGCGGGTCGAAGGAGACGACCGTGCGCCCGTCGCGGGCGTAGTCGAAGTAGGCGTTGCCGTTGATGTCCATGAGGAGGCCGAGAGCCTGGCGGCCGCCTTCGGTGACGGAGCGCAGGAACTCGCCGTGGCCGTGCGCCGGCACGATGCCGATCCAGCCGTTGACCTCGGCCACCCAGCGGGATTCGTCGTCGATGGCGTGGTCGAGGATCTCGCTCAGGTAGCACGGGGTCCGGGTGGCGAGGTCCAGGTGGAAGGTTCGGGCGAGGGCGTTGAGGTCCGCGCCCTTGATCCACATGGCACTGAATCCCAGCGCCCACAGGTCCATCTCGGCATCCAGCCCCTCGGTGAAGATGGTCGAGACCAGAAGGTCGTGCAGGTAGTTCGGTGACTGCATGGTCGCCTCTCGAAGGAGGGGGTATCTCGCAGGACGCCCCGCACTGCGTGTCCGGACCCGCGTCCGGGGAGCTTATATCTTGATCACCTGGGCGCACCGCAGCAAGGGCAAGCCTCACCCAGGCCGGTCAACCGAGCTTGGTGCGGGCAGGTGGTTGGGATCGACATGATCAGTCCAGGGGTGGCGTCGGGCACGTCGAGATTTTCCGGATGGCGAGCGTGGGAACCTCCATCCTGGAAGACTCCGACGTGCCTGCCCGCGCGCTACGCAGAGTCCCCATCCATCGCAGGGCTCTCCCTGCCCGCCCCCAGGAGCCAACGATGGACAGCGAGATTCAGCTGATCAGTGACGGCGATGGCCTGGCTGTCATCGGCTGGAACTCATCTCACGGAGCACCGACCATCTGATGGCCCGCATGGATGCGGCCGCCGACACGGCCAACACCAAAGTGCTGCTGCACCCGACCACGTCCCGGACCGTGATGCATTCGAGCAACCAGGTCGCGACCGCCGTCGTTGACTTTCAAGGGCGGCTCGGGATCGAGCGCGGTCGGCAGTCATTGGAGGCGAGACGATGGGTGGACGCGGCCACGGAGGTGCGGGACAAGGTGTTCGAGACAGGAACAGCGGGCGTCGATGCCGCCAGGCGCGTCGGTAACGAGACCTTCGACCGGGCCAGATCGGTGACGGACAGGCTTTCCAGCGGGATTGCCGAGCGAGCGCTCCGTCGGTGCGGAGACGACGAGGAAGGCTGAATGAGCGGCGGCCGTCAAGGCCTTGCAGCGCAGGCACCACACGATACGGCTGACGGTCACCCGGGGGTTTCTCGCTGCGCCGGCACCGTCCATGTCCGCGACTCCGAGTTCGCCTTTCCTGGCCTGGGGTGCACTGATCGCCGTCAGCGTGGTGGGACTGCGCCGATCAGTCGCCTGACTGCCTTGAGGTCGCCGGTCACCGTGAGCGCGCCGTCATCGATTGCCGAGGCCAGTGAGCGTTCGTGGCTCAGTACGGACTGCAGCGTGAGGTGGTCGCTCTCGAGGTATACGTCCGCGGGGGCAGGACCCTGGTCGCGCGCGACGGTGGCCAGTTCGCCGTCGACGATCTCGACGCGGTAGACGTCGCGTTCCAGGGCGATCCGATACGTCGCGGTCCACGGCGCGTCCAACTGCGGCACGAAGAAGGCCCGCAAGCCGAGCAGTACGGTGTCGGCGCTGATCCCTCCGGTCAGCGGCACGACCGGTGAGCGCATGCCCCAGGTCCGAAGCGCCGCGAACACCGGCTCCAACTCGGTGCCCCATTCGGTGAGTTCGTACGTCCTGCTGGCCGCAGGCGGTGGCAGCGTACGCCTGCGCAGTACGCCGACTGCCTCGAGATCACGCAGCCGCTGTGCGAGCACGCTGGGGCCGAGTCCGGGCAGGGCGGCCTGCAGATCAGCGTAGCGGCGTGGCCCGAGGCGCAGTTCGCGCACCACCAGCAGCGCCCAGCGCTCGCCGATCATGTCGAGCGCGTGGGCGATGGGGCACGCCTGTCCATACGTCCGCTTCCCGGACTTCTCACCGGCCTTCTCGGGGGTCTTCACGTTCGCCATCGCCACCTCGTCCGTAGACGGTCAACTTTAACTATGAAAACAGTAGCATCTACTTCGATTATCGAAGTAGAGTCACGACGAGGCGCACTCGGCCCCGACCCAGGAGGCACACCATGCACGACAGCCGGCAGGCCACGAGCCCGTCCCAGGCCACACCGCAAAAGACAGTGCACGCCAACGGTGTCGACCTGGCCGTACAGGCCTTCGGCGACCCGGCCGCCCCCGCGATCCTGCTCATCTCGGGTGCGGAGTCGTCGATGGACTGGTGGGACGACGACTTCACCGCCCGGCTCGCCGCGTCCGGCCGGTACGTGATCCGCTACGACACCCGCGACACCGGCCGCTCCACGACGTTCCCGGTCGGCGCGCCGACGTACACACAAGACGACCTGCTCGCCGACGCGGTCGGTGTGCTCGACGCGTACAACCTGGCCGCAGCGCACATCGTGGGCATCTCGATGGGCGGGGGCCTCGCACAGCTGCTCGGCATCGAGTACCCGGAACGGGTCCTGTCGCTCACCTTGATGTCCACCAGCCCCGGCGGACCCGGTGGTCCGGACAATCCTGACCTGCCGCCGATGAGCGAGGCGTTGGCCAAGATGTTCGAGGAGCCGGCCTCCGGCCCCGACTGGTCCGACCGCGACGCGGTCATCGCGTACTTCCTCGCCGCCGAGCACGCCTTCTCCGGCACGATCCCGGTCGACGAGGACCGTGTACGCCGCACCGCCGGGCGCGCGTTTGACCGCAGCCCGGTCCCGGCCGCCGCGTCGAACCACTGGATGATCGAGGGCGGCGAGCCGATCCGCCCCCGCCTCGGCGAGATCACCGCACCGACCCTGGTCCTGCACGGCACTGAGGACCCGCTCTTCCCCTACGGCCACGCCGAGGCCCTGGCCCGCGAGATCCCCGATACATCGCTGGTCCCGCTGCCCGGCGTGGGCCACCAGATGCCGCCGTACCAGGTGTGGGACACGGTCATCCTGGCGATCGTCGGACACACCGGACCCCGCGTGCGGTGACCGGCCGCGGTTGCGATGCCTGATCCAGGCCACTCGTCCGGCCGAACCGCCCCCCTCGCGACCGCACCATCTCACCCAGTCGACGCTCCGTTACGACTCCACACAACAAGCACCAGAACCACACGCCCTTGGCCATTGACACTGGGCGGGGCTAAGTCGGCGTGTACTCAATGTGCGGGATCGCGAACTTCCAGACGGTCTCGAAAGCGCTCTTGCACCACGCCATGTCGCCTGGATCGGTAGAGGTCACCTTCGCTTTTCCCAGGCCGCTGCCGGCGTAGTGGAGGAACACCGCCAGGCGATCGTCGAACATGCAGGATCCGCGATTCCGTGAGCAAGTGCAGCTGATCATGATCTTCGGCGGTCATCCGCGGGGCCGGGCTCGTGGGGCGCAGCAGCGGCATGAAGCAGCCCAAATGCCGAAACATTCGCCGCCATCAAGCCGCCTCATCCGTGGAATCGGGAGTGGGAGCCAGCCGCACGCTGCCGGACTGGACCTTCTCGTCGGGGAAGACCCACTTCCGGAGCGCCCAGAAGCGGAAGACCATGGCGATCAGCGTGCCGATGATCTGCGCACTCATGAAGTCGGCGATCTCCTGGGTCACCAGGCTCACATCCGGGGTCTCCAGGCGAAACACGTACCGGGAGATCCACAGCGGCGCGGAGCTGAGCACCAGACCGACGCCACTGACCAGGAAGAACAGCGCCGCCTCGTGACGGCGCTCGCGGCCGCCCCTGGTCCGGAACGACCATTCGCGGTTCAACACGTAGGACACGATCGTCGCCACCAGCACCGCGATGATCTTCGCGGTCACCGGCTTCGGTTCCAAAATGGTCAGCTTCAGCCCGTAGAACACCGTGTTGTCCACTAAGAACGCTGTTCCACCCACCACCACGAACTTCAGCAGTTCACGGTGCTTCAGCGCAAGTGCGTGCAGCGGTTCCGGTGATCTTGTGAGTACTGCGTTCGCTATTCGGAGCACCCCCGATCTTCTCACCAGAAGAACATCCGCACTCAACCCCACCGGCGCCCACAACACCTGATCGGCTCAGCAGGGCGGGTGGGGCTTGAAGCCGCGACCCGTGGGTCACGGGCTCGCGCCCCCGGTTCGATCCCGCAGAGCCGGGGACGCGTGCGTCTCACGGGGTCACGCGTAGAGGAAGTAATAGCGGTAGTCGCCCTCCCACACGCATGAATAGCCGTCCCACCAGCCCTGGGTGATGCCGGAGGTTCCGATCCGCTCGCACTCCGAGTGGTCCTTGAAGACGCCGGCCAGCCTCTCGGCGTGCGCCGGGGTGGCGCCGATCGTCAATGACACGCCGAGAACCATGACGGCCGAGACGAGAACAGCGCGTACCTTTCGCATTCGTCCTCCTGTGACTGGGGTGATCATGACGGTGGACATTATCACTCACCGCGCGCCATGACGATTGTCACGTTCGAATCAGCGCGGGAAGGCGCTGAAACTTTCATCGGCGTTGTCGCGGGCGGCACATGTTTCACGGATGTTTACCGCCGGTAAAGCCGGCGTCTCTTCCCGGGTCGCCTGTTCTCGGGGTTCCAGCCGCTGTCCAATTCCAGACGTGGCGGCCTTGAAAGACCTCGTGGGCGGGTATCCGACCGCCTGTGCATGCCATGGATGATCTGGACTGTCTTCGTACTATGTGATCTATAAAGTACGATTTATACCGCTCTTCCTGTTCGGTTGGCACGATGTGCAGAAAACTTTGACCATCGTCACTTACCTGTCATATCGTCTCCCCGCCCATATCGATGTAAGCCGCGACACTCGAGCAGGACGTTGTTCTCGCATGCGCTACGGTCGGCGTGCTGATCGTGGCTGCCCCGGCACAGGAGAAGACACGGACGGTCACCGGGGAAGCGGCGATCATCCGACCAACCGGAGTCGCACCATGCAAGCTCGAATCTGCAGGGCCATGATTGTCGGCATGGCGATGACCGTGCTGGCCACCGTCGGTGTGTCAGCTGCTTCCGCGCCGCCGGCTCACGCCACGCAGGTGATCACCGATATCGCTTACGCGCCCGCACAACCGGCCGGCAGCAGGGGACATCTACTGGACCTCTACCTGCCGTCCACCGGCATCACGCCCCGGCCGCTGCTGATCTGGCACACCGGCTCGGCGTGGACGAGCGACGACGGCAAGGCCGGCACGGACGCGATCGCGAACATCTTCAACCCGCTGGGCTTCGCCGTGGCCGGCGTCAGCGTCCGGTCCAGCGCTCAGGCGATCTTCCCGGCCCAGGTGCACGACATCAAGGCGGCCATCCGCTGGCTGCGCGCGAACGCCGCCACGTACCAGATCGACCCCAACCGCTTCGCGATCATGGGCGACTCCTCGGGCGGCTGGCTGACGGAGATGGCCACCCTGTCCGGCGGCGTGGCGGCACTGGAGGGCACCGTCGGCACGACCGGCGTCTCCAGCGCCGTGCAGACAGGACTCGCCTTCTACAGCCCGACCGACTTCCTGCAGATGAACGCACAGAACCTGCCGACCGGCGGGCTTGACCACAACTCTCCCGCCTCCCCGGAATCCCTCCTGGTCGGCTGCCCGATCCAGACCTGCCCGGCCCAGGTGGCCCAGGCCAATCCGATGACCTACGTCGACAGCAACGACCCGCCGCTGATGTTCCTGCACGGCCAGGCCGACTTCCTGGTACCGCACGGGCAGAGCGTCCTGCTCTACAACAGGATCAAGGCTCAGTGCGGCAACGCCACGTTCGTCTCGGTACCCGGGGCGGATCACATGGTGCCCCAGATCATGGACCCCGCCCAGTACGGCATGCAGACCGTCCGCACCACCTCCAACTGCGCCGAGACCGTCGGCACCGGCACGTTGAACCCCACCTGGGCCAACTTCGCGACCTTCCTGCGCGGCGGGCTCAAGATGGGCACCTCCTGCGAGGTCACCTACTCCACCGGCGTCTGGAACGGCGCCTTCAACGGCAGCGTGACCATCAGGAACACCGGCACGACCGCCATCGACGGCTGGACCTTGACGTGGACCTGGCCGGGCAACCAGCAGATCACGACCGCCTGGAACGCCACGGTGACCCAGACCGGCACCCAGGTGACCGTCCGTGACGCCGGCCACAACTCCTACGTCGGCCCCGGCTCCAGTCAGAGCTTCGGCTTCTCGGCGACCGCCACCGGGACGAACGACATTCCAGCCCAGTTCAAACTCAACAACATCGTCTGCACGAGAGTGCCCGCCTGATATGACGCACCGGGCCTGAGCTGAACGGCGACGGCCCGGCACCGTTTTCTCCCGTCGTCCGGAATTACATTCGGGAAAACGCGGCGTGGAGCGGAAAGGCGCATTTCCAGAATTAAACACGCTCCGTCGAATCCCGGTCACGGAATGTCGCGGACCGGGACGCCGGCGTTCATATTGCTTTATCCGACGGTCCGCCCCTAGTCTTGCCCCGGACGGCTCGCCGGCCTATTTCCTGTTGTTTTCATTGGCCGGCCGGGGGCCGCTTGATATCCCGGACCCAAAATAAATCGGATAAGCCGCCTTCCGCTGCCTGAAGGCCGTTGTCCGGGATCGTCTATGAGTTAGGAAACGTGTGCGTACATCCAATATGTTCGTCAGGAGTCTCGGCGTCTATGTGCCTGAGAGTGTGAGCGTCGAGCAGGCGGTTCGCGAGGGCTGGTACCCGGGCGAGGAGGCCGAGAAGTTCCAGCAGATCGGCGCGGCGGTGGCCGGCGACATGCCCGCGCCCGAGATGGCGCGTCTCGCGGTCCTGGACGCGTACGACCGCTGGGGGGAGTCCTCCCCGCGCGATCTCGACCTTCTGCTCTACCCGTCGGTCTGGCACCAGGGCCCGAACGGCTGGCAGCCCCAGCACTACCTGCAAATGCACCTCCTCGGCGGGAACGTGCCGGCGTTCGAGATCCGGAGCGGCTGCGTAGGGATGATCAGCTCGCTCGAACTGGCGGCGAGCTACCTGCAGGCCGACGCGGACCGGGAGACGGCCATGGTCGTCTCCTCGGACAACCACGGCACCCCGCTGGTGGACCGCTGGCGGATGACCCCCGGGGCGCTGATCGGCGACGCCGCGGCCGCGCTCATCCTCGGCAAGGGGTACGGCATGGCCGAGCTCCTGTCGGTGAACGTGACGGTGATCCCGGAGGCCGACGCGGTCAACGACGGCGCCTACCCCCTGTTCCCCCCGGACGCCACCATCGGCAGAGGGCTGAGTTTCGGAGACCGGCACGAGGAGTTCCGTCAGCGGCTGCTCAAGGCGCAGGGAACCGGTATTCATCTGACGATCCAAAAAACGATGATGCAACAGGTCGAACAGACCCTGGACGAGGCCGGGATCGGACTTTCCGACATCACCCGGGTGGCGTTGCCGCACGGCCGCCGTGAGGACCTGGACGGGCAGATGTCCTGGCTGGGCATCGACGAGGATCAGACGACCTGGGACTACGGAAGGCGCGTGGGTCACTGCGGCGCGGTGGACCAGTTCATCGCCTTCGAGCATCTGATCGCGACCGGCGGGCTCGTGGCCGGCGATCATCTGCTCATGGTCGGGTTCGGCTCCGGGACGTCCGTCGCCGCGGCGGCGTTCAGGGTCCTGGCCACCTCTCCCGTCACGAGCGGGGCACGCGCATGACCGAGCTCACGCGAAGGCTGGTCGACTTCATCCAGGAGAACCTCGTCCTGGACGGCGACGACATCAAGGTCGACGAGACGACCCCGCTCCTGCTGTCGGGTCTCCTGGACTCCCTGCGGACGGCGCGGCTGCTGAACTTCCTCCGGAGGGACATCGGCGTCCCGATCCCCGCCGCGAAGCTCGACCCCGAGAACTTCCGGGACGTCGTGACCATCGTGGCGATGGTCAGAGAACTCGAATCCGTTTAGCCGGGGCAAGGGCAGAGTCATGCAGTTGGCGGACACGTACATCAGCGGAGTGGGAGCCTTCCTCCCCCGGACCGTCGTCAGCGTCGAGAAAGCCGTCGCCAAAGGCTGGTACCCGGCCGAAGAGGCCGAGCTGCACAACCTGGCCGGGGCGGCGGTGGCCGGTGACGTACCGGCTCCGGAGATGGCCCTGCACGCGGCGCGGAGCGCGCTCAAGCGCAGCGGTCGGGCGCCGGCCGACCTGGATCTTCTCCTGTACGCCTCGACGTGGCACCAGGGACCGGACGGCTGGCCTCCGCACTCCTACCTGCAGCGTCACCTCGTCGGCGGGGACGTCCTGGCCGCCGAGATCCGGCAGGGCTGCAACGGGATGTTCATCGCCCTGGAACTGGCGGCCGGCTACCTGGGCGCCGCTCCCGGCCGGCAGGCCGCCTTGCTGGTCTCCGCCGACAATTACGGCACCCCGCTGATGGACCGGTGGCGGATGGGCCCCGGCTACATCGGCGGGGACGCAGCCGGCGCGCTCGTGCTCACCAAGGAGCGGGGTTTCGCGCGCCTGACGTCGGTCTGCACGACGACGGTGGTGGAAGCCGAGGAACTGCACCGGGGCAGCGAACCCCTGTTCCCCCCGGGCGTCACGGTCGGGCGCCGGATGAGCTTCGCGGCCAGGAACGAGCAGTTCCGGCAGCAGGTCATGCCCAAGGGCGAGGCCACCGCGGCGCTGTTCAAGATCCAGCGGGCGTTGCTGGAGGTCATCGAGCGCGTGCTGGCCGAGAGCGGGATCGAGGCCCGCGATCTCGCCCGGGTGGCGTTCATGAACTACTCCGAGGAGATCGTCGAACAGCGGTGCATGGCCGCGCTCGACCTGCCCATGTCCCGCTCGACCTGGGACTACGGCCGCACCATCGGCCACTGCGGGGCCGGCGACCAGGTCCTCTCCCTCGACCACCTGCTCATGACCGGGCAGCTGGGTCCCGGCGACCACATGCTGATGCTCGGCACCGGGCCGGGGGTGACCGTCTCCGGCGCCGTGATCAAGATCATCGAAAATCCTCAATGGGTCTGAACCGAAGGGAAACGAAAGCAGATGGTCGACAGCCCGCGCGGAGTCCGGGCGGAACCGGTGGCGGTGGTCGGGATCGGATTCCGCCTTCCCGGCGACGTCCGCTCACCGGACGAGTTCTGGGACCTGCTGTGCGCCGGCCGGAACACGACCCGGCCGCTGCCCGCCGAACGCTGGCGCCGGTATGAGAACCGGAGCCCCGAATACGCCGCCGCGCTGCGCGACGCCGTGCGTCACGGCAGCTTCCTGAGCGACATCGAGGGCTTCGACGCGGAGTTCTTCGGCCTGTCGCCCCGCGAGGCCGAGCTGATGGACCCGCAGCAGCGGATCCTGATGGAGACCGTGTGGGAGGCCCTGGAGAACGCCGGCCTGCCGCCGCACCGGCTGGCCGGCACCGACGCCGGGGCGTTCATCGGGGTCTGCACGGCCGACTACGGCGGCCGCCTGTTGGAGGACCTGCCCCAGATCGAGGCGTGGACCGGGATCGGCGCCGCGACCTGCGCCGTCGCCAACCGCATCTCCTACTCCCTGGACCTGCGCGGACCCAGCATGGCGATCGACACCGCCTGCTCGGCGTCGCTGGTCGCGCTGCACCTGGCCGCGCAGAGCCTGCGGCTCGGCGAGAGCGACATCGCCCTCGCCGGCGGCGTCAACCTGCTGGTCACCCCGGGCCAGACCCTCACGCTCGGCACAGCCGGAGCCCTGGCCCCCGACGGGCGGTCCAAGTCGTTCGACGCGTCGGCCGACGGCTACGGGCGCGGCGAGGGCTGCGGCGTGGTCGTGCTCAAGCGGCTGTCCGACGCGCAGCGCGACGGCGACCGGATCCTCGCGCTCGTCATCGGCAGCGCCGTGAACCAGGACGGGCACACCAACGGCATCATGGCGCCGTGCGGGGAGGCTCAGGAACACGTGATGACCCGGGCCTGTCGGCAGGCGGGCGTCGCGCCGTCCACCGTCGACTACATCGAGGCGCACGGCACCGGGACCCGGCTTGGCGACCCGCTCGAAGCGGGGGCGCTCTCCTCCGTGTACGGCACGCGGCGGTCCCCCGGCGACCCGTGCCTCATCGGCTCGGTCAAGTCCAACATCGGTCACCTCGAAGGCGCCGCCGGCATCGCCGGCGTCATCAAGGCGGTGCTCGCCCTCGACCGCGGTGAGATCCCCCCGAGCGTGCTGACCACCCTGAACCCGGCCATCCCGTGGGAGACCTCGGGCCTTCGCGTGGTGACCGAACGATCAGCCTGGCCGGAGCGCGACCACCCCCGCCGGGCGGGCGTCTCCAGCTTCGGGTACGGCGGCACGGTCGCGCACATCGTGCTGGAGCAGGCTCCTTCAGCCCGGGAGGCGCCCCGGGGTGAGGGGACCGGAGAGCTGTTCCCGCTGTCTGCCGCGTCGGAGCAGGCTCTGCGACAGTACGCGGGCAGGCTCGCCGATCACCTCGGCAACGGGCTCGACCTGGCGTCGGCGGGGCACACGCTGGCGCTCCGGCGCACCCATCTGGCCCGTCGTGCCGTCGTGATCGGGGCGGACAGGGACGAGCTGGCGGCCGGCCTGCGCAGGCTCGCGGAGGACGTGCCGGCCGAGGCCGTCCTCACCGGTGACGTGCTGCCCGAGCTCGGCCCCGGGCCGGTCTGGGTCTTCTCCGGTCAGGGCTGCCAGTGGCGCGGGATGGGGCGGGAGCTGCTCGCCGTGCCGGAGTTCGCGTCCCTGGTCGACGAGGTGGAGCCGATCTTCGCCGAGGAGATCGGCTTCTCTCCCCGGCAGGTTCTGGCCGACGGTGACCTCGACACCATCGACCGCGTGCAAACCATGATCTTCGTGATGCAGCTGGGCCTCGCCAGGCTCTGGAACGCGTACGGGGTCGCTCCGAAGGCCGTCATCGGTCACTCCGTCGGCGAGATCGCGGCGGCCGTGACGGCCGGCGCGATGACCGTCGCCGACGGCGCCCGCCTGATCTGCCGCCGCTCCCGGCTGCTGCGCCAGGCCGAGGGCAAGGGGGCCATGGTGATGGTCGACCTGTCCTTCGAGGAGGCGGCGGAGAGGCTGGCCGGCCGTACCGACCTGGTGGCCGCGATCTCGTCGGCACCCGGCTCCACCGTGCTGTCCGGCGACGTCGCCGCGGTCGAGGCGGTGCTGAACGAGTGGCCGGCCGAGGGCATCGTGGTGCGGCGGGTGGCGTCGGATGTCGCCTTCCACAGCCCGCAAATGGAGCCTCTGGCCGTCGAACTGGCCGCCGCCACCGCCGATCTCTCGTTCGGGGCGCCTCGCGTCCCCATGTACACGACCGCGCTGGCGGACCCCCGGTCGACGCCCGTCCTGGACGGCGCGTACTGGGCGGCGAACCTCCGGGACCCGGTGCGGCTGACCGCGGCGACGACGGCCGCGGCGCAGGACGGCTACCGCGTGTTCCTGGAGATCTCCCCTCACCCCGTGGTCGCGCACTCGGTGACCGAGACGCTCTCGGAGAACGGGTTCGAGGACGTGTTCGTCGGCACGTCGCTGCGCCGGAACCAGCCGGAGCCGCAGACCTTCCTCGTCGCGCTGGGCACGGCGCACTGTCACGGCGTCGATGTGGACTGGAGCCGGCTGCAGCCGTCCGGCGGCCTGGCCGAGCTGCCGCCGTACGCCTGGCAGCACCGCCGCCACTGGCGCGAATCGTACATTGAGGACGACAACCGAGGGCACGACGTGCACTCCCACACCCTGCTCGGAGCCGGAACCAGCCTCGCGGGCAGCCGGACCCGGGTGTGGCGGACCAGTTTGGAGGACGCCAACCGGCCCTACCCGGGCAGCCACACCCTCAACGGGGTCGAGATCGTGCCCGCCGCCGTGCTGGTCAACACGTTCCTGCACGCGGTCGAGGACGAGGACGTCACGCTCACCGACGTGGAGATGATGCATCCGCTGATGACCGCGGAGCGCAGGCAGATCCAGGTCGTGCACGAGCCTCCGGTGGTACGGCTCGCGGCCCGTACACCGGCCGGCCCCGACGAGCCCGAACCCGCCTGGCTGGTGCACGTCACCGCGGACGTGGCCGCTCCGGGCCAGGTGAAACCAGACGTGCTGCCGGACGCCGGTGCTCTCACCCCGATCGACCCCGGGTTCGTGCACAGGCGGCTGGCCACCGTCGGCGTGCCCTCGACGGGCTTCGACTGGAGGATCGAGACGCTGCTGAGCGGAGACGGCGTGCTGCGGGCCACGGTCCGCACCGGGGAACCGGGGAGCTGGGCGCCGGCACTGGACGCGACGATGTCCGTGGCGCCCTGCGTGTTCCCCGGCGATCCGGTGCTGCGCATGGTCGTGCACATCGACGAGATGGTGCTGATCGGCACGCCACCCTCGACAGTGATCATCGACGCGGCCGTCGACCCGGACGCCGACGACACCGTTCGGGCGCTCCTGGCCGACGTGGACGGCCGGGTGGTGGGACACCTCACGGGACTCCGCTATCCGGTGATCGACGCGCCCGCCCCGGCCGAGGAGGATCTCCGGGGGCCCGCGGAGGCGTTCGCCGGCCTGACGCCCGAGGACCTGCGCGAGCGCGTCCTGCCCGAGGTCCGCGCGGAGATCGCGGCCGTGATGAGGCTGGCCGCTGAGGACCTGGCGCCCCGGCGTCCCCTTGTCGAGCAGGGGCTGGACTCGGTGATGACCGTCATGGTCCGGCGGCGCCTGGAGAAGCGCTTCGGCTGCCGTCTCCCCGCGACCCTGCTGTGGCAGCAGCCGACCATCTCCGCGATCGCGGACCACCTGGTGGGGCTTCTCACGGCCCCGAGGCCTGAGGCGGCGGCGGAGACCGTTCCCGAGAGCATGCCCGCGATCGGGGGCTGAGGCCGTCGGCCGGGTGGCCCGAGGGGGCGATCCCCTCGGGCCACCCGGCTGTCGCGTTCGGCTGTCGCTCCCGGCTGGATTCGGCCGCACCACCCGCCGCGTCCCAGCCGTTCGGCCCCGTCGTTCCCGTCCACGACCCATAGCTCGATCTTGCGATGTCCCTGTTCGGCGGCCCTCAAGGACCTCCCCGCCTGCTGATCACCGTCATGGGCCGGCCCCCGCCGTGCGCAGGACGGGCCTCAGCACCAGTTCGCGGTGCCGCTCACGTGTGTCGCGTTGTCGTTGGAGATCCACCCCTTGGTCTGGGTGCCCTTTACCCGGCCGTAGTTCCAGACTTTCCCGGAATCCGGGTTCAACACGAAACACCAGACGTAGAAGATGGTGCCTTCGCTGAGAAGAGTGATGTTCCCGCAGACCGAGCCGATGCCGTTCTTGAGGTTGTAGTTGCCCTTCATCCTCAGGACCTGGTCCGAGTTGTTCTGGACCGAGTTCTGATGACACTCCGCCGCCTGGGCGGACGCGGACGAGACACCGGTGACACCCCCCAAGCCGGCCATCACGATCGCCGAGGCCAGGACCGCCGCCGTCTTCTGCTTGATCCGCTGTACGCGCATGCACGACTCCTTCATCACGACCGGTGACACGGGAACAACTGCCGACCCCCAGGGACACGATCGCCTCGAAAATCCGGCATGACCGTTGAATCCGCACCCCGACGGTAAGTGACTGCGTACTTCAGGTCGTCAACCAACGGGATCGATCTCCTACCGCGTCCGGTGTAATCGGCACTACAACCAGCGCGGCAGGAGAGTCGGTGACCGGCGAGCCGCCCGGACGGCGGCTGACTGTCGGTGCCTTCTGGTTGGGTGAGCGGCACAGATCGCAGGGTTGGTCATGAGAGGCGGCGACGGGCATGAAGGACGAGGCAGGTTTCTGGGACCTGGTGGAGGCGGCCTGGGCACCGCTGGGGGTGGACGTCAACCAGGCGCGACGGGAGCTGGCGCATCGGACGCCCGCCCCCGGCGAGGACCCTTACGACAATCCGCCGTTCACCGTGGTCGACACCGCTCTGAAGGAGTTCCTGAGCAATCTCGGCTCCCTCAGCGAGGGGTTGTCGGCGGACGAACTGACGGACCTCGACCGGGTGGTCGAGGCCAAGCTCCATGACATCGACCGCGCGGACGTCCACGCGGTCACCGACGGCTCCGACGACGGTTTCCTCTACGCGCGCGGCTTCATCGTCGCGCTGGGCCGCGACTTCTACGCCGCGGTGGCCGAGGATCCGAAGAAGGCGGTGCCGGACGCCGAGTGCGAGAGGATGTGCTATTTCTTCGCCCACCTGCACCACGAGCGCTACGGCACTTTCCCGGACACCGGATCGGGAATCTCCCGCGAGTCATGCTCGAACCCGGTCGGCTGGCCCAGCTGACTTGCCACCCGTGGGGCTCGCGTACGACACAGAGCTCAGAAAAACCGGGGGTCGTGGAGCTGAGGGTGCGGGCACGAAGCGCTTTTCCCAGCTGACGTACGGGCGGGGGAAGCCCGGTGGCCGTCAGAGGTTCGCGGCGCCCGCCGGCCGTTGCCCCGAGGAAGCACATAATTCGGTTTGACTCTCCAGCGACTGGAGGGTCGATGCTGCTGTGATGAACGACCGCGACCGACTGCTCACCATCGGACAGCTGGCCGACCGCACGGGCCTGTCGGTGCGTACGATCCGCTTCTGGTCCGATATCGACGTCATCCCGCCGACGCGCCGGTCGGCGGGCGGCTTCCGCCTGTACGACATGGAGGCGGTGGCCCGGCTCGACCTGGTGCGGACGCTACGCGAACTGGGGCTGGACCTCGACACCGTCCAGCAGGTCCTTACCAGGCAGTGCACGGTGGCCGACGTCGCGCGGGCGCACATGCGGGCGCTGGACACCCAGATCCGCTCCCTCCGGCTGCGCCGGGCAGTGCTGCGGTCGATCGCCCAGCAGGAGAGCACGACCGAGGAGATGATGCTCATGCACAAGTTGATCCGCCTGTCCGCTCAGGAACGGCAGCGAATGATCGACGACTTCGTCGACCGCACGTTCGACGGCATCGACCCGCAGGCGCCAGGGGCCCAGATCGCGGCCTCGATGCGCCAGATCCCGGCGGAGCTGCCGGACGAACCCACCCCGGAGCAGGTGGAGGCCTGGCTGGAACTCGCCGAACTCATCGGTGACGCCGGCTTCCAGGAGCGCGTGCGCCAGATGGCGGTGGCCGGCGCCGCACCCGGCGAAGAGTCCGGGCCGCAGCCGTACGATCCCGCTCTGGTCCTTGAGCACGCCGGGAGAGCGGTGGCCGCCGGCATCAGCCCCGAGTCGGCCGAGGGGAGGGCGATCCTGGATCGGATCGTGGATCCGGAGCTGCCCGCCGAAGACCGTATCCGGGTGGCCGACCAGGTGGAGACGTTCACCGACCGCCGGGTGGAGCGATACTGGCAGCTCGTGGGTGTGCTCAACGGCAGGCCGCCGTTTCCGCCCAGGGTCCCTGACTTCGAATGGTTCATCACCGCGCTGCGCGTGTTCTGATCCGACCCCGGCTTCAGCCGGGCCGCCCCAAGCCGTCCCACTCCCCCGAGCGGTCGGCGCCGACCTGCTCCTCGTATTTCATGGTCTTCGCGCCGACGGCCTGTTGACGAGGAGCCGGACCTTTCACACCGTCGGCGGGTTCACCAGGTGATGCGGTCCGAGGGCGACGGACGGTGGAAGGGGGGCGGGCGGGTCGGCCGGGTGGGCGTGGAGGGACTGGAGCAGCAGGGCCACCAGCCGGCGGGACGCGGCCAGCGTCGCCTCGGGGGACTCCGCGCTGACGCCTCCGTTGGCCATGATCAGGAGCTTGAGATCGTCGTACGCGAAGTCGGCGCGTAGCCGCCCGCTCTCCTTCGCGCGCCGCGTCAGTTCGGCGAAGCCGCGTACGTTGTGGTCGAGTTCCCGCTCGAAGCCGATCGCGCCGGGGAACGCCGAGAGGAACACCGCGGTGAAACCCCTGTCGACGGCCTGCATGGTGCACGCCTTCTCGATGACCGTGCAGAATCCGTGCCACGGGTCGGGGTCCGCGAGGGCGTCGTCGACGGCCGACGCGCACTCCGCTATCTGCTCGGCGAACACCTCGGTGATCAGCGATTCCTTCGTGGGGAAGCGGCGGTAGAGCGTCGCGACCCCGACGTCGGCACGCCGGGCGATCTCGCGCATCGTCACGTCGAGTCCGAGTGCGGCGAAGGTCTCGCGGGCCGCCTCGACGATCCGGTTGCGATTGTGCAGCGCATCGGTGCGCAGCCCCTGCGATTCGGCGGTGTCGCTCGGCATCCGAGAGGCGTTGGCGATCATGTCTCTCACTTTAGCGCAAGTGGACGGGGTGTTCCGATTTCATGTTAAGGTCCGAGACAAACGGAACACCCCGTCCGCTTTTGCTTCCATCCGGGAGAGGCACCGACATGTTCGCTCTTCAGTTCTCCCAGTACGGCTCCCCTGACGTGCTCACCGTCGCCGATGCCGAGGAGCCGCACGCCGGTCCCGGCGAGATCCGCATCACCGTCCGGGCCGCCGGCGTCACCCCCTCCGACTGGAAACTGCGCTCTGGCATGCTCCACCGGTTACTGCCCCTCGACCTGCCGCACATCCCCGGCGTGGACGCCGCGGGCATCGTCGACGAAATCGGGGACGGCGTCACCGGTGTCGCGGTCGGCGACGCCGTCTTCGGGCTGGTCGACGTCGCCGGCCACGGCGGCGCGGCGGCCGAGTTCGCCGTGCTCACCGTGTGGGCGGCCAAGCCGGACGCGCTGAGCTGGGAACAGGCCGGCGGCGCGGCGGCCGATGTCGAGACGGCCACCCGAGTCCTGAACGCCCTGGGCGTCACAGCGGGCACGATACTGCTGATCGAGGGCGCCGCCGGAGGCACCGGCACGGTCACCACACAGCTCGCGGTCGCCCGAGGGGCCACCGTGATCGGCACCGCCGGTCAACACAACCACGAGTTCCTCGCCGGCCTCGGTGCGACGCCCACCACCTACGGCCCCGGCCTCGTCGAGCGGGTCACCGCCCTGGCACCCGACGGTGTCGACGCGGTGCTCGACACCGCGGGCTCGGGTTCACTGCCCGATCTCGTCACCATCGCCGGTGACGCGAACCGGGTCGTGTCCATCGCCGACCCGAACGCGCACGAACACGGCGTACGGCTCTCCCTCGGCCCCGGCAACAGCGAACACGAGCTCGGCTACGCCGGGCTGGCCGTGGCGGCCGCCCTCGCCACCGAGGGCCGGTTCACCGTGCCACTGCACGCGGTCCTCCCCCTCAAGGACGGCGCGAAGGCCCACGAACTGAGCGCCACCGGTCACGCCCGCGGAAAGATCGTCCTGTCCGTACCGTGACCTCTGCGGCCCGCCCCCACGCCCATCAGGGCAGATACCGGCGTCTGACGGTGAACTGGTCCGGACACAGCGACGCCATCACACTCAGGTTCACCTGACCGGCGAAGGGTCGCCGCACTGCGCGTATTCCTGGTCCGACCCCGGCCTCAGCCGGGCCCCGGAGAAGGAAGGGCTCCGTCCCCTCGAACTGACGCCACCGCACCTCGTCACACTCCGGTTCCCGCCCGAGCAAAAGGTCATCTCGCGTTCGAGCCGGTCAGGGGCTCGGCAGCGGGGGCGTCGGTTCGGGGTGGCGGGCGTGCTCGCCCGCCACCCCGACGATGTGCTATCAATTAAATGACCAGATAAGCCCATAGGGTCAAGTTTTTGGGAAATGGTAGGGGTCGTGGAGTCACGGACCAGAAGAGTGGGGCGGCCGCCGCAGGACGCCTCGCAGCGGCTCGCGCGGGCGCACCACATCCTGGACATCGCCGGTGACCTCGTCCTGCGCTGGGGATACGACAAGACCACCGTCGAGGACATCGCCCGGCGGGCCGGGGTCGCCAAGGGCACGATCTACCTGCACTGGAAGACCCGCGAGGAGCTGTTCGCCGCGCTGCTGCGCCGTGAGCGGGTCGAGATGATCACCGAGGTGCGCAGGCGGATCGGCGAAGGCCCCGCCACCCTCCGAGAGCTGCTCAGGCTGCTCGCCTCCGGGATCCTGGGCAGGCCCCTGATCCGGGCGAGTGTCCTGGGCGACTCGGAGGTGCTGGGCAGGCTCACCCGCCAGAAGCGGGACCGTACGGCGGGCGCCGAACTGGACGCCGGCTTCCAGGGCTACTTCGGCACGCTGCTCGAACACGGCGCCCTGCGCAGCGACCTGACGCCCGCCGAGCAGGTGACCACGCTCGTCTCCATCCTGTACGGGTTCCTGAGCGCCCCGTCGATGATGCCGGCCGGGTACCGGCCGGCCGACGAGCGCCTGGCGGAGCTGATCGCCGACGCCGGCGGCAGAGCGCTGGAGCCCGGCGGCCCGATCCCGCCCGCCGACGCCCGCGCGGTGGCGCGGGCCACCCTGGAGTACGTCGACGCCGCCGTGGAGGCCGCGCAGCGGAAACTGCGCGTCTCCCTTGGCTCTGAGGAGAGTACGCCTTGAAGACCCTCCCCCTTGACGACGAAGCGGCCCGCCTCGCCCTGGCGGGCGGCAAGGGGGCCTCGCTGGCCCGGCTGGCCCGCGCGGGCCTGCCGGTTCCCGGAGGCTTCCACGTCACCACCGACGCCTACCTCGACTTCGTCTCACGCGACGGCCTGAACGACCAGATCATGGCGGCCGTCTCGGGCACGCCCCCCGAGGAGGCGTCCCGGCACATCGCGGCGCTGTTCGCCGCCCGGGAGATGCCCGCGGAGACCGCCGCCGAGATCCGCGCGGCCCACGCGAGACTCGGCGCGAACGTGCCGGTCGCCGTGCGCTCGTCGGCCACCGCCGAAGATCTTCCCGACATGTCGTTCGCCGGTCAGCAGGACACCTACCTCAACGTCCGCGCCGACGCCCTGCTGGACGCGGTCCGTCGCTGCTGGGCCTCGCTGTGGACCGCGCGCGCCATCGCCTACCGGACGGCGAACGGCGTACCGCACGACGGTGTGGCGCTGGCCGTGGTGGTGCAGGAGCTGGTGGAGGCCGACGCGGCGGGCGTCCTGTTCACCGCGAACCCGGTCACCGGCGCACGCGACCAGGTTGTGATCAACGCCTCCTGGGGGCTGGGCGAGGCCGTCGTGGGCGGGCAGGTGACGCCCGACACCGTCGTCGTCCGCAGGGCGGCCGGGGACGGCGGGGACTGCGGGGAGATCGTCGAGGAGCGCGTCGGCGACAAGACCGTCATGACGGTCCGCACGCCCGGCGGCACGCGTGAGGAACCCGTGCCCGAGGAGCTGCGCCGCCGCCGCGTGCTCGACCGCGGGCAGGTCCTGCGGCTCGCCCGGCTCGCGACGGAGATCGAGGAGCTGTACGGGACGGCCATGGACGTGGAGTGGGCCAGGCGCGACGGGGTGTTCCTCGTCCTGCAGGCCCGCCCGATCACCCGGCTCAGGCAGCCGGTCGAGGAGTGGAACGACAGCCTGGCCGGTGACTACCTGTGGACCGGCGCCAACCTCGGCGAGGCCATCCCCGACGTGATGACGCCGTGTACCTGGTCGCTGGTGCAGATCTTCATCGGCGAGGCGATGTCGGCCTCGAAGATGCCCGGTTTCAACGTGGTCGGCAACATCGGCGGCCGCTTCTACATGAACCTGAGCATCGCGTTCTCGGTGGCGCGGGCCCTGGGCATGCGGAGCAGGCTCGGCGCGATCGAGCAGGTCTTCGGCAAGCTGCCGCCCGGCCTGGACGTGCCGCTGCTGCCGGCCTCACGCTGGCGGATCGTCAAGGGCGTGCTGCCGCTCGCCTTCACCCTGCGCAGGCGGGTGGCGGTCAACACCGAGAGGATGCGCCCCTTCCTGGCCACGGCGCGGGAGCGCTGCACGGCGCTGCGCGGGCGGGTCGCCGCCGCCGCGACCACCGACGAGCTGGCCCGGCTCTGGGAGGCCGAGCTGCTGCCGTACTTCGTGGAGTCCTGCCAGGTCCTGGAGGCCGCCGGGCGCCAGGGTGGCAACGCCCTGGTGATGACCCGCGACAGGCTGCGCGAACTGGTGGGCGAGCGGGACGCCGAGGCCATGCTCACCGGCGCCAACGTCGACGGGGAACTGGCCAGTCTCGGCACGATCGTCGGCCTGGAGAGGCTCGCCGCCGAAGAGATCGACCGGGAGACGTTCGCCGAGGTCTACGGGCACCGGGGCGCGCACGAGTTCGAGGTCTCGACCGCCCGTCCCGGCGAGGACCCGGGGTGGATCGACGCGCAGCTCGCGGCCATGCCGGAAACGCGGGGACACGCCGGCACGCTGCTCGACCGGCAGCGGGAGGCGCGCGAGGCGGCCTGGAAGCGCTTCGGAGAGCGCTACCCCGACAAGGTGGCGAGGACGCGAGAGCGGGTGGCACGGTGGAACGCGATCGTCCGCGACCGGGAGACGGCCCGCTCGGAGGTGGTGCGCGCCTTCTGGGCGCTGCGCGCCTTCGTCCTGCGGGCCGGGGAGCTCACCGGCCACGGTGACGACCTGTTCTTCCTGCGGATCGAGGAGATCCTCGCCGTGCTGCGCCGCGACGCGTCCCCCCTGGAGAAGGTGGCGGTCCGGCGGGCGACGTACCAGCGGTACGCCGCGCTGCCCGCCTACCCCACGCTGATCGTCGGCCGCTTCGATCCGGAGCGCTGGGCCGCCGACCCCGGTCGGCGCGGCGACATCTTCGACGCCCGAGGGGACGGCGCCCCGGTGAGCGAGACGGTGACCGGCTTCCCCGGTGCGCCCGGCATCGTCGAGGGGGTCGTCCGCGTCATCTCCGGTCCCGAGGACGGTGACCGGCTCGCCCCGGGCGAGATCCTCGTGACGACGCTGACCAACATCGGCTGGACACCGATGTTCCCCCGTGCCGCCGCGGTCGTGACCGACATGGGCGCGCCCCTGTCGCACGCCTCGATCGTCGCCCGCGAGCTCGGCATCCCGGCCGTGGTCGGCACCGGCAACGCGACCATGCGCCTGCGCGACGGCGACCGGATCCGGGTCGACGGCGAGCGCGGCACGGTCGAACTGCTGGCACCGCCCCCGTGATCTCCGGAGTCGCCGGCGCCGCCTGCTCCGTGGCCGAGCGGGTGTTCCAGCTGGTCCGCCCCGTGCTTCGCCGGACACGCCCGGCCCCGTGGAGGTCGTCTCCCCGTCGCGGGGAGGCGAAGCACCTCAGCGAGTGAGCAGGTCGATCACGCCTGTAGTGCCCTCATCACCGTGGCCGCCGGCGAGGCGGCGTTCCATCAAGGCCGTGAACGGGGTCAGTAGCTCGGCGCTGACCCCCTGCTCCTCGGCCGTGCGCAGCAGCGTCGAGTTGCCCTCGACCATCATCGCGAGGTTGGAGACCACGCCTCTGGTGTAGTCGCCGCTCTCCAGGTGGCCGGCGATCTCGTACGCGGAGGGGGCCATGGCGGTGAGCCAATCGACCAGCAAAGGGGCGAAGTCCTTCGGTGCGATGTCCTCCTTGCGGATCAGTGCGAAGGCGTGCGAGATGCCGGCGAACATCCCGGTCATCGCGCTCAGCAACGCCACGTCGTGGAGGGCGGCGAAGCCGGGATCCTCACCGACGTACACGGTGCCGGCCGGGATGGCCAGTGCGCTGTGGCGGGCATCGAAGAGGGCACGGGATCCGCTGTAGAAGACATAGCCGCCGGATTCCGGCGCGCCGATCATCGGCGGGACCGCCATGATCCCACCGTCCAGGAAGCGGGCGCCACGCCTCTCGGCCCACTCGGCGCGAGCGCGGGCCTGGGCGGGGGTGCCGGTGGTGAGGTTGACCAGGTCCTTGCCCGTCAGATCGGCGTCGGCCAGGGCCTCGCCGACCGAGGCGTCGTCGAGCAGGCAGATGACCACGAGATCGCTCGCGGTCACCGCCTCGGCGACCGTTACGGCGACCGTCGCGCCCTCGGCGGCGAGCGGCTCGGCCCGGCTGGAGGTACGGTTCCAGACGGTCAGCGGATGCCCGGCGGCGAGCCAGGCACGGGCGAGCGCGGTGCCCATGGCGCCGAGCCCGAGGAGAGTGAGCCGGGACTTCTCAGAGGTGTTGTCGTTCATGCAGGTCAGACTTGCCGCACGCGCCGAATCGATCAAGTACGCACTTTGAGGTGCGTGGTTACTCTGGGGTGAGTGAGCAGGCGGGAGAGGTGAACCATGGTGGTCGCGCGGAGGCCGGGGGCGTACGTGTGTGGGATCGACGCGGCGATGGACGTGATCGGCGGCAAGTGGAAGGTGCTGATCCTCTGGGCGCTCGACGAACGGGCCTGCCGCTTCGGTGAGCTGCGCAGGCTGGTGCCAGGAGTGACCGAGAAGGTGCTCGCCTCCCATCTGCGGGAGTTGGAGGCGGACGGCATCGTGCACCGCGAGGTGTACGACGAGGTGCCGCCCCGCGTCGAATACTCGCTGACCTCGCTTGGCGTCTCGCTCAACGGGGCGCTGGCGCCGCTCGGCGCATGGGGACGGGAGCACATACTCGACAATGTGGAGGACCCTCAGCACGTCCCGCACTAGGCGGCGTCTGTTCCGCCCTCGCCCCTCAGGTGCCGTGATGGACCTGAGGCCGGGCGGCGAGCATGCGGACCATCAGCCGTTCGTGGAGGCCGGGGTCGTTGGTGTGCGGCTCGGACTCGCCGGTGGCCTCGAAACCCAGGCGCCGGTACAGCCGGTCAGCCCCGTCGTTGCCGTCCACCACCCACAGCTGGATCCTCCGATGTCCGTGCTCGGCGGCCCACGCGACGACCTCCTCGACGAGCAGGGCACCGATCCCGGCGCCCCGCGCGGCCGGATCGACCCACATGCCGTACACCTCGACCGCCCCACCCCGGCCTTCGGGCACCCAGCCGCCGACGACCCCGGCCACCCGGCCGTCAACGACCGCGACCGCCTTCACCCCGCGCTCCGGCAGCATCCCGGCACGCCACCGTGCCTCGTCGTACGCCTGTTCCCGCCCGAGCGAGGAGGAGAAGGCCTCCGGTGCGTCCGCCAGTGCCGCGAGCCGGACATCACGGAACGTCCTCCAGTCCTCGGTCGTCAGACGACGAACCTCGGCCGGCCCCGTCTGGAATCCATCTCGGCGCCCGGTCAGGGCCAGCTCGCCGACGACCTGATCGCCGCTCTTCTCACCGGTCGGGCGAAAGCCGAGCCGGAGGTAGAAGCGCTCGGGCCCGCGCTCTCCCGGAGCCCAGGTCACCGTCACGCGGTTCTGTCCACGTCCGCGGACCTCCTCGCACACGGACTCCACCGCGAAGCGGCCATATCCCCGCCCCTGCTGGTCGGCGGCGATGTTCAGCCGCCAGATTCCGCAGCGGGGCGTGTCATCCGGGTCGTCCGGGTTGAAACGGACCATGAAGAAGCCCATGACGAAGCCCACCAGCTGCTCACCGTCGAAGATCAGTCGAGGCCAGGCGACCTCAGGTCGCGCGTACGCCTCGGCGAGTGACCACGCGACCGGGTCCACGAACTCCTCCTGGTCGGGGCGCACCTTCAGCCGGCACGCTGCCTCGACATTGTCCGCGGTGACCTTCTCCAGGCGAAGCGACGAAGACATGCTGACAACCTACAGATCGTCTCCGAGAACTCAACGGGATAAATGCCGCCCACCTGGCCAGACTCCCCGGACAGGCCCGCCATCCCGGCAACGTCGCGCCCCTGACCTCTCCTGGAATCACGAAGGCCGAGCAGTACCGAAACGACCGAGGAGTTCGGTTGTTTCGGCCGAGGTCGGAGTTCTTCCGGCAGACTCGACCTCATGGAGATCACGCTGGTCCGGGGGGACATCACCGCTCAGGATGTCGACGCCGTCGTCAACGCCGCCAACTCCTCGCTGCTGGGCGGCGGCGGAGTCGACGGGGCCATCCACCGGCGCGGTGGTCCCGCGATCCTGGCCGCCTGCCGCGACCTGCGGGCCTCGCACTACGGCAAGGGGCTGCCGACCGGCCAGGCGGTGGCCACCGTCGCGGGCGACCTGCCGGCCCGCTGGGTCATCCACACCGTCGGCCCCGTCTTCTCCGCCGCCGAGGACCGCTCGCACCTGCTGGTCTCCTGCTACCGCGAGTCCCTCCGGGTCGCCGACGAGCTGGGCGCGACCAGCGTCGCCTTTCCCGCGATATCCACCGGCGTCTACGGCTGGCCGATCGACGACGCCGCCCGCATCGCGCTCGGCACCGTACGCACCATTCCGGCTCAGGTCACCGACCTGCGGTTCGTCCTGTTCACCCCGGACGCCTACACCTCCTTCGAAAAGGCCCTCGCCGCCGCAGGATCTTGAGATGTGGGTCGCCGGGAGGCTGTGGTCAGGATGAAGAGCGACAGCTGGAACCGGGGGTAGAGGACGCAGGGCAGGGGCCGCTGAGGGCGCCGTGAACAGGGTTGCCCGACAGGTCGGCGGGGGTGGGCCAGCCCTGGCAGATCCCGGCGAGTACGACCAGGTGCTCGACACCGGTGTCCTGGTCGACGCGGTGCCCGACCGTTACCGGCACCTGACCGGCCTGGACCGGTACTTCGCGATGGCCCACGACGTCCAGGACGTCCCGGCACTGGAGATGATCAACCCGCGCCCGCCCGGCGCGAACGGCCGGACCCCGCCGCCCACCGCACCGCCGGGTCGCCACACTCGACCATCGACCGCCGCAGTGGGATCGCACCGCCGCCCACGGATCGAGCTGCGACTGACCGGACCAACCGCTACGCGGCTCCCACGGAACGCTTCACATTGCGCCAGCTCTGGCGATCACGAACATCCAGCGCTTGAACTTACCGACATAGCTAGCCCTAAAAGCTCACAGGGCGCTCTGACCAGCCTCTAGCGGCTAGAAGGACAGGGCTTGCGCTGTCTGCATCATTCGCGGCAAAGTTCATATTCACCCGGGGCCCGTGTCGAAAAATTCAATCCCCACGCGGCATACAACGAGGTGGGTACGGGCGGCGCGCAGACCCGCGCGTTGTAGTCACCTCGGAAGCGCCACTCGCCGCGGCCCTCACGTGCCCAGAAGTGCAGTTCGCTCAGCGACGCGACCACGTAGTAGGTGTCGGTCTCCTCGCTTTCGCCGTAGACCACGCCGTAGTAGACAACTCCCCCGGTGGCCACCCTGGCAGACTTTGCGGAGGGGCCAGCGGCGGTGCGGCTCGCGGTGGCCAACTTGTCGCGGGTGGCTTGGCTTATCTTGAGCGGCCACGCCCTCCCGGCGGCCAGGCGCTTCTCAGGTTCTTCCTCATCTTCATCCGCGTTATCGTCCAGGATCTCTGTCACCGCACCCGTATTCGCGACCGAAGTCGGTGGCGAGGACAGGGGATCCACAACCCTCGATGACGCGCCGACTCCAAACAGCACCGCCATGGTTGCGCCTACGAGGGCGAGCAACATTCCTGTGAGCACCACCACGCCTGCCAGCGATCTATGCATGTGTAATTTATAGCATCGCAGGATTTACACGCTTAAAAGATCATTCGTCCGGCTCCTATCCAAAGACGATCGAATGGGTTGAGCCCTGACGATCGCCGACTCCGGATCCCATCGACGAGAGTCGGGGCGATCGACTGCCGCGCCCCTCCTTCGTCGGGGCTTGCCACCGGGTGACCATGGCGACGTGAACAGCAACTACTAATTCCCCGTCTTGCCTCACCCCATCGGCCGCCCACGTTCAACGGTCCCGGATATGCAGCTGCCCAGGCTGATCAGGATTCATCCCAGGTCAGCTTGGAAGTTGCGCCCGCTGCGACCACCGGCCCCAACCGCTACGCGGCCCCTTTGGGGTGCTTCGCATTGGCGCCGGCCGTCTCCGCTCCCGCGCATGGTTCGCAGGAGTTGACGTCAGCGGTTTTCACTGTGCGCTTTTGTGACTGTCGGAGCTGTAGGCGGGTCATCGCATCATCGACCAGGCGGCCGAGGTTTCCCAGTTCGTAAACCATCCGGTGACGTTCGCCGTCCTCCCAAGCCCTGATGGCCGCCCCGAGGTCACCCGACTTCCCAGCAGTGATGATGATCTCTTGGCCGTTGACTCGCTTCGTGGCCGCATCGCCCAGGATGACCCAGCCGTACACGATCACGTCCCACGAGCGGCCAGGATCAGGTCAACCACCTTTTCCGGCTGTTCCTGCCCGACAGCCTGAAGATCAGGACCGTTGCGGATGGACACCAGGTAGCAGCCCGAGCGAGAGCCCACGGTCACCGTGGCATCGCGCCAGCCCTGAGGACCGATCACCGCCAGTTCGGGCGGATGCCGCTTCATCCATGTCCGGGAGTCAGGCCGGTTAGGCCAGGTGGGGAGGTCCAGGTGGCTGCCGTAGAGCCCGAGGCTGATCGTGTTGTGGCGGTGGGAACGGATGCCCCGCTCGGTGAGAAGCCGTTGCACGACGGCCAAAGCCTCGTCCTGGCTTTCCGCTGTGGCGTCGGTGATCGTCTCGCCGTACTCATCGCCACGCTGGTTTTCGTTCTGCCCCTCTGTTTCGGCTTTCGTCACTCTCATAACACCCGGCTTTCCTCTCACAGGCGTGCGCTCTTTGGGAGCCTCATGGTTCAGACCTGTTTTTGAGAGCACCAGCGGGGGCATCGCTTACAGCGATAGGAGCACTAGGGAAAGATCGCTCACAACGATACGCTCATTCGGTGGATGTGCGGAATTTCCCAGAAGCCCTTAAAGCGATCATGGAGCAAAGAGGATGGACCCAGACCGATCTCGCCCGTGAACTGGGCGTTTCCCAGGCATGGGTCTCCGAGGTGTCCCGAGGTCAGAAGGACACCGGCATGGCCAAGGCCGTCAGCCTACTGGCACGCGTAGGCCGGGAAATACGCATATCACCCAAAGTGGAGGAGTCTGTGGAACGCAGGGAATTTCTGGCAGCTGCCGCATCCGTTATCTTCGTTCCCTCTACCGGCGCGAATTCCTACCAGGACGCCAACTATGTGAATGCGTTGGCCACGTCACTTGCTCGCAGCCGGTATGAGCTTGGCGGAATTCCGCTTATGTCGCGTGCGTCAAGCCACATGCAGCACGTCGATCGGGTATTGAAAAACGTCAACGAGCGGTCCCTGCAAAAAGCGGTTTCCGAGCTTATGTACCAGGTCACCCTCGTTCTGTATGACGCCGGGAAGCTGGCCCAAGCCGACCGGACCGGCGGAATCGCGCTTGACCTCGCACTGCGAGCCCAGGACTTCAAGAGCCAGGCCCGCGCGTACGACAGCCTGAGCCGGGTCAGTCTCTACCGAGGCGATCACGCCCGAGGAGTCACCTACGCTCAGCGAGGACTACAGGTCCCGGACATCACCAGCAGTCAGCAAGCCTCCTTGAACATGAGGCTTGGGCGTTCTCTGGCGCTCATACCCGAGCAGGGAGCAGCGTCCCGAGACGCGCTTAATCGCGCGCTCAACGTCGGTGGGCTTTCCCCCTTCGGAGAAGCCGCCTTGTCGGGCGATGTCGGTATAGGACTGAGCCACCTTCGTGAATACCAGGAAGCCGGAACGCTGCTCAACGAAGCGGCCAGCACGATCGGGCAGTGGTCGCCGCTCTTTAGGGCTCAATATCTGGGACGGCAGATCCAAACGGCTCTAAGAGCCTCCGACCCGTCTTTCGCAGCCGACCGAATGAACGAGCTGGCTCGATCACTCCCGTTCATCGCTTCGGCCAGAGTCAACAAACGGGTCCACGAAATACTCCGAGCATCCCTCAAATGGAACGCCACCCCGGAGATACGGCAGGCGCGCGAACACCTGCAATCCATGCTTTCTCCCGAAGCGCCGCCCTCCGCGTGACGGGATCACGTTGAAAGTCGAAGCAGATGATTCCGCCCGTTCACGAGCGGTCATGCGGGCAGTGGCGATGCGTTGCCGAGCCAGTTCAGCCCAGAAGGGTTCGCCGTTCCGGTGGCTGCTTCCGGCGTAACGCCACTCCGACAGGGTGAGCGTGTTCCCTTCGACGGGGTCGGGCAGGCCGAGGAGCATCCGGGCTTGCGCGGCGCGGTAGTCGGCACGGGTCCGGCGTCGGTCGCCGAGAGTCGTGGAGTAGTAGCGCGACTTCGTGGAAAAGTGGCCACGGGCAGCCCAGCATGTGAGCCCACTGCCGCAGCGGGAGCAGCCGGTATTGAGGCAGGCGGTTCAGGGCGAAGCAGGTGAAGATCATGCGCCGGGCGTGTTCGGTCACGGCCAGCCGGGCGACCTCTCCGGCGTCACGGATGCGACGGTCCACCGTTCCCGCGGATTCGGCCCTCTTGGTCGCGTACTTGGCAACGTACGACGCCACCCGCTGATCACTCACGCCGTCCAGGTCGGTGGAGAGGTAGACCGGCCGCACGTCGAGCTGATCCCCCCAGCGCAGCAGGACAGGCGGGGGTTCGTCCGGCGATTGATCGCGGGCTGGGTGCTGTTCGCCACCATCGCCATCTCCCGCGCCCTGGCCCGGCAGTGACCGCGAAAGGGACCGCCCCCTGTCAGCTCTCCATTGCCCAGGGGCGTCTGTCGCCGCAGGCCAGAAGCGTGATCACGGGTCACGTTGGGCCTTCGGATTCGGTACGACAGGACGTCGTGGTATGAGATACCACTTTCTAGGAAAAATACCCCAACTACTAGCATCATACGAAGCCGTAAATCTGCGGAGAAACTACATGTTGTTAGTTCAATTGAAAATTGACACCATTACCCGGGGGACTCAAGTACGGTTTGACTCGATCCATTGATATATCCCAAGGGACAGGTTTCATCAAAGGAGACGGATGTGGCGCTCCCGCTGGGGATCCACTACCTGATCGGCAAATTCGACACCTTCGCGGGCCACCGGCCCGATAATCGGAGGCTGCCGGTGATCCTGCTCAGGCGTGAGATCGAGGCCGACCCCGCGGACGACGCGGCCGTGCGGGCGATCGTCGACTACCAGGAGCGGCTCTGCGAGACCCGCGACGGCGCGAGGCGAGCCCTCGTCCCGTACGCCCTCATCGACGACACCCGCCTGCGGGACGCCGAGCCGCATATCGACCTACTCGACGACCTCGTCCACCAGTTGGCGCGCAATCTTCCCCGGGGAAACGGCGGTGAGCTCAAGCTGCCACGGTTCCACACCTGCCGGGCGGTACTGCGGACGTCGGCGGGGGACGGCACGATCGGCGCGAAGCGCGGTCAGCTCCGCGACGGCCTCTATCTGGAGCTCATCCGCCGGAGGAAATGGCTGGCGACCCTGGCACAACTGGCCGGGACCCTGGGCCAGGAGGGCCTGGTCGGCCTGGTCCGCACCGTCTTCAGCTTCTTCGTGTTCGGCTTACCCGCGTGGATCTACGGCCTCTGGCTCCGGGGCAGTCGTGGCCTGCGCTGGGTGGGGCCTCAGATACCCGGCGCCGGCGGGGACTTCCTGACGGCGGCCCTGGATCTCTCCGCCGAGGGCCGGTACCGGCAGGACCCGGTGCTGACCCAGCGGATCCTGGTGATGGCCCTGCTCCGTGATCTTGAGAGGGCCTCCCGGCCCTCGCGGCTGTGGATCTATCGCCTGCGGCGGCAGTGGTCGTTCGTGGTCCTGCTCCGCGAGGTCGGCGCCCCGGGCACCCCCGGCCGCCAATTCCTCGACACCTATGCCCACGTGGTCAGGGCCCAGGACTCCGCGCCCCTGATGATCCTGGGCGCCCTGACCGGCCCGGTGCCGTCCTACGCCGTTCCGGTCGGCTCCGACCCGCAGCACCCGTCCGCCGTCGCGGACCTGGTCGGCGATCTCTACCGGTCCGAGCCGCAGGGCCCGGTGACCGAGGGCGTCTACGTGGTGACGCTCTCGCCGGAGGACGACGACGGTGCGGCCGCGAACGCTCTGGCGCCTCCGTCCCGGGTCATGGTGCGGCCGAACAGCTTCGCGGACTACGTACGTCCGGCCCTGCTGCCGCTGGTGCTGGTGCTCGTCGCGGGAACGACCCTGTACTACCTCCGGCCTTGGCAGCAGAACTCGTGCGAGCGGGTGGAGACCGGCGAGATCGTGGGGGTCACCGACGGCCAGGAGTGCAGTCTCGCCGCTCCGGGCCGGGATGAGGAACTACGCGCGCTGGAGAAGATCGTCGATGAGCAGAACAGGCGCCTGGACCCCGACCTCCCCTACCGCTCCGTGGTCTTCTTCGCCCCGCTCAGCGCCAGAGCGGGCAACCTTCCCCCCAACGGCCTGCAGACCCTGCGCGGGGTGATCGCCGCACAGAACTGGTTGAACACGCAGAAGAAGCAGGCGGGCCTGCAGAGCCGGATGCAACTCAAGTTGCTCATCGCCAACCCCGGCGAACGTTTCGCGTACGGGGCACTGAGACCGGACAGTCCCGATGATCCGAACGTCGCCGCAAAGATCATCGGTCGTGCGGCCGAAGACCGGATCGTGGGCGTCGTCGGCATCACTCAGAGCCGCGAGGAGTCCCTCGCCGCGGTCAGGGAACTGGGCGCCGAGGACATCCCGGTGATAGCCAGTTCCGTCACCGGAAGCAACATGGTCGAAGACCACAAGTCACGCAACTACTTTCAGGTCTCTCCGCCGAACAGCCGGATCGCGCAGATCATGGTCGAGTTCTCCCGGCACTCCGACCAGATCCGGGTTCCCTCCCACACCTCGCAGAACGCCGACGGCTATCGGAAGGCCGTTGTCGTCTACGACCCCGCGGACGAATCCTTCAGTGTCGACCTCATGGAGAAATTCACGGAACAGTACGGTCCGGGCGCGGTCGAACACGTCGCCTACGACGAGAACGACCCCAAACAGCAGCCGGGCGATGTGGCCGCGAGAATCTGCCGGGCGGCGGAGAAGCCGCAGGGGCTGGTCGTCTACACGGGCCGGTCCGCGTTGATACCGAATCTGTTCGCCGCCCTGCAGAGGTCCAGCGAGTGCGAGACCGGGGGAATCGTCCCGCCGCTCAACATTCTGTCGGAGACCATGCCGAAGGACTTCATCGAGGAACCTCACATCCTGAAAAAGAACTACCCCTTCGTCAGGCTTTTCTACACGGGTTTCCTGGACTTGGAAACGACACCACTGCCCTTCTCCTCCCAAAAATTCATAGAAAATTTCGGCAATGTGTTCAATAAGTTGAAAATTACCCCGGACAGTGATGCCGCCGGTGGTTATGACGCGCTCAACGTCATGTCCGAGGCCGTCGACGCGGTTTATCTGGGGAGCCCGAAGACGGTCGAGTCCCATGAGGTGCAGGCCAGGCTCAACGACCCCGGCATCGAAGGACATCTGGGCGCGACCGGAACCCTCAACCTCGACAGCGGCAACAAGTACCCGCCGAACAGGCCCATCTACGTTCTCGAACCGCTGCCGGACGGCACGCAGCAGCAGAGGCTGGCGTGTGGCCTGCTCCCGAACGGGAAGAACCAGAAGATCTGGTTCACGGCCAACGAAGAGTTCGACTGCCCGTGAGCGAAGGCCCTGGATAGAGGATCATCCGCCTCCCCCGCCTCGGGCGGCCCCGTTTCCTCCGACAGCAAAACCGCCACCATCTGGATATTTCATATCAAGCAGACCCCGCCCGTCGGCGCCTCCGCCGACACCACCGTGCCGGGCATCCCGGGCACCCCTGCCGCGTCCAACGTGACCGCGAACACCCGTTACCAGGTGGGCCGCCCGAGTGGCCAGGCTGCTGAACGGCGAGCACTGGCGGCTGGTCGAGATGAACACCGGCCACTGGCCGATGTTCTCCCGGCCGCACGAGCCGGCGCGCGTCCTGCCTCGACTCTCTGGACGCAAACGATCAAAAGATGGCAGTGTTTGCGTAAAGGGGGCGATGTGCGGGTCGAGGACTTGTCCGATGCTGAGCGCCGGGTGTGGGAGGCGTTTCCGCTTGGGGAGGAGGTCGACTTCAGTACCGGGAGACCGGAGGAGGACGACCCGGCGGCGGGGGCGGCCTGGGACGAGGGGCGGACGATCCGGGCCAGGGTGATCGCCGTCCTGCTGATGAGCGAGGAGCCGCCCCGGTCGCACCGGATCCCGGCGCTCCGGATCAAGGGGGCCCGGATCACCGAGTGGGTGAACCTGGCCTACTCCACCCTCCGCCACTCCGCCCGGTTCCTGTCCTGTTTCTTCGTGGAGAAACCCAGCCTGCACTGGACTCGCTGCCCGCAGCTGAGCTTCAACGGCTCCCACCTTCCGGGCCTGTACGGTTCCAACGCGCAGATCGACGGGCATCTGCTGCTGGAGGGATGCGTGTTCACCGGCCCGGTGGAACTGCGCGGAGCCCAGCTCGCCGGAAGCCTCATGCTGAGCCACGCGCGGAGCACGGCCATCGACTGCGACCGGCTCCAGGCAGGGCGGGGCATCGCCGCGATCGGGCTCGACGCCACGGACCAGGTCGGGTTCTCCAACGTCAAGGTGAGCGGCACCGTGATTCTGGATCATGCCCGTCTGGCGGCCTCCGGCCGGAGCGCACTGAACCTGGACGGACTGATCGCCGACGGCAACGTCCTCTGCCGGTGGATGACGGTCACCGGGATGGTCAGCCTGCGCAACGCCCGGGTGAGCGGGCCGTTCGGCTTCACCGGAACCACGATCGACCATCCCGGTCAGATGGCCTTCCGCGGTTCCCGGGTCACCGCCGAAGGCGGCCTGTACCTGGGCGCCGAGTTCACCGCGACGGGCACCGTACGGCTGGCCAACTCGCGGGTCGACCGGGAGCTCAACCTGAGCGGCGCCCGCCTGATCCGTCCCGGCGGTGACGCGCTCCAGGCCGCGGAGCTACAGGTCGAGGGGAGCTTCGACGCGGAGGAGCTCAGCACCGAGGGGCGGGTGGATCTCTCCCAGGCGCGCATCTCGGGGTCGCTGAACCTGACCGGCACGAACCTGTCCGCGCCCGGCGAGGTCGTGCTCGACGCCGACGGGGTGAACGTCGGCGGCGGGCTGTCGTGCACCAAGGGGTTCCGGGCCGACGGTGCGGTCCGTCTCGCCGACGCGCGCGTCGGGACGTCCGCCGACTTCAGCGGCGCCCGGCTGAGCAACCCGGGTGGCCGGGCGCTCGACCTCGCCGGGGCGAGCATCGGCGGCGGCCTGGAGTGCGGGCGCGGCTTCGTCGCCGAAGGCGAGCTCACCCTGATCGGAACCCACGTCGGCAGGCACCTGTATCTCAACGACGCGACCCTGTCCGCGCCGGGCGGCCGCGCCCTGGCCGCCTGGCAGTTGCAGGCCCGCGAGCTGTACCTGCGCCCCAAGCTGGCGCCCGAGGGCGTCGTCGACCTGCGGCACGCCCAGATCGGGGTCATCCGCGACGACCCCGCCACCTGGTCGCCGCGCCGCCAGGACGGCCTCGGCTACGAGGCCCTGGATCCGAGGCTGCCCGCCGCCCGGCGCCTGGCCTGGCTGCGGGACGATCCCGACGGGTACGTGCCGCAGCCGTACGAGCAGCTCGCCGCCACCTACCGGCGGCTGGGGCAGGACGTCGACGCCCGTACCGTGCTGCTGGTCAAGCAGCGGCGGCAGCGCGCCGCGCTCCCGTTGTACGCGCGGGCCTGGGGGTGGCTGCAGGACGTCACGGTCGGGTACGGTTACCGCCCCGTCCGCGCCGCCCTGTGGTTTCTGGCCCTGCTCGTCACCGGTGCCGTCGTGTTCGCCGTGCACAACCCGCCCCGTGCCGAACCCGGCAAGGGTCCCGCTTTCAACGCGCTGTTCTACGCGCTGGATCTGCTGCTTCCGATCATCGACTTCGGGCAGGAGAAGGCGTACCAGCCCGCCGGCGGCGGCCAGTGGGTCGCCTACGGGCTGGTGATCGCGGGCTGGGTGCTGGTCACCACCATCGCCACCGGCATCACCCGCGCCCTGTCCCGCCACTGACCGCTCAAGCCGGGGTCTCTCGCCCGCCCTGGCGGCGATCCCGCACCAGGGCGAAGGCGCAGGCCAGCCCGATGATCAGCTCCAGCGCGGCCGCGAGCACCAGCCCGCTCGCCGGTATCCCGTCCAGTGCGATGCTCAGCAGGCGGGACAGGCCGTAGGCGAGGTAGGTCGCGGCACCGACGACCGTGGCGGTGAAGGCCAGCCGCGCGACGAACGCGCCGAGCAGGATCAGCGCACCGGCCGCCAGCAGCGCGCCGCCCGCGGCCCGGGTCTCGCTGAGCAGGCCGGCGTCGCTCCCGAGTTCGATGCCGTTGGCGCCGTGGAAGGCCGCGGGCGCGAACAGCGTCGCCGCGCCGATCCCGACCGCCACCACACCGGACACCAGCAGGATGAGTCTCACCGGTCTCGCGTTCCGCGTCTTCACCGCTCCCTCCGGCGGGTACGGCGGGCTCGTCATCTCCACGCCCCGGAAGCCGCGGCCGTACGGCAGAAGTCGGCGAAGTCGCGGGGCTCGCGGCCGAGTGCCTCTCGCACGCCGTGGGCCGTCGAGGCGTTGCGTCCGTCGAACACCTCTTCGCACAGGTCCGTGAGCAGGTCGGCGTAGCCGAGACCGACGCTCCGCTCCAGGGTGGCGTGAAACACCTCCGATGAGATGGCGACGTACTCGACCTGCCGGTCCGCGGCCTTCGCGATCTCGGCCGCGGCCTCGTGGAAGGTCAGCAGGCGCGGCCCGGTGAGCTCGTAGAGCCGTCCAGAGTGGCGGTCGTCGGTGAGGGCGGCGACCGCGACGTCGGCGATGTCGTCGACGTCGACGAACGGTTCCGCGACCTCGCCGGCCGGCAGCGCGATCACGCCGCCGAGCACCGAATCCCGCAGGTGGCCCTCACTGAAGTTCTGCGAGAACCAGCTCGTCCGGATGAGCGTGTGGTTCAGGCCGGACTCGCCGACGATCCGCTCGCAGCGCTGCGCGTTGGGCTCGCCCCTGCCGGAGAGCAGCACCAGCCGCTGGGCGCCCGCGTCGGCCGCGCACGCGGTCAGCTCCTCGATCGCGGCCGGTGCGCCGGGCGCGGCGAGGTCGGGGAAGTAGGAGACGTAGACGGATTCGGCGCCGCGCAGCGCCTGGGGCCAGGTGTCGGGCCGCTCCCAGTCGAAGGGCGGGTCGAGGTGGCGCGAGCCGCCCCTGACCGGGTGGCCGCGCTCGGCGAGCCGTTGCACGATTCGCCGGCCGGTCTTGCCGGTCGAGCCGATGACGAGGGTGTGGGGTCGCCGCATGCTCCTGATGCTCCTTTGGTTGCCGATGAGTCCAGTCTTGTGCGGCATCTCTGGACTAACAATGGAAAAAAGTCCGCTTTTCTTTGCAGCTCGTCTATCTTCGTGGACGGTTGGCCGAGAGCGGTGACACCATGACGGCCATGCCGAGTGCCCCTCGCCCGTTCCCCGCGCCCGCCGACCTGCTGGGCGAGACCCTGCACCTGCTCCGGCTGACCGGCACCCTCTACTGCCGTGCCGAACTCACCGCGCCGTGGGGGGTCGACGTACCGGCGCTCGACGGGTCGATGACGTTGCTGGTCGTCACCGCGGGCCGCTGCCTGCTGGAGATCGACGGAGCCGGACCGCTCCTGCTCCGGCAGGGCAGTCTCACCCTGATCCCGCACGGCACCCCGCACCGGTTGCGGAGCGGTCCCGACGCCGATACCGAACCGCTCTTCGACATACCGGTCGAGCAGGTCAGCGAGTGTTACGAGATCATGCGTCACGGTGGCGGCGGGGACCTCACGCACGCCACCTACGGTGTCGTGCGCTTCGACCATGTGGCGGCCCAGCGTCTCGTCGCGCAACTTCCCGAGGTGCTGCACATCGACGCCTGGGACGACGACGCCGCCAACTGGCTCAACAGCACGCTCCGGCTCATCTCCCGCGAGGCTCTCGCCCTGCGACCAGGCGGCGAGACCGTCATCACCCGGCTCGCCGACATCCTCGTCATCCAGGCGATCCGTTCCTGGCTCGACTCGGCGCCCGAGGCGAATCAGGGCTGGCTGGCCGCCCTGCGCGACGAGCAGGTGGGGCGGGCGCTCACGTTGATCCACCGCGCGCCCGAACGGCAGTGGAGCGTCGCCGCGCTCGCGCAGGAGGTCGGCATGTCCCGCTCGGCCTTCTCGGCGCGCTTCACCGACCTGGTCGGTGAATCCGCCATGCGCTATCTCACCCACTGGCGCATGCAGCTGGCCCGCATGCACCTTCGACGGACACCGGAGCCGCTCTCGGCGGTCGCCCGCCGCTTCGGCTACCAGTCCGAGGCGGCGTTCTGCCGGGCGTTCAAACGGACCTTCGGCGTGCCGCCGGGGAACGCCCGCCAGGCCGCGGATGACGCGGGCCCGGCGGCGCGAGGGTGGGACGGCGCCCCGACACGCTGATCCGCCGATCGCCACCCGGGCCGGCGCGAGCCGGGTGCGTGGCAGAGGCGCCGGGAGTTCTAAGCTGTCCGGTCATGCGCCTCCTCCCGTTCCGCGCCGGTTCCCGGCGACCTCTCCGGCGTTGGGTCCCGCTGGTCGCCGCGTGTCTTGCCGTCCTGCCCGCCGGAGTCGCGCAGGCCGCCGCGCCCAAGCCCTCGTTGCTGAAGTCCGGCAGGCTGGCGGCCACCTCGTGCCCGGAGCCGCCGCTCATCGACAGAGGCATCCCACAGCCGGGCGAGTACCTCACCGCGGTCATGAAGTGTCTGAACACCTCGTGGTCCGCCCATTTCGCTCGGTCCGGGCTGCGGTTCCGCGCGCCCACGGTCCGCCTCTACCCCGAACCCGCGCGGCGCGTCTGCGGCATACCCTGGCCCCAAGGCGCGGACGCCTTCTACTGCACGAAACGGGCCACGCTGGTGTTCCCGCTCACCGATTCCTGGATCGAGGACCGCACCGATCTGTACCCCTTCAAGGTGGCGGCCCACGAGTACGGCCACCACCTGCAGAGCCTCACCGGCGTCAGGGACCACTACGAGAGGCGCGTCCGCTCCGACCACACCCGCCAGGCCGAACTCGGCCGCCGCTACGAACTCCAGGCCGACTGCCTGTCGGGGGTGTTCCTGGGCAGCGTACGGGACTCGCTGCCCCGTACCGATCAGGACTGGAAGGCACTGTCCGAGAAGCTCCGCGCCAGCGGTGACGAGGGCGAGCGCCGCACCCACGGCAGCGGCGCCAACCGGGTCCGCTGGTTCGAACGCGGCTACCGCGCGCTCTCCCCCGCCGCCTGCGACACCTGGACCGCCAGCCCGTCCCGGGTGTCCTGATCCGCGGGACCGGCGGAAGAGACACGAGATGTCTGGCCGGCCGGAGGCTGTCACCAGTCCATCGGGCGGCCTGGCCGAGCCTCGGGAGCACTCGATCTCCACGACGAGGGCGGGCCGCCGGTTCCAGCATCGCTACGACAGGAACGCCATCAGTACACATAAAGTGCATTGAATCCCAAAATAGGATATTTCAGCGTCAATTCATTTGTGGCATGTATTGCCGCCTGAAAAACGATCCATGGCTGGCTAGAATTCGTGACATCGGGGCCCAGATCACTTTCAGTGTGGAGGCATCGTGCCACAGACCGTCGTTGAGCTGGCCCGTGACGTCGTCGCCGAACTCGCTCCCGGCGAGCTCAAGGACTTTGATTTCCTGTCCCAGGCGTACCTGGACAATCCAAAGGCCGCCCGGCGTGCGGGGAAACCGTCCAACGAGCCCAACGCCTCGGGATGGTCGGTCGCCGTTCCGTTTCTCACCACCCTGGCCATGGCCGTGATCACGGATGTGGGCAAGGACCTGACCAAGGCGGCCGGGCAGTCGGCATGGTCGGCCCTGAAAGGCCGGTTCGCCAAGGAAGGGACGGACACCGAGCTTCCCGCCGCCGACGACGAGGAGCGCCTGCGCGAGCTGGCCATCCAGGCGGCGGCCGAACATGGGGTAACCCCCGAGAATGCCGTCCGACTCGCCGAAACCATCGTCAAGGGCTGGAAACACCCGAAGTGACAGCGACTCCTTTCACGCTGCCCACGGCTACCACCACCCGTTTCGTCCTGCTGATCGGACTTTCGGCGTTAACCGCCATCTACCTCGCCAGTCCCGTCAGCCGAATAGGCCCGATGCAGTTGGAGTGCGCCGTCGCGGCGGATCGGCAGGCCGTGACCGGCCGGGCCGCCCAGGTGGTCTCCACCTACCTGACGTGTGACAGGGACGCTCATCTCTGGAACGCGCTGTTCGACGTGGTGGTCATCGCGCTCTTCCTGCTGGTCGTGGTTCTGCTGCACAATGCCGCGCCCGCGATCACCTCCCGCAGGCAGCACCTGTTGCCACTGCCCGTCGCCGCCTATCCGGAAGCCTCGGCAAGGGTCGAGCGGCTGATCGCCGAGGCCGGGCTCCAGGGCCGCGTCACGATACTCGTCAACCCTCATGACGACGGGGACAGCGGGCGCGCCTTCGGCCGGTTCGGCTCGCGCCGGGTACGGCTCAGCTTCGGGCTCATCCGCAGGTATCCGGAGTCGGAGCCGGAACTCAACGCGGTGATGCGCCACGAGCTCGCCCATGTCCGCAACCGCGACCTGAACATCACCGGCCTGACCCTGGCCAGTTGGTGGACATTCGCACTCGCGGTGACCGTGATGTTGGTGTTCGTCATGACCGGGCCGCTCCGTGAGCTACCGGGACGCGCGATCCCACTGCTGCTGACCCTGACCATCGCCTTCCTGACCACGGTCGCCATCGCCAGGGTGCGCGAGCACTATGCCGATGTTCGAGCGGCCGAGGCCAACCTGGCAGCCGAAGATCCCGCCTTCCCACCCAATGCCGTCGACCTGGCGAGAGCGGATTCCCGGTGGGTCCGATCGTGGCGACGGACGCTCCTGTGGCACCCCACCGTCCAGTCCAGGAAACGCGTGGTCGACGATCCGGCCTGGTTGCTGCGCCCCAACCTCCTGGACATGTTTCTGACCGGGGTCACCTCGGCGCTGACCTTTCCCTACCTGACCGTCTTCGCGACGGATCTGCTCGGTGACGAGGGGCGCAACGCGTATCTGCTGGCTGGAACGATCCAGGGGCCGCTGGTCGCGGCGGTGGCGGGAACCTCCCTCTGGCGGGGCGTCCTGCGAGCTCGGGAGTCGGGACTCCCGGTGCCCGGCGGGATCGGTTCGGGCATGGCTCTGGCGGCCGGGCTGTACATCGGGCTGCTGAGCCTGCTGTTCACCATCGACGGCAACCTCGCCCAACTGCTGGTCAGAGACATCCGCCTGGGAGTGGTGGCGGCGCTCCTGCTGATGGTGATCTGTATCGCGTTCTGCCGATGGAACGCCGTCACCGCGACCGCCTGGCTCGGCGTCTCCGCACGGCCCCGGCTACCACTGGCCGCAGCCGTCCCGGTGGGCGGCCTGCTGTTCGGCACGCTGTTCGCGAACTGGTACGCGGCGGCCGGTGGCCTGCCCGCCGAGATCAGCCTGCCGTTCCTTCAGCTGGTCTACCAGACGGTCAGCGGCCTGGCGGACCTCAGCACGCTGATGGCGCTCGTCCTGGCGTTGTTGCTGCCACTTTCCGCACGGCTCCGCCGGCCCCTGGAGAAGCACCCCCTTTCCGTGGTTCCGCGTGGCGCGGTAGTGGTCCCTGTCGGCTGCGTGGTGATACTGACGACAGGTGGCGCTCTCCTCCTGCCAGAGGGACTGAATGCCTGGCTCACTCGCCTCCTACTGCCGCTCGCCCCCGCGTTCGCGGGCGAGGCGCATGCCGAGGGGTGGTCGGCCGTGATCGCGACGGGAACCTCGGCACTGGTCGCCGGATTCGCGACCGCGCTGGTGGTCAGCCGCTCCAACCGATCAGGACTCGGCCCGGTGTACGGTCTGCTGACCTCCTACCTGGTAGGGATGACCCTGCCCCTGGTGTTCACGGTCAGAGCGACGATCATCCTCTGTGGCCGATCGGCTCCGCTGTGCACACCGAACTCGCTCGCCGGTTACCTGGGCGCGCTGGCCCTTCTGCACGGCGCGATGGCTCTGACCGCGGGGACGGTGGGCACGCTGGCGGGCTCGGGCATCGGTGCGCTGCTACGCACCACCCGGCGGAAACCCGTGCGGGCCCCGGCGGGTGGGGCAACCGACGTCCAGGACTTCCGGCCGGCTCGCCGATCGGGCGCGACCGCGCTCGGGGCCGCGGGCGTGCTGGCCGTCACCCTGGTACTCGTCCTGGCGGGCGGGCACACCTGGCTTCAGGTGAACGGGGTGACGGCCCCCTCGCAGATCAAAGGCACACCGGTGTTCACGGAGGTCACCGCCTCGGCTCCAACCCACCGTACGCCTCTGCGCCAGTCCTGCGAGTGGATCTACCGTAGGGGCGCGAACATGGGCCTGGGCTCCGCCTACAACCGGTACCTGCTCGACATCTCGCTCGCCGCCACCGGCTCCGACAGCCGCGGCCTCGACGCGCTGGGCCGCGCCCTGCTGGACAGCCTGCGTCAGGGCGACCTCGCCGGCAGGGAACAAAGCCGCATCGCGGTCAGCAACCTGTGCATCATCTGGCTCTGGTACTTCAGCCAGGGCGGGACCGGCTCCACCGCATGATCGCCCTGAAAGGGGTGGCCCGGATTCCCATGCCGTCGCGGACAGCGGAGCGGCGTGGTCATCGACTTGTCCGGCCGATGACGCACCCCGCTACGGTTTCAGCTCCAGTACCAGGTTGAACGGGGTGGCGGTCGCCTGGCGGGTCCGGGTGAAACCCGCCTGCCGGGCCACCTCGAAGAGCCGTTCCCGCCCGGCCTGCGCGCCCAGGGCCTCGGTGCCGCCCTGGGCGAGCGCGTTGGGTACGCAGATGGTGGCCGAGGCGTTGAAGAAGAGCCGGCCCACCGGGTTGAGGTCGTCCGGCAGTCGCCCGTGCGCGAACGGCTCGACCAGCAACACGGTGCCGTCGGGCGTCAGGGTGGAGTGCACGTGTCGCAGCGCGGCAACGGGATCGCCCATGTCGTGCAGGCAGTCGAACAGGCAGACCAGGCCGTAGCCGGCCCCCGGGTAGTCGTCGGCGTAGGCCGTCTCGAAGCTCACCCGGTCCGTGACCCCGGCCTGCAGTGCCAGCTCGCGGGCCCGCACGATCGAGGGCAGGTGCGCGTCGAAGCCGGTGAAGCGCGAGTTCGGGTACGCCTCCGCCAGCACGATGGTCGAGGCGCCGTGCCCGCAGCCGACATCCGCCACCAGGGTCCCGGCGGTCAGTTTCCCCTCGGCGTCCGAGAGTGCGGGAATCCAGCTGTCTCGCAGGTGGGCGGCGTATCCGGGGCGGAAGAACCGCTCGGTGCCGTTGAACAGCGCCCGGTCGTGGTCGGGCCAGGCCAGCTCCCCGGCACCTCGGTAGGCCGCCGCGATCCCGGCCTCGTCGCGGTAGACGGAGGAGATCAGTTCGGCGAGCCCGGTCATGAACACCGGGCTGGTCTCGTCGGCGAACACCCTCGCCTGCTCGTCGGTCAGCGTGTAGGTGCCGTCCCGGTAGCGGACGTATCCGGCACATGCCTGGGCCGCGAGCCATTCGGCGACGAGCCGCTCGTTGGTGCCGGTGCGCCAGGCCAGGTCACCGGGGCTGAGCGGGCCCGCACCCACCATCGCCTTCCACAGGCCCAGCCGGTCTCCGAGCACGACCGTCGCCGCTCCGAACGCGGCCCCCATGTCGAGCACGACCTGGTCCACGAGCCGCTGCAGCCCGGCCTCGTCCATCGGAGCCTTCCCCGTCGGTCCGTGTGGTCGCCCGCGGAACTCGGTTCGAGTCCGCCCGCCGCGCGGGAGCGCGCGGGAGGGGTCGGCGAATCCCCGCGCGACCACCGTTCCCAGCGTAGTGCCGGCCTTTCGCGCCCCCCGGAAACGGATGTTCAACGTCGCGCAACGGCTCCTTCGGCCTCGGATCAAAAGCGTCCGCTGTGCCGGCCGTTGTCCGACGCCTGCGACAGGTCGGCCCGGAAAGGATCGAAGTGATGCGGCTCGGCGGGCAGGTCCCCCATCGGCCGCCCGTGCTGGAGGGAGGGGCCGGCCCGGTGCCGGCCCGCGGCGGCGACCGGACGGCGACCGTACCGGCCCTCGGGGTCGGAGTCGTTCCGGCCCAGGCGCTCGACCAGCGGCGACACCAGCCGCACCGCCGGCGGCGTGAGCGCGAGCAGCACCGCCACCACCACGCCTGCGGCGAGAATCACACCGGCGAGCACGTCGTGCGGGTAGTGGACTCCCACCATCACCCGGAGCAGCGCCGCCACCGCGGCCAGCGGCAGGGTCAGCGCGGCGAGGCGGGGACGGAGCAGGGCCAGCCCGACCGCGAGCCCGGCGGCCAGGGTGGCGTGGTTGCTGGGAAACGACCAGTCCCCCACCTCCGGGCACTCCGCGATCGCCGCCGCGGCTCCCGGCACCACCCGGCAGGGGCGTTCCTCGGTCACCATCAGCTTCACCGTCTCGCTGATCGCATAGGCGGCGACGGTGCCCACGCCGATCATGACGGTTCCGGCGACACCACGTACGTCCCCCCGGCGCAGGGCGGTCCACCACACTCCGACGAGGATCAGCCCGAGGAGCACGAGGGTGCCGTCGGTGGCGATCTCCATCGCCGTGCTCGCCCACCAGGGCGCGTTCGCCACCGCCTCGGTCACCGATCGGTACCCGGAGGCCGAGGCGCCTTCCACGACCTTCGCCGGACCGGCCCCGCCCGTTCCCTCCGGCGAGAGCCAGGCAACGACTCCGGCACCCAGGCCCAGCGACACGGTCGAGCCCAGCAGCCGGTTGCGGAGATTGTTCCCAGCGTCAGTCTTCATAGCGGTTGATCATAAGAAGGACCGTGGCATAACACCTAAATGAACAACAATCGAATCTGAGATGAATCTCAGGGCGGCGACCGGGTGTCCCGAAAACCAGGGCCGGTGCCGTTCCACCCGGCTTTCGGCGCGGTCCGCGAGTGGCCGCCGCGCGCCGTCGGCCCGCCGCGGTCTCGGCTCCGGTATCAGGTCGAACCCGGCCGTCCGCCGTGTGACGGACCCCCGCTCCGCCACCCGGCGGATGCCCGGTCGGCCACGGCGCCCCGGCCGGGGTGGTCCGCAGGCGGTCGATCTCGGTAACCTGCTACGCATGCCTGGTAGGACGGACGGTCTCGCGAGGATCAGGCTGGTCATCGCGGACGACCAGGCCATGATCCGCACCGGGCTGCGATTCGTCGCGGAGAGCGCCGCGGACATCGAGGTCGTCGGGGAGGCCGTCGACGGGCTGGAAGCCCTCTCGGTGACCCGGCGACTGCGACCGGACGTGCTGCTGATGGACATCGCGATGCCCCGGCTGGACGGCCTGGGCGCCGCCCGGCGACTGCTCTCGGACCCGCATCCGCCCAGGATCGTCATGCTGACCACCTTCGACACCGACGAGAACCTGCACGCCTCACTCCGCGCCGGAGTGAACGGCTTCCTGCTCAAGACCTCGCCCCCCGAGCAGCTCATCGAGGCGGTACGGGTGGCGGCGGCCGGCGACGCGCTCATCGACCCGGCGGCCGCCATGCGGGTGATCGCCTCGTTCACCGCGCACCACAGGCCGGTCGCACCGCCCGAGCTGGCCACGCTCACCTCGCGTGAGCTGGAGGTGTTGCGTCTGCTCGCCCGGGGGCTGTCCAACCCCGAAATCGCCAGGAGGCTCCAGGTGGGCGACGCGACCATCAGGACCCACGTCGCCCGGGTGCTGCACAAGCTCGGCCTGCGCGACCGGATCCAGGCCGTCGTGTTCGCCTACGAGGCCGGGGTCGTGCGGCCCGGACAGCGGGACCGGTCGTGCTGAGGAGAGCGCTCGGCGACTGGCGGCCGACCTGGCTGGATCTCCTTCTCTCCCTCGCCGTGGTGATCACCGGCCTCGTCGAGTCCTTCGGCCGCCAGGGCTCCCAGCCCGGCCAGATCAGCGATCCGGTGCCGCTGGCGGTGGGGGCGGTCGTCGCCGGGACGCTGCTGCTGCTCCGGCGCAGGTTCCCCACCGCCCTGCTCCTCGCACTGATCTCGATCGGCCTGGCCGTACGGGCGGTGGCGGGCGACGGCTACTACGCCGCCTGGCACTTCTACTCGACGCTCATCCTGGTCCACACCGTGGCCAGCGCCGCGGAGCTGCGGAGCCGCCGCGGGCTCGCGGGGCTGGCGTGCGTACTGGTGGCGTACGCCGGCCTGCAGACGTTCCAGCGCAACGACCTCGCCGAATTCATGATCAGCGCCGTCTTCATGGGGGTGGCGTACGGGAGCGGCATCCTGCTGCGTCGCCAGATCGACCGGACGTTGCGGCTGGCGGAACGCGCCATCCGCCTTGAGGTGGAGCGCGAGGAGCGGGCCCGGCAGGCGGTGGCGGAGGAACGGGCCCGGATCGCCAGGGAGCTCCACGACATCGTCTCGCACAACGTGAGCGTGATGACCCTGCACACCGGCGGGGTGCGGATGCGGCTCGGCGAGGAGCACAGGCGGGAGCGCGACATGCTGCTCGGGGTCGAGAAGGCCGGCCGCGAGGCGGTCGAGGAGCTCCAGCTCATGCTGGGGGTGCTCCGCAGGACCGGCGATCCGGACCCCGGCGCCTCCCAGCCGGGCCTGGAGCGGCTGGACGAGCTGGTCGCGCAGGTCAGGGAGGCCGGGTTGGACGTCCGCCTCCGGATCACCGGCGAGCCGCGTGCCCTGCCGCCGGGACTCGCGCTCTCCGTCTACCGGGTGATCCAGGAGGCTCTGACCAACGTGCTGAAGCACTCCCCCGCCGCCAGTGCCGACGTCGTCATCGCGCACGGCCCGACCGGGCTGGATGTGGAGATCACCGACGACGGCACAGGAGGCGGGCGCCGCTCGGACGGGCGGCGCCCTGGCGGGCACGGTCTGATCGGGATGCGCGAGCGGGCCGCGTTGCACGGCGGCGAGCTGTCCGCCGGTCCCGTCCCCGGCGGCGGTTACCGGGTGGTCGCCCGGTTCCCGCTGGGCACCCCGGCGGCGACCGGCTGATCCGCTTCCCGCCCGGCCCACTCCGCGTCGGTCATCCGCAGCATCCGCAGCCCGATCACCCCGGAACCGGCCAGGTAGAGCAGGCCGCCCACGGCCGTGCCGATCGGGAAGACCAGGGTTCCGAAGACGCCCGCGATGATCGCGAAGGGCGCCCACCACGGCCCGTGGCCGGCGTAGGCCAGGGCCAGTCCGAGCAGGAACAGGCCGAGCAGCCCGAGGAAGCCCGGGATCTGGAACCCGAAGGTGGCACCGGGGTCGGCGAACGCCTGCTCGGCGAGCATCTCGCCCTGGGCGGGCGGCAGGGCGCGTTCGAGCCGGGAGTAGAAGAAGTCCCCGAGCATCAGCCCGGAGAAGTTCACCACGCCGAGCAGCGCGAGACCACCGGCGAGATGGCCGAAGACGACTCCCCGGTGCCGGATGAGGTGGATCATCCCGATGATTCCCGGGATCATCAGCACCCAGCTCCAGTGCAGCAGCGAGGCGCTGACCGAGACCTGCTCCGGATACCTGCCGTACACGCCGGTGGTGTCACCGCCCTGCCGCAGGGCCGGGTCGACGACGGCGCCCGCGATGTAGAGGAGCGGCGCGACGATGAGGCACACCCCCGCGGCCCATCTGCGGAAGCCGAGTGGATTGGAGAGCGACGGCATGAGATCTTCCCTTGCGTTCCGGCCCGCGTCTGGACCGGCGGGGCGAGGCCGGGAACGCTAGGCGACGACGCGGCGCGCGTCGTCCTCCTCATGGCCTATCGTCGCTCCACTGTCCGGCGGACCTCCTGCCCCGCGCACCGCGACGCGGATCCGGCGTCCGGCCCGCGGGGTTCACCGCGCCGGGCGCGACACGTGGACACCGGAGAGAAGTCCGGAAAGGAGGCCCACGGCGGGCGCCGGGAGCGGACCGGCCGGGGACGTTCACCGGCACCGCGTTCCGGCGGCGCGCTAGGTGGGCTTCGCGACCGTGAAAGCGAATCGGCGGATCGGGCGATAGAGAGGGACCGCCGTTCGCGTTCGAAGGATTGCACATGACGGGAAGACCATCGTGACCGCGATGTCCTGGGCCGCCCATCCGGCGGAGGACGCCCACGTCGTCCGGCTCTCCCTCGCCGAGTCCGAGCGGTTCAGCGCGATCTTCGACACCTACTTCGGCGAGATCCATCGCTACGTCGCCCAGCGGCTCGGCGCCGACGCCGCGGAGGACATCGTCGCGGAGACGTTCCTCACCGCGTTCCGCAAGCGGGCGCAGTACGACCCGTCGCGGGCCGGCGTGCGGGCCTGGCTGTACGGCATCGCCACCAATCTCATCGGCAGGCACCGCCGCGTCGAGGTGCGAACGTTGCGCGCGCTCGGGCGCCACGGCCCCGACCCGGACACCCCGGGGCACGAGGAGCACGTCGCCGTGCGGGTCAGCGCGGAAAGCCTGCGGCCGAGTCTCGCGGCGGCCCTGGCCGGACTACACCAGCGAGATCGCGACGTCCTGCTCCTCGTCGCCCTGGCCGGGCTGAGCCACGAGGAGGTCGCCACCGCCCTGGGCATCCCGTACGGGACTGTCGGGTCACGGCTGAACCGGGCCAGGAGGAAGCTGCGCGCCACGCTGGGCGAGACCAACCCGATGCTGGAGTCCGAGGAGGCCGATCGTGGATGAGCTGAAGACGGTCCGCGAGCTGTACGGCGAGCCGCGGCTCGATCCGCTCCTCAAGGCCAGGGTGCGCGGGTTGCTGACCGACGAGCCCAGGAGGCGACGGTGGCGGCTGTCATGGACCGCGGCCGTGGCCGGCCTCGCGGCCGCCGCCGTGACAGCGGCGGTGACCGTGGCGGTCGCGGTTCCCGGCATGACCGGGGAGGCGGGGGCGCCGAACCGGGTCGCGACGATCTCCGGGCGGTCGGTCCTGCTCGCGGCGGCGACCACCGCCGAGTCGGACCCCGCGGCGGCGAACGCCTACTGGCGCGTCAGGAAACTGCACCGGCGGACGTACCCGGAGCGGCTGGGCAGGGGGGCGAACCGTTACTGGGTGGTGGAGTCACGGCTCACCGAACAGTGGGTCGCCAGGGACGGCCGGGTCTGGTCCGCCTCCCGGGCGCTGGGGGCGCGCCCGGGAAGCGCGGCCGACGAGGAGGCCTGGCGTCGCGACGGCTCCCCCACCGAGTGGTCGAGCCAGGGAGAGGTGCTCTCCACCTCGCCGGAGAAGGGCGAGCTGCGGGCCATCACCGGCAAGGTGCCCTTCAGCATGGCCGGTCATGAGATGACCTTCGAGCAGCTCCAGAGGCTCCCGGTCGCCCCCGCCGCGCTGAAGGAGTGGGTCACCGAGGCGGTGAGCGACGTTCCGGCCGGCACCGTCGACGGTGTCGTCGCGGACGCGCTCAGCGGCCTGCTGTGGAGCAAGCCGTCGCCGCCGGACGTGCGCGCGGCCGCCTACCGTGCGCTGGCCGAGCTGCCGAACATCCGGTATCTGGGCAGCGCCACGGACGAGCGGGGCCGGGTGGGGGCCGGGTTCTCCTTCACCGTTCAGCCTCCCGGGGCGCGGAGCGGCGCGGCCGTGCGGCGGACACTGATCATCGATCCGGACAGCTCCCGGGTGCTCTCCTCCACGGTCACCGGCCGGCCGGGGGTCAGGGGCGATGAGGTCGAGCTGGTCCTGGAGGCGGGCTGGACCGATGACCGGCCCGCCGTTCCCGAACTTCCCTAGCCCACCCGGGGGACCTGCCCCCGCACGCTGACGGCCCGTTCGCCCTCGCCGCCCCTTCGCGGGTGCGCGGGTGGGCCGCCCGAGACACTGTTTGGAGCAATCGCTTGTTTTGGCATGCCCGTAAGGCGCTCGACCTGATCAGGAATCGTCCCGAGGCGCCCTCGCTCGCGACGAGCGAAGGACCGGTCATCTGCCCCGCCGACCTGTTTCCCGCGATCAAGGTGTCCGAGGTCATGGCGGGCCTGGTCAGGCTCGTCGGCCTGCCCCCCGTCGACCTGGGCACCGACATCGACTGGCGGACCGACCCGCACCGGAACCGCTCCTGGACGCTGAACCTGCACGCGCTGCGGTGGGTGGGCGGGCTGATCGCCGAGTACGAGCGCTCCGGCGAGGCGGAGTACCTCGACCGCGCCACCCGGATCGCCGAGGACTGGGCGCGCGCCAATCCCCGCGGCGCGACCGGCATCAGTCCCTGGGCCTGGGCCGAGCACCCGGTCGCGCTACGCGCCCCGGTCCTGGTCTGCCTCAGCGCGCACGTGCGCGACGACTGGCTGTCGGAGAGCCTGGTCGAGCACGCCGAGATCCTGTCCGATCCCGCGCTCTACCGGCGGGGTCACAACCACGGCCTGGACCAGGACATCGCGCTGCTGACGGTCGGCTGCCGTCTCGGCCAGGAGCGGTGGAAGGACCTGGCCGTCCGGCGGATGACCGACTCGGCGGAACTCGCCATCGACGCGCAGGGCGTGCTGCACGAGCAGGCTCCGCGGTACGGGATATACGTCCACCGGCGGCTGGGCGTCGCGATCGAGGCGATCAGGGCGTCCGGGGCCGAGGTCCCCGCGGGGCTCGTCGCGCGGCGCGACTCGCTGGAGACCTACGTCAGCCACGCCACCCAGCCCGACGGCCGCCTGGTGCCGATCGGCGACAGCCCGGCCGACACGCGCCCGAGCGGTTTCCGGCACGGGGAGGACACCGTGCGGGTGTTCGACGACGGTTACGTCTTCGGCAGGACGGCATGGGACGACCCGAGGTCGGCCTTTTATTCGATCAGGTTCGGTGCCGGCCGCCGGCTGCACGGCCATGAGGACCATCTGGGCGTCACCTACCACGCCCACGGCCGGGACATCCTGGTGGAGGCGGGTTTCCACTCCTACGAGCGGACCGCCTACCGGAGGTGGACGATCTCCCCCGAGGCGCACAACGTGCCCGTCGTGGTGGGCGCGGACCTCCGCGAGGGGACGGCGACGCGCCTGGTGGGCTCGTCCGTCACCCAGGCGCGGCAGTGCTACCGGTTCACCGACACCGCGTACGGCGTCGGCCGTACGCGGTCGGTCCTGGTCGGCCACGGCGCCGACCTGATGGCCGTGCTGGACTCGGTCCCGGCGGGGTCGGCGCTGCGCAACCTGTGGCACTTCGCCCCCTCGCTCACGGTGGTCGCCAACCGTGACGGCCAGGTGGTCCTGGCCGACGGGGAGTGGTGGGTGACGCTGCTCCAACTCGCGACGCCCTCGGGCCGGCCGCTCGGCGGGCAGACCGTGCGGACCGAGACGATCGCCCTCGGCCACCTCAGGCAGGCCGAGGCGACGACGGTCCTGTCCCCGCCCGCCGAGTCGGTACTCACCCTGATCGTGCCCGGCACCGCCGACCCCGAGGTCACCCGGTCCGGCGGACGGCTGAGCGTCCGCACTCCCGGCGGCCACGTCTCCCTACGCTGGGACCCCGACCTGGGTTTCGCCGACCGGGCCCCGGCGCACTCCGGCGACGGTCAGGTGAAGACGACCGTACGGTGACCGTTGAGCAGCACCCGCTGCTGCACATGCCACTGGACGGCCCTGGCCAGGGTGCGGCACTCGGTCTCCCTGCCCAGCGCGACCAGGTCCTCCACCGACGCCGAGTGGTCGACCCGGGCGACGTCCTGCTCGATGATCGGGCCCTCGTCGAGGTCCGAGGTCACGTAGTGCGCGGTCGCGCCGACCAGCTTGACACCGCGCTCGTGCGCCTGGCCGTAGGGGTTGGCCCCCTTGAAACTCGGCAGGAACGAGTGGTGGATGTTGATCGCCCTCCCGTCCAGTTCCTTGCACAGGTCCTCGGAGAGGATCTGCATGTACCGGGCCAGCACCACCAGGTCGACCTGGTTCTCCTCGACCAGTTCGAGCAGCCGCTGCTCGGCGGCGGGCTTGGTCTCCTTGGTGACCGGCACGTGGTGGAACGGGATCCCGTGCCATTCGGCGAGCGGCGCGAGGTCGGGGTGGTTCGACACGATGGCCGGAATCTCGACCGGCAACTGCCCGGACCGCCAGCGGTACAGCAGGTCGTTGAGGCAGTGGTCGAACTTGGAGACCATGAGCAGCAGCCGCGGCTTGACGCCGAGGTCGTGGATTCTGTAGTGCATCTGGAACCGTTCGGCCACCGGGCCGAACTCGTTCTCCAGCTCCGCGACCGACGGCGTGGCCGGACCGGTCCGCAGGTGGACCCGCATGAAGAACAGTCCCGAGTCCGGGTCGCCGAACTGCTGGCTCTCCGCGATGTCGCAGTCGCGCCGGAAGAAGAAGTCGATGACGGCGTGCACGATGCCGGGCCGGTCGGTGCACGACAGCGTGATGACGATGGACTTCTTGCCGCTTTCCATGTGCGTCTCTTCCTGGCTCATGCCTTCAGCCTCGAACCGGTCGGGTCGAACGGGGCGCGCAGGCTCACGCTCGCCTCGAGGATGTCCCCGGCCACGTCCAGCTGGTAGGTCCCCGCGTTGATGTACTCGGCGTCGACGAGGTCGTGCTCGCGCTCGATGTACGCCAGCCCGACACCCTTGCCCAGCGTCGGCCCGAAGGCCGCCGAGCTGACGAACCCGGCCGGCTCGCCGTTGCGGAGGATGAGCTCGCCTCCCCACAGCGCCGTTCCGGCGTCGTCGACGGTCACCGACACCATGCGGCTGGTGACGCCGTGCTGCTTCTGCTTCTCGACGGCCTCACGTCCGCGGAACGCGATGTCGGTGTTGAGCTTGCACGCGAACGACATGCCGGCCTCGACCGGCGTCCGGTCGGGCGTGAGCTCACGGCCCCAGGCCCGGTAGCCCTTCTCGATGCGCATCGCGTCGATCGCGTAGTGGCCGATCGGCAGGAGGCCCAGGTCCGCACCGGCGTCGGTGAGGTGTTCGTAGGCGGTCACCGTGTACTCGGTGGGGATGTAGAGCTCCCAGCCCAGCTCACCGACGTAGCTGACCCGGGTGGCGCGGCAGGGCACCGGCCCCAGCTCGATCTCCTGGCTGGTGTAGAAGGGGAACCGCTCGCTCGACAGGTCCGCCTTGGTGAGCCGGTTGAGCAGTTCGCGAGACTTCGGTCCCATGATTCCGAGCACCGCGTACGACGAGGTCACGTCGACGACCTGGGTCCGGCAGCCCGCGGGCAGGTTCACGGTGATGAAGTGGTGGTCACGGGTGGTCTGCGCCGAGCCGGTCACCAGCAGGTACTCGTCACGGGCGAGCCTGGTGATCGTCACGTCGGACTCGTAGCCGCCGCGGTCGTTGAGGATGCCGGTGTAGACGGTGGTGCCCGGCTTGACCGCCATGTTGGCGGTGCACAGGTACTGGAGCGTCTCCTCGGCGTCGGGCCCCTTGATGAGGAACTTCGAGAACGCCGTCTGGTCGAGCAGGGCCACCCCGTTGCGGGTCCCCTCGACCTCCGCGTTGACCTGCGGGCGCCAGTTCTGGTGACCGAAGGAGTACTCCACCTCCTTGGACACCCCCTCGGGGGCGAACCAGTTCGGCCGCTCCCAGCCCATCCTGCTGCCCATGACCGCGCCCGCGGCCTCCAGCAGGTGGTGGACGGGGGAACGGCGCAGCGGCCGGCCGGTCTCCAGTTCGCGGTTGGGCCAGGGGATCGCGTAGTGCAGGCCCAGCGTCTCCTTGGTCCGCTCCCGCAGCCAGGTCTCGTTGCCGTTGAACTTCGCGAAGCGCCGTACGTCGACCGGCCAGAGGTCGCGGGTGCACTCGCCTTCGATGATCCACTCGGCCAGGGCCAGGCCCGCGCCGCCCGCCGAGGCGATTCCGGTGGAGTTGAACCCGGCCAGCACGTACATGTTGGGGATCTCGGGGGTCTGCCCCATGATGAAGTTGTTGTCGGGGGTGAAGCTCTCCGGCCCGTTGTAGAACTTCTTGATCCCGGTGGTCTCCAGCGCGGGGACGCGGATGATCGCGTTCTCCATCAGGACGGCGAACTGTTCCCAGTCCTCGTCGAGCAACTGGAAGACGAACGGGTCGGGGATGTCGTGCGGGCCGACCCACGGCTTGGCGTCGGGTTCGAACCCGCCCATCACCAGGCCGCCGACCTCTTCCTTGAAGTAGATGTAGCCGTCCTGGTCGCGCATCACCGGCAGATCGCTGGTGATGCCCTCCATCCATTCGGTGACCACGTAGAAGTGCTCGACCGAGTGCAGCGGGACGGTCGTCCCGGCCATCGCCCCGACCTGCGCCGCCCACTGGCCGGCGCAGTTGACGAGGATCTCGCACTCGATCGTGCCGGCCTCGGTGCGCACCCCGGTGACCCGGCCGTCGACCACGTCGATCCCGATGACCTTGGTGTTCTCCAGCACCTTCGCGCCCCGGTTGCGGGCGCCGCGGGCGAGGGCCTGCGTCATGTCGGTGGGGTTGGCCTTGCCGTCCCCGGGCAGCCAGACCGCACCGACCAGGTCGTCGGTCCGCATCATGGGCCACTTCTCGCCGGCCTCGGCGGGGCTGATCACGTGCGCCTCGACGCCGAACGCCTGCGCGGTCGCCGCGGTCCGCTTCAGCGAGGTCATCCGTTCGGGCGAGCGGGCGACCGAGAGGCTGCCCGACTGCTTCCAGCCGGTGCCGAGCCCGGTCTCCTCCTCCAGCGTCGCGTAGAGCTCGGTGGAGTACTTGATCAGCTTGGTCATCTCGTTCGTCGCGCGCAGCTGGCCCACCAGTCCGGCGGCGTGCCACGTGGTGCCACACGACAGGCTGCCCTGCTCAAGCAGGACGACATCGGTCAGACCCAGTTTGGCCAGGTGAAAGGCGACACTTGTCCCGACGATGCCGCCACCGATGATGACGACCCTGCTGCGTGCTGGCTGTTGTGCGTTCATGACTTCCCATGGTGGTGGCGGTTCACTGAGTGAATCTGCGGTTCATTCAACGGGTCGACAGCGGCACTGTCAACGGGGCGGCGGTTAACTTCTTGTATCCGGGGAGGGCCGCCGGCGGCGGCCCCGGGGCACGCCGACACCCCGACCGGGAGAGGCTCACCGATCGGAAGCGCGGACGTGTTCGGGAACGGAGACTCAGGCGATGATCGTCGCGGCCTGCTCCCGCTCCAGCGGGAAGTGGCAGGCCGACCAGTGCTCGTCGTCGGCCTTGAGGGTCAGGGCCGGCGCCTGCCGGACGCAGGCGCGAGGGACCTTGCGCCCGCCGTCCAGCTCGTGGACCTCGCCGGCGGGGAGCTTCTGGGCGAGCAGTTCGGCGTGGAAGCAGCGCTGGTGGAAGGTGCATCCCGAGGGAGGGTTCGCCGGGTTCGGCGGGTCACCGGGCAGCTGGATGCGCTCGCGGGAACGCTCCACATCGGGGTCGGGCACCGGCGCCGCCGACAGCAGTGAGGCGGTGTACGGGTGGTGCGGCGAGGTGTAGATGTCGTCCTTGGCGGCGATCTCCACGATCCGCCCCAGGTACATCACCATGACCCGGTCGCTCACGTGCCGTACGACGGAGAGGTCGTGCGAGATGAGGATGTAGCTGAGGCCGTACTCCTGACGCAGGTCCTGCAGGAGTTTGAGGACCTGCGCCTGGATCGAGACGTCCAGCGCCGACACCGGTTCGTCGAGGAGCAGCACCTGGGGGGTGACCGAGAGCGCGCGGGCGATGCCGATGCGCTGGCGCTGACCGCCGGAGAACTGGTGCGGGAACAGCTTGGCCTGGGCACGCTGGAGACCCATCCGCTCCAGCATCCCGTGCACCGTGTCGAGCTTCTCCTGCTTGGACATGCCGGAGTTGGTGAGCGGTTCGGCGACGCTGGCCGCCACCCGCTGGCGCGGGTCCAACGACGCGTACGGATCCTGGAAGACCACCTGGACCCGCTGGTGGAACTCGCGGAGTCTGCGCCCCGCCAGCTTGGTGACGTCCTCGCCGTCCAGGAGCACCCGGCCGCCGGTGGGCTCGATCAGCCGCAGGATCATCCGGCTCAGCGTCGTCTTGCCACACCCGGACTCGCCGACGAGGCCGAGCGTCTCGCCGCGGGCGAGGTCGAAGGAGACCTCGTCCACCGCCCTGACCATGTTGGACGAGCCGCCGAACCGCTTCTTCTTCCCGAAGTGCTTGGAGAGCCTCTCCACCCGGAGAACGGCGTCGGGTCCGGCGACGAAGGGACCCGGGCTGTCCGCGGGCTCCGCGATCTCAGCGGCCATCACACACTCACATCCTGCAGTGCCATCTCCTCGGCGCGATGGCAGGCGGTCAACTGGCTGGTCGGGGTCAGCGCGCGCAGGCGCGGGATGTCGGTGGCGCAGAGCTCGCGGTCGTCGCGGCGGTGACAGCGCGGATGGAAGCTGCAGCCGGTGGGGACGGCCAGCAGGTTCGGGGGCTGGCCGGGGATCGGGTCGAGCTCCGCGACGTGGGCGTCGGGCCGGGGGCTGGACCGGAGCAGCGCCTCGGTGTACGGATGGACCGTGTTCTTGAGCACCTGACGGACACTGCCGTGCTCGACGACGCGGCCCCCGTACATCACCGCGACCTCCTCGGCATAGCGCGCGACGACGCCGAGGTCGTGTGTGATGATCACGAGCGACATGCCGAGCTCCCGGCGGAGCCCGTCCAGCAACTCCATGATCTGGGCCTGGACCGTGACGTCGAGCGCCGTGGTCGGCTCGTCGGCGACGAGCACCTGGGGCCGGAGCGCGACCCCCATCGCGATCATCACTCGCTGGCGCATTCCCCCGGAGAGCTGGTGCGGATAGTAGTCGACGCGCTCGCGGGGGTTCGGGATGCCGACCAGCCCGAGGGTCTCGATCGCCCGCCGCCTGGCCTCGGCCCGGGAGGTCTTCTCGTGGTGGCGCACCACGTCGCCGATCTGCTGCCCGATGGTGAAGGAGGGATTGAGACCGGCCAGGGCGTCCTGGAAGATCATCCCGATCGACTTGCCGCGCAACTGGCTCAACCGGCTCTTACCCTCAAGGGTGTACTCCTGGCCGAGGTAGCTCACCGTCCCGGACTCGATCGACCCGCCGGGGGGCAGTAGCCCAAGTACGGATAGAAATGTCATGCTTTTTCCGGATCCAGACTCGCCGACCACCGCGAGAGTGCGACCACGGAAGCACTGCAAGGAGACGTCGTTGACGGGATGGACGACGCCTCTCAAGGTTTCGATCCGGGTACGCAGGTTCCGGATATCAAGAACGATGTCGCCTTGGCCATCGTTGACTGTCATGGCGTCTCCTGAGGCGGTTTGGCCCTTGCTACACTAAGCAAGTGGTTCAGTAGGTAAACCACTGGATCAAATTCGTCCCCTTATGTTACTGATACCAGGGGCAGAGTCGTCGGCTTGTGGTGAGAATCACTCGAATCTCCCGATCCGCCCTCCAGGGATGTTCTCTCGCAAGCCAACGTCCGTCTCCGTGACCGGATGGTGACAAACCGTGCCTGATTCGGGCTTCCGCAACCTTCAACCGCTCCTGCGCCCGCGTTCCATCGCGGTGGTGGGCGCCTCACCACGACTCAACCGGGGCACCCGGGTCCTCGAGAACCTGCGCAGGTTCGGTTTCGAGGGCGCCCTGCACGTCGTCAACCCGAAGTACGCCGACGTGCTCGGCGTTCCGTGCGTACCCTCCGTGCGCGAGCTTCCCGACGGCGTCGACCTCATCGTCGTCGCGGTGGGCGCCGACTCCGCGCTGGCGGCCGTCAGGGACGCCGGCGAGCGCGGCATCCGCGCGGCGGTGCTGATCGGCAGCGGTTTCGGCGAGGGAAGTGTCGGCTCCGAGCGCGCCGCGGAACTGCGCCGCCTGCTTGACAAGTACGACATGGTGGCCTGCGGCCCCAACTGCTACGGAACCGCGGACCTGGCGAGCGGCGCGGCGGCGTACTCCGGGCGGATCGTCGATCCGCTGCCCCTGGGCAACGTCGCACTGATCCTGCAGTCCGGCGCGCTCTCGCACGCCGTCACCGACTCCGCGATGGGCCGGGGGCTCGCCGCCTCCGCGCTCATCACCACCGGCAACGAGGTGTCGGCGACGGTCTCGGACTACGTGGCCTGGTACGCCGAGGACGAGTCGACCGAGGTGATCGGCGTCTTCCTCGAAGGGCTCCGGGACGCTCCGAAGTTCGCCGCGGCCTGCCGCCTGGCCCGCGAGAGGGGTAAGGCGGTCGTCGTCGTCTCCAGCGGCCGGTCCGACCTCGGCCGCCAGGCCGCCATGGCCCACACCGGCGCCATCTCCGGCGGCGCCGCGGCGCTCGACGGCCTGCTCGCCTCGGTCGGGGCCATCCGCGTCTCCGACCTCGACGAGTTCCGCGAGACGGTGCTGCTCTTCTCGCACCTGCGTCGCGGAAGTTCGGCGGCCACCGGCGTCGGCGTGCTGTCGATCTCCGGAGGCGCGAGCGGTTTGATGGCCGACGCCGCGGAGGCCTCCGGCCTCTCACTGCCCGCGTTCGAACCCGCCGCCGTCGACCTGCTGACCGAACTGCTGCCCGGCTTCGCCGCGGTCAACAACCCGCTCGACGTCACCGGCTCCGCCGTCGAGGACCCGACGCTCCTGCTCCGTTCCCTGCGGCTGGTCGCCGACCAGCCGCAGATCGGCGCGGTCGTGTTCGCGATGAACGTCGGTCTCTCCGGCCCCGGCCAGGAGGCGCTCTACCGCAGGCAGGCGGAGATCCTGGCCGAGGTCGCCCGCGACGTCGAGACCCCGGTGGTGCTGCTGACCATGACCGCGGGGCCGCTCGACCCGGTCATCCACGCCACGCTGTCGGCGGCCGGTGTGCCGGTCGTGATGGGGCTGCGCCCCGGCGTGCACGCGCTCACCTCGTGGCTCGACTGGCCGAGGTTCACCCTCGCCGCGCGGCCCGAGGTCGAGAGGCTCGGCGGCTGGCCCTCGCCGCACGCCGTCGCCTCCGGCGCCGACGCGATGGAGGCGCTGGTGTCCGCCGGCGTCCCGGTCGCGCCCTTCGGCGTCGCGGCGGGCGTCGACGAGGTCGCGGCCCTGGTCGAGCGCGTCGGCACACCCGTGGTGCTCAAGGTCGAGTCCCCCGACATCGCGCACAAGACGGAGGCGGGAGGCGTCGTCCTCGGCGTCACCACCCCCGAAGAGGCCAAGGCCGCCGCCGAGGCGATGCTCGCCTCTGTCGAGAGCCACCTGCCCGGGGCACGGATCACCGGGATCCTCGTGCAGCGGATGGTGGGCGGCCAGAAGCTGGAGTGCCTGATGGGGGTCGTCGACGACCCGCAGGTCGGGCTCGTGCTCTCCATCGCCCCCGGCGGGATCCTCGCCGAGCTCATGGGCCAGGCGGCGTCCCGCCCGGTGCCCGTCACCGCGCGGGACGTCGAGGAACTCCTCGACGCGAGCGTGCTCGGCAGGCTGCTCGCGGGCTACCGGGGCGGCCCGGCCTACGACCGTGCCGCGCTGGTCCAGGCGGCGGTGAGCTTCTCCGAGATGGCGGCCTCGCTGCCCGGTCTGGCCGCCGCCGAGGTGAACCCGCTGCTGGTGCTGCCCGAGGGAGAGGGAGTCGCCGCGGTCGACTGCCTGCTCATCAACGACCAGGCGAGCTGACCGACACTCCGGCCGCATCGGAGCGTGTCGGATCGCCGGGATCGACCACCGGGCCGGGAAGCGACGGCGGAACGGCTCGGTGCCGAACAGGGCGAGGCAGAAGGGGGCTCCGCCGGTCGGACGACCGGCGGAGCCCCCTTCTGACATCTCCCGCCGTCTGCGGGAGGACGAGCGGATCCACATCGCCGACCGGGTGCGGGAGATCGCGCGCGGGCCGGGCCGCGCGCCCTCGGCCATCGGCCGGGAGATTCGCCGCGACCGGAGCCGCGGACGCTGTCAGCCGGCGGGACGCAGGTCGGCGGCGTCCGGGTCGGGGACGGGCTGGGAGGCGGCGGCGACCCGGGCACGCGGGCCGGGAAGCCTGAGGGCGGCCAGGACGGCCGTCAGCATGACGGCGCCCAGGACGTAGACGGCGGCGCGCATTCCCTCGGCGGAGGCGGCGCGCAGGGCCTGTCCGGACAGCCCTTCGATGTCGTGGTTGGCGACGGCCACCAGAACCGCCAGACCCGCGGCGGTTCCCACCTGCAGCGCGGTGGAGGCCACCCCGGAGGCCAGACCCTGTTCGCCCGCCGAGACGCCGGTGCCCGCGGCGATCCACATGGCCTCGTAGGTGATGCCCATGCCCAGGCCGATGACGACGATCCCGGCCAGGACGGTGAGGAAGGATCCGTCCGTGTGCATGCCGGGGGCCAGGAACGCGGCGCCCACGGCGTTGACGACGATGCCGGTGATCAGTGTGCTCCGGGTGCCGAAGCGGTGGACCAGTCGCTCGCTGAGGAGGTTTCCCGCCGTGATCGACAGGGTCGGGCCAAGGAACGCCAGCCCGGTCTCCAGGGCGCTGAAGCCGAGGACGTCCTGGAAGTACAGGGTCAGGAAGTACGGCACGGCCTGCATCGTCAGCCCGAAGACGAGGATGACCACGACCGCTCCGCTGAGCGCGCGGTTGCGGAACAGCCGCAGCGGCATCAGCGGCGTCCGGCCCCGGGCCTGGACGCGTAGGAACGTGGCCAGCAGAACCACCGCGAGAACGGTCGCGGCGATCACCTCGGCCCGTGCCCAGCCGACCTCGGAGCCGTGCGCGACCGCGAAGATCAACAGGGTGACGCCCGCGGTACCGGTCAGGGTTCCGAGCACGTCGACGCTTCCTCTGCTGACGCGGCCGTCGGGGGGCAACAGGGCGAAGGCGGCGGCGGCACCCGCGGCGGCCAGCGGGACGTTGACGTAGAACACGGCCTGCCAGCCCAGGGCCTGGGTGAGCACCCCGCCGGCCAGCGCGCCCGCCGTGAGCCCGCCGGCGCCGGCCATGGCCCAGACCGTCAGCGCACGGTTGCGCTCCCTGCCCTCGGCGAAGGCGGTGTTGACCAGGGCGAGCACCGCGGGGAACAGCACCGCGCCGGCGAGGCCCTGCAAGGCACGCGCGGTGAGCAGCACCGCCGGCGCCGTGGCCAGGCCGCCCAGCACGGAGGCCACGCCGTACAGCGCCATGCCGAGCACGAACATCCGCCGGCGTCCCACCAGGTCGGACAGCCGGCCGCCGAACAGCAGGAAGCCTCCATAGAGGACGACGTACGCGGTGACCACCCACTGCAGGGTGTGCGGCGTGAAGCCGACATCGGTCGCGATGTCGGGCAGGGCAACATAGATGATGGTGAAGTCGAGGCTGATGATCAGGTGCCCGAGCGCGAGCAGCGCGAGGCTCCATCCCGGCCGTCGGCCGCGGGCCGGGGACTGAGCTGTGGACATGGGTGTGCCTTTCGTCCGTATGTGGTTCGGTGGCCTGTCATGGCTGCACCGGAACCGGCGGACATTTGTTGGCACACCCCTTGAGGGCACTGGGGTGGGCGGCGCCCGGGCTCGGTCCGTCAGGTCCGGTCATCGCCCCTCCCCTCCCTGCGTGTTCCGCGCTGTCCTCGGCACGACTATGCCGCTCGCCGCGGTCCGCGGCATCGGACGCCCGGTCGGCATGACCCGGGACCTTGGACCTAGGACCACCGGAGGTCCGCGCGGCGAGATCTCCGTTGATGCGCGAGGCTGTTGGCCTGTCGGCCTTCGAGGAGGCCGAGTGCGGGAATCGGGGTGTCGGCAAGACTCGTGCCACCATCCCCAAACGAGCGGAGCGCGGCGTCCGAGGCCGGCATGAGGATGGACATCGACCACCGCGACCTGGGGAAACACCGGTGATCGCGTTATCGTGCCGGACTTTTGACCTCAACTGCGGTTGAGTTTCTAGGCTCGTCGGCGACCCATCCGAGCAAGACGACCTAAGGAACTCGACTATGACGACCTTGGTGACAGGTGCCACCGGGAACACCGGCCGGCACGTTGTGGCAGAACTGGTCCGCCGAGGAGAGCGGGTTCGGGCCCTGACGCGAGACCCGGCGGCGAACGTGGGAAGGTTTCCGGCCGAGGTGGAGCTGGTGGCCGGCACGCACAACACACCAGAGAAGTTGGACACCGCACTCCACGGCGTCGACCGGCTGCATATCACGGTGACGAACGGACTTGCCGAGGTCGGGCCCGAGCTGGTCCAGCGGGCGGTCGCCGCGGGCGTTCAGCGCCTCACCGTGCTGTGGGGCGGCTGGGTGGGCCCGGTCGAGCAGGCGGTGGCGGACTCAGGCGTGGAATGGACACGTCTGGAAGCACAGGAGTTCATGTCCAACACGTTGGGCTGGGCCGAATCGATCCGAGCCGAAGGAGTGGTCCGCGAACCGTACGACTTTCCCAGCGCGCTGGTGCACGAGGCCGACATCGGGGCCGTGGCAGCCGTCGCGCTGCTCGATGACGGCCACGCGGGACAGTCCTACAACCTCACCGGACCCGAAGCGCTGACCCCGAGTGAGCGGATCGCGATCCTGTCCCGGACGCTCCGCCGCGACATCGCCTTCGAGCCGATAACGCACGAACAGGCGGTCGACAGGCTGCTGGCCACCGGAGTGTCCCGGGCGGACGCCGAGTATGTCGTCGGCTGGTACGCCGCGTCCGGTGACTCCTCCAAGACCGTGGACGACACGGTCACCCGGGTGACCGGCCGTCCGGCACGTACGTTCACACAGTGGGCGGACGAGCACGCGGACCGTTTCTAGGCTGGGGATCCGAACGCGCCCACGCCGGCCGGTCCCCCGGTTCAGGGCCATGGGTTTCCGCGTTCCCACACCATGAGGTGACACGGAAACCCATGCCCTCGCCAGGCCGGCTGCCGCCGGCAACAGATCAGCGTGTTGCGACGACCGCAGGAAAGCGCCGTGACAGAGCGACCGGAGGGCCCAGGTCAGCGGATGGCCGGAATGACCTCCCTGCCGAACCGCTCGATGTTGCGCCGGACCAGCTCCATCGGCATCCCGGGGAAGTTCAGCCGGACGATCAGGTGCGTCACGCCCAGCGTGTCGCGGTGGTGCAGGCAGTCCTGGATCACGTCGTCGACGCCGCCGATGATGAACCGGTTCCTGGCCAGGTCGGCGAAGTCACTGCTGTTCGCGCCGCTGTTGCCGGGAACGTTGTCGCCCATGCCCCAGCTGTAGTACGCCTTGTACTTCGCGCCGATGAACGGCTCGGCCTCCCTGAGCGCGGACTCCTTGTCGTCGCCGACGAAGAGTTCCACACACTTGGCGAACTCCACCTTCTCCGGCAGGCCCGCCTCCTTCCTGGTCTGGTGGAAGAGGTCGACCTGCTGCTTCATCTCCCCCCACTCCGTCATCGACGTCGCGATCCACGCGTCACCCTGCAGGGCGGCGCGCTTGATCGCGGGGTCGGCGGTGGCGCCGAACCAGATCTGCGGGCGGGGCTTCTGGATCGGGCGCGGACTGATCGTCACGTTGTCGAGGGTGAAGTGCTTGCCCTCGAACGACACGTTCTCCTCGGTCCACAGCCGCTTGAGGATCTCCACGCCTTCCACCAGGCGGCCCACCCGGTGCTTCTTGTTGATCTGGAAGGCGTTGAACTCCTCGTCGCGGTACCCCAGGCCGACGCCCAGGATGAGCCTGCCGCCGGTGATCACGTCCATCGTCGCGTACTGCTCGGCGATGTCGACGGGGTTCAGCAGGGGCAGCAGCAGCAGGTTCGTGCCCAGCCTCATGTCACCCGCCTCCGCCGCCAGACGCGCGAGCATCGGCGTCGTCTGGAGGTACTGGTCGGGGGCGCTCAGGAAGTGCTGGCCCAGCCAGACGGCGTCGTAGCCGGTGTCCCTGATCAACCGCGTCTGCTCGACCAGGCCCTGGAAGGCCGAGTAGATGTCCTGCTGGGGCGCGTACTGCGACCCGAGGAAGACGCCTACGTCCATGGTGTTTTTCCTATCTCCGAGTGGGCGGCCACCGACTTACAGGACACCGCGCGCGATGTCGTCGCTGAGCGAGCCGTAGAGCTCGGGACGGCGGTCGCGGAAGAACGTGTAGCGGACCCCGTGCTGGTCGATCTCGTCCAGGTCGAGCTCGGCCTTGAGGATGTGCGGGCCCTCACCGGCCGGCGCGGCGGTCAGTTCCTCGCCCAGCGGGCTGATGATCCGGCTGGCGCCGAAGAAGTGACGCGGGCCCTCGGTGTTCTCCACGCCGCCCTTGTTGGAGGCGACGACGAACAGGCCGTTCTGGATGGCCGCGGTGCGCAGCTCTCCGCCCCAGGAGTCGGCGCGGTTCGGGCCCCACGCCGCCACCGGGACGAACATGATCTTCGAGCCCTGCAGTGCGAGCACCCGCCACGCCTCGGGGAAGGAGCGCTCGTAGCAGATCAGGATGGAGATCTTGCCGAACTCGGTCCTGAAGGTCGCCAGGCCCGGCCCCTCCTTGAAGTAGTAGCGCTCGTTGAGGCCGGGGCTGTAGCTCCACTGGTCGGGGATGTGGTTCTTGCGGTAGACCTTCACCTGGCGGCCGTCGGGCAGGTCGCCGGGGATCAGTTCGCCGTCGCGGCCGATGACCGCCACGCTGTTGTAGAACTCGCCCTTGACCTCGCCCTTCTCGTAGAAGGGGAAGAGCACATAGCTGCCGAGCCGCTTGGCCAGCTCCTGGAAACGCCTGACCGACGGCCCGTCGATCGGCTCGGCGAGCTTGAAGTGCTCGGGGGTGTTGTAGCCGCAGAAGTACTGCGTGTTGGACAGCTCGCTGAACACCACGAAGTCCGGCGAGTAGTCCTTCGTGGCCTCGGCGACCAGGGCGAGGTTCTCCTCGACGTTCTTCTCGGTGTCAACGGTCGCCGGTCCGTTCTGGACCAGCAGCACTTTTGCCTTCATTGGGGTTCAGCCCTTCTCACTCATTACCGATAATCCGCAGGTCAGACCCGGTGATACGGGTTGACTTCAGTGGTTGTCGCTGTTTTCCGGTCTCTACCGCGCCAGGAACCGGCCACCCGGCTCGCCGACGACCTCCCCGTCGACGGCCACGGTCCTGCCGCGCAGCAGCGTGCGCACCGGCCACCCGCGCAGCGTCCGCCCGTCGAGGATGCTGTACGCCGACGAGCCGCCCAGGGTCTCGTGGTCGACGACGCGCTCCGCGTCGAGGTCGCACAGCACGAGGTCGGCGTCGGCCCCCACCCGCAGGTTGCCCTTGGCCGGCATGCCGAAGATCGAGGCGGCGTTGCCGGACAGGACCTGCGCGATGCGCTGCAGGCTCATCCCCCGCCTGTGGTGCCCCTCGGAGAGGAGTACCGGAAGCGTCGTCGCCATGCCCGGGAATCCCGCCGCGGCGGACCAGATGTCGCCCTGCTTGCGCTCAAGCGGCACGGCGCAGTGGTCCGTGCCGACGGTGTCGACGTCACCGTCGATCAGTCCGCGCCACATCGCCTCGACGTCCTCCGCCGTGCGCACCGGCGGGTTGATCTTGGCAAGCGATCCCACCTCGCTGTCGTAGGTGTGGGTGAGGTAGTGCGGGCAGGTCTCCACCCAGACCTTGCCGCCGGTGCCCCTGACCCGCTTGGCCGCCTCAAGGCTCTCGCTCGATCCGATGTGCACCAGGTAGACGGTGGCGTCCACCCGTTCGGCGAAGAAGGCCACCCGCTGGATGTTCTCCGCCTCGGCGAACGCCGGCCGGGCGTCGGACCAGGCTCGCAGCCCGGTGGCCCCGGACTCGCGCACCTGCCGCATGGTCCGGTTGACGATGTCGGTGTTCTCCGCGTGCACGCAGGCCACGCCGCCGGACTCGCCGAGCAGGCGCAGGCCCTCCAGCAGCAGCCCGTCGTCGCACTCGTTCACCATCCCGACGGTGGCTCCGTCCGCGCCCCGGTAGGCCATGTAGAACTTGTGCGACCTGACGCCGGCGTCCGCGTACTTCGGTATCTGCCGCACCTGGGACTCGGCGAGCATGCCGAAGTGCAGCGCCACGTCGACGGTGGACTTCTCGTCGACCGAGGCGATCAGCTCGGGAAGCTCGTCGTACGGCGCCGGCTCCGCGCCCTTGTACTGACGGTAGAAGCTCATCACCGTGGTGACGCCGCCGAGGGCCGCCGATCGGGTCTCGGTCTCCAGGTCGGCCTCGAAGGACTGCGCGTAGCCGAGGTGCGTGTGCGGGTCGATGACACCCGGCATGACGACCAGCCCGGTGGCGTCGATCTCCTCGTCCGCGGAGAGTCGCTCACCGGGGGCCAGGACGGCGGCGATCCGCCCGTCCTTGATCCCCAGACTGCCCGCCAGCGTTCCCCAGTCCGGGTCGACAAGCAGTCCACCCGTGACAGCAACATCGAAGTGCACGAAACCTCTCTTCATGGTCGGACATGCGGTGACAGCGATCCCGGCCCTCGGCCACACCCGTCAACTGGTTCACTGAGCGAACTGCCAGTTCATTTTTGACGAGGGTACAGTCTCTGTCAATGCCCGGGTCCGACACCCACGGCCAGGAAACCCGCCGCCGGGGACTCGAATGACCTCGACGGCTATGACATGGGTCACTCGATCGACGTGACCGCCGATCCGCGGATCGGCGGCCGATCCAGCCGGGAGACCCCGGCTCCGGCGCCGGATCGGCCGGAAAATCGGGCCGCGCGCCGCCGGAGCCATCGGGGGTTCACGCACCCCAAGACCCTCCGGAGGCTTCCCTCCTATTGTTGCCTGTCCGTTTCACCCATATGAACTTGCCCGTTTTCTCTTGACACCTCAAGGCCACCTCGGGTCCACTACTCAAATCGATGGTCCACACAGCGGACCGATACCTCAGGGGTTGGAGAGCGAGTGTCCTACGAAGACGTGCGTCTGGAACGTGACGGTCAGGTCGCGATACTGACACTGGCAAGGCCGAAGGCCCTGAACGCCCTCCGCGCCCAGACCGTCAACGAGCTGAGTGCGGCGATCGACGAGATCGAGGCGGACCGCACCATCAAGGCCGTCGTCCTCGGCGCGGAAGGCAACCGGGCCTTCTCCTCAGGTATCGACCTTGTCAACGACCCGTCCCCGGCGAACACCGTGGAGACGGACTACATCGCCCAGCGTAACGCGAAGATGCTGGAGAAGCTCTGGTACATGGACCGGGTGGTGATCACCGCGGTCAAGGGAGTCGCGCTCGCCGCCGGCTGCAACCTGGCGCTCATCGGTGATCTGACCGTGTGCGGGGAGAACGCCTCGTTCGGCGAGCCCGAGATCCGCCACGGCACCCTGTCCCCGCTGCTGCTGCTCCCGTGGCTCACGCACTTCAAGCTGATGAACCACATGTACCTCACCGGCGACAGCGTGGACGCGCAGGAGGCCCACCGCCTCGGCCTGGTCAACACCGTCGTGCCGGACGACGAGGTCGACGCGGCGGCGCTCCGGCTCGCCCAGCGCATCGTCAACGCCCCGCTGCTGACGCTCCAGACCGTCAAGCGCTCGGTCCGGATGATGCAGGACATGCAGGGCTTCCGGGGGCTGCAGATGGGGCACCGCTTCGCCGACACCCTGGTCCTGGACTCCACCGGCGTTCCCGAGCGGGACAACCTGCGCGCGATCCGCGCCGAACACGGTCTCAAGGCGTTCCTTGAGGCGCGCGACGCGCCCTACCGCGAGGCGTGACACCCACACACCTGCCTGGCAGGACACCGCCGGCGTCAGGCGCCGGCATCGGTTTCGGGGGCCGAACACTACGTCCGAGGACAGCGAAAGAGAGAGGGACGTAACTTCATGAAACACCCCGGGAAAACATGGCCGCGCCGCAGTGCCGCGGCGTTGGCCATGCTCACCTCCCTCACCCTGGCGGGTTGCGGCCTGAGCTCGGGAGGCGCCGAGGAGAGCGCCCCCGTGGCGGCCGAGGACGCGACGCTGCGAGTCGGCATGGCCTCCGACGCCCAGAGCCTCGATCCGCCGAACTTCTCCCTCACCGCGGACTTCATCCGCCTCGACCTGATTTACGAGCGCCTGGTCAAGCTCGACCCGAACGGCAAGCCCATCCCTGGGCTGGCCACCTCGTGGGAGCAGAACTCCGACACCGAGTGGACCTTCACCATCCGCGACGGGATCACGTTCACCGACGGCACGGACCTCACCCCCGAGGTCGTCAAGACCAACCTGGAACGCGCGATGAAGGCCCCGCAGGGCAAGGGCTACCTCGGCGTGATCAAGTCGGTGGAGCTCGTCGGCGACAAGCAGGTCAAGCTGATCCTCAGCAAGCCCTTCTCCAGCCTGCTCAACAACCTCTCCGTCCCCGTCGCGGGCATCATCAGTGCGAAGGCGATCAAGGAGAACGAGAAGAACCTGTCGGCCAACCCTGTCGGCACCGGGCCGTACACCCTCAAGAGCTGGAACCCTGACGAGCGCATGGTCCTGGAGCGCAACGAGGGCTACTGGGGCGAGAAGTCACAGGTCAAGACCGTGGAGATCGTCCCGATCCCCGAGGCGAGCACCCGTCTGGCCGCGCTCCAGTCCGGCGACGTCGACGTCATCGAGAACCCGCCTCCCTCCGAGCTCTCCCTCATCAAGGAGTCCCCGGACATCAACGAGCTCATCGAGCCCAAGGCGCAGCCGATCTTCCTCGGTTTCGAGCTCAAGCAGGTTCCCGACGTCAAGGTCCGCCGGGCGATCGCGATGGCGATCGACAAGGAAGGCATCGTCAAGAACGTCCTCGAAGGCGTGGGTACCCCGGCGACCAACGGGCTGCTCCCGCCGGCGCTTGTCACGGCCGCCGCCGACCCGATCAACATCGACCACGACCTCGAGGGCGCCAAGAAGCTCATGGCCGAGGCCGGAGCAGGCGACCTGACGCTCGACCTGGTCCTGCCGGCCAGCTACTACCTCAAGGACAAGGAGGTGGCCGAGGTCATCAAGTCCCAGCTCAAGGAGATCGGGGTCACCGCCAACCTGAAGGTCCAGGAGTCCGGGACGTGGTTCACCTCGCTGCTTGAGCACAAGACCCAGATGTACTGGCTGGGCTGGGGTGTGGCCGCCGGCGACCCCGCCGACATGCTGACCCGCGTCTTCCGCTCCGGTGCGGTGAACAACATGGCGGGCTACTCGGGCGCCGACAAGGAGATCGACGAGCTCGCCCTCCTGCCCATCAGGACGCCGGAGCGCGAGGCCCTGATGAACGAGATCCAGCGCAAGATCGTGGAGGAGGACGTCGTGGTGGTTCCCATCCACTACTCGACCAACTTCTACGCGACGCGTGCCGAGGTCCAGGGGTTCCACACCACGATGGCCAGTCTTTGGGACCTGTCGGGCGTCACCGTCAAGAAGTAACCCCCCGCTCGAAGGTCACCGGGGGAGCTTCTCCGCGGCCTAAATGAGGAGATGCGAGGAAATGTTGTCTTATGTAGGCAGACGGCTGTTGCAGCTGGTGCCGCTGCTACTTGTCATCTCGTTCGTCATCTTCGTGGCCCTGGAGATGGCCCCCGGTGACCCGGTCACCCTGCTGCTCGGCCAAAACGCCTCGCCACAGGCGGTCGCCGAACTCCGTGCCGAACTCGGACTCGATCGGCCGTTGTTCCTGCAGTACTTCTCCTTCATCACGGAGGCCGTACAGGGAGACCTCGGCGTCTCCTACCGGAGCGGGCGCGAGGTCGCCTTCGAGCTCGCGCGCACCACCGGAGTGAGCGCCACGCTCGCGCTGACGGCCATGATCCTGGCCGTGCTCGTCGGTGTGACGGTGGGCATCGTCGCCGCCGTCAAGCAGTACACGTTCATCGACACCGTCACCCGCGTCGGGGTGCTGGCCATGGTGTCGCTCCCGGTGTTCTGGCTGGCCATCCTGATGATCATCGGCTTCGCGGTGAAGTGGCCGATCTTCCCCGCCTTCGGCTGGGGGACCTACGGCCACCTGGTGCTGCCGGCCATCGCGCTCAGCACCTACCCGCTCGCCGTCATCGCGCGGCTGACCCGGTCCAGCATGCTCGAGGTGATGAGCAGCGACTACGTCCGCACCGCGCGGGCCGCCGGGCTGCCCGAACGCACCGTGGTCATGAAGTACGCCCTGAAGAACGCCCTGGTGCCGGTGATGACGGTGATCGGCCTTCAGTTCGGCGGACTGATCGGCGGCGCCGTGCTCACCGAGACGGTCTTCGGCATCCCCGGAATCGGCCGCCTGATCGTCACGGCCATCGAAGGACGTGACTATCCGGTGGTGCGCGGTGCGGTCCTCCTCGGAACCGTCGTCTTCGTCCTGATCAACCTGCTGGTCGACATGCTCTACAAGTGGGCCGACCCCCGGCAGCGAGGAGTCTGAGTATGAGTGCGGCAGTAGCCACGGCGCAGAGCGCCCAAGGGGCCGTCCAGGAGCGCAGCGCCTGGAAGGAGACCTGGACGATGTTCGCCCGCAACCGTGCGGCGCTCATCGGCCTGGTCATCCTCGCTGTGATCATCCTCATCGCCGTACTCGCCCCCTGGATCGCTCCACACGATCCCACCGCGCAGAACCTCAGCCTGCGCAGGGAGGGGCCCAACGCCGGAGCGTGGCTGGGCCGGGACGCGTTCGGGCGCGACATCCTGAGCCGCATCATGCTCGGCGCGCGCGCGACCCTGCTCGCCGCCATCGGAGTGATCGTTCTCAGCGGGGTGGTCGGCACCGCCATCGGCATCGTCGCCGGCTACCGGGGCGGCGTCGCCGACAGCCTGCTGATGCGCAGCGTGGACCTGGTGCTCTCCTTTCCCTACTTCCTGCTCGCGATCCTGATCGTGGCGGTGGCCGGCCCGAGCCTGCGCAACGCGGCGATCGCCGTCGGCATCACCTACATCCCGCAGTACGCCCGCGTGGTGCGCGGCGCCACGATGGAGGTGGTGGGCAAGGAGTACGTGGAGGCCGCCCACGCCTCGGGGGTCCGCGGTTTCCGCATCGCGTTCAAGCACGTGCTGCCCAACATCAGCGCGCCCATCATCGTCATCACCACGGTGGGTCTCGCGCTCGCCATCGTGAGCGTGTCCTCGCTCAGCTTCCTGGGTCTCGGGGCGCAGCCGCCCAGCCCGGAGTGGGGCGCCATGCTCGCCGACGGCCGGCAGTACGTCGCCTCCGCCCCGCACATCAGCATCTTTCCCGGCATGGCCATCCTGCTGACGGTATTGGCGCTCAACCTGGTCGGTGACGGTTTCCGTGACACCTTCGACCCGACTCTGCGCTGACGCCCGTGCCGGAACGCGTGCGCGTTCCGGTTCACGGAAAGATCGTCAAAGGCTCCGCCCTCACTCACCGATGCCGGCGTTCAGGTGCCCGTCCTCGGTTCAGGACGTCTGCATTTCGGCGGCCCCCGCACCGGTGCGACGATGGAGAGATCCGCGGAGGCCCGGTGCGCGCTTGGCAGCATCCGCATCCTCAACGATAATCTCGTCACGCTTGCACGAAGAGGGCCATACCCCGAAACTTGAACATTCGGAACAAATCAGACAAATGCCACTGTTTCTGGCGAGCAGAAAGATGTTGAGCATTGCTCGGGATTTCCCGCTAGGGTTCGGCCGAACAAGCAAATCTCTCCGGAGGAAGAATGGCGGCGAGTGAGTCAGGCCTGGTACGCCGCACCATCTCGGTGCTCCGTGCCGTCGCCGCGCACCCCGAGGGAGTCGGGCTCAGCGAGGTGGCCCGGGAGTCAGGGATTCCGAAGGCCACCTGCTATCGCGTCCTCAACGTGCTGGAGCGCGAGAGCTGGTTGACGCTCGACCCCGACAACCGCCGATACCGGGTCTCCCTGGGGCTCCTGTCGCTCGTCGGCGGGCTGCTGGACAACGACGGCGCCTACCGCAACATGCGGCAGGTCCTGACCGAGCTGGCCGCGCAGACGCAGGAGACCTGCGGCTTCGACGTGCTCCTCCCACCCAACGTGATGGTGGTGGCCCAGATGCCGGGCCCGCGGCTCATCGGCCAGACCCCCAAGCCCGTCCCGCGGACCCAGCCCGTGTGGGCGACCTCCACCGGCAAGGTGCTGCTCGCGGCGCTGGACCGCCAGACGGTCGTCGACGACTACGCGCAGGAGTTCGAGGAGCACGCGCCGGACCACCTCGGCGACTTCGACGAGTTCCTCAAGAGCCTCGATGTCATCCGGGAGCACGGTTACGCCTACACCGTCGACGAGCTGGAGCAGGGCGCCGCATCGATAGCGGCGCCGGTCCGGGTCCGCGACAAGTACCCGTACGCCGTGTGGATCGGCGGCCCCACCTTCCGCCTCACCAAGGAGTGGGTGGACACGACGGCGCCGTACCTGCTCCAGACGTCGAAGCGCCTCAGCGACCTGCTCAGCGTCACCGACCTGCAGATGGCCAGCGGACTGCCGCTCTACTGAGTCGATCGGCCGTCGCCGGACCGACCGGTCCGGCGACGGCCGATCCACATTGTGCGGACATCGCACAACACTCCGCGACATTTCATGACACCCTGTGACACCGCGAGGGCATCGACCGGCACCGGGTAGGCTCCGTCGCGCCGGGGCCCGTCGGCCCCGCGCCGGCAGAACGTGCCGGTGATCCGCGGGAACACGCGCCCGGCCCGCCGGCTTCCCGCCGTGACGAGGCCGCCCCCGCCGGACCTCCGAGCGACGATCGGCGCCTCCACCGCCCGGATCTCCCGCCGACTCCGGCGCACCCCCATCCACCGGGGGCCGCGACCGATGGCTCCCGCCTCCAGACACCGTCCGGGCGCCTTCACCACCCCGCTCGGCGGGGCACTGCGTTCCCGCTCACATTCTCCCGAGGCCCTTGACATGGCATTATGCAACAGAGGACGATTTTGAAACAATGGTTTGCTGAGTGAACCGAATATTCGTAGCTGGCGAGGTGGGCGAAACGATGGTCAAGGCGCGGGGAGCGGTAATCCACGGTGTCGGGGAGAAGTGGAGCGTGGAGGATCTCCAGGTGGGCGACCCCGGCCCCGGCGAGGTACTCGTCAAGGTCATGGCCACCGGGATCTGCCACTCCGACGACCACGTCGTGCGCGGGGACATCCGCGCCGAGTTGCCTCAGGTCGGCGGGCACGAGGGGGCCGGCATCGTGGAGAAGGTCGGCGTCGGTGTCACCCGGGTGAAGGTCGGCGACCGGGTGGCGACGCTGTTCGTGCCCGTCTGCGGTTCGTGCCGCTACTGCGCCGCGGGCAGGTCCTACCTCTGCGAGAGCACGGCCGGCGTGCGGCCGGGATACGCGATGGACGGCACCCTGCGCTTCCAGCTCGCGGACGGCCACGGGGTCACCGCCACCAGCAGTCTGGGGACCTTCGCGAACTACCTGGTCTGCCACGAGAGCCAGACGGTCGCCGTGCCCGACTCGACGGACTTCACCGCCGCGTGCCTGGTCTCCTGCGGCGTGCTCACGGGCTGGGGCGCGGCGGTCAACGCCGGAGACGTCCGGCCGGGTGACGCGGTCCTCGTCCTCGGCGCCGGCGGGGTCGGCATGAACGTGGTCCAGGGTGCCAGGCACGCCGGCGCCGACCACGTCATCGTTGTCGACCCCTCGGAGTTCGCGCGGAGCCAGGCTCCCACCTTCGGCGCGACCGACACCTTCGCCTCCCTCGACGACGCCCGGCCGCGGATCGAGGAGATCACCGGCGGGCGGGGCGTCGACGTCTCCGTCATCACGGTGGGACGGGTCAACGGCGACATCATCGGCCAGGCCTTCGACCTGACCGGCAAGGCCGGCACCTGCGTCGTCGCCTCCCTCGGCTCCACCGACAAGCACATCGCGGTGAACCCCCGCGACTTCTCCAACCGGACCAAGACGCTGACCGGCTCCCTGTTCGGCAACTGCAACCCGGTCGCCGACATCCCGCGGCTGCTGGGGATGCACTCCGCCGGCCGGCTCAAGCTCGACGAGCTGGTGACCCGCACGTACCGCCTTGAGCAGATCAACGAGGCCTACGACGACCTGCACGCCGGAGTGAACATCCGCGGCGTCATCCTGCACGAGCACTGACAGTCTTCCCAACCACCGTACGATCCGCACGAAAAGGACAGTGATGGCCGCGACCCCCGACACCGAAGCCCAGCAGAAGCCCATCGAGCACACGCTTCTGTTCATCGACGGGAAGTGGGAGGAGTCCGAGGCGGGCGGCCGGATCCCCGTCGTGAACCCGGCGACGGGCGAGGTGTTCGTCTCGGTGCAGGAGGCGCGCGAGAGCGACGTGGACCGTGCCGTCCTGGCGGCCAGGAAGGCGTTCGACTCCGGGCCGTGGCCGAGGATGAAGCCAGGCGAGCGGGCGCAGATCCTCTGGCGGCTCGGCGACCTCATCCAGCGGGACGGGGAGGAACTCGCCCGGCTCACCACACTGGAGAACGGCAAGCCCTACGCCCAGTCCCAGATGATCGACGTGCGGGGCTCCGTCAAGGCGTTCCACTACTTCTCCGGGTGGGCCACCAAGGTCACCGGCGCGACGATCCCGCTCTCCACACCCGGGGACTACCACGCCTTCACCCAGCGGGAGGCTCTCGGCGTCTGCGCCCTCATCGTCCCCTGGAACTACCCGCTGTCGAACGCGGCGTGGAAGGTGGGCCCGGCCCTGGCGGCCGGTAACACCTGCGTGCTGAAGCCCGCCGAGGCGACACCGCTGAGCGCACTGCGGCTGGCCCGGCTCGCGATCGAGGCCGGGCTTCCCGAAGGGGTGCTCAACGTCGTGCCCGGCTACGGTCCCTCGGCGGGAGCCGCCCTCGCGGAGCACCCGCTGGTGGACAAGGTGTCGTTCACCGGTTCCACCCAGACCGGACGGGCGATCGCCACCGCGTCGCTCGGCAACTTCAAGCGGGTGACGCTCGAACTCGGCGGCAAGAGCCCCAACATCGTCTTCGCCGACGCCGACCTCGAGGCCGCCTCGGCGGGAGCCGCGGCGGCGATCTTCTCCAACATGGGCGAGCAGTGCGTGGCCGGCTCGCGGCTGTACGTCGAGGAGTCCGTCTTCGACGAGGTGGTCGCGCGGGTGGCGGCGATCGGCGCGTCGATGCGGATCGGCGACGGGTTCGATCCGGAGACGCAGGTCGGGCCGCTGGTCAGCAAGGAGCACCTGGAGCGCGTCACCGGCTACCTGCGTTCCGGTGTCGAGCAGGGCGCGACCGTGCTGAGCGGCGGCGAAACGGTCGGCGACCGGGGCTTCTACCTCCAGCCCACCGTCTTCACCGACGTGACCCCGGACATGCGGATCGTCCGCGAGGAGATCTTCGGCCCCGTCGTGGTGGCCACGCCGTTCCGCGAGGTCGACGACCTGGTGGATGTCGCCAACGACTCGCCGTACGGTCTCGCGGCCGGTGTCTGGACCCAGAACATCTCCCGGGCGCACTCGATGAGCCGCGCGCTGCGCGCGGGAGTGGTCTGGGTCAACTGCTACGGCGTCTTCGACCCGGCGTTGCCCTTCGGCGGCTTCAAGGAGTCCGGCTGGGGCCGCGAGATGGGCTACGACGTCATGCAGCACTACACCGAGAACAAGAGCACGGTCATCAAGCTGGGCTGACGTTCGCACACCCCTCGCGCGCCGCCGCGGGTTCGCGGCGGCGCGCGAGGGGACCGGCGGTCAACCCTTGACAGGCCACGGCACCACTTGCGTACCATCTGAACCGCTGGTTCAATAGATGAACCATTAAAGGGGAGAACATGAGCATCAAGGTCAGAAAGACCATCCGGCACCTGGAAGAGACCCACCTTGAGAACGGCCGTGAGGTCGACCCCGTGCACCGGGTGGCCTTCGTCGGCATTGTCATCGAGAACCCCTACGGCAGCGGGTACGTCGAAGACCTGGTCACGCTGGCGGACGAGGTCGGCGAGCAGATCGGCGAGCTGGTGGGACCGGCCTGTGTCGAGCTCCTCGGTACCGAGGTCGAGGCCTTCGGAAAGGTGGCGCTGGTCGGCGTCGCGGGCGAGGTGGAGCACGGCTCCGCGCTCATCCACAACCTGCGTTTCGGCAACGTCTTCCGCAACGCCGCGGGCGGGACGGAACTCCTGCCCGCCGCCGAGAAGGTCGGCCTGCCCGGAGCCCCCATCGACGTGCCCCTCAAGCACAAGACCGACTCGAAGACCCGTTCACACCACCAGACGGTCACCTTGCAGGTCCCCGGCGCACCGCTGCCCGGCGAGATCCTGGTGGGCTGCGTCGCGGCGAGCGCCGGTCGCCCGCTCGCGCGGCTGGCGGTCTTCGGTGCGGAAACCGCAGGACAGTAGGCGAGAATGACCATCACGGACAGGGTCGTGGACACGAACGAGTGGACCGCCGACCGCATCAGGGCCGCCGACCGGGAGTACGTCATCCACTCCTGGTCGACGCAGGGGAGCGTCAACGCCGCCCCCATCGCCGGCGGTGAGGGCTCCTGGTTCTGGGACTACGACGGCAACAGGTACCTGGACTTCCAGTCGCAGCTCGTCAACATGAACCTGGGACACCAGCACCCCAGGATCGTCGAGGCGATCAAGGAGCAGGCGGACCGGATGTGCTACATCGGTCCCAACTACGCCGAGCGGTCACGCGCCGAGCTCGCCGAGCTGATCGCCGGACTGACCCCCGGCGACCTGAAGATGACCTTCTTCACCACCGGCGGCGCGGCGGCCAACGAGAACGCCGTCCGGCTGGCCAGGCACGTCACCGGGCGACACAAGATCGTCGCCCGTTACCGTTCGTACCACGGGGCCACGGCGGGCGCCATGGCGCTCACCGGCGACCCGCGGCGCTGGGCCGCCGAGCCCAGTTCCTTCGGCGTGGTGCGCATGTTCGACCCCTACACCTACCGCTGCCCGGTGGGCCACCCCGACCCGTGCCCCGTCTGCTCCGGCGGTCCGCACCTTGAGGAGATCCTGCAGTACGAGAACCCGGACACCGTCGCCGCGGTCGTCCTGGAGACCGTCACCGGGACGAACGGGCTCATCTACCCGCCCGAGGGCTATCTACGGTCCATCCGCGAGGTGTGTGACAAGTACGGAATCATCCTCATCTTCGATGAGGTGATGGCGGGCTTCGGCCGCACCGGGGAATGGTTCGCCTGCAACCACTGGGACGTCACCCCCGACATCCTGATCACGGCCAAGGGCCTCAACTCCGGTTACGTCCCGCTCGGCGCGATGGTCGTGAACCAGCGGATCTCCGACTGGCTGATGGTCAACAAGTTCTGGGGCGGGCTGACCTACGCGGGCCATCCGCTGGCCTGCGCCTCCGGCGTGGCGTCGATCAAGGCCATGCAGGACGAGAACATCCTGGCCAACACCCGTGAGATGGGCGAGCGCCTCGGCCTCGGCCTGGACCGGCTGGCCGACAGGCACGTGAGCATCGGCGACATCCGGGGCCGCGGCCTTTTCTACGGACTCGAACTGGTCTCCGACCGTGGGACGCGCGAGCCGCTGGTCCCGTTCAACGCCACCGGGGCGGCCGCCGCACCGATGACGGCCGTGGTGGCCGCGGCGAAGAAGCAGGGGCTGTACCTGTCGGCGAACAACAACGTGCTCCGGCTGACCCCGCCCCTCGTGATCACCGGCGAGGAGATCGACTTCGCGGTGGACGTCCTCGACAAGGTGCTGACCCTCGCCGACGAGGCGGCGGAGCAGGCCTGACGGGTCACCCGGCCCGTAGTTCTCGATTTCAACGTACGAAGGAATACGCATGTCCGAGATGAAGCGCGAATCGGTCAGCACGACCGACAGGGCGGTCCCGCTGGGAGAACTGCCGCCGATCGGCGAGGTTCCGAAGACGATGACCGCGCTGGTCGTACGGCAGGACCGGTTCGGCGACCCGGAGAAGGCATTCCAGGTCGAGACGGACATCGAGGTCCCGCCGCTCGGCCCCAGCGAGGTCCTCGTCGCCGTCATGGCGGCCGGGGTCAACTACAACAACGTGTGGGCGGCCCGCGGTTACCCCGTCGACGTCATCGGGCTGCGCCAGCGCGCCGGTGAGCCCTACGACTTCCACATCGGCGGCTCCGACGCGTCCGGCATCGTCTACGCCGTGGGCTCCGAGGTCTCCAATGTGGCCGTCGGCGACGAGGTCATCGTGCACCCCGGTTACTGGGACGAGAACGACCCCTGGATCCTCCGGGGCAAGGACCAGATGGTGGCCCCGTCCGCCCGGATCTGGGGCTACGACACGAACTTCGGGTCCTTCGCGCAGTTCGCCCGGGCGCAGGCCCACCAGGTGCTGCCCAAGGCCGGCCACCTCTCCTGGGCCGAGGCCGCGGCGCCCACCCTGGTCGGCACGACCGCCTACCGGATGCTGCACGGTTTCGAGGGGAACACCGTGCAGGAGGGCGACGTGGTCCTGGTCTGGGGCGGCTCCGGCGGTCTCGGCACGCAGGCCATCCAGCTCGTCAACCTGGCCGGCGCCAAGCCGGTCGCGGTGGTCTCCGACGACGAGCGCGGCGAGTACGCCCTGGCCAAGGGCGCGATCGGCTACATCAAGCGCGGCGACTACAGCCACTGGGGAATCCCGCCGCTGGTCGACGACAAGGCGGGCCAGAAGGAGTGGCTGGGCCAGGCGCGCGCCTTCGGCAAGAAGATCTGGGAGATCGTCGGCGAGCGGAAGGACCCGGCGATCGTCTTCGAGCACCCGGGCGCCGCCACCGTGCCGACCAGCATCATGGTCTGCGAGCCCGGCGGCATGGTGGTCATCTGCGCCGGCACCACGGGCTTCGACGCCATGGTGGACCTGCGTTACCACTGGACCCGGCAGAAGCGTTTCCAGGGCAGCCACGGCACCAACGACGCGCAGGCCGTCGCCTACAACGACCTGGTCATCGCCGGAAAGATCGACCCGTGCCTGGGGCGCGTCGTGGAGTTCACCGACCTCCCCCGCGTGCACGCCGAGATGGGCCGCGGTGAGCAGGTCTTCGGCAACTCCGTCGCCCTGGTGGGCGCCAAGCCCGAGTAGCGGGGAGGGTGAGATCGCCCCGGCCGCCGGCCGGGGCGATGTCGTCACGGGGCCGTGCGCCCCAGTGCCGGGGTGAGCGAGATCGGCCCGGCGGACAGGTGCCGGCCGCGGGGGACGGGGTCGACCAGGACGCCGTCGTGGACCACCACCCGGCCGCCGACCAGGACGGTCCGCGGCCTGCCGGTCAGGGTCATGCCCTCGTACGGCGTGTAGTCCGTCGCCATGTGCAGGTCGCCGGCGCTCACCCGCCACCGGGCGGCCGGATCCCAGATCGCGATGTCGGCGTCCGAGCCCGGCATCAGCGTGCCCTTGCGCGGGTACAGGCCGTTGGTCCTGGCCGGATTGGCGGCGGTCAGCTCGACGAACCGGGTGGCGGGCAGCCCGGCCCCGGCGACGTACTCGGAGAAGATCACCGGTAGCCGGGTCTCCACCCCGGGCAGGCCGTTGGGCATGGCCCGCACGTCGGTGCGCCGCGACTCCTTCTGCGCCACGTCGTAGCAGCAGTGGTCGCTGCCGATCGTGGTGATCTCCCCGGTGAACAGGTGGCGTCCCAGCGCGTCGACGGCCTGGCGGGAGCGGAGCGGCGGGCAGCAGACGAACCGCTCCGGGGCGGGGCCGTCGTAGTTGCCGTCGTCCAGCACCAGGTGGTGGGCGACCGATTCGGTGAACGCCGGCACGCCGCGCCGCCTGGCCGCCGCCACCAGCTCGACCGCCTCGGCGGTGGACTGGTGCACGAAGTAGACCGGTGCCGTCAGCGACTCGGCGATGGCCAGCACCTCGGCCACCGAGGCGGTCTCGGCCAGTTCGGGACGGGTCGCGGCCATGTGCTCGGCGCCGATCCTGCCGCTCGCCGCGCACCGCTCCTGGGTGTCCTCGATGATGTGGTTGGCCTCGCAGTGGATCACCACCATGCCGCCCAGGTCGCGCAGCGTCCTCATGGTCCGCAGGATGGTGTCCTCGCCCGCCATGGTCTCGCCGCGGTAGGTGGTGAACATCTTCACCGTGGGCATGCCGTCCGCGACCAGCGCGCCGAGCTGGTCGGGCACGGTCTCGTCCCACTCCACGACGCAGGCGTGCAGGGCACTGTCGCACAGTCCCCGATCGGCCTTGGCCCGCTGGGCGTACGCCGCGTCGGCAGGTGCCTGGCCGGGCCGTGGGATGGCGAAGTCCACGATCGTGGTGGTGCCGCCGAACACCGCGGCCGTCGTGCACCTGGTGTAGTCGTCGAGCGAGGTGAAGTCGCCGGAGGTGAAGCCGACGTGGCAGTGCGGGTCCACCCCGCCCGGCATGACCAGCCGCCCGGTCGCGTCGACCTCGGTCGCGCCGCCCGGCGCGGGTGTGCCCGGCTCGGCCAGGGCGACGACGACGCCGCCGGCCACGAACACGTCGGCGGGGGCGGACCAGCCCGCCTCGACCACCGTGCCGCCCCGCACCACCAGCTCGGCGTCCCTCATCCGATCGCGCCCTGCGTCCGGCCGGACGCGAGATAGGCGCGCCAGCCACCGGCCGTGCTGATGTCGGTGACCCCCGGCAGGGTCAGCGACCCGTCGCGCATCCGCATGGACAGCGATCCGCTGCCGTCGGAGAGCTCGATCACGCTCAGCTCCAGTTCCTCGGGCTCGTTCGGCAACAGGTGCTCGCGCAGGATCCGGTAGCTCACCTCGTACAGTTCGCCGGGCACGGCGTGCCCGTCGGAGGTCACCGGGTACAGACCGGGGAACTCGTCGCGCACCGAGTAGAACCGGTAGCGGGGGGCGGTCTCGACGGGGCCGACGAACACCGCGCCGCTCAGCGCGGTGTTCAGGCTGCCGCCCGACATCGCCTGGCCGTTGACGAACATCCGCAGATTCTCCACGGGCCCTCCTTCAGTACTGGGGTTCGGCCGCGCGACGGGCACGCTCGGCGGCGGGGTCGGGGATCGGGACGGCCGCCAGCAGCGACCGGGTGTAGGGGTGCTCCGGCGCCCCGTACACCTGCTCCCGGGTGCCGATCTCAGCGAGCCGTCCCTGCTCCATGACCGCGATCCGGTCGCAGAGGTAGTAGACGACCGCCAGATCGTGCGCGATGAACAGGATCGACAGGTTCAGCCGCAGCCGCAGGTCCCGGAGCAGGTTGAGCACCTGGGCCTGGACCGAGACGTCCAGGGAGGAGATCGGCTCGTCGCAGATGAGCAGCCGGGGCTCGACCGCCAGGGCCCGGGCGATGGCGATGCGCTGGCGCTGCCCGCCGGAGAACGACCTGGGGTAGCGGTCCAGGTGCTCGGCGGACATGCTCACCGTCTCCAGCAGGGCCGCCGCGCGCTCCCTGCGCCGGCGCCGGTCCGGTTCGAGACCGTGCACGGCGAGCGGCTCCTCGAGCAACTGGGCCACGGTCATCCGGGGGTTCAGCGACGAGTACGGGTCCTGGAACACCATCTGCATCTCGCGGCGGAGGGAGCGCAGCTCCCCGCGGCCGGCCGCCAGCACGTCGCGCCCGCCGAGTTCCACCCGGCCTGAGTCGGGTTCGGTCAGCCGCGCCACGCACCGCGCGGTGGTGGACTTGCCGGAGCCCGACTCCCCGACCAGGCCGAGCACCTCGCCCGGCATCATGTCGAAGGAGACGTCGTCCAGCACACGCCTGCCCTCGAACGACTTGACCAGGTTCCGCACCCGCAGCAGGGGCTCGCTCATGACGGGCTCACCGTCCCTTCCTCGGCCGTCTCCACCGCGGAGCCGATGGTGGCCAGCGGCCTGGACAGGTCGCCCCCGATCCGGGGCACGGCCGCGAGCAGCGCCCTGGTGTAGGGGTGGCGGGGCCGGGCGTAGATCTCCTCGACCGGGCCGCTCTCCACCGCCAGGCCGTGGCGCATCACCACCACCCGTTCGGCGAACCCGGCCACGATGCCCAGGTCGTGGGTGATCAGCAGGACCGCCATGTCCCGCTCGTCGGCCAGCTCGTGCAGCAGCCGCAGCACCTGCGCCTGGACCCGCACGTCGAGTGCGGTGGTCGGCTCGTCGGCGATGAGCAGCGCGGGTTCCGCGATGATCGCGATGGCGATCACCACCCGCTGCCGCATCCCGCCGGAGAACTGGTGAGGGTAGTCGTCGAAACGCCGCTCGGCGTCGCGCACGCCCAGCCGGGAGAGCAACTCGACGCCGCGCCGCCTGGCGACCTTCTTGGACACCCCTCGGATGACCAGCGGCTGCGTGATCTGCCAGCCGATCGTCATCACCGGGTTGAGCGAGGCCAGCGGGTCCTGGAAGACCAGGCCGACCCCCGAACCGCGGATCTCGCGCATCCGGCGCGGCGGCAGCGTCAGCAGGTCGGTGCCGTCCAGCTCGATCCGCCCGGTCAGCGTGGCGCCGGCGTCCAGCCGCAGCACGGCTCGCGCGGTGACCGACTTGCCGGAGCCGGACTCGCCGACCAGCGCGACCTTCTCGCCGCGGGCCAGCTCCAGGTCGACGCCGTGCACGACCTCGATCGGCCCCTCGGGCCCGGGAAAACTCGCCCGCAGATCTCGTACGGCGAGCAGTGGTGTGTCCGTCATCGGCCGGCCCCCTCGCGGATCGTCGGGTCGTTGCGCACCCGCAACCAGTCGCCCAGCAGGTTGAAGGAGATCGCGGTCAGCATGATGGCCAGGCCGGGGAAGGCCACCGCCCACCAGCCGTTGGTGAGGTTGTTGGCCGCCGCGGCGATCATCGCCCCCCATTCGGCGGACGGCACCTGCGCGCCGACGCCGACGAAGGACAGGCCGGAGATGACCAGCATCACCGCGGCGACGTCCAGCGTGGTCTGCACGTACAGGGTGTTCAGCGCGTTGGGCAGGATGTGCCGGAAGACGAGACGGGTCCTGGAGACGCCGAGCATCCTGGCCGCGTCGACGTACTCGGCGTCCTTGACGTCGCGGACCAGCGTGCGCACCAGCCGCGCGTAGCCGGGCCACCAGGTGAGGGAGAGGGCGATCACCGCGGACTGCAGGCCGGAGCCGAGCGCGGCGGCCAGGCCGAGGGCCAGGATGATCGACGGGAGCGAGAGGCCGATGTCGGTGATCCGCATCAGCACCTCGTCGACGACCTTCCCGCCGAGGGCGGCGACCGTGCCGACCACGGTCCCGATCAGCGCCGCGGCGACGATCACGATCATCGTGGCGGGCAGGGTGACCCGCGCGCCGGACAGCACCCGGCTGAGCACGTCACGGCCGCTGGCGTCGGTGCCGAACCAGTGGTCACCCGAGGGGGACAGCAGGGCCTTGGACAGGTCGACCGCGTAGGGGTCGTGTGGCGCGATCAACGGCCCGACGACGGCGAGGAGCACCATCGCCACGGCCACCGTCACCGCGGCGCGCTCGACGATCGGGACGCGGGGCAGGACGCGGCGGCGCGTGCCGGCGTGCGCCGTGGCGCCGGCGCTCACGCGTTCACCTCCGCGAGGGCGGGTGCGGCCGGCTCGCCCGTGCGGCGCTTCGTCCTGCGCAGCCGTGGGTTGAGCCAGAGCTGGACCAGGTCCACGGCGATGTTCGCCACCACGAAGACCACTCCGATCACGAGAACCGTGCCGATCACGGTGTAGAGGTCGCTCTGCAGGACGGCGGCGACCGCGTGGGCGCCGATGCCCGTCCTGCCGAAGATGGATTCCACCAGGACCGTGGAGCCGAGCATCCAGCCGAGTTGCATGCCGAGAATCGTGCTGGCCGGGACCATGGCGTTGCGCAGGCCGTGTCGTACCACCACACGGAACTCCGAGGCGCCGGTCGCCCGGGCCAGCGTGATGTAGTCGGAGTCCAGCGTGGTGATCATTGAGGAGCGCACCGTGCGGGCCACCACCGCGACGAACGAGGCGGCCAGCGTCAGGGCGGGAAGTATCAGGTGTTGCAGGGCGTCGCCGAAGGCGGCCAGGTTCCCGCCGAGCAGCGCGTCCAGCGAGGTCATCCCGGTGATCCTCGGCACGTCCTGGCCGAAGGCGAGCTGGCCGGTCAGCGGCAGCAGCCTGAGTTCCGCGGCGAAGACGAGCTGAAGCATGAGGCCCAGCCAGAAGACCGGGACCGCCGCGCCCAGCAGGGCGATGAGCCGGGCCGCGATGTCGGCCGACCGGCCTCGGCGGTAGGCGGCGTACACGCCCAGCGGTACCGCCACCACGATGTTGATCGCCATCGCGGCGAGCACGAGTTCCACCGAGGAGGGCAGCATGGCCGCGATGTCGTCGAGCACCGGCCGCTGGGTGAACACCGAGATGCCCAGGTCGCCGTGGAGCAGCCGGTCCAGATACCCCGTGAACTGCTGCCACAGAGGCTGGTCGAGGCCGAGCTGGATCCGTACCTGTGCCACCTGTTCGGCGGTCGCGTTACGCCCCGCGGCGGTCCTGGCCGGGTCGCCGGGCAGTACCTGGGTCATCAGAAAGGTGACGACGGCCAGGCCTGCCAGAACGACGACGCTGGTCACGAGCCGCCGTAGCAGAAAACGAGCCATGGGGTACCTCCCCTCAGTGGTGATCTCCGATGATGGGCGGGCTCGGCGCGGCGGTCCGCGCCGAGCCCGGCGGGTCAGCCGACCTGCACCTGGTAGACGTCCACGGTCTGGTGGTGCGCGGGGTCATAGGCGTAGCCGGTGAGCCCCTTGCGGTGAACCGTCACGTACTGCGGGTTGGACATGTTGATCGAGGGGTGGTCGGCCGCGATGGTCTGCTGGGCCTCCTTGTAGAGGGCGCAGCGGGCCTCGATGTCCGTCAGCTTCTGAGCGTCCTCGACCAGCTTGTCGACCTTCGGGTTGTGGTAGCCGCCGCTGTTCTGCCCGTTGTTGATGAACTTCGAGTCGAACTGCAGGTACAGCACCGAGTCCGGGTCCGGGTAGGGCGGGAAGCCGTAGATCATGCCGAGGTCGGGCGTGGTCGCGTTGCTCTTGAGCATCTCGACGTACTGCGGGTAGGTGACCGCCGACAGTTCGACCTTCACGCCGATCTTGGCGAGGTTGGACTGGAGCAGCGTGGCCGCCTGCTCCATCTCGGCGGTGGCCTTGAGGTAGCTCATGGTCAGCGTGACGTTCTTCAGACCGGCGGCGTCCAGGACGCTCTTGGCCTTCTCCAGGTCGTAGCCCGCCTGCGCGACCGTGGGGTCGGCGCAGGCCATGGTGCCCGCCAGCACGCCGGCGGCCTTCTTGCCCGCGCCCTTGAGGATGGCCGACTGGTGCTGGTCGTAGTCGTAGGCGTAGGTGATGGCCTCGCGCAGCGCCTTGTCGGCCGTCGGCGAGTCCTTCATCTTGAAGAAGGTGTAGAGCTGCACGTTGGTGTCGGCCTTGTCCACCACGTGGCCGGCGCTTTCGAGACCGGCCCAGTCGTTGGGGTCGATGTCCATCGCGATGTCCACGTCACCGTTGCTCAGCGCGGTCTTCTGGGTCGTCGCCTGCGGCAGGTAGCGGATCACCACGTCCTTGGCCTGGTTGGTGAAGCCGCCCCAGTAGCCGTCGTGCCGGGTGAACTTGGCCTCCTGGTTGGGGGTGTACCCGGCCAGCTTGTACGGCCCGGATCCCGCGCCGTTGGCCGCCAGCCACTGGCGGCCGTCGTCGGAGCCCGCGTTGGCCTGGACGAGCTTGGAGTTGAGCAGGTAGACCCGCGACAGCGCACCCAGGAACGGCGCGTAGGACTGCTTCAGCCTGATCGTCAGATGGGTGTCGTCGACGACCTCGGCGGAGTCGTAGGCGGTCAGCAGCGACGCGACGCCCATCTGCAGTTTGCTGATCCGGTCCATCGTGTACTTCACGTCGGCGGCGGTCAGCTTGGTGCCGTCGTGGAAGGTCACGTCGTCGCGGAGCGTCAGGTCGAGGGTCTTGCCGTCCTTGGAGAACGTCCACTCGGTGGCCACGGCGGGGGCGAGCACGCCGCCCTTACCGTACTTGACCAGGGTGTCGTAGGCGGGGATGGACACCTCGTCGACGGTCGAGTTGTCGGCCTGGACCGGGTCGAAGGTGGCCGGCGGCTCGTTCTCCGCGATGATCAGTGTCTGCTTGCGGACGTCGGAGCCGCCGGAGGCGCCCGAGGTGCTCTGGCCGCAGGCCGCGAGGGCCAGCGCGCCGACGAGCAGGACTGAGGTCAGGCCCAGCGTGCCCTTGCGGCCACGTGCCACCGGGGTGGCGGGGGGTCGGTGCACTGTCGTCTACCCTTCGCTCTTGAGTCGGGCGGCCCTGGCCGGCGTGGGCCGCCAGCCGTCGCCGTCCACGATCACGCCATAGGACTGCTCCGCGGCCTCGGCGCTGACGTAGCCGTTGAGCACGTCGGCCACCACCGCGGCCGGGTCGCGGTCGAGAGGGTCGCCGTAGCCGCCGCCTCCGGCGGTCCGGTTCACGAACCGGTCGCCGGTCTTCATGGCGGCCCGGTACATGCCGACCCGCTTGGCCCGGTCGGTGTCCGGCCACAGCACCATCTCGCTGGGCTCGGGCTCCTGGCCGCCGTCCAGCGCCCAGGGCCGGGTCTTGCTCTTCTTCTTCATCGACAGCACCTCGCCGTCGGCGAGGTAGCGGACCTGCCTGAGCACGCCGACGCCGCCGCGGAACCGGCCGGCGCCGCCGGAGTCGGGAATCAGCTCCAGCCGCTCGTGGAACACGGTGGACTTGTGCTCCAGCACCTCGACGGGGGTGTTCCTGACGACGCTCTGGGAGGGGTGCTGCTGGGCGTTCGCGCCGTCGCGGTCCTTGCGCGCGCCCCAGCCGATGCCCTCGTTGTTGCTGATCACGAAGTCCGCGCCGGTGCGCGGGTCGTGGCCGAGCGCCATGAAGCCCGGCTCGTCGCCACCGGAGGAGGCCGGGATCGAGTCCATCACCTGGGCCAGCGCCTTGTGGATCAGTTCGAACGCGACGATGGCGCTCCACTGGGTGAAGGTCGCGGCCGGGTAGACGGCGTGGAAGAAGTTGCCGGGATCGGCTTTGATCTCCAATGCCCGGTAGTGCCCGGCGTTGGAGGGCTCCCTGGGCGTGGTCAGCTCCTTGAAGATGGCCTTGCCCAGGCTCTCGGTGGAGCCGATCGGCAGGTTGACCGGGCCGGCCACCGCGCCGTCGGAGCCGTTGAAGTCGACCTCCATCCGGTCGCCGTCGATGGTGACCTTGACCTCCATCCGGATCAGGTCCTCGGTGATGCCGTCGTCGTCGCAGTAGTCGAAGGCCGTCCAGGTGCCGTTGGGCAGCGCGGCCAGGGCCTTGCGGGCGACCCGCTCACCGTGCTCGATGACCTGCCTGATGGCCTGGTCGACGGTCTCGCCGCCGAACTTCTCCCAGACCTGCGCCAGCCGGTTCTCGCCGGTGCGCAGGGCGGCGAGCTGGGCGTGGAAGTCGCCGATGGTCAGGTCGGGCAGCCGGGAGTTGAACCGGATGAGCTCGACGATGTCGCGGACCACCTCGCCGCGACTCACGATCTTGGTGCCGGGGAAGATGAGGCCTTCCTGGTGCATGTCGGTGGAGTCCAGGACGTAGCCCGGGGACTTGGCACCGAGGTCCATCCAGTGCGCGCGCACCGCGAGGTAGGCCGCGGGGCCCTCGTGCCCGTCGCGGAAGACCGGCGCGAAGAGCATCGCGTCGTAGGAGTGCGCGCCGCTCCAGTACGGGTAGTTCAGCAGGTAGACGTCGCCGGGCGCGAAGTTCTCCCGGCCGACGTACTCCACGCCCTTGACGATGGCGTGGTCGTTGGCCCCGAGGAACGAGGTGATCCCGGCGGCCTCGGCGGTCAGGTCCAGGTCGGCGTTGTAGATCGAGATGCCGAAGTCGAGCACCTCGTAGATCACCGGGTTGAAGGCCGCCCGCACCAGGGTGCGGCGCATCTGCTCGCCCACCGAGACCAGGTAGTTGCGGATCACCTCGACGGTCGCGCCGTCCAGGCGCTCAGGGCTGTTCACAGGGTTCCTCCGGTACCGGTCACCAGCAGCTGTCCATAGGTGTCGACGGTGAGCCGCTGATCACCGAAGATCACCGTCGTCGAGGTGCCCTCCTCGACGATCGCCGGGCCGCTCACCTCGTGGCCGGGCGCCAGGGTGGTCCGGTCGTAGACCGGGAACACGGCGGTCTCGCCGGTGGCGACGTCGAAGGCGGGCCGCTCGCCGACCGCCTCGGGCCCGCCGGGTCCGGCGGGCGCCAGCTCGCGCAGCGCCGGCTTGGCCAGCCGTCCCACCGCCCGCACCCGCAGGGTGAGGATCTGCCCGGTGTCGGCCATCGCGTGGCCGTAGCGCGCCTCGTGCTGGGCGTTGAACCGGGCCAGCACGCTCGCGGCGGTGTCGCCGGGTTGCAGGTCGATGCCGAGGCTGTGCTCCTGGCCGTGGTAGCGGATGTCCAGCCTGCGGATCAGGGTGCGGTCCTCCGGCTTGATGCCCTGCGCGGACAGCACCTCGTCGCCCTGTGCCTCCAGGTCGGCGAACTCGCTCTCCAGGACGGCCAGGCTGTCGTCGCTGAGGGAGCGCAGCACGGTGGCGGCGAACTCGTACTCCAGGTCGGACATCAGCATGCCGAAGGCGGAGAACGCGGCGGGCACCTGCGGGACGATCGTGGTGGCGATGCCCATCTCCCTGGCGAGCATCGGGCCGAGCAGCGGTCCGGCGCCGCCGATGGCCAGCAGCGCGAACTCGCGCGGGTCCAGCGCCCGCTCCACGGTGATCTCGCGCAGCGCGCCGACCATCCGGGCCAGCAGCACCCGCAGCACGCTGGCGGCGGCCTGCGGCACGGTCACCCCGAGCGGGCCGGCCAGCTTGACGTCGATCGCGGCGCGGGCCGCGTCCGCGTCGATGGTCATGTCGCCGCCGAGGAACGCGGCGGGGTCCAGGTAGCCGAGTGCCAGCGAGGCGTCGGTGACGGTCGGCTCGGTGCCGCCCGCGCCGTAGGCCACCGGCCCCGGCACGGCGCCGGCGCTGTGCGGGCCGACCTTGAGCAGCCCCTCGTCGATCCAGGCGATCGAGCCGCCGCCCGCGCCCACGGTACGGATGTCGAAGATCGGGATGAGCAGCGGGAAGCCGTCGATGCCCGCCTCGTGCACCTCGCCCGGCTCGCCGTCCTCGATGACGCAGCAGTCCACGCTGGTGCCGCCGACGTCGAAGGAGATCACCTTGGGCAGGTTCTGCTCGCGAGCCAGGAAGGAGGCGCCCACCACTCCCCCGGCGGGGCCGGACAGCACGGTCATCAGCGGGGCGCGGCGGGCCAGTTCCGCGGTCATCGCACCGCCGCCCGAGCGCATGATGTGCAGCGGGTGGGTGAGCCCCGCCTCGGTCAGCCTGGCCTCCAGGGTGCCGATGTAGTCGCTCAGCACCGGCCGGATGTAGGCGTCCAGGGTGACGGTGCTGGTCCGCTCGTACTCGCGGTACTCGCGGGTGATGTCGGTGGAGACCGAGATCGACACGTCCGGGTAGAGCTCGCGCAGGATGCGCGCGGCCCGCCGCTCGTGCTCGGGGTTGGCGTAGGAGTGCAGGAAGCAGATGGCCAGTGAGGCCAGTCCCTGCTCCTCGACCAGGATCCGGCCGGCCTCGCGCACGGCGTCCTCGTCCAGGTCCTGCACCACGTCGCCCTGCGCGTCGATCCGGCCGGGCACGCCGACCCGCCGGCGGCGCGGCACCAGTGGCGGCGGCGGGGCGTAGGAGAAGTCGTACATGTGCTGGCCGGGGACGTTGGCGCGGGCGATCTCCAGCAGGTCCCTGAAGCCCTCGTTGGTGATGATGCCGAGGTCCGCGCCGCGGCGCTGCAGGATCGCGTTCAGGCCGAGCGTGGTGCCGTGCACGAACGCCTCCACCCCGTCCAGCCGGGTGGCGAGGCCGCCCACCGCGTCCAGGACGCCCTGCTCGGGGGCACCGGGAGTGGTCGAGGCCTTGTGCAGCCGGATCTGCCCGGTCTCCTCGTCGTAGGCGATCGCGTCGACGAACGTGCCACCGATGTCCACGGCGAAGCGGGTACGGCCGGCCGGAGTGTCGGGGGAATTCACAGGGCACCTCCAGGGACCTGCTGCGGGGCGGGGACGGCCGGCAGATCGTCACGGACGATCCGGCCGGCCTGCATGACGAAGGGGATCCGGCGCAGCGCGGAGACGTCGCTCAGCGGATCGCGCTCGGTGACGACCAGGTCGGCGAGGTAACCCTCCTCGACGGCACCGGCCTGGCCGGCCAGCCCGACCAGGCGCGCGGCCTCGGAGGTGCCGGCCCGTACCGCCTGGAGGGGGCTGAGGCCCGCGTCGGTGAGGAACTCCATCTCGCGGACCGCCACGACGGTGTCCTCGATGGGCTCGCCCGGCGGGTAGTCGGTGCCGGCGAGCATGGTGATGCCCGGCGCGCCGGGGTCGTCCGGGTCGGCGATGCCGGCCGCGACCGCCCGCCGGATGCTGGCCAGGTGGCCGGGGCCGACCTCCACCGCCCGCTCGATCTGCCAGGGCGTGAAGCTGTGCTCGGCCATCCAGTCGGGGCAGCGGGTGACGCACAGGGTCGGGGTGAGGAACACCCGCCGGTCCGCCATCAGCTTGGCCGTGTCGTCGTCCAGGTCGTAGGCGTGCTCGTAGCCGCGGACTCCGGCGGCGAGCGCCTCGCGGATCGCCGAGCCGGCGCCGGCGTGCGCGGTCACGTAACTGCCGTGCTCCTCGGCGGCGCGGACCACGGCCCGCATCTCCTCGGCGGTCATCTGCGCGCCGGTGAACGACTCGCCCTGGTGGGCGATGCCACCGGTGATGAAGATCTTGAGCAGGTCGGCGCCCGCGTCCAGTTCCTGCCTGGCCGCGCGCAGGAAGCCGTCGTGCCCGTCGGCGTAGGAGCAGTCGGCGCCCTTGCCGTGGCCACCGGTGGTGGAGATGGCCCGGCCCGCTCCGACGATCCGCGGCGCGGCCACCCAGCCCTGGTCCGCGGCGGTGCGCACCAGCAGGTCGGCGCGGTTCTGCTCGTGCACGCAGCGGATCGTGGTGACCCCCGCGACGAGGGCGTCCTGTGCCCGGGACAGCGCGCGCAGCGCGGTCAGCCCCGGGTTCTCCGTCTCGTCGGTGGCGGAGAAGGGGTAGAGCACCGACAGGTGGGTGTGCACCGAGATCAGGCCGGGCATCAGGTACCTGCCGCCCAGCTCGACGGTCCGTGCTCCCGGGGGCGGGGCGTCCGCCGTGATCTTCTCGATCCGGCCGGCCGCGACGAGCACGTTGGCGTTCCTGCGGATCCGTCCTGATCGGACGTCCACGACGTGCCCACCGGTCAACCAGAGGGTCTCGGGCTCCGACGTGGGCCGCAGCCGAGGTGATGTCAGCACCGCTTACTCCTTCTGTCCTGGTGGTTTTCCTGCTCTGGGCCGTTGTCTTGCTGACCCCACCGCTCCATCAGCCGGCCGGGACCGAGGTCGGAGACGTCGACCGGCGGCGGCTTCCCCTCGATCAGGCAGCGCAGCGTCTCCCCCCACAGCGGGGCGAAGGTGAAGGCGTAGGTGCCTCCGGCCACGTAGAACCCGGGGGCGCCGGGTACCTCGCCGATCACCGGCATCTCGTCGGGCGTGGCCGCGAGCGGCCCGGCCCACATCCGCAGCAGCCGCAGGTCCCGGATGAACGGCAACACCCGGACCGCCAGCGCGACGTTGCCCACCAGGCTGTCCAGGCTGGTGTCGCTCCGGCCGGCCAGGTCCATGCTCAGGGCCGGCCAGCCGCCGCCGATCAGCAGGTTGCCCGCGGCGACCTGCTTCACCGACAGTCCCTCGCCGATGTGCTGGACCAGGTGGGACATGGTGGCCGAGGAGCGCACGGTGGCGTGCATCTGGATCGCCACCGGTGTCATCCGCAGCGTGATCCCGGCCAGGGCGGCGATCTCCCCCAGCCAGGGCCCCGCGACGTCGACCACCACGGGGGTGTCCACCACCCGCTCGGCGGCGCCGCGCCCGGCGACCACCCGCCAGCCGTCGCCGTTGCGGGTGATCCGCCGGACCGGCGCGAACGCCACGGTCCGGCCGCCGTGCCTGGCCGCCGAGTCCAGGTAGGCGGGGGTGACCTTCAGCGGGTTGGCGTAGCCGTCCAGGTCACACCAGGTGGCGGCGGCCACCGTCGGTCCGAGCAGGGGCAGCGCGGCCCGCGCGGCGTCTCCGTCGAGGATCTCGGTGTGGATCCCGGCGGCGGCCTCCCAGCCGTGCTTGTCGCGCAGTTCCTGGTACTGCTCCTCGGTCTCGGCGATGGTGAAACCACCGGTGCGGCGGACCTCCACCGAGGTTTCCAGCTCCTCCTCCAGCGTCTCCCACCGGTCGCTCGCGGCGCGCTGCAGCGGCAGGAACCGCGCGCTGTCCAGCGGTACCGCCTGACCGGGGCGCTTGGTGTGCACTGCCTGCATGTGCAGGTTGCCGGCGGTGGTTCCCGAGCCCTCCCTGCCGGGGGCGCCGCGTTCGAGTACGAGCACCCGATGGCCGCTGCGGGCCAGGTGGCTGGCCACCGAGGCGCCGAGCACCCCGGCTCCCACGATCACCGCGTCCGCGGTCCGCGTGCTCATGCGTCGCCTTTCTGCGATTCCGGTCCGGCCAGCTCCAGCAGCGTGGCGAGAGGGACGGGGCGCACCGGCAACCGGGAGGGGAAGACCTCCACCCGGGACTCACCGTCGCCCGCGCCCCGGCGGGGCATGACGGACCGGACCAGTCCGGCGACCGCGAATCCGCACTCCCGGCCCTGGCAGGGGCCCATTCCCGCGCGGGTCCAGGCTTTGGTGGCGTTGAGGTCGCCGTCGGCGCTTCCCGCGGCGGTGGTGCGGATCTCCTCCGCGCGGACCGCCTCGCACCGGCAGACCATGGTGTCGGCGGGCAGTGCGGGCGCCAGCGTGGCGAGCAGCGCCGCCGGGCCGGGGTAGAGGGAGTCGGTCAGCGCGGTGAAACGTTCCAGGCGGCGCCTGGCCGACGCCACCCGCCGGGCCTCGGACACCGGTACGGCCACGCGGGCCTCGCGGGCCAGGATGTCGTGCGCGGCGGCGAGCCCTCTGGCCTTCGCCGCGTGCACCCCGCCGATTCCCGCCGCCTCGCCCACCACGTACACATCGGCCCGGGAGGCGCGTCCCGCCGCGTCGGTCACCGGCACCGCGTCCCCGCTGGCCACGTCGATCCGCACCTCGCAGCCCAGCATGCGGGCCAGGTCGGTCTGGGGACGGAAGCCGTACCCGACGCAGAGCGCGTCCACCTCGACGGTGCGGACCGGACGCGTGGGCCTGGCCGCGGCGGCGAGGGTCACCGAGGAGACCCGGTCGCGGCCGTCTGCGCGGAGCACGACGGTCTCCTGCCAGATCGGCACCCGGGCGCGGGCCAGCCGCGCGGCGTAGGAGGCCAGCTCGCGCAGTCGCGCGGTGTGGCCGAGCGTGCCCAGCGCCCGCAGGCTCGGCCGGTACGGCCTGCCCGCCTCGGCGATGCCCGCCACGCGCACGCCGAGTTCGATCAGCGAGCAGGCGACCGGCAGCAGGAACGGCCCCGAACCGGCCAGGATCACCCGGTCCCCGATGGTGGTGTGGTCGCTCGCGGCCAGGTGCTGGGCGAAGCCCGGGGTGGTCACTCCGGGAAGCTGCCAGCCGGGGAAGGGGAACACCCGCTCGAAGGCGCCGGTCGCCAGCACGAGATGGCGGGCGCGCAACCGCACCGGATGCTCGGCGTCGTCGGAGGCGAGCAGCGTGCGCCCGTCGTCGTCCACGCCCCAGACCAGATGGCCGGTACGGCACTCGACGCCGGCCGCGCGCACCTGGGCGATCAGCCGACCGCCCTCGGGCCGGTGGTCGCCCCAGTGCCTCGCCACCGCGGGCGCGGGCCGCCGGTAGTACTGCCCGCCCAGTTCCGGCTGCTCGTCGAGGATCGTCACGGCCAGGCCGGCGGAGGCGAGCCGGGCCGCGGCGCTGAGCCCCGCGGGACCGCCGCCGACGATCACGACATCCCGTTCGACGACCTCGCCGTACGTGGCCGCGCTGCGCTCAGCGGTCATGCGGAGCCTCTCCCTCTGCGGCCGTCTCGACCCGCATGCCGGCATAGATCCTGGTGATGCAGGCGCGGACCCCCGGACGGCCGTCCACGGTCACCTCGCACTCGAAACACACGCCCATCCCGCAGAACGGGCCGCGCGGGTCGCCGCCCGCCGGATTGCGCCGCAGGCTCCACCGCCGCTCGCCGACGAGGACCGCGGCGAGGCTGATGCCGTCGACGGCCCGCACCGGGTCGCCGTCGACGACGATCTCCGTTTGCGGGGCCCGGCTCGGCCCGGCATGCCGGCCGGTGCGGCCCTGCGCCGTCGTCATCGCCCGGCCCGCCCCGAGACGGTGTCCGCGTTGTCCCCGGAAAGGGCTTCGACCAGGCCGGACTCCTTCAGCACGGCGCCGATCGCGTCGAGCCTCTCCGGGTCCGTGATCGGCAGGAGCGGCGGGCGGACGTGCCCGCCCGGCTGGCCGAGCATCGCCATGGCGGCCTTGAGCTGGGCGATGGGCGCGCCGTACACGCCGCTGTAGTCGGGGTTGATCAGCCGGGAGGAGAGCCCCGCGTACCGGTCGACCCAGCCGCGCGCCGCCTCGCGGTCCCCCGCCGCGACCGCCTCGTAGTAGGGGACGGCGAACGGGGCGCCCATGCCGCCGCCGTCGATGTTCCCGTCCCCGCCCAGTTCCAGCAGCACGGCGAGGCCCCGCCGGTGCAGGAAGCTGCCGAACACCCGAACCCGGTCGCCGACCTCCTCCACGGTGCCGAGCATCCGCAGCCAGTCACCGGTGCTGTCCTTGATGGCCACCACGTTGTCCAGGTCGGCCAGTCCGGACATCAGCCCGGGATGGGCGGAGATGTCGACGGCCACCCCGCGCGGCCAGTTGTAGACCATGAACGGCAGCTCCGTCGCGGAGCTGACCTGCCGGTAGAAGGCGAGGATGTCCTCAGGCCCCGGGTGCACGTACGGCGGGGGCGTGGCGAGCACGCCGTCCGCGCCCGCCTCGGCGGCGTGTCGCGCGAACCCGATCGCCTCCGCGGCGGTGTAGGCCGTGACGCCGACGATCACCGGGACCCTGCCGGAGAGCTCGGACACCGCGATCTCGGCGACCCGGCGGCGTTCGGCCACGCTCTGGCTGAACCACTCGCCGGTGCTCCCGTTGACCAGGACCCCGTGCACGCCCTGGGCGGCGTAGAGCCGGAGCAGCGCACGCCACGCGTCCTCGTCCAGCTCGCCTTCGCTGGTGAAAGGGGTGGGCGCAGCCGGCCAGTAGCCGTGCCAGGTGACGTCGTCGCGGTCCATGGAACCCCCGGAGATCAATGTTGTAGTCATTTTTTGGGATCGCTTGCATTAGGTTGCAGCACTCGGGAGATTCAGGTCAAGGCTGAAATATGTTTTTAACCTGGGTAAATTTCCCGACACCTCACCAAGAGTTCACGATCTTGTGGCAAAATTTTCCCCCGGATGGGATCGATCCCAGAAAGAAGGACGATGGCGATCACGCTGAAGGACGTCGCCGCCGCGGCCGGGGTGTCACGCAGCACGGCTTCCCGCGCACTGAGCGGCTCACCGCTGATCGCCCCGGAGACCCGGGTGGCGGTGAAGGAGGTCGCGGACCGGATGGGCTACCGCCCCAACCGCGCGGCCAGCGCACTGCGTTCCAAGCAGTCTCACGTCGTGGGACTGGTGCTGAACAACCTCATCAACGCGTCCTTCCACACCATCGCCGAGGTCGTGCAGCGTCGCGCCGCGGCCGAGGGCTACCAGGTGATGCTCTGCATCACCGACGCGGACCCGCGGCGGGAGGAGTCCTTCCTCCGGACCCTCGCCGCGCACGGGGTGGACGGGCTGATCATGATAGGCACGGGCAGGAACACGGCCATGGCCAACGCGCTGCTCGCCGAGGGCATCGGGGTCGTCAACGTCATCCGCGCCGCCGCCGAGAGCGCCGCGCCGTCGGTGCTCGCCTCCGACCGCGAGGGCGCCCACGCGGCCACCTCACACCTGCTCGACCTGGGTCACGAGCGGATCGGCTTCATCGGCGGCCTGCTGAGCGCCAACTCCGGCCTGGAGCGGTTCGCCGGCTACGAGCAGGCACTGAGGGAACGCGGCCATCAGGTCGACGAGTCACTCGTCGAACGCGGACCGTTCGACTCCGCCTTCGGCGCCGAGGCGACGGAGCGGCTGCTGCGCCGCAACCCGGAGATGACGGCGCTGTTCGCCGCGAACCACGAGGCCGTGTTCGGCATGCTGCCCACCCTCGTCGGTGCCGGCATCGTCATTCCCGAGCAGCTCTCGCTGATCTGCTACGAGGACATCCCCTGGCTGCGCTGGTGGCAGCCGCCCATCACCGTCGTCGACAACGGGGCCGGCGAACTCGGAGATCTCGCCATGAACCTGCTGCTCCAGCAGATCGAACGGGCCGACCGGTCAACGGCTCCGGTACGGACCGGGCGGGCAGGCCGAGCCTACCGGGTGGGCGCCCAACTCGTCCTGCGCTCGTCCTGCGCGAAGCCGTCCGCCCCTCGCTGAGGGACCCGGAACCGCGGCCGTCGCCGGCGGCCTCTCCTGATCCCCAGACGTACGGGCTCTCCCGAACACAGGAGATCTCTCGGACGTACGGAGCATGGACAGGAATGTCGAGGCATCTTACAGTTCGGGAGTGTGCTGATCGCGAGTTTCCCAGTGAGGCTGTGGCATGCCGAAACGGTTGCTCTACGTTCCCACGCACCGTCGCTGTCCCGAGGCCATCGTCTCGTATATGGACGAGAGCCTGTTCCTCTCCCGCGAGTACGGGGAGGAGATCCCCTTCCTGCTCGTCGAGTCGTTTCCGGCCGACTGGATCTCCGAACATGCCGAGTTGCTCGGGCGGCTCAGCGCCGAACGGTCCGTACGGGCCTTTCATCTGACCCCGGAGGGGCGGCGAACCTACGTACGGGCGCTGGTGGAAGCCGCGGCCGATGAACCGGCGGATCGGGATCTGCTGGAAAGGCTCCTGATCCCCCAGGGGGTCTCGTACGGCGCGGGGCCGAACATCGCGGCGTTGGTCGCGGTGGCACTCGACGCCCAGGTGCTGCTGCGCCGGGACTCCGACACGCACCCGACGCCGCGCGGGGAGGTCCTCGCGTTCCCTGGAGAACTGGAACTGCGCGCGCTGACCGGACCGGGGGTGTATTTCGTCGCCAGCACCTACGTGGGAGATCCGCCACTGGACCGGCGCGACCTGCTGTCGGCGGGACCGGAGTTCGTGCGCCGTATCGAGCGTGAGATCAAACCCGGCCTGAGCGATCGGGAGATCGACGAGCTGCTCCGCGAGTACCTGGTCGACGAACCGGCCCGCGCCTACGACTCCGATTTCGTCACCGCCGACCGGCCCGGAAGCGTGGAGATGGGCGTCTCCTGTGTCAAGGAGATCTTCCGTACGGTGCCGGAGATGCCGCTCACCGAGATGCTGGGATCGGACTTCATCCAGCGGAATCTGCTGCTGGCCGTCGGGTACCCGGTGTTGTTCCACTCTCGGAAGGTCCACCACCGCTACGGTGAGACCCGGCGCGGGCGCTCCGACTTCTCGGCCGCGGTCCGCTATGCGGTGCGGGACCTGCGTTACCTGCTGTTCTGGCGGATCTGGAGCGAGCTTGCCGCGCGGGTGGCCGCGCGTCCCGAGGACTTCTGGCGCCCGCCGGGAGAGGTCGACGCGAAACGGTTCGGTACGGCGGCACAGCAGGCGGTCGCCCGGCAGGCTCCATCGCTCCCCGGCATCGCCGCGGAGTTCGGCGCGGCGCACCTGGCCGCAGCGGCGGAGACCGATGGCGATGTCGCGGCACGGCTGAACGCGATCGGTACGGCCGCGCTCGACGAGGTCCACCGTCATGTCACGGAGGTCGCGGACGGATTCGCCGACTACTGTTTCCTGCTGGAGCGCTGGCCCGCGCTGATCGCTGCCGCGTCCCGGTCGGCAGGTCTGGTCAGGGCCCTGGCCCTGGTGGGGGAGGACCGGCTCGGATGACCGACGGCAGGCCGCGCAACAGCGGTCAGGAGGTACCGCACTCGGCCGCCTTCCGGCGGCAGGTCGCCAACGCGATCAGGGCGGCCGAGTTCGAGGCTCGGGAATTCTCCGGGGTGCCGGTCTTCTACGACCAGCCCAGCCTGCTGGAGGCCAGCATCCGTGCCGTGGACCCGGCGCTGGGGTGCTGGGTGGAGCTCGGATTCGGCAGCGCGGAGAGCGCCCTGCAGATCAGGGCCGTCGCCGCACGAGCCGGACTCGCCGTGACGCTGCACGGGTTCGATTCGTTCGAAGGGTTGCCCGAGGACTGGGGAGGTGAGGCGAGGAAGCACGACTACCGGTTCGCCAGGCCCCACCTGGACCTGCCGGACATCCGGGTGCACGAGGGCTGGTTCCACGAGTCGATCCCGAGGGCCCTGCAGGAGCTGGCCTGCCGGGTCGGCTTCGTCCATGTCGACTGCGATCTGTACTCCTCGACGCGCACCGCGTTCGACCTCCTCGGAGACCGTCTCGGGCCCGGGACGGTCATCCAGTTCGACGAGTACTGGAACTACCTTGAGGCCGAGGAGGGAGAGCTCAGGGCGTTCCGTGAGTTCCTCGCCGAGCGGGACCTGGGCTTCCGCTATCTCGGCTACAACGCGAACTACATGCAGGCGAGCGTTCTGCTGGAGAGCTGAGACCGACTCCCTGAGATCAGTTCCCTGAGATCGGCTTCCTGAGCTCCGCCTCGCGGGGCGAACCCACCTCGTGGAACCGGTCGGCGGCCAGCCGCCGGTGCTCGGCGGCGACCCCGGTGTCGCCCGCCTCCGCCCAGGTGTCCCCCAGCAGGGTGAGGATCCGGGCCTGCGCCAGCGCGTCGTCGGCTTCGGCCGCGATCCGCAACGCCTGGTCGAGCCGGGTGACCGCCTCGGCGAAGCGGCCCGCGTCGGCCGCGACGGCGCCCAGCCCCGCGGTGGCCTCGGCCTCGCCGCGCCGATGCCCGTACTCGATGTACGGCGGCAGCGCCCGCGCGAACGCCGCCTCGGCCTCGCCGACCTCGCCCCGGTCACGGTGCGCCCAGCCGAGCCTGATCAGCGCGTCGGACTCGGACAGCTTCGCGCCCTGCTCGCGCGCGATCTCCAGCACCTGCCCGTATAGCCCGGCGGCCGCCTCAGCGCGTCCGCGCACCCGCTGGACGTCCCCGATCGCGGTCAGCGCGTAGCTCTCCCCACTGCGGTCGTGGAACTCACGTTGCATGACCAGCGACCGCTCCGCCTGGGCCAGGGCCTCGTCGAGCCGCCCCAGCTGGAGGTAGCTCATCGCGAGATGGGTGTGGGTGTACGCCACTCCGGTCAGGTCGTCGATCCCGGCCCAGGCCGGCAGTGCCCGTTCGAAGTAGGCGGCCGCCTCGACCATCCGGCCGCGATCCAGGCAGACCTCCCCCATCCCGTTGAGCATGAAGGCGCTCAGCAGCGTGCTGTCCAGATCCGTCGCGATTGCCAGGCCCGCCTCGTAGCAGGCGATGGCCCGGGCCGGGCGGCCCTGGTCCCGGTAGACGTTCCCGAGGTTGCGCAGGATGCACGCCTCGCCCCGCCGGTTGCCCGCCAGCCTCGCCGCCTCCAGCGCCAGTTCGTGGGTCGCCACCCATTCGGCCCAGCGGGCGAGCACCCGGAAATGGTAGTGCAGCGGATCGGCGAGTTCCCAGGTCAGGTCCCACAGCCGGTGTTCGTAGGCCTGCCCGACGGCGGCGACGATGCCCGCCTCCTCGGTGACGAACCAGTCCATCGGCCGGGGACCGACCAGGAGGTCGGCGTCGAGGTCGCGGGGCAGCCAGAGCCTCGCCCGGGGCGCCAGGGCGTCTCGTTTGCTGTTCGGCGACATCAGGTGGAGGGCGCGTTTGGACAGCGCCAGATACCCGCCGAGTACGCGTTCCATGGCCTCGTCCGCGGAGCCGTGGTCACGCAGCCGCTCCTGGGCGAACGAACGCAGCAGGTCGTGGAAGCGGAAGCGGAGCTGCCCCACCGCGTCCTCGCCGACCGCCTCCAGGAGCTGGACGTCGGCCAGCCGCTCGATGAGCTCCTCCGCGACCGCCAGGTCGGAGTCGAGCGCCGCCGCCAGTACCCAGGGGGCGAAGTCGGGTGCCCTGACCAGCCCGAGCAGCCGGAAGGCCGACTGCTCCTCCTCGGTCAGGGCCGCATAGCTCAGGGAGAACGAGGCGCGCACGCTGAGGTCACCGACTTTCAGCTCTTCGAGGCGGTGGTGCTCGTTTTCGAGCCGGATGAGCATCCGGGCCAGCCGCCAGTGCGGCCGGACCGCCAGTCTGGCCCCGGTGATCCGGACCGCGAGCGGGAGGTGGCCGCAGAGCCGCACCAGCCGCTCGGCGGCCTCCGCCTCGGCATCGACCCGAACCGGACCAACGATCTTCCTCAGCAGTTCGAGCGCCGCCTCGTGCGTCAGCACGTCCAGGTCGAAGCCCCGGGCACCCTCCAGCGTGGGAAGGCGCTGGCGGCTCGTGATCAGTGCCGCGCAACCGGGCATGCCGGGCAGCAGCGGCCGGAGCTGGGCGGCGGACGCGGCGTTGTCGAGAACGACGAGCACCCGCCTGCCGTCCAGCAGCCCCCGGTAGAAGGCGGCGCGTTCGGCCGTCCCCGGCGGGATCGCCGGGCCCTGCACGCCGAACGCGCGCAGGAATCCGGCGAGGACGTCCGAGGGGTCAAGGGACTCGGCTTCCGCGCCCCGGAGGTTCACGTACAACTGGCCGTCGGGGAAGAGGTCCCGGAGCCGGTGCGCCAGCCGTATCGCGAGGGTGGTCTTGCCGACCCCGCCCATGCCCGAGATCGCACTCAGCACCACCGTGTCCTCGGCTCCGGCGAGCCAGGAGCGCAGGGTCTCCAATGCCTCCTCACGCCCGGTGAAGTCCGCGAGGTCGGCAGGGAGCTGGTAGAGCCCCGCGGTGATGGTGAACGGCTGGTCCAGATGCTGATGGATGATCAGGTCTCGTCCGGCGACGTAGAGGTCGCGTCCGGCGTGCATCTCGGGCATCGCACCTGCCGCATCGGGAAGGAGTCCAGAGTGACACGAGGATTATCCCCGAGGGGAGCCCGATGATGAAGGCGATTGTCACCAACGTTTCCCGCCGCGACGGAGTACATGTCCTCGAAGCGCGCTACGGCGACTGGCGGATCACCGTTCACCTGCGTCCGGACACCGGGCCGGTGACGGCCGCCGAACTCGCGGAGCCGCTCGGGGCCGTGGCCGCGGCACTCGCGGCGGACCCACCCGGGACCGATACCGGCGGCGTGCTGGAGCGGCCCTGGAACGACGCCGAGGACGCGGCGCTGGTACGCGCTTTTGACGTCTTCCATGACCTCGACACGGTGGCCACCCGCCTGGAACGGACCGCCGGGAGCGTACGGCGGCGGCTGACGCTCTTCGGCAGACTGCCCGCGATGGATCCGGTGACCGGCCGGCTCATCGAGCCGGCGGACGACCGCGCCGTCCCCTGACCTCGGCACGGCCCGCCGTCAGTGCGGCCGGCGTTCGAACAGGGTTCCGTTCACCACCATGGCGTCGAGATCGGCCTCCCGGAACACCGCCATCGCCTCGGCCGGGGTCTCGACGATCGGCTCACCGCGAATGTTGAGCGAGGTGTTCAGAAGCACCGGGGGCGCGCCGAGGCCGGCGAACTCCGCCAGCAGCCGGCCGAGCGACGGGTTGTCCTCCGGGTCCAGCGTCTGGACCCGGGCCGTGCCGTCCACATGGCACACGCCGGCGAGCGTCTTTCTGTGCTCCGGCCGGATGGGCCAGGCGAACTGCATCCAGGGGGAGGCGCAGTCGGCCTCGAAGTAGTCCCCGGCCGCCTCCGCGAGGACCACCGGGGCGAGCGGCCGGAACCACTCGCGCTGTTTGACGCGGCTGTTGATCCGCCGTGCCACGTCGGCGCGCCGGGGGTCGGCGAGGATGCTGCGGTGGCCGAGCGCGCGCGGTCCGAACTCCGCGCGCCCTTCGAACCAGCCGACCACCCCGCCCCAGTCGAGCAGCTCGGCCGTGCGACGCAGGACCTGGTCGTCGATCTCCTCCGTGCCGTAGGTCCGCCCCCGGTACGGACCGACCGGGAAGCGCGCGGTCGATGTCGGCGGGTCGAGTTCGAGTGCGGCGAGGATCGCCGCGCCGAGCGCCGTTCCGTCGTCGCCGGGGGCGTAGACCACATGAACCCGTTCGAACGGGGTGTTCTTTATGATCTTTCCGTTGAACGCGCAGTTCAGCGCGACTCCCCCGGCCAGGCACAGGTTGGGGCAGCCGGTCACCCGCCAGGCGTGGGCCAGCACGTGCAGCAGGACCTGCTCCAGGACCCACTGACCGGCGAAGGCGATGCTCGCGTCGATCTCGAACCCGCCGGACACCCGGTCCGCGCGGATCCGGCGGATCCGCTCGACCACACCGTACGGTCCCTCCAGCGTGATGGTGAAGCGTCCGTCCGGCAACAGCTCGACGGTTTCCATGAGCTCGCCGGTGAACCGGTCGTCACCGTAGGGTGCGAGGGCCATCGCCTTGCCGGCCTGCATGAAGGCGAAGCCGATCCCCTCGGTGACCGCTCGGTAGAGATCACCGAGCGAGTTGGACATCAGCGCCGCCAGGTCGTTGGACGACGCGGCGCCCCGCTTGGCCCCCACCACCTGGCCGAGCTGGGTGAGCTCGTTGCCCCGGCCCAGCATCCAGGTGGTCGTCTCCCGCTCGTGCCGGTCCCCGGCGCCCGGTCCGACGACGCTTCCCGCTCCGTCCACGACCAGCACCACGGCCTCCTCGAAAGGACTGGTGAAGAAGGTGCTCGCGGCGTGCGACCGGTGGTGGTTGACCCAGCGGATCGAGATCTCGGGCTCCCAGCCGCGCAGCTGGGTGAGCATGTCGTTCGCGGCGAAGGCCCGGATGTCCTCGGCCCTCAGGCCTGCCGCGTCCAGGCAGTAGGCGAGGGAGGCCCGGCAGGGGTCGGGGTCCAGCAGCGCGTAGCGGACCCGGCTGAGCCGCTCGTCCTCGATCGCGATGCTGCCGCCGTCCTCGGTGATCAGCCAGGTGGCGAAGTCGTGAATGGAGCCGCCGAACCCCACGACACCCGTCATACCTTCTCCTTCGTTAGGTCTCGCGTTAGGTCTCGGCACTGCCGGCCCACGGGTTGCACAGGTGGACGAGGAGGATCGCGATCGCCCAGCGGTCGGGCATCACCGAGGCGGCGCCCAGCGCCACCGGCGGGGCCGCCCACTGGTACAGCCGCGCCGTGTCCGTGGCGACGAGCAGCTGGGCGTAGGCGAAGATCACGGTGACGACGAGCATGGGCACGACGCGCACGTCGGTGACGAGCAGCGCGAGCAGCCCGGCCCCCCAGGGGGTCAGCATCGCCAGCGGGTCGAACCACCTTCCGGCGTGGTAGAGGCTGCCCGCCCGCCAGGGGTTTCGCATCAGCTCGGACTGCCCGAAGTGGTCCTCGCCGACGGTGCCGGTCAGCCGGCGGATCAACGGGGCGGCAAGACCGGCCAACGGCAGCCAGTGCCAGGCGAAACAGGCGGCGAACAGCGGAGCCGACTCCTTGACGCACCCGGCGACGAGGGCCGCCAGCAGGGCCGGGAACCAGAGCCCGCGCTGGAGGAGAATCGCCGAGCCGAGTGCCCAGGCGAGGGCCGTGCCATCGACGAGCACCGGCCAGCGGAGCTGGATCCGCCAGATTCCCGGCATGCCGCATACCAGCAGGCCACCGATCACCCGCAGGCGCGCGTCGGGGATCCAGGGCTCCATCCACACGGTGACCAGCGGCGGCAGCGCCACCAGGTGCGTGGTCGTGCACCAGCGCCATCGGCGTGGGGAGTCCCCGCACAGCGCGGGCAACAGCCAGCGCAGCATGAACGGCAACGCGACCGGCCGCCCGGATCCCGCCCTCAGGTAGCGCCGGCCATCGGGGCAGACGGCCCGCACCGGCCAGTTGATCAGGCTCAGCCCGAGCAGCGCAAGGGAGAGACCGAGCGACCACAGCGCCGCGTTCACGGATCACCGCACCGATCGCACCACCAGCAACCGGTGGCGTACGGGGCGGCGCCCAGCGGCGCGGGACGGTCGCACCGGGCCCTCAGCCGCACCGGGGAGGTCTCAGGGGTCTCGATGGCCAGCATGGTCTCCATCACGTGTCCGACGAGTTCGCCGGTAAGCCGCTGTTCGGTCAGGCCCCGCAGGGCGTGCGCCATGTCGATGACCCCGATCCCACGTCCTTGCGGCGCGTCCGCCGGATAGGACACGGTCGTCCATCTCGGTGATCGGGCCGTTCTCAGCCGGACCTTGCCGGTGTAGAAGTTCGGGTCGGGGATCGCGAGGGTCCCCTCCGTTCCGAAGATCTCCAAGTGCGGGATCCGGGTTCCCCACACCTCGAAACTCGCCGTCAGGGTGGCGACGGCCCCGGTCTCGAACTCCAGGAGGGCTGCCAGGTGGGTCGGCACGTCCGCGAGGAAGGTCTCCCCGGCGCGCGGCCCGGTGTCGATCGACCGCAACGGTGAGGGCCGGCGATGTGTGCCGACGACGTCGCGCACCGGGCCGAGCAGCCCGACCAGCATGCTCAGGTAGTAGACGCCCATGTCCAGCAGCGGTCCCGCGCCGGGCCGGTAGAAGACCTCGGGGGTGGGACAGCTCCGTTCGTGTCCAGGGGTCAGGAGTGCCGCCGCCGCGCCCAGCGGGTGTCCGATCAGGCCCCCGTCGATCGCGCGGCGGGCGGCCTGGGCGGCGGCCCCGAGTGCGGTGTCGGGCGCGCCGCCCAGCAGCGCGCCGTCCACCGGGGCCGTGGCCAGCAGTTCGTCCAGCTCCGTGGCCGAGGCGGCGAGTGGTTTCTCCGTGTAGACGGACTTGCCCGCCTCCAGCGCCTGACGGGTGATCCCGGCGTGCCACCGCGGCGGGGTCAGGTTGATCACCAGCTCGATCGAGGCGTCCCGCAGCGTCTCAGGCAGGGAGGCCGGCACGGCCCGCGCACAGGACGCGGCCAGCCGCCGGGCCCGCTCGGGGATCGAATCGCAGCAGGCGACGATGTCGATGATCGGCGCCCGGGTCAGGGTCCTCAGATATTTGGCGGAGACGTTCCCGCAGCCGACAACGGCGCATCTGACAGGGGGGACCGGCATGTCTGCCTCGCGTGAGTGGGGCTGCACCGTCATGGCGAATATCTGAAGGCTCTGCTCTTATTAGAGGAGAAAGTCGGAGAATGACAAGGAAAAATCCGGTTCTACCACCGGATGACATTTACGGAGATGCCGTGGCGGAAATTCGGCCATTCCGTTTTGGGGTGGAGACGGAGGGTGCCCGGAACGCGGCCCGCTGGCGGGACACCGCCCGCGCGGTCGAGGACCTCGGCTACCGGACGCTGCTCGTCATCGACCATCTCAGCGACCAGCTCGCACCGGTTCCGGCGATGCTGGCGGCGGCCGACGCCACGACGACGCTGAGGGTCGGCTCGCACATGCTCGCCAACGAGTTCCGCCATCCGGCGTTGCTGGCGAAGGAGGCGGCCACCGTCGACCTGCTGTCGGAGGGGCGGCTGGAGCTCGGCCTCGGGGCGGGGTGGAACCGCGCCGAGCACGACCGGATCGGGGTCGAGCTGCCCGCCCCGCCCACCCGGGTGGACCGGCTGGCCGAGGCGATCGCCGTCGTCAAAGGTCTGTTGGAGCACGAGTCGTTCAGCTTCTCCGGCCGCCACTACACCCTCGACGAGGTGGCCGGACTACCGCGGCCGGCGCAGCGGCCGCGGCCGCCGCTGATGGTGGGCGGCGGCGGGCGGGCGATCCTGTCGCTGGCCGCGCGCGAGGCCGACATCGTCGGCCTGAACGCCAACCTGGCGTCGAGCCGTTCGGACGCCTCCAGCGCGGCGACCATGACCGGGGCGGCCACCGCCGCCAAGGTGGAGTGGATCCGGGCTGCGGCCGGATCCCGGTTCGACGCGCTGGAACTCAGCGTCCGGGTCTACTACACGGCGGTGACCTCGGACGCGGAAGCGGCGGCCGAGGGACTCGGCCCGCTCACCGGGTTGCCGGTCGCCGAAGCGCTGCGCTCACCCCACCTGTTGCTGGGCGACACCGAGCGGCTGGTGGACTCCCTCCAGGAATATCGCGAAATATATGGTATTTCCTATTTTGTAATTACGGCCGATGCCTATGAGGCGTTCGCCGGGGTCGTCGCCAGGCTGGGATAGCCGAGACAGATGCGGATTTCAGGGATTCTGTTCCGGCCGTCTTCGCCCTAGTCTGATCCCACAGTCGTCGGCATAGGGACGGTTTCTAATGGACATAGCCGCGGTGTCGTCCGCCGTTGCCCTCATGGCCGCTGGCGGCGCGGTCACGACTGTGGGCGAACAGATGGCCCTGGAGGTGATCGAGCGGATCCGCGCGAGGATCCGCTCGATCTTCGGCTCCGACGAGCGCTCCACGGAGACACTGGACCAGGCGATCGAAGAGCCCGGCGACGAGGGCCGGGTCAGGTCGCTGGCCGAGGCACTGTCCTGGTACGCGCGGCGAGACGAGGAGTTCGCCGCCGAACTGGAGGGATGGGCGCGCGACCATCCGGTTCCGGCGCCCCTCGTGCAGAACATCCACGCGGGCAGGGACGCCTACACGGCCGGCCGGGACATGACGGTCGACCAGCGATCGGCCCCCTGAGACCGTCGGCTCCGGGCTGACTGCAGGCTTGATGCCCCGGCTCACCCGGCCGGCGGCATCCTGCCTCGCTCAGCCGCCGGACCCACCGGGCGATGGCACGGACCAGGAGGCCGGGTACGCCTTGTGGACCGCGCGGAAGTCGGCCTCGCCTCCGGGTGCGGCTCGATGTCGCGACCTGGGAACCCGTTCTCAGGTCGCCTGCTGTGAGGCCGCGGCCTCCGGGCGCAGGTCGGCGAGGCCCAGCCGGTGGGCCGGCTCCTCCGGCAGCACGACCCGGCGGGTGGGGCTGAGGTCCGGTCCGATGTGGAACAGCTCGCCGGGCTCCATCAGGTGCCACTGGGGATGGTCGTCCATGCGTTCGCTGGCGACCACGGACGCGGAGACGCCCGCCAGGTCGCGGGAGCGGACGCGCATCCGGTCGTTGCTGCCGCTGTGGTCGAGGTGCCGGACGCCATGCTGCCCGCCGGCGGCACGCCGGAGCACGTAAAGCCGGTGGGTGTCGGGATAGCGCAGCGCCCACAGGTCCCGCGGCGTGGTGAGGACCAGGTTGAGGGCGTAGACGGGCAGGTTCCTGGCGACCCAGCGCGCGGCGCTCTCGATGCCGGCGGCGACGTCGCCGCCGTGCGCCCTGGTCTCACGGGTGATCAGCGCGAAGAAGCGCTCCGAGTCGGTGTCCCCCCGGACCAGTTCCCGGTCCTTCCCCAGTTCCGCGTCGAGGTCGTCCAGGCCCTCGATCACCCCGTTGTGCGCGAAGAGCCGCCCGTCCTGCAGGAAGGGGTGCGTGTTGCGCACCTCCAGGTCGCCGGTGGAGGCGAAGCGGATGTGCGCCAGAAAGGTGCTGGACTCCACCTCCTTGGCCTCCTCGGCGAAGCACCGGTCCTCGTAGGCGGCGATGGGGGCCTTGTGCATGTGCGGGGTGCCGTCGGCGTCGAAGTAGCCCAGCCCGGTCCCGTCGGGGTCGCGGTGGCTCTGGCGACTCAGGCTGTCCGGGGCGTCCAGCAGCCAGAAGGTGGCACGCGTACGTTCAGGGGTGCTGCTCAGGCCGAACAGACGGCACATCCCAAGGTTCTCCTTCTCCGTCGTCTCCGCTCCGGCCCGTACCCGGCCCGGCGCCGTCAGCCGTGGTGCCGGGACCGCACGGCCCCGGCGCCGTGCGCGAAACCACCGGCGTCCTCGGCGGTGTGACGCGGCCGGTCCTGGTCGGAAAGGCGGGGCAGGACCCGGCGCAGGTCCTGCAGCAACAGGTCGGCCAGGTCGTTGCTGAAACCGTTACGGACGACGACGCGCAGCACCGCCAGGTCCGTGCGGTTCTTCGGAAAGGTGTAGGCGGGCACCAGCCAGCCGCGCTCGCGCAGCGCGGCGGAGACGTCGAAGACCGTGAAGTTGTCGATTCCCTCCCGTACCCGGAAGGCGAACACCGGAGCCTGGCCGCCGTCGGTGACCAGCTCGAACCGGCCCAGCCTGGCGATCTCCCCGGACAGCCGGGTCGCCACGTCCCGGCAGGTCTGCTGGACCCGGCGGTAGCCGTCGAAACCCAGCCTCAGGAAGTTGTAGTACTGCGCGACCACCTGGGCACCGGGGCGGGAGAAGTTCAGCGCGAAGGTCGGCATGTCCCCGCCGAGGTAGTTGACGTGAAAGACCAGGTCGTCGGGGAGCGCCTCGGAGTCACGCCACAGCACCCAGCCCACCCCCGGCATCACCAGCCCGAACTTGTGCCCGGAGGTGTTGATCGACGCCACCCTCGGCACCCGGAAATCCCAGTGCAGGTCGGGGTCGAGGAAGGGCGCGATCATCGCGCCGGAGGCGCCGTCCACGTGGATCGGCACGTCGAGTCCGGTACGGGCCCGCAGGTCGTCCAGGGCCGCGGCGATGTCGGCGATGGGCTCGTAGCTGCCGTCGTAGGTGGAGCCCAGGATGGCCACCACCCCGATGGTGTTCTCGTCGCACAGCTCGACGGCGGTCTCCGGGCTCAGGTGGTACCGGTCGCCCTCCATCGGCACGTACCGGGGCTCGACGTCGAAGTAGTCGGCGAACTTCTCCCAGCAGATCTGCACGTTGACGCCCATCACCAGGTTGGGCCTCCCGGCCGGGCGCCCCTCCGCCTGGCGCCGGTGCCGCCAGCGCCGCTTGAGCGCCAGACCGCCCAGCATCGCCGCCTCGCTCGACCCGGCCGTCGAACAGCCCACCGCGCGGTGGGGGTCCTCGGCGTGCCAGAGCCGGGCGAGCATGTCCACGCACCGGATCTCCAGCTCCGCGGTCTGCGGATACTCATCCTTGTCGATCATGTTCTTCTCGGCGCACTCGGCCATCAGCCGCCGCGCCTGCGGCTCCGCCCAGGTGGTGACGAACGTCGCCAGGTTCAGCCGCGCGTTGCCGTCCAGCATCAGCTCGTCGTGCACCAGCTGGTAGGCCGTCTCCGGCTCCATCTCCCCGTCGGGCATGGCGTAGCGCGGAACCCGGAGCGGCTCCCGGCTGAAGATCGGGTTGACCTCCAGATCGCGGCTTCCCCGCCCGGTGTGACCGGGCCGCCTCAGCGGCATCGCCCCACCCCTCCCCCGCCGACCACTGCCCTCACCTGGGCTTTCCCCCTAGGCTGGGTACCCGTGCAGCCGCCGTACGACACCAGCCGCCGGTGATCCGCCCGGCTCGATCACCGGTACGGCTGCCACCTGACCGTCTGGTCGCGGGCCTTGAAACTGCGCATGCGGTGTTCCCACTGCGACCGGATACCCGGGTTGCTGCGCAGCACGGGCAGGACGCTGGTGACCAGCTTCAGCTCGCGGAGGCGGCGCAGCACCGGGAAACCGCGCCAGCGGGTGACGTCGAAGCCGTAGCCCTCGGCGAGCGACGTGTGCTCGTCGGCCGGGTAGTCCATCCGCAGGCGGCCGACCGCCACCGGGGCGAGGTCCCACTCGCGCGGGCCTGTCCCGGTGCTGTCGAAGTCGCACAGCACCGGCCCCCTGGGCCCGGCGATGACGTTGCCCATGAACACGTCACCGTGGATGACCCCGGCGGGGAGCGCGTAGTCGAGCGCGGCGAGCCGCTCCTCGACCTCGTCGCACTCGTCCAGCAGGAAGGCGTGGTCGCCCGCGGACAGGTCCTCCGGTTCGGCGAGCCGCTGACGGACCTCGGCCATCGGGGCCCACTCCGGCAGGTCCACCGGCGGGTCCGGCAACCTGTGCAGGCGTCTGAGCAGGATGGCCAGCTCGCCGCCGCCGGGGCGCGGGCCCACCTCGGGGACGTGCTTCCACAGCGTGACCAGGTGGCCCTCCACCTGGAGCGGCTGCTCGCAGCCCGGCAGGAGCCGTACCGCGGGGAAGTCGTGGTCGGCCAGCCAGCGGGCGACCCGCACCACGGTCGGCACCCGCGAGCGGGCGGCCGAGGATCCGGCGATGCGCACCACGACGGGCGCCCGGCGCAGGCGGAAGACCGCGTTGTTGGTGAACTTGATCAGCTCGGCGTCACCGGACGCGAGCCCGGCCCGGTCACAGACGGCTGCCAGCAGCGAGTGGAGCCGATCGCGGGTGAGACCGCCTGCCTGACCGGCGGCGTGCTCTGCGGCGTGGTCGGTGGTCATCGTCATGCCGCACGCACCACCGAGATGCGCCGGGCGAGGTCCTGGGCGTCACCGGCGTGCGCCCGCATCATGGCGACCGCCTGCAGCGGCGCGAGACGGTCGGTGATCCGCATCGAGCGGATCTCGGTCGCCAGGGTGACCGCCTCGTTGCCGTTGGCGATCCCGGCGGTCATGTCACCGGCTCTGAGCTGCACCGTCGCCAGAGCGGTCAGCTCGAAGGCCCTGCTCCTGGCCATGCTCGGGTCGCGCTGCCCGAGCGCGTCGGTGAGGAAGCGTTCGGCGATGCCGAGGTGGGTGTCGAGGTGGGTCTCGGCGAGGTCGGCGTGCACCATGCCGCTCGTGGCGTCGAGGTCGGCGGCGCCGAAGAAGCTCACCCAGGCCGGGGACTCGCGGTCACGGGCGCGAGCCAGCTCGTCGGCCGCCCGGTTGATCGATTTGAGCGCGAGATCGCTGTCGCCCAGCAGGGCGTAGGCCCACGCCTCGTTGGCGAAGAGCATCGCCACGGTCCGCTCGCAGCTGGCGTCCTGCGCGCAGATCTGTCCGAGCTGGAAGAACCGCAGCGCGTCAAGGATGCGGTCGCAGTGCAGGTGGACGCGGCCCATCCGGTACAGGACGTTGGCCGCCAGCGAGGAGTTCCTCGCGTGTTTGGCCTGTTCGAGCGCGCGGGCCAGGTGGCTTCTGGCCGAGCCGTACAGGCCGACGTCGAAGGAGGTCCAGCCCGCGAGGTTGTGCTGGTCGGCCAGTGCCTGGTGCAGGCGGAGGGTGACCGACTCCGGGCACGAGGCCCGGAGCAGCCGCTGCGACCAGGCCAGCTGTGCCACCACCGCGTCGCGGCAGACCCCGCCCCCGTGCCGGTAGTCCAGGGCGCGCAGCGTGCGGGTCACCGTCTCGATCTGCTCGACGTCGGCCATGCCGATACGGTGCGGGACGGGGGTCTCCGTGGGCGTGACCGGCTCGATCCACTCCTCCGCGTTCCCGGACGCCGCGCCGATGGTCACCTGCGCGGCGTGCGCGAGCAGGCGGCGCACCTGCTCGTCCTCGTTGGAGTCGTCGCGCTGATCGGCCGCCGCCGGGACCGGTGTGGTGCAGGAGGCGTCGTAGGCCAAACCCATGTAGCCACGGGGAATGCCCAGACCGTCGGCGATCCGGCCCAGCACGTCGTACGCCATCACCTGGCGGCCCTTGAGGATCTCGGATATCTCCGACTGGGACTGCGCGGTGAGGGCGGCGATGTGACGTTGCGAGACGCCGATCCGCTGCAGTAACCGGTACACGGTGGCCATGTCGCGGGCGGCCAGAGCCTGTCGCATCTGTGGGCGTTCCCAGAGTGCGGGGTCGACTTCCCGCGCGTTCACGTTGCTGACGTTCATCCGCTCTTCCCACGGCCGAGTTCCCTTGCCGCCAAGGTAACCGGCGATACGACGTCGCCGGAGCCGTATCGGTGCGACCGATCACCCAAGGTGATCGGCTCGACCTATCACCCGACCGATCTGCGGACAGTATTGGTCCTGCGACTCTCCGTATATCGGCCTTGTCCCTCAGGATGGGGGATTCAGACCAGCGAGCGCGATCCCGCGGCCCTGGTGTCCTACTCGATAGGAGCAACGATGCTCACCGAGCACGCTCCAGCTCTGGAGGTCGGCGTGCGCGGCAGGCACCGCGGACGCTTTCGAGTGACCGCCTGGTGTCTCCCCCCGGGCAACGCCGCCCGCCGGGCCCGCAAGCTGCTGCACGACCTGCTGTCCCGGCCGCCCTTCGCCCCCGACGACGTCGCCGACCTGGAGGTCGTGGTGACCGAGCTCGCCACGAACGCCGGCAGTTACGCCCCCGGCCCCTACGAGCTGCGTGTCCTGCACGACCGCGAGCTGCCGATCAGGGCCGAGGTCGCCGACGCCGGCGGCGGGGTCCCGCTGATCGAGCGCCTGCTGCGCCGCCCGTTCACGCTCCCCGGCCACGTGGACGAGCTGTCACTCGGCGGACGGGGCCTGCGGATCGTCGAGGAGTACACCTCCGGGCGCTGCGGGGCGCGCTGGACCCGGCTGTGCGGCACCGGGCAGATCGGAACCGGTGTCTGGTTCGACCTTCCGGTGCACCGTCCCCGGCCGTGAGCGCGCCCCGGCGGGGCACGGGTTCACCGCCCGGACCTCGCCAGGCGCTCCACCTCGTGCCGCTCCAGGCAGGCCGGCGCTCCGCGGTAGTGGGTCTCGGCCTCGCCGTAGCGGCCGAGTTCCTTGCGCAGCACCCCAGGGCCGGCCGCACCGCCGCGCCCACCGCTCACCCTCGGCGTACCGGCCGCGCCTTCGGCGGTACACACCGAGCGGCAGGCACCGGCTGATCACCTTGATCGGGAACATCTCGGCTGGTTCGTTGTTGTGCCGGACTCCGTGGGAGTGTTGCGGCTTATGAGTAGGTCGTTGAAGATGACACACATCCTGCTGGTGGCCGCGTTCGCCGCCGGCCTTTCCGCCTGTTCGGCGGAGGACGGCTCGTCCGCCTCCTCCACCGCTCCGGCCGTCTCCGCCTCTCCCACCGGATCCGAGAGCACCCCCGCCCCTGCCGTCACCGTCACCGTCACCGCGGAGCCCTCGCCTCCGGCAGACTCGACCGACCCCCCCGCCGAGCCCGGGAGGGACGAGCAGGGCGACGGCGCCGGGGACACCGGACCGGCCGTCTACCTGCTCGGACCACTCGGCACGAGTCTGGGACAGCCGGGCTGGATCACCGTGCAGACCGGTGACGGCGATGTGCAGTCGGTCATGCTCAGCCCGGACGCGGTGGTGCTCGACGCGCGGGGGACGATCTGCGACACGGGCAAGGTCCCGCACAGGTGCACCGCGGCACAGCTGGAGAGGGCGCTCAACGCGCGAAAGCCCCTGAACGCCAAGGTGATGCTCCAGGGCGGGGTGGCGGTGAGGATCGAGGCGACCACCGGGAAGTGACCGGGGCCGGCGGACCCACGCGTTCGGCCGCGTGGGTCCGCCGGTCGGCCGCGGGGAGGTGCGGGTCAGCCCACCGTGCAGGGTGCGCCGTTCAGGGTGAACTCGGTCGGCCTGGGGTTGGCACCGGTGTAGGTGCCGTTGAACCCGATGCCGGTCGAGGCGTTGGGCGCGATGTTCGCGTTCCATGACAGGTTCGTCGCGGCGACGGCGGTGCCCGACTGCGACCAGGTCGCCGACCAGGCGGGCAGGGTGACCTTCTGGTCGCCGGGGAAGGCGAACCGCAGCGTCCAGCCGTTGACGGCCGAGGTGCCGGTGTTGGCGATGGTCAGGTTGGCGCTGAAGCCACCTCCCCAGTCGTTGACCGTGTAGGTGACCTTGCAGGTGCCGTTTTCGCCGCCACCGCCACCCGTGGTCGCGGTCACCGCGGCCGAGCGGGCCGAGCGGTTGCCCGCCGCGTCACGCGCGTACACCGCGAACGTGTGGGCGGTACTCGCCGCCAGCCCGGTGACGGATGCCGAGTTGGTCGTCGGTGTCGCCACCGTGGTCTCGGTCGTGCCCTGCACCCGCACCACGTCGTAACCCGTCACGCCGACGTTGTCGCTGGACGCCGTCCACGTCAGGTTCACCGACGACGAGGTCACGTTCGACACCGTCGGGGTGCCCGGCGCCGTCGGCGGGCTGGTGTCCGCGGCGGACTCGTAGGTCAGCCCGTATCCGTAGGGGAAGAGCGGGGTCTTGCCGTCCCCGTCGTTGATCGGCTGCTGGCCGGCGCTGTTCATCCAGGTCACCGGGAGCCTGCCGGTGGGCTGGGTGAGGCCGAAGAGCACGTCGGCGACGCCCTGCCCCTCGGTGCCCGGCAGCCAGGAGGCCACCAGCGCGTTCCACCCGGAGAGCTGGGAGGATATGTCCAGCGGGCGGCCGGAGACCAGGACCACGATCACCGGCACCCCGGAGGCGCGCAGCGTGTTGATGGTGTTCAGGTCCGCGCCGTCCAGCCCCATGGCCCCGGTGCGGTCTCCCTGACCTTCCGCGTACGGAGTCTCGCCCACCACCGCGATCGCCGCCCGGTAGGAGGAGTCGATGCCGCTGCCGTTCTGGTTGTAGGTCACCGTCGTGGCGGAACCGACGGTGTCGCGGATCCCCTGCAGGATGGTGGTGCCGGGGGTGATGTTCCCCGACGAGCCCTGCCAGGAGATCGTCCAGCCGCCGCTCTGGTGGCCGATGTTGTCGGCGCTCCTGCCCGCGACGAAGATCTTGCCGCCGCCGGTGGCCAGCGGCAGGATGTTCCCGCCGTTCTTCAGCACCACCTGTGACCTCGCCACCGCCTGGCGGGCCAGGGCGCGATGCGCGCCGCTGCCCACGGTCGAGGTGTAGGTCCGGTCGGCCAGTGGCCGCTCGAAGAGTCCCAGCTCGAACTTCTTGGTCAGGATGCGCCTCGTGGCGTCGTCGACGCGGGACAGCGGCACCCGCCCCGCCTGCACCTCGGCGCGGAGCAGGTCGATGAACTGCCGCCAGGCCTCGGGCTCCATCACCATGTCGATGCCGGCGTTGATCGCGGTTCGCACGTCGACGGCGGAGAGCCCGAGGGCGCCGTCGATCTGGTCGACGCCGTTCCAGTCGGAGACGACGAAGCCGGTGAAGCCCAGTTCGTCCTTGAGCACCGAGGTGACCAGATACCGGTTCCCGTGCAGTCTGCTGCCGTTCCAGCTGCTGAACGAGACCATCACCGACCCCACCCCGCGCTCCACCGCGGCCCTGAACGGCGGCAGGTGGACCGCCCGCAGCTCGGTCTCGGTCAGCTGCGCGTCGCCCTGGTCGACGCCGTTCACGGTGCCTCCGTCGCCGACATAGTGCTTGGCGGTGGCCAGTACCGAGGCCGGCCCGTTCAGCGTCGCGCCCTGCGTGCCCGTGATGAAGCTCGTCATCGACGAAGGGATCTCCGGCAGTTCCCCGAAGGACTCGTAGGTGCGGCCCCACCGGTCGTTGCGCGCGACGCAGACGCAGGGGGCGAAGTTCCAGTCGACACCCGTCCCGGTGACCTCCTCGGCGACCGCCCGGCCGATCTGCTGCACCAGGGCGGGATCCCGGGTGGCACCGAGCCCGATGTTGTGCGGGAAGATCGTCGCACCGACCACGTTGTTGTGGCCGTGCACCGCGTCCACGCCGTAGATCATGGGGATGCCCAGCGGCGTCGCGAGGGCGGCGTTCTGGTAGCCGTCGTACATGTTCGCCCAGGAGGTGGCGTTGTTGGGCGAGGGCGCCGAACCGCCGCCGGACAGCACCGAGCCGAGCCGGTAGGTGGTGACGTCGGAGTTGCCGACCGAGCCGCGTTCCGCCTGGGTCATCTGGCCGATCTTCTCGTCCAGCGTCATCCGCGAGAGGAGGTCGGCGACCCTGGTCGCCACCGGCAGGCCGGGATCCTGGTAGGGATTCACGGCCGCCGTCGCCGTCGCCGGGACGGACATCCCGGCCGCCAGCAGCAGCGCGGCGAGCCCGGCGCGGAGACGGCGGCCCGGCCGGCCGAGCCGATCGGTCAGGAGGGAGGTGCGCACATCGGGCCCCTTCGGGGAGGTCTTCCGGAAAAGCGGGTCGGACGGCTTGCGCCGGCCATCGTGGGAGCGCTCCCACACCTCGCACCATAGAATGCGGCCCCCCGCGGGCCAAGGGACCTCCACCTCCCCACCGGCCTGCCGGCCCGGCACTCACCGGGCCACCTGGACGGACTCACCCCGGCCCGCCAGCCGCCCGGTGAAAATTTCACCGCCGGACCAGGCACCGACGGACCCCGCCCTCGGCGGTTCCCACCGGATCGCCGTACCGTCGAACTGCTAGAACGGTGTTCATGCCACAAGCCCGCCGGCAGGCGGGCACGGCAGAGAGCATGCAGAGGTCGCGTAGATGTTGAAGCTGGACCGGTTGGTGAACGTTCTCGGCGGCTACGGGGCTCGGCTCTGCTGCGCTCCGGCGTCGCGGGACGTCGAGCTGCGCAGCGTGGTGGTACATGATCCGACCGACACCCGCCCCGCGACCGGTGACGTGTTCCTGGCGGTGGGCGTGGAGTCGGCGTCCGACGCCGTACGCCTGGCACGGGCGGCGCGGGCCGTCACGGTGCTGGTGCACGGGAACCCTCCCCTCGACGAGGGCACGCTGGAACAGGCCCTCGCCGACGGGATCGCCGTGCTGCTCGTCGAACCGGCGGTGTCCTGGAGCCAGCTCCTCGGCGTGGTGTACGGCCTGGTGCTCGAAGGCAGCCAGACCGGGCGGGGGCCGAACGATCTGCTGGCCTTCGCGGACACGCTCGCGGCCGAACTCGGCTACGCGGTGACGATCGAGGACCAGATGTCGCGGGTCCTGGCCTACTCCGGCTCGCAGCAGACCGCCGATCCGGCCCGGCTGGAGACGATCCTGGGCAGGCGGGTGCCGGACGCCATGCGCCGGCTGTTCGAGCGGGAGGGCGTCTTCGCCCATCTGGCGACCTCCGACGAGCCGCTGTTCGTCGACCCCTCACCGGCACACGGTCTCAGAGGCCGCATGGTGGTCGCGGTGCGGGCGGGGCGCGAGTTGCTGGGATCGATCTGGGTCGAGTGCGAGAGCCCGCTGTCCGACACGCGCCGGACCATCCTGGAGGACGGGGCGCGGGCGGTCGCGCTGCACCTGCTGCGCTCCCGGGTCAGTGCGGACCTGGAGCGTCAGGTGGAGTCCGATCTCGTCATCCAGCTGCTGGAGGGGACCGCCGACACGGCCGCGGTGATCAGCAGGCTCGGCCTGCCCCGGGAGCGGTTCCGGGTGATCGCGCTCCAGGCGCACATCGCCGAGGAGCGGCATGCCGCGATCCTGCTGGCCTTCGAACGCGCGACCACCGGTTTCGGCTGGTCGCGAGCAGGACGGAGCGCACTGTTCGGCAACACCCTGTACACGGTGCTGCCCTGTGACAACGATGCCACGCCCGCCCTGGACTGGCTCGCCGCGATCGCGAACGTCCTGCCGCGGCGGGTCACCGTGCTCGCCGGTGTCGGCGGCCCGGCGGGACCCGCCCAGCTGGCCGCGAGCAGGCAGGAGGCCGACGAGAGCCTCGCCCTCCGGGCGATGCGGCCCGCCGGTGCCCCGGCGGTCGTCTACGACGAGGCGTGGGACGAGATCCTGCTGCAACGCCTCCGGGCCGCCGCCTCGGCGGGGCGTACCCCCGCCCGCGGGCCGGTCGCCGAGCTGACCCGGCATGACTCCGAGCACGGCACCCAGTACATCGCGACGTTGCGCGCGTGGCTGGAGGCGCAGGGCGACCTGGCCGTCGCCGCCGGCCGCCTCAGTGTCCACCCGAACACGGTCCGCTACCGGCTGCGGAAGATGGCCGAGATCACGAACCTCCAGCTCGAACTGCCGGAGAAGCGGCTGGCGATGATCATCGCGCTGGCGGTCGGCCGGACCTAGACCCGCGGCGGGGCACCGTCCGGCCGGTGCCCCGCGGAGCGGAGGAGGGAACCGCGGTGGGCGCCGGATCCGGGGCCCAGCCCCCGGCGCTTGTTCTCGCACGACAAAACACACCATTGCGCTTGTCCGAAATGCACACACCACTCTCCGGCCAGGCCAGCGATCCTCGAAAGAGGCAATGAATATCAGAGTGGAGAAAATGGTCATGGGCATCGACGGTGGGCCGCGTACGGCAGTGGTGATCGGCGCCGGCGTGGTGGGGTTGTCCACCGCGTGGTTCCTGCAGGAGCGCGGCGTGGAGGTCACGGTCGTGGACCGGGACGACGTGGCCGCGGGCGCGTCGTGGGGCAACGCGGGCTGGCTCTCCCCCGGGCTGGCCATCCCGCTGAACGAGCCCGGCGTCCTCCGCTACGGCCTGCGCTCCCTGCTCGACCCGAGCGCCCCGCTGCACATCCCGGCCACCCCCGACCCGGCGCTGCTGTCGTTCCTCACCCGGTTCGCCGCGAACTGCAGCTGGAAGTCCTGGGGCCGTGCCGTACGGGCCAACCTCCCGTTCAACGAGGAGTGCCTGGAGGCGTTCGACGTGCTCACCGCGAACGGCGTCGAGGCCCCCACGGTCGAGGCCCCGATCATGGCCGCCTTCGAGACCCCGCGGCAGGCGGTGGCGCTCCTGCACGAGCTTCGGCGCATCAACGAGTCCGGCCTGGAGATCAAGTACAGCGCGTTCGAGGGTGACGACCTCGGCAGGCAGGCGCCGCAGCTCTCCTCGCGCGCGCGGGCCGGGATCCGGCTGGACGGGCAGCGCTACGTCGACCCCGGGGAGTTCACCCGGTCGCTCGCCCGCTCCGTCGTCGCCCGGGGCGCCACCATCCGGTCCGGCTTCCGGGTGATCGACGTCTACTCCCACTCCGGCGGGATCGCCGTCCGGTCGGCTGACGGGGACTCCGTCAGCGCCGACGCCGTCGTGCTGGCCACCGGCGCGTGGCTGAACCAGCTCGGCGCCTCCTGGGGCGTCCGGGTGCCGGTACGCGCCGGACGCGGCTACTCGTTCACCGTGCCGACGGACGAGCCCGTACCCGGGCCGATCTACCTGCCCGCCGTGCGGGTGGCCTGCACGCCCTACCAGGGCAAGCTGCGCGTCGCCGGCACGATGGAGTTCCGGGACGCCGACGCCCCGCTGTACCAGAGGCGCGTCGACGCGATCATCGCGTCCGCCCGGCCGCTGCTCAGCGGCGTCTCCTGGGAGGAGCGCACCGACACCTGGGTCGGCCCGCGCCCCGTCACCCCCGACGGCAGGCCGCTGATCGGCGCCACCCGCGCCCCCGGCAGGTACGTCGCCGGCGGCCACGGCATGTGGGGGTTCACCCACGGGCCGGTCACCGGTCGCATGCTGGCCGAGCAGATCACCACCGGAAAGCAGCCCGCGGCCCTACGGGACTTCGACCCCGTCCGCTGAGGCGGGACGGTCCGGCCCTCGGGCGGTGATCAGAACGCTGCCCGAGGGGATCGTGGCCCAGTCGGCGATGCCGTCGCGGATCCAGGCCACGGTCCCCGCGCCGTACTCGGCCGCCAGCTCCGCGCGATGGGTGTCGAGCCGCTCCAGGATCCGCCGGTAGAACGGTTCGGTGTACTCGGTGAGGTCCTCGACGGCGTCGACGCCGAGACCGGCGGCGCGCAGGATCTCCACATACGTCCCGGCCTGCTCGATGGAGTGGACCTGGAACATCTCGAAGTACGCCGCCAGCCGAGGCCGCAGCTCGCCGGTGACGGGAACCTGCAGGCACGGGGCCTCCACCACCAACCGGCCACCGGGCCGCAGCACCCGGACGAGCTCGGCGAAGAGCGGCTCCGGCGCGAAGTGCGGCGTCGACTCGAAGACCAGCACCGCGTCGAACGCGCCGTCGGGGTAGGGCATGGCCAGCGCGTCGCACCGTTCGAAGGAGACCAGCGGTTCCACGCCCCGTTCGCGCGCCCACGCCCTCCCTCGTTCCAGCGCCCGCTCGTCGACGTCGATCGCCGTCACCCGCGCCCCGGTGCGTTCCGCCACCGTCACCGCGGGACGCCCGTTCCCACAGCCCACGTCCAGCACCAGCTCACCGGCCCGCGCGTCCAGGCGGTCGACCACGACCCCGGTCAGCCGGTCGGTGGCCTCCTCGATCGGCGTGTCGTCGTCGGGCCCCGACCAGTAGCCGTAGTGCAGGTCGAGCCCGCCGACCTTCTCCGTCAGCGAGGCCAGGTAGTCGTAGGAACCCGTGGTGGGACAGGGCGTGCTGGGCATCTTTCCTCCGTACACCGATCTGGCTCGCCGGTCACCAGGACACCGGCAGTGATTCGAGGCTGTAGGCCGCGTTCATCGGGGTGAACCGGAGCTCCTCGAACGGGACCTCCAGCCGCAGGCCGGGGAAGCGGTTCAGCAGGCGGGGAACGCAGACCCGTAGTTCCAGCCTGGCCAGCTCGGCGCCCAGGCAGTAACGGGCGCCGTGCCCGAAGGCGAGATGGGGCAGCGGCTCGCGGGTGATGTCGAAGCGGTCGGCGTCGGGCCCCAGGACGGCGTCGCGATTGGCCGACGGCAGGGAGCACAGGACGTACTCCCCCGCCCGGATCTCCTGGCCGCCGACCGTGACGTCCTCCTCGGCGGTGAAGACCTTGCCGAAGGAGACCACCGACAGGTGGCGGAGCATCTCCTCGACCGCGCGGTCCACATCCGCCGAACCGTCGCGCAACGCCGCGGCCTGGTCCGGGTGGCGCAGCAGGAGCAGGGCTCCCAGCCCGATCGTGCCGGCCGTCGTCGCGTACCCCGCGAGCAGCAACTGGGCGGCGATCCCGGCCAGCTCGACGTCGGAGAGCTCCGCGCCGTACGACGAGATCAGCCTGCCGACAAGGCCGTCGCCGGGATCACGGCGGCACCGGGAGACGAACGCGCTCAGGTAGGTGTCCAGCTCGGCGAAGGCGACCGCCTGCTCCATCGGCCTCGGGGCGAAGTCGAGGAGGACGTCGGCGTTGCGCCGCAACCCCTCCCGGTCTGGCTCGGGGATCCCGAGGAGTTCGAGGAAGATCCGCGCCGGGACCGGGAGCGCGAAGTCCGCGATCAGGTCGGCGCCGCGCCCGGAACGGCGCATCGCCGCCATCCGCTCGTCGGCCACGGCCTCGACACGCGGGCGCAGCGCCCGCAGCCGGCGGGCACCGAACTCCGCGTTGAGCATCCGCCGGAGGCGCGCGTGCTCGCGGGGGGCGTACGTCGAGAAGAAGCCGGGACGCGGCGGCGGGAACCCTCCCGGCGGCTCCGGCGGCGGGATCGGGCCGTCGACCGCCGCCCTGGAGCTGAATCGCCACTGGTCCGCGACCACGCGGCGGGCGTCGGCGTAGCGGGTGACCAGCCACGCGCTCGCCCCGGTCGAGAGGGTGACCCGGACCACCGGCTCCTCGGCCCGCAACCGGGCGAACTCCTCGGCCGGGTCGAGGGGGCAGACGCTGGAGCGGCGGACGAAGAGCGGCACCGGCGGGCTGTCGTCGATCACGGTTGTCACGCGTGCGGGGAGGAGGAGAGTCGCCGCACACCGGTGTCGCCGAGGCGGGTCACGATGTCGGTGACGAGGGCCGCCTCCGCGCCCACCGGGTAGAAGTGGTCCCCCGGGAAGGTCAGCAGCTCGAACCCCGCGGCCGCGACGCGGTTCCAGGCGCGCATCTCGTCGTGGCTCACCCGCCGGTCGTCCGTCCCCAGGTAGGCGGTGATCGGAGCGGCGATCCTCGGGGTCGAGGCGGGCCGGTAGGCGTGCAGCAGGTCGTGGTCCGCCCGCAGCGCGATCATCGCCAGGTCCATCAGCTCGGGGAAGCGCAGCAGCGCCGGATCCGCGGCCGCGGCCTGCTCGGCGAGTTGGTCGTCGCCGATGGGAATCCGCCGCGCGTCGCTCGCGCACAGGTGCGGCGGCGCGTGCGCGGACACCAGCAGCGACACCGGGGAGATCCCGTGCTCCACGGCGAGCCTGACCGCGACCTCGTAGGCGACCACGGCGCCCATGCTGTGCCCGAACAGGGCGAACGGGCGGTCGAGCAGGGAGAGGAGCACCCGGCAGACCTGGTCGACGAGAGGCTCCATCCGGTCGATCGGCCGCTCGTTGATGCGGTTCTGCCTGCCCGGGTAGCACACGGCGGACAGCTCGACGTCCTCGGGCAGATGGTCCTGCCATCCCCGGTAGAAACTCGGCGACCCCCCGGCGTGGGGAAAGCAGACCAGGCGCAGCCGAGGCTCGGCGAGCACCTGCCGCCGGCGCAGCCACATGCACTGATCGGCGGGGATCGTCTCGGTCATGATAGATCGCTCCTTTCGAGAACCGGGCGCGGACCACCCGCCCCGGCCTCTCCCTCGCCGTCCGCCCGGGCCACGGCGAGTGCCTTCGCCAGGCCCTCGATCGTCGGAGCGACGAACAGCGCCTTGACCGGAAGCTGGACCCCGAATCGCTCCTTGCAGCGCTGGACCACCTGCAGCGCGCTCAGTGAGTGACCGCCCAGGAGGAAGAAGTCGTCGCGCCTCCCGATCACCTCGACGCCGAGCACGTCCTGCCAGACGGCCAGCAGCTCCAGCTCGCGGGGGCTCCACTCGTCGGTGCCGCCGGCGGGTGGCGCGGCGGGGTGGCGCGGGCGAGGAGGCCGTGACCGGGCGGCGGGCACGGCGGGGCGCCGCGCGGCCTGCCCCGCGCCCTCCGGCGGCCGGGAGGAGACGACCACCTGTCCCAGGGGAAGGGCCGCCAGGCACCTCTCGAAGGCCGCGACTCCCTCCTCGGGGCTCAACCCGCCGCTCAGCCCCTCACCGGTGAGCTCGCGGTGGCGCCGTTCCATGTCACGGGCCATTCCCACCCCGTTCCAGCGGTCCCAGTTGATCGACAGCACCGGCAGGCCGTCCCGCCGCGCGCAGAGGGCGAACGTGTCGAGGAAGGCGTTGGCCGCCCCGTAGCAGGTGAGCCCGGGAACCCCGGAGAACGAGGCCAGCGAGGAGAACAGCGCGACGAAGTCGGGAAGCGCGCCGACCTCCCGGAGGGCGGAGACCAGGGTGGAGGTCCCCTCGGTCTTGGCCCGCAGCGCGGCGGCGACGTCGTCCTCGGTCAGGAACTCCGCCATGCCGCCCCCCGGCACACCGGCGGCGTGGATCACTCCGTGGATCTCGCCGAACCGCGACCGCGTCTCGTCGAGAACCTCCCTGAGGCGCCGGGCGTCGGCGACGTCCGCGCCGCGTACCAGGACCTCGTCTCCTCGGCCCGCAAGGAGGGTCGTCGCCTCGCCACCGCGCGGCGGGGACTCCCCGGACGCTCCGCGCCCGATCAGGACGAGCCGGGCCGAGTACGTGTCCGCCAGGTGCCCGGCCAGCCGGAGCCCGATCCCGCTCGTCCCCCCGGTGATCACGTAGGTCCCGCCCCGGCGTATCCGGGGGCCCGTTCCCGGTGTCACCCGCAGCGGCTCGAAGTGGCGCAGCCAGCGGTGTCCTGCCCGCAGGCCGATCGGGTCCTCGCCCGGGTTTTCGGGTGAGGGGCGGCAGAGCTCGGCGAGGAGTTCCGCGGCTCGGGTTCCGTGCTCCTTTCCGTCACCGGGATCCAGGTCCACGAGCCGGATGCGCACGTCGGCCAGCTCGTGGCGGAGCGGCCCCGCGGCTCCGATCGTGAGGGCCTCGCGCGGGTCGAGCCGCTCGCTCCCGGTGATCTCCAGGGCCCCCCTGGTGACCAGGGAGAGATCGGCCCGCGGCCGGCCGCTCAGGGCACGGGCCAGGCCGACGACGTGGCCCAGCGGCGGGCAGGTCCGCGAGAGCGGTGACGCTCCCCAGAGGCAGACGATCCGCGCCGGTCCGGCCGCGTCGGCCTCCACCGTCTTCAGGAGCCTTTCGTAGTCCTCCCCGCACCCGGGGTCGATCGTGATCCGGTCCGGGGCCGCGCGCTGGAACGCCCGCCCCGGGGTGACGACCACCGTGGTGGCCCCGTACTCCGCCAGCTTCGCGACGATCGCCTCGGCGAGGGACGACGAGTCGGAGAGCACGATCCAGCGGTGCTCCCGCACCTCCGGCCCCGGATCCGCCGGCACCTCCACGGCGCGTTTCCAGGTGACCCCGTACAGGCCGCCGGGTGAGCGTTCCGCACCGGAGAAGGCGGCGGGCTCCGCGCCGCGCGCCGGGTCCGGCGGGCGGATGACGGTGGGCGCGAAGGGGTAGGGCACCGAGGGCAGCCGGAGCCGCCGTTCCGGCCAGAGCGAGGGCAGGTCGACCTCGACGCCCGCCTCCCACAACCGGCCCAGCGCGCGGAGCAGGACCTCCCGGTCGGCCCGCTCCTCCAGCGGATGGCGGGTGACGTTGACGACCACGGAGTCCGTGCCCGCCCTCGCCCGGGCCGGCGTGCTCAGCGTCGTACCGGGACCCACCTCGACGAGGATCTTCGGCCCGTCGGCCAGGACGTGGCCGAGCGCGGCGTCGAACCTGACCGTCGCCCTCAGATGGTTGACCCAGTACTCGGGGTCGGCGAAGTCGGCGTCGCCGGTCCCCGTCACGCCTGAGACCAGGCGCGTCGAGGGGGCACGCAGCTCGATTCCGGCCATGAAGCCGCGGAACTCCCCGAGTACGGGGTCGACCAGGGCCGAATGCGCGGCGGTGCCGAGCGGCAGGAGGCGGCCGGTGATCCCGCGCCGGTCCAGCAGCTCCCTGACCTCTGCGATGTAGGCGGCGGGGCCGGCGAGCACGCAGGACGCCGGGCCGTTGACCACCGACAGGCACACCCCCTCTCCGAGGAAGGGCTCGACCTCCCGTTCGGAGGCCGGAACCGCCAGCATCGCCCCGTCGCGCAGCGAGGCCAGCAGCTCGCCGCGTTTGGACACGACGGCGAGGGCGTCGCGCAGCGACATGACACCCGCGACGCAGGCCGCCGCGTACTCACCGAGGCTGTGCCCCATCAGCAGGGCGGGGATCACCCCCCGTGACATGAGGAGCCGGGCGAGCGCGATCTCCATGACGAACACGGCGGGCAGCGCCAGGGCGGGATCGCTCTCCCCGTCCGGGACGGGGACCGGCGTCGCGCCGGGCTCGTCCGTCCACAGGGCGCCCAACCGCCCGGCGGCGGAGCGGTCCGGCAGCAGCTCCAGGCACTCGTCCACGGCCGCGCGGAAGACCGGCTCCTCGTGGTAGAGCTCGCGCCCCATCCCGGGATACCGCGTGCCTCCGCCGGGGAACATGAACACCACGTCGGCGTTGCCCGCGCGGACGGCGGAGGCGGTTTCGCAGGTCGCGCGCCCGCGCAGCTCCGCCACGGCGTGGGAGCGGTCGCGGAAGACTCCGGCGTACCGGAAGGGGAGATGACGGCGGCCGGCCGCGAGGGTACGGGCGAGGTCGGCGAACTCGGGATCGGAGACGTCGCAGAGGGCGTCCGCGCAGGCTCCGGCCATCTCGGCGAGGGCCGTCTCGTCACGCGCGGACAGCGCGACGAGCTGCCACGGAGGGGCCGGGGCGGTGGGCGGGCACGGCGGCGGCTCCTCAAGGATCACGTGGGCGTTGGTGCCGCCGATGCCGAAGGAGCTGACGGCCGCCCGGCGGGGAACATCCGTGAGCGGCCAGTCCTCCTGCTCCGCCGCGAGGCGGAACGGGCTCGTCTCGAAGTCGATCTCAGGGTTGGGGTGCGGCGAGACGACGGGGCTGGGCGGGATCCGGCCGTGCCGGACCATCAGCGCGGCCTTGATGAAACCGGCCACTCCGGCTGCCGCGTCGGTGTGCCCGATGTTCGATTTCACCGAGCCCAGCCGGCAGTATCCACGCCCGGTCGCCCCCGCCGCCCGGTAGGCCCGGGTCAGCGCGGTGACCTCCACCGCGTCTCCGAGCGCCGTGGCCGTTCCGTGGGCCTCGACGTAGCCGACGGTGTCCGGGTCGACGCCGGAGACCGCGAGCGCGGCCTCCACCGCGGCCTGCTGGCCGCGGACACCGGGTGCCGCGTAGCTGAGCTTGTCCGAACCGTCGTTGGTGACCGCGCTTCCGGTGACCACCGCGTAGACGCGGTCGCCGTCGGCCAGAGCGTCCCCGAGCCTGCGCAGCACCACGATCCCGAGGCCGTCCGCGGGGACGAACCCCGACGCGTCCCGGTCGAAGGACCGGACATGGCCGTCGGCGGACCAGACGCCGCCCTCCTGGTGCAGGTAGCCCTGCCTGCGCAGCGGCGTCCAGGAGACCCCGCCGGCCAGGGCCATGTCACAGTCGTGGGTGATGAGCGCCCGGCAGGCGAGGTGGATCGCGACGAGCGAGGTGGAGCAGGCTGCCTGCACGGTGATGCTCGGCCCGGTCAGGCCGAGCTTGTAGGAGGCCCGGGTGGAGAGGAAGTCCTTGTCGTCGGCGGCCGCCAGGAGGTCCGCGGAGGTGCCGAGGAAGGCTCCGCGGTCCCTGTCCCGGTGCGTGCCGAGGGTCTGCCCCGCGTAGACGCCGATGCTGCCGGGGAAGCGGTCAGGCGCGTGGCCGGCATCGTCCAGGGCGTGCCAGGCGGCTTCGAGGAACATGCGTTGCTGCGGGTCCATGAGGGCCGCCTCGCGCGCCGAGTAGCCGAAGAAGGCGGCGTCGAACCGGTCGGCGTCCCAGAGGATGCCACCGGCGGGAACGAGTTCGGGATCGGCGAGGCGCGCCTCGCTCGCCCCGCCCTCCCGCAGCTCGTCCGGGGTGAGCTCGGAGATGCCCCGGCGGCCCTCGGCGATGAGGCGCCAGTATTCGGCGGCGTCGCGCGCGCCGGGAAAGCGGCAGGCGATGCCGACGACCGCGATGTCGGCACCCGAGACGCCGACACCCGCGATGTCGGCGCCGTCCGCGTTCGTCGGTTTCAACTCTGTCGTCCTTTCCAGCGGCGTTCCTCCAGTGACCGGCTTCCGGCGAGCAGGTTCCTCCTGTTCGCGGCGGCCGTCGCGAGGTCTCGCCCGGACCGGTCACGATCCCCGGCGCGCGTGTCGAGAAGTGCCGCGAGCGACCGCACGTCGGGGGCCGCGATGAGGTCGGCGACGGGGAGCAGGACCCCCCGGCGTTCGTGGATGTCGGCCTGGAGGGTGACGAGGTCGACCGAGGTCCCGCCCAGCTCGAAGAAGTTCTCCTCCGCGCCGACCTCGTCGAGTCCCAGCAGCAGCCCCACCATCTCGGCCACCTCCCGCTCTCCCGGGCGCGAGGACACCGCGTGGCCGTGCCGCGGCCGGCCGCCCGCCGGGCTCGGCAGCGCCGCGCGGTCGACCTTGCCGTGGGGGGTCAGCGGGAGCCGGTCCAGTGTCACGAAGAGCGACGGGATCATGTACGGGGGGAGCCGGCCGGCGAGCAGCTCGCGCAGTTCACCGGCGGGAACCTCCGGTCCCCGCGAGAGCTGCGTGTACGCGGTGAGCCTGGCGGTTCCGGTCTCCTCACCGGTGGTGGTCACCACCGCTCCGGTGACGCGCGGGTGGCGCATCAGGGCCGCCTCGACCTCGCCGGGTTCGATCCGGTATCCCCGGACGTTGAGCTGTTCGTCGATCCGCCCCACGAAGTCGATCTCTCCCCCTCCCAGCCGCCGGGCGAGATCGCCGGTACGGTAAAGGCGCGCGCCCGGGCGCCCCGCGAACCTGTCGGGGACGAACCTCTCGCGCGTCAGGTCGGGCCGCTTCAGGTATCCCCGCGCCACACCGCGTCCTCCGACGTACAGTTCGCCGGTCTCCCCCTCCGCGACCGGGTCACCCGCCGCGTCGAGGATGTGGACCTCGACCCCGGCCAGCGGGCGTCCGACGGACGGCCTGCCCGCCCCCGGCCGGCAGCGCCCCGCCGTCGCGGACACGGTGGCCTCCGTCGGACCGTAGGCGTTGAACAGGCGCACCCTGGGCGCCCACCGCTCCACCAGGAACTCCGGCAGCGCCTCGCCGCCCGAGGTGAGGGTGGTCACCGGCACCGGGACGTCCTCGGGCAGGGTGGCCAGCAGCGACGGAGCGCCGGACAGGTGGGTGATGTCCAGCTCGCACAGGACGCGGCTCAGCTCGCGGCCGTACAGCGACACCCCGGCCTCGGGGACGCACAGGGTCGCGCCGTTGAGCAGGCTCATCGCGAACTCCCAGACCCAGGCGTCGAACGTGAACGGCGCGAACTGCAGGACGCGGGCCCCTTCGAGGTCGCCGAAGAGCAGCCGCAGCCCCTCCGCCAGGTTGGTCACGCCGCCGTGGTCCACCAGCACACCCTTGGGCGTACCGGTCGATCCGGAGGTGTAGAGCACGTAGGCGAGGCTGTCGGCCCGGGTCACCGGTGCGGCGCCTCCCCTCGCCGATCCCGTGGCGGGCTCCGGCCTTTCGAGGCCCGGCCGTACGGAGCGCAGGCCACATCCCGGCAGCAGTTCCTCCGGGTCCCGGTCGGCGACGACGATCCGGGTGCCGGTGTCGGACAGCACCAGCGCGTTCCGTCCCACCGGGTGCGACGGCGGCAGGGGCACGTAGGCGCCACCGGCCTTCCAGATGGCCAGGACCACGGCGGGCAGCAGGAAGGAGCGCTCCATCAGCACCCCCACCGTGTCGCCCGCCCGCACCCCCGCCGCCATGAGCTCACCGGCCAGGACCGTGGCGTGCTCGCGCAGCTCCGCGTACGTCATCCGCCCGCCCGGGTGGACGAGGGCGTCACGCTCGGGCGCGACCTCGGCCCATCTCTCGAAGAGACGGTCGGCACCGGCCGCGCCGCCGACCGGTTCAAACCCGTGCATGTTTCCCCTCAGCGGTTATGGACGGCCGCTCGGCGGCTGCGGAACTGTTCGGTGAGCACCGCCACGTGCTCGCGCCGGTAGCCCTGCTCCATCGCCTTCAGCACGCGCTCGCGCATCACGCCCAGGTAGGACTGGTCGATCCCGGCCCGCTCCGCGATGCCGGTCAGGTTGTTGAGGACGTCCAGGTGCGAGGTCAGCGGAGCCTGCTCGAAGGTGTAGTCGCGGCGCGCGATGAGACCGAGGCCGACGCCGATCGTGTTCTGGAAACCGGGGTCGTAGAGCGGCACGGATTCGGCGAAGTCGTTGAGGGGGACGCCCAGGCTCTCCGCGATGGCCGAGCACTCCAGGAAGCCGTTGACGAACGCGTAGTAGAAGGCGCTGGACACGACGTGGTAGGCCTTCGCGTAACCGGGGTCGGAGCCCAGACGCACCTGCTTGCCGGAGAGCGCCTCGGTCACATTCGCCAGTTCCTTGAAGTCCTCGGCCGCCCCGCCGTAGACGGTGAAGCAGTCCTCGGTGCCGATGGCGTCCGGATAGTTGAGGATCGCCGCCTCCAGGTATCTGCCTCCCGCGGCCTCGACCCGCGCTCGCAGCGGGGTGACGTCGTCGGGGACGCCGCTGGCGTTCTGCACGACGAGCCTGCCGGAGAGATCGGCCGCGGCCTCGTCCAGGACCCGGTGGGTGACCTCGTAGTTGAGCAGGCAGAACAGCACGATCGGGGATGCCTCGATCGCGGCGGCCGCCTTCTCGTGGACGTGGACGTTCCTTCCCGCGAGCCTCTCCGACCGCTCGGGCGTGCGGTTCCAGACCGAGACCTCAAGGCCGGAGTCGGCGCAGGCCCGCACCACCGCGGAACCGATCACGCCGGTTCCGATGACTGTCATGTCCGCCATGTCAGTGCTCCATCCTGTTGAAGGTCATGACCACTCCACCGACCTCGGTGGCGTCCGCCCAGGCTGCGAAGGTGTCGAGCAGTCGCTCGGCGCCGGCCCCGGTCTCAAGCCGCCTCCGGAGCGCCCGTACGAGCCGGGGGAAGGAACCGCGCACGTTCTCCGTGATGTCGACGAGTTCGGTGATCGCCATCCCCGCCTCCCGCGCCGCCGACAGGTGGTCCTCGGGCGTGTCGAGCGACACGGCGTTCAGCATGGCCAGATAGGGGCCGATGCGCCCGCGGATCTCCTCCGTCATCGGAACCCGCGGGTAGGGCGTCTCGACCACCAGGCGCCCCCGCGGACGCAGCACCCTGGCGATGCCCCGGTAGAGATCGGCGATGTCGAAGTGCGGGGTGACCTCGAAGGCCAGCACCGCGTCGAACGAGGCGGTGGCGAACGGCAGGTCCAGCGCGTCGACGCGCCGGAAGTCCACCATCTCCGCCATCCCGTGCGCCGCGGCGTGCTCGGCCCCGTTGCGCAGCGCCTGCCGGTCGATGTCGATCGCGACGACCCGTGCCCCGAATGTCCGGGCCAGGCGCACCGCCGGACGGCCGTTGCCGCAGCCCACGTCCAGCACCTGTGAGCCGGGCCCCACGTCCAGCCGGGCCAGCACGAAGTCGGTCATCCGCTCCGTGGCCTCGGAGATCGTGGTGTCGTCGTCGGGCCCCGCCCAGAAGCCGTAGTGCCGGTCGGGCCCCGCCGTCTCGCCCACCAGTGCGGCGATCTCGTTGTAGGTCGACTCGATCTCCGAGGGAGCCGTTCTGACGTTTCCCGCGTCCACCCGGAGTTCGGAGTCCTCACCATTCAGACCAGAAATGAGAAACCTCCCGAACCGGCACCAATAAGCTTAAATTGCCGATCGAATCAATTCCCCGGCCGAGCGAAACAGTAGCAGTGGGGGTCGGCACAGTCGACGACCTCGAATATCGGTTTCCCACCCACTCGGGTCAACACTTACACGAACGGCGGTACCGGCACGCCCCCCTTTCGCCATAAAACCATTTATCGACAAAGGGGGGATCCGTCTTTCTTGGTTTTGCCTTTCCCGCCCCACGGGTAACCCCGCTACGGAAGCCGGGCCGCCTCCGCGGATGGTGAACCAACCGACGGCACCATTGCCCACAAAACGGATAACCGACTCAGGCTGACGGGTGTCAACGGCGACGCCGAGGTCCGGCGCGGTGGCCGATTCCGGACTTGAACCCAAGCCAGCGAACCGAGTCATTCACCGGAGAGACCGTGGACATCATTCCCGAGCCCGTCGACTACCCTTTCGGCAAGCCCATCCGTCTCGACGTCGACTCCGAATACACGCGGTGCCGCGAGCGGCCGGGGCTGACCAGGGTCCGCCCGCCCTACGGTGACGACGCCTGGCTGGTGACCCGCTACCACGACATGCGTTCGGTGCTGCGCGACCGCCGTTTCGTCCGGACGCCCCCCACCGGCGGCGACGAGGCGCGCCTCACCGCCCTCCCGCTCCAGGACAGCATCCTCAACACCGACCCGCCGCAGCAGACCCGGCTACGGCGGGTGCTGGCGGGCGGGCTCAGGTTCAACACCGAGCGGATCCACCTGCTCCGATCGATCGCCGAGCGGCGTTCCGTTACGCTCATGGCCGGGTTCGCGGGCACGCCTCCCCCGTACGACCTGGTCGGCGACTACATCAAGCCGCTGGTCGTGGAGGTGCTGTGCCCGCTGATCGGGATTCCCAAGCAGGATCTCGCGATCTTCCTGAACTGGTTCGAGGGGTTCGCGAGCACCGCGCTGGCGGCCGACGTCGTGGAGGCCAGGGTCGAGGAGATCTCCCGCTACACCGACCGGCTCATCGCCGCCCGGCGCGCGGAGCCAAGAGACGACCTCGTCAGCGTCCTCGCCCACGCCCTGGACGAGGAGGGTCCCGACGGCGCTCCCGCCGAGGACGGGGGGCTCGCCGAAGCGGAGATCAAGGAACTGGTCAACGACATCCTGCTGGCGGTCGACAACGTCTCGACACAGCTGACGAACGCCTTCTATCTCCTGCTCACCTCACCCGGGAAGCTGGAGGAGCTGCGCGCGGATCCCGGTCTCATCCCGGCGGCCGTCGACGAACTCATCCGCTACGCGCCGTTCCCCTCGCACGTCACCTTCGCCCGCTACGCCACCGAGGACGTGGAGGTGGGCGGCACGCTGGTGCGCGCCGGAGAGCAGGTGCTCCCCGCCCTTCCCTCGGGCAACCGCGATCCGTCGGTGTTCGCCGACCCGGGCGAGCTCGACTTCCACCGCGGCGCCAACCCGCACCTGTCCTTCGGGTACGGAACGCACCACTGCATGGGGGCGCCCCTGGTGCGCATGCTGATAGGGGTCGCGATCTCCTCGCTGTCGGAGGGCCCGCCGATGCGCCTCGCCGTCTCGGACGACGAGCTGCCGTGGCGCTCGGATCTGCTGATCCGCCGCGTGGAGACACTGCCCGTCACCCGGTGACGCCGCACCCGGCAGTCGCCGGAAAAGGACCGCGCGAAAAAGGTGGCGGTCGCCGACCGCGCGACCGCCACCCTCGTCACCCCGGCTATTTCACCTGACCGAAGACCTGGCCGGTACGGGAGGTGAGCTCGCCGACGAAGAAGTCGCGGCAGGCCCTGAAGTATTCCTCGCTGCTGATCTGGCCGTCGCGGTTGGTGTCGATATTGCCCGCCCCCTTCTCCGCCTCGCTGCTGGACAGCCCCCAGGCCTGCAGCAACTTCGCGTACTCGGATGGGGACAGAAGTCCGTCGTCGTCGACGTCGGCCGCCGCGAACTCGGCATCGGTCACCGGGCGAAGGAGCTTCTCGGCGTTCTCCTTCTTGGCGTTGTTCTCCATGTAGGAGCGGAACTCCTCCTTGGAGATCTCCTCGTCCCTGTCGGCGTCCATGGCCTCGGCCATGGACACCCAGGCCCGGTCGTACGCCTCCGTGAGGCGGCGTCCCTTGGCGGATCCCTTCTCGTAGCCGAAGTGCTTGAGGGTCCTGTCCGCCAGAGCCTGCAGGTCACTGTGCTGGATCCTGCCGTCTCCGTTGACGTCGACCAGCTTGAACCAGTGGTCCGATTTGCGGGCAATAGCGTCTATGGCCATTATTTGCTCCATTCATAGGACGACCTACTTCCGTGGCCGAAATACCCGTCGCGAAGCAACAAAAAAACCAAAGAACGAGAAATTCTGGCAGCAGTAAGAAAAAGCACAATCGGACTATTCACGAAAAATCAGAGATGTTCATACTTGAACGAAAGTCGTCGCGATCGGTTCGCTCCGATCATGGGCGTGGGCCACCGGGGACCCACGAGCTCCGGACGCCCGCCGACGTGTCCGCGGTCGCGATGACAGGGCGGGTCGTGCCGCTCGCCGGGGGACAGCCGGAAACCATGCCCCCGTCACCGGTAGCGGAAGCCGTCCAGGAAACGGCGGAAGACGCCGCCCACCCGGGGCAGCGGCTCGGCCGGGGGCGGGGCCACCGCGCGCTGCCTGGCGATGGGCTGGTCGTAGTCGGTCCGCGCGATGGCGTCGACCACCTGCTGCTCGTCGAAGTCCTCGGACCCCTCGATCACCGGCACGAAACCGACCAGCATCCCGTTCCGCATCACCAGCGCTTCGAGCCCCGCCGTACCGTCGGTGTCCCAGTCGGCCTCGCGGCCGTCGGGCAACAGGACCCGGACCCCCATCTGATAGCCGCCTCTTGCCAGTTGAGCGTTGATGCCACGGTCACGCAACGCGTCGACCACCCGCCGGGCCCGGTTCTCTTCCATCTCCCCCAAGGTAACCCGGCCCGGCCGCCCGCGAGCATCCACCATCGCAGGTCGGCGGCCGATTCCCTGATCCGCCACCGGGTACAGAGCCCCCTGGACCCTGGTGACGGAGACCGGGCCACCGAACCCGGCAGCCCGGAGCCCTCGGCTCCGTGGCGTTCGGTCAACCTGAGGATCCTCTGTCGATCTCGGCAGGAGTCCGGGAAGGAACTTGAAGATGTCCGAACGCACGGCACCGCCCCCTGTGGATCTGCCCGCGCTCAAGCGGCGCCTCGGCGGCACCGGTGTGTGGCTGGGGTCGATCTCGACGGCACCCGCGGCCGAGGCGCGGCGCGCGGCCACCGCGATCGAACGGCTCGGCTACTCCACGCTGTGGTTCGGCGAGACCCCGAACAGCAAGGAGGCCCTGGCCAACGCCGCGGTGCTGCTGTGCGCCACCGAGCGCCTGATCCTGGCCACCGGCATCGCCAACATCTACGGACGAGACGCGACCGCCGCCGCCAACGGGGCCAGAACCCTCATCGACGCGTGGCCGGAGCGCTTCGTACTGGGCCTGGGCGTGAGCCATGCTCCGCTGGTCACGAGTCGCGGGCACGACTACAGCAGACCGGTGTCCGCCATGCGCGCCTACCTGGACACCATGGACGCCACCGTCTTCGGCTTCCCACTGACGGAGGAGGCGCCGAGGTTGCTGGCCGCGCTGCGCCCGAAGATGCTGGAGCTGGCCGCGACCCGTGCCCAGGGAGCTCATCCCTACTTCGTCACCCCCGAACACACCGCCAAGGCCCGAAGGATCCTCGGCCCCGACCCCGTCCTCGCTCCAGAGCAGGCAGTGGTGGTCGACACCGACTCCGAGCGTGCCCGGGCCACCGCGCGCCACTACATGGCCCTGTACCTGGCCCTGCCCAACTACCTGAACAACCTGCGTGACCTGGGTTTCTCCGACGCGGACTTCGAGGAGGGCGGCAGTGACGCGCTCGTCGACGCGATCGTGCCCACGGGGGACGCGGAGACCGTCGCCGAACGTGTCCGCGCCCACTACCCGGCCGGCGCCGACCACGTCGCCGTGCAACCCCTTGCCCGGACACTCGATCGGCAACTGGAACAGCTGCGGCTGCTGGCTCCCCTCCTCATCGGCTGACCACCACCCGTCTGCCGGAGGTGAGATCGGGGGGACTTGAGATACTGCTCCCATGTCCCCCACAACCTTCGTCCTCATCATCGTGTTCGTGGTGCTGGTCGTCACGAACCTGCCTCACCGAGGCCGGGCCACGTCGTACCAGGACGCCGACCACCAGGGCGTGGTCGTCTACTGGCGGCCCGGTTGCAGGTACTGCATGCGGCTGCGCACCCGCCTGCGTTTCACCCGGCTGCGCTACAGCGAGGTCAACATCTGGGGAGATCCCGAGGCGGCGGCGTTCGTCCGCTCGGTCGCGGACGGGAACGAGACGGTACCGACCGTGACCGTGGCCGGGAAGGCGATGGTGAACCCGTCGAAGAGCCAGGTGCTCGAAGCGGTCAGGACGCGCCTGGACCCTCAGGCCTGACCTCGCTTCATGGACGCGCCTGGTCCCTCGGATCTGACCCCGCTTCATGTCGGCATGCCCCGATGGGAGCGCAGCACCGACCACGCGTGCCACCCGGCCGTGTAGCCGACCAGTACCACGCCGAACCCACCGACCCCGCCCAGAATCACACAGCGCACCAGGTCGTACAGGCTCACCGCGGCACGGTCGCCGCTCCCCAGCACGGCCGCGCCGAGGACCGCGGCGCCCACCCCGGCGGCCAGCACCCACCCGCGCACCCGTCCCGGCACCCCGGGCAGGCGCCCCGGCGTGACGGCGGCACGCCGGTACCACAGCGCGAACCAACCGGCCAGGACCACCAGCCCGCCCAGCGAGCTGACGTACATCACCACGTTGAACACCCGGTGCGCCCCGACGACCGAGACGCGCATCGCCGGCCAGTGCACCACGGCGAAACCGCCCACCTGGGTGAACCCGTCCCACACCAGGTGCGTGGCGATCCCGATCAGCAGCGCGGCCGACACCGCGACCCCGTTCCCGAGGGGCGCCCGATCGGGCAGCCGGTCACGTACCCCTTCCGGGGCCAGCGCCGTCAACGGCGCGCGGAGCAGCAACTGGAACACCACGAGCACCGCGACTCCGACCGGCAGGGCCACCAGCAACCCACCCGGCCAGCCGTGGGTGGTGTTCGAGGAGAAGGGCAACGGCAGGTAGTACGGCAGATCGGGCACCATCGCACCGACCGCCAACGCCGAGGGGGGCAACCGTCGCCGCAGCGGCAGGATCGCGGCGGTATGGCTCAACGTGAAAGGCATGCCCCATTGTCGACGTCCGCTGTCGACGTCCGCGCCCGTGCGTCCGCCAGACGCGCGAAACGACGGAACCGCCCGCGCCACGTAGGGAGTGCCCACTTCTCGTACCCACGAAGGAGACCTGCCGTGGGAAGCGCCCGTGCGTGATCGCCCAGGCCGCGCTCACTCCAGGCGGGCGACCAGGTGCTTGGGCGCGACGGTTCGGTAGGCGTCGGTGACGATCTCGGCGAGCTCGGTCCAGTCCTGGGGAACGTCGAGATAGACCCCCAGCCAGCCACGATGACCGACGTACGGCGGCCGGAAGAAACGCTGGGGGTCCTCGGCCAGCAGCGCCTCCTGGACACCGGGCGGAGCGGCGCACCAGCAGGTGGTCCGGTCGTCGTGGTTACGGTCGGTGTACGTCACGAACATCTTCTTGCCTCGGACGAACCAGGCCGGCCCGCCGTGGCTGATTCGTTCGATGCTCTCGGGGAGCGCGAGACAGAGCCGGCGCAGCGACTCCAGCGGATCATCGGTCACAACCGGACGGTACTCCACGACGGGAGGATCACGAGCTGTGACCGATCTGAACAGTGGGTTCCGAAACCTCACCGCACGACTGGAATGAACTGCTCCACCGTCAGCCGGTTCTCGCCGACGAGCGCGTTCATCAGATTTCTGGAATCCGCGCGAAATGATGGGACCGTCCGCGCCATGTAGGGAGTGTCCACTTTTCGTACCCACGAAGGAGACCTGCCTTGGGAAGCGCCCATGGATGACGACTGGCTGGCCAGATTCGAGGCCGTCTACCGGGAGACATACCACCAGATCACGGCCTACGCCGTGCGCCGCTGTGACTCGCCGCAGGACGCGGCGGACGTCGTGGCGGAGACCTTCACCATCGCCTGGCGCCGGGTGAGCGAGCTGCCACCGGGGCAGGAGGCCAGGCTCTGGCTGTACGGCGTGGCGCGCAAGGTGCTGGCCGGCCACCGCCGGAGCGCGGACCGGCGTCGGCGGCGCAGCGTCGAGCTCGACACCGAGATGGCCGACCTCTACGGGAGTTCACCCGACAACGGCGTCGAGCTGAGCGTGATCGCCCAGGTGTTCGGGAGCCTGTCCGACGACGACCGTGAGCTCCTCTCGCTGGTCGCCTGGGAGGGACTGGGACGCGAGGAGATCGCCACGATGCTGGGTCTGTCACGCAACGCCGTACGCGTCAGGCTGCACCGTGCCCGCAGGCGTTTCTCCCGCGCGCTCGACGAAGCCGGTGTCCGGTCCACCACGGAAAGCCGGATGGTTCCGGCGGGGAGGTCGCTGTGAGGAACGCCGATGAGATCAGTGAGCTGCTGAGGCCGCTGTCCCGGATCGAACCCGGACAGCCGGACGGCCACGCGTCCGGTGCGGGGGCACGGGCGCTGCTGGCCTCGATCACGGTCCGGGAGCCGGGACGTGCCGGTCGACCCGGTCTCCTCCGGCGCCGGCCCCGTCGTCTCGTGCCGGTCCTGGCCGCCGCGGTCGTGCTCGCGGCGGGCATCGTCGTGGGTCCGAGCCTGCTGGAGGACGGGGGTGGCGCGGCCACCTCCTACGCCAACTCCGCGGTGGAGATCCACCGGGAAGGTGACCAGTACGTCGCCCGCATCAAGGATCCGTTCGCCGACTACGACAGGTACACCGAGGCGTTCCACGCGGTCGGCCTGAACGTCGATCTGCGCCCGGTGCCCGTCTCGCCGGACGCGGTGGGAAAGACCCTGGGGATGGTCATCACCGGCAAGGACTCTCCCGACCCCGACCCGCGGGGCACACCAGACCCCTCCGGCCCCCGATTCGGGGGTGTCGCCCTCTCGGTGGAGACGGCGCCCAGGGGATGCCATCCGGGACGGAGCAGCCACTGCGTCATGGTGATGCGGATCCCCGCCGGTTTCGCCAGCGGGGTGAATGTCAGGCTGGGACGCCAGGCGAGGCCGGGAGAGGAGTACGCGAATTTCGACGCGGCCCTGGCCCCGGGTGAGATGTTCGCCGGGGTCCGGCTGAGAGACGGCCGCTCCGTGCACGACATGCTGGCCGAGGCGCGCAAGCGCGAGCTGACCGCGGTGTTCAGCCTCATCCGGACGGATGAGGAGACGGGCGGCCTGTCCTTCGAACCGCTACCCGCGGACCGGGTCGGACGCGGCTGGATCGTCTGGCACGCGTGGCAGGTGAAGGCCGGCGTGATCCGGTTGCTCGTCACGCCAGAGCGTCTGCCCGAGAACCCGTTCCACAACGGAAGCGCACCACCACCCGCCTCCTGAGACGTCTTTTTTCTGAGAAGTAATCAGTGTCATCTCGCCGTCCGGCCAGAACGATTATCCGCTGGCAGGACGGTGGCCGACCATGACACGGTGTACCGGTGTCCGATCTCAGCAGACTTCCCCGCTCGGTCGCCGAAGCCGTCACCGCCGAGCAGGACGGCGAGCGGCTGCGTTACCTGTTCTTCTGGGGCCACCGGCCGCCACGTGACGGCGGGGTCGGCGCCGGATGCCTCAGCCAGTGGTGGGAGGTCGCCTTCACCACGGAGGGGCACCTCTTCCGGTCCGCCGAGCACTACATGATGGCGCACAAGGCGTGGCTGTTCGGCGACGACGAGACCGCGGCGCGGGTCCTCGCCGCCGAACACCCCGGCGAGGCGAAGAGACTCGGCCGCGAGGTCCGCGATTTCGACGGCGCCGTGTGGGACGAGCACCGCTACGAGATCGTGGTACGCGGCAACATCGCCAAGTTCGGCGAACACCCCGAGCTGAGGGACTTCCTACTCGGCACCCGGGCCCGCGTGCTGGTCGAGGCCAGCCCCGTCGACCGGATCTGGGGCATCGGCCTGACCGCCGACGACGAACGCGCCGCCTCCGCCACCACCTGGCGGGGCCTGAACCTGCTCGGCTTCGCCCTCATGGACACCCGCGACGCCTTGGAGAGCATGTCGTGAAACAGGGCCTGACACTCGCGGCGCTGTCACCGGTGGTTCGGTGGAACCCGGCCGCCTTACTCGGCTCCTCAGGCTCGCGTCGGATCCGGGCCTCGTCATCTCACATGCCGGGGACATTCCACAGGCGCTCCCCGAAAGGCGGGAGACGGGACTCACGGGCCGTCGCCACGCCCCTCCGGCCGCTGTAGTCGCCGGATCTGGAGGCGCAGCTCTCGTTCACGATGCGCGTGCTGCTGCTCACGCCGTAGTTCCAGTTCTTCGGCGGTCGCGTCGTCCCAGCGTGTCCGCGTCTTCTTGATATGACGCAGGGTGGCACGGGACAGCCACATGGTGCCGATCGCGATGGCCATGAGCACGGTCACGTGACCGGCGAAGAGCAGCGTGAAACCGGCGGCGAAACACATCCAGTACGCGGTCTTGACGGCGATTTCTATCGCGTCGATGTGCTTTTCGAACAGCGTCATCCGTTACTCCGACGGTGTTGGGGGGAGTAGTCGCTCCAGCGTGAGAGGGAATGACCGAAATATCGGTTTCGCCCGCGCGGGTGGTCATGGCTCCACCAGCGGAAGCGCGATACCGGCCGGGTACCGGACTTGCCGATTCAGACGATCAATACCTACTCTGGTATGCGACTTTTTCCTTCATCACGGGGTCATGAAAAGGACGGGGGTGGCGTGGCCGAGCGAATGGTGCCCAATCCCCGGCGCGAACGGCTGAGGCAATTGCTGGTCGAAGCCGAATACCGGGCTCACGAGGTGCGGCAGGCATACCAGCACGCCTCCTCGGCGATGCGGTCGGGGCGGGTATGGACAGGGCCGACGGCCACCGCCTGGACCACCGAGCTGGAAGACCGGCATCAACGGCTCGGACGGATCGCCCAGAACGTGGTGGACGCGGTCGAGGAAGAGCTGCGCCGCTCTCCCCCGCTGGTGACCGAGGCGGAGGCGGACGCCATGCGCCGGGAGCTGGCCGGACGCACGTGACCGTCATGACCATGAGGGGGAACGTTCCATGGCACCGACCGCCGAGTTCTGCGGAATCGACCCCGAACAGATGGGTGCGCTGGCCACCTCCCTGCGCGGCGCCGCCGACCGGCTGACCGCGTTCAGCAGGGAGTTCGAGGAGAAGCTCGGCCGGTACGGGATCGGCACCCCCGCACTCCGGGAGATCGTCGACATCGCCGACTGGGGCGGGAGGCAGGTCTCCATGCTGCACGGCCGGATCGACCTGATCAAAACTTTGGGCAACGGCGCCCCGGAGCTGGGCGGGGCGGGGGGCACTGGCGGCGCGGCCTCGATCGCGGCGGGCGGACCGGGGCTCATCCGGCTCCCCGACGAGCTGAAGGACTTTGACATCGCCCAGGGCCTGGCCAGGATGTACGGCGAGAACATCCTGGTGAACTTCCACGGCGAGTCGCAGGCCAGGCTCATCCACGAGCACATCGACGAGGTCGCCGAACTCGCCGCCAACCCCCAGGCCGCCGCCGCCTTCTTCGCCCTGCTGTCCCCAAAGGTCCGGGACAGCCTGCCCAATCTCATCGCGAACACCGGCAGTAAGACCGCCAAACAAGACCTGGCCACCTTCAGCAAGGTTCTCGGCGCGGCCCTGAACGCCCCCGCCCTCGTCCCGGCCTTCGCCCAGGTCAGAGCCGACCTGGTGAAACCAGCCGATAACAGGGCCGCCGCGTGGAACCGGCTCGCGCTGCTCAAAGGCGCCAATGCCCCCTCGTCCGTACGTAGCGCGGCGACCCGTGCGCTGGTCCTGGACGACTTCGCGAAGAAGCCCCGGCAGGACTGGCGTGCCGGCGGGCCTGCCGAGACGAAGGCGTACGGCCTGCCTTCCGACCTGGTCGCCATGGGATTGGAGGTGCTCGCCGGGGACGGCACGGCGGTACGGGACGTGTTCGCCAGGATGGGCGGGGCCGAGGTCACGCTGAACCGAACCGACAAGATGAAGCTGTTCCTCGACTACGCCAAGGAGGTGGGCACCGGGGATCAGGTGGCCGACGCCTTCGGCCGGGTCGCGGAGGCGGGCAGCGAGGCCACGACCGAGAAACCCGGGCAGCACAGTCCGGAGGCCGCCGCCTTCGCCCTGGACGTAATAAAGGTTGCAGGCTCCTTCGGCACTGCCCTACCAGCGGTCGCCAAGGACTCTATGGGCGTGATCGCGAATTCGTATGTCCACGAGCTGGTCTCGGGCGGACGTTTCGACAAGGCTGCCGACCGCGCCTCCAGCATGCAGATCCCCAAGCATTGGGAAGCCTTCCCCGGGGTGACCCCCGCGTTCTATCTCAATCCCGTCGATACCTCTCAATTCATGAAGACCTTCGTCGGCGAGGACAAGGTCGCCGACGCGTTCAAGTCGACGGTGGCACGGTTTCGCCATGACACCTTGCTGGCCGCCGCCCGTCTGGACGCACAGAGTGATAACAATCACTTCCGTGATATCTCGATGATGTTTGGCGACTTCGGCAGCATCGCATTCAGGACGACGGTAGACGTGCTCGGTGAAGAAGACGCCGTCGCCGACTTGGCCCGTGATTTCACCAAGAACACCGCCGGCTTTCTTCTAGGTGAGATTCCCATCGCGGGTCCGGTCGCCGAACTCGGATGGGGGATCACTCAGGCGTACATCGTCAGCTCCGCGTCGGACGCATGGGCCGACAGCTTCGAGACACAGGTCGACGCAGCCAAAAAGGAGCGGTCCGATCTCGCCAAGCGACTGAAGTACGACATGGCATCCCTTCTCCACAGCGGCGGCTACCCAGCAAGCGAGCCTCCTAAAGAGCTTATTAATGCGACCACCAGTACCCTCAAGACGTACGACGAGTTCGTGGCCGAGGCCAAGCGTGAAGCCATCGGCAACAAGAGATGGGAGCAGGTGCTCCAGCAGAAGCTGGCTGCTTATGAGGACTGGATGGACGGCAACGATAAGCTCGACGAAAAGATTGAAAGCTCCTCGCGAGTCCAGACCAGCGACCTGGCCGAGAACCTACTGAAGGTCCAAGCTCGGGACTGACGCGGCCGACTCTCTCAGCGCGCCAGGCAAGCGGTTTGCGCATGCAGTCGCCAGGTAGGCGCTTCTGGTGCCACATACACGTTCACGGTGATCCCTATCTCCTTACTGCCATAGATGAACCGTCCTTCCGGAGCATCCACCTGGCTGATGTCATATTCCATCCTGTAGCCCAAGATCTGGGAAAGAGTGTTCTCCATAAGCCTCTGAGCTCCGTCCAGATGGGAGTCCAACGATTCTTCCTTGCCACGTTGGTAATCGGCCGTTACTCGCAGCACACGCCTAAAACCGTCCTTGGCACAGGGAATATCCTTGTCCGGACGCTGAAGAAAGCGCAGCTTTTTGAGTGGATTCTTGAAGACGTCGTCGGTTTCCAGGCGTTGGGTGTCCTTTTGTAGCTCCGCTGCCGCTTCTCCCAGGGAGGGCTCGGAAGTGCATCCCGAGGTCAGCATCGCCAGCGCCAAGCTAGCGGCCAGCAACCGGGCGACGCGCATTCAGTACCTCCGGAGGGGTTGACGCCGGGACGTATCAATCTTCACTCACCCGGCCCGCCTTCGCCACACCCTTCACATGCCCATCCGCAGCAAAGGGCGACTTCGAGACGATCCGCACGTTCCGGCCGCCGGTGGCCCCGGCGGAGGGACGTTCTCGCCGACCAGAGCCGCGATTTGGCCAACCAAAAGGCCGTCTGCCGTCACGGACCTCCTTTTCGAGTGATTTCCGATGTTCTCGACCGGAGCGCGAGAGAGTGCTGTCTTATTCATGTGCGGTCCGACCTTCCTCTGGCCAAGAAGGTGATCAACCACTTTCTTTCTTGTGCTTTCGTGAAGAGAATTTCTGTGCCTAGACTGTCTTACCGGCAGTTGGCCTGCTAGCGGATCGGCAGTCCAGGCTAGAGCTGATGATGACAGCCGTTGGTCTACCCGGACCGGGTTCGATATCACCGACTGGACATTAAGTCCGTTTTTCCTAATTCGAGAGGAAATGTGATGGAAAACGCGCCGTCTCTCGACCCTGGATCCCCCCGAGTACGGTTCGGTGCCGAGATGCGTCGCCTACGGGAGGCCGCTCAGCTTTCACAGACCGCCGTGGCCAGACGCCTCGGCTGCACCCAGACCCAGATCAGCCGCCTGGAGAGCGCCAGCCGGACGCCGTCCAAGTCCGACGCCGAGAGACTGGACCAGCTCTATGGGAAGGCCAACGGCATCTCCTTCACGGGGATACGCGAGCACATCATCGCCCAGCCCGGAGGACCAGCCTGGTTCTGGAACTGGGCCGAAGAGATCGAACCCAGAGCTCTCGTCATCCGCTCCTGGGATCCCCTCCTGGTGCCCGGCCTGCTCCAGACGGAGGCATACGCCAGGTATCTCTTCAGCCGAGGGCCCCAAATCACGTCCGAAGAACTGGAGCAGCGTGTCGAAGCCCGCATGCAGCGGCAACGGATCCTTGATCAGGAAGATGCACCCACGCTCCTCGCTCTTATCGATGAGGGTGTGCTGCATCGTCGGATCGGTAACCCCGAGTTGATGCAAGAGCAATTTGGTCATCTACTGGAGGCCGCGCATCGGTCCGCCATCTCCATCCAGGTCGTCGATTCGGAGTGCGTGGCGGGCCTGGCGGGAGCCTTCATGATCGCCGAGCTTCCGAACGGGGAACCGGACGTTGTCCATTCAGACTCACCTGCTCAGGGACACATCACGAACAACCAAGATCTTGTGGCTTCCATTTGGAAGCGCTATGAGGCGATACGGCTATGGGCTTATCCTGAGCACATATCCCTCAAAAAAATCGAGGAAGTGAAACGGGAATGGACCTGAGCGCTGCCATCTGGCGGAAATCATCACGTTCCTCGGACAACGGCGGCCAGTGTGTCGAGGTGGCCGCCAACCTGCCCGAAGTCATCGCGGTCCGCGACAGCAAGGACCCGGACGGCCCCAAACTACTCCTCACCCCCACCGGATGGGCCACCTTCATCCACGGCATCAAGACCGGAGACTTCGACCACTGAACCGGTCTCGGCCAGGGAACGTCAGCACGCACCCCTCAAGAAGACCCAGGAAGTGAAACACGAATGGACCTGAGCGCTGCCATCTGGCGGAAATCATCACGTTCCTCGGACAACGGCGGCCAGTGTGTCGAGGTGGCCGCCAACCTGCCCGAAGCCATCGCCATCCGCGACAGCAAAGACCCAGACGGCCCCAAACTACTCCTCACCCCCACCGGATGGGCCACCTTCATCCACGGCATCAAGACCGGAGACTTCGACCACTGACCCGATCTCGGCCCGGAGGAATCCTCCTTCCAGACCGGGAGGCCGGTCCGGGCCGAGACCCAGGGCAGAACCGCGTCCTTCTCCGTTACCAGCCGATCGGAAGAGAGCCCGTCCGGCGGGAACAGGTCGTCCTTGACTCCGTCAACAAGGCCGCGGATATTCGGAGCCGTTCGTGCCCTGTTTCGAGAAGGCGGTTTCCCCGGCCGATCCCAACCTGCTCTACCCTGCCCGGCAGGAACTCAAGAGCGCTGAGAGTGAACTCGTCTCTCTGGCCTGAAGGCGTACATCGAGCCGACGCCTGTCGAACAAAGACCTTTTCGCCCACGAGGCGATCGGGCGGGCTTTGCATGAATACGCCAAGACCAATCCCGGCGAGGTCGTCCGGCACATAAAGGCAAATGGCGTTGCGAGCCTGAGCCGTCGCGAGGCCCTCCAGAACCATGCCTCTCGCAGGAGAGATTCCCAAATAGCTCAACATCGCGCAGCCGCATGAGTGTATAGCTATAGCGAGGGGGAGCCAGCTGCCGTTCGCTGTTGATAGGGGACGTCCCATGGTCAAAGCGCGCCAGAACAGGCGTGCCAAATCCGGCCGAGCCAATGCGGCTCCCGCCCCTCGGGCCGAGGAGGCTGAGCCGGCCGGGTCCGGGCGATGGAAAGCCACGCGGACGTGGCTGGCGGGAATCCTCAGCGCTGTGATCATCGCGGTGATCGGTGTCGTGTTCACCGCCTGGTTCAACGCACGCGGACCCGACGCGGTCGACCGGATCAGCGGGGAGCCTCCGATCAAGGTCGGCCACGTGGCCGTCGACTACTCCACGCAGGACACCGCCCTGAGGGAGCCGGTGACCGATCCCGGAGAGCGAGCGGTTCTGCTGAGCAGCGCGTCCGGCTCGCGCCATGACGCCGTCATGGCGCGCCATCACCGGGCCCCCCTCGAAAAGGCGGACGTCACCGTCGTCCTCATCGGGAACCGCAGCAGCCTGCGCATCGTCGACATCAAGCCGCGCGTCCTCGACCGCAAGCCGGTCTCGGACGGCGCGGTGCTGCTCTACACCTCCGGCGGAGAGGTCGACACCATCGAACTCTCCGCCGATCTCGATGAGCCGGCTCCCCGCTTTGCCACCGCCAAGGACCCGGACACCTCGTACTTCAGGAAGAAGCAGATAGACCTGAAACGGGACGAGCGGGTCACGCTCTCCATGTCGATCAAGGGCACGGCGGCGTACTACGAGTTCGATCTCCTGGTCACCGTGCTCGCGGAGGACCGAACCGAGCAGATCACGATCGAGGGGCCGGACAAGAACCCGTTCCGGGTGACCGGCACTGCCGACGCCTACCGCGCCTACTACACCCTCTCCCCGCTCCGTGTCTGGCAGCCGATCCCTCGTGGCCAGGCATGCGTGATCGAGCGGAAGATCCAAAAGACCAAGGGATGCTGACCGTGCGCGGGCGTCGCCGCACGGCAGTGGTCCTGCTCGCGGTGGTCCTGGTGGCCTGCCCGGCTGCGTCCGCTCCGCGCCTCCCGCTCGTGCCTGTCGAGTGGCGTGCGGCGTGGTCGGTGCCTACGGACACCGACACCGGCGAGTCGTCCTTCGAGACTCCGCGCTACGCCGTGTCCGACCACGCGGTCGCCGTGGCGACGCGCCAGGGCACCGTGCGGATCCACGATCCGCGCACCGGTGAGCTCCGGCGTACCGTCCCCGCCGACCCGGCTCTCACCGCGCCCATCACCGGCGTGTGGATCGCGGCGGACACGCTGGTCGTGTCGAGAGGGACACCGGACATCATCGACCACGCCTTGGACGGCCATGACCTGACCACCGGCGCCGCGCTGTGGCGGCGCACGATCGCCGTCTCCGCTCATCAGCCCCGGACGGAAGGCGTCGGCGCGTACCGGGGCCCGCGAATCATGGTGACCGAGCGCGGCATCGTGGTGTTGGAGCGGTCGGCCGAACCTCTCGACATCCGGGCCCTTGATCTCCGGACCGGGGCGACCACGGCGCGGGTGACGTATCCGCGAGGCTGCCGCCTGTGGGGTGCGGCAACCGCCCGATCGGTGGCGCTGCTCAGCTCCTGCGCGGGAAACACGCTGCGGCTCACCTCGATGGATCCGCGCACACTGCGGCACGATTGGACGCGCCTGCTGTCACCGTTCTCCTCACCGCCGGGCGAAAACACCCCGATTCGCGCTACGGCCAATGCGCAGGGGTACGTTCGCGCCTCGGTGGGGAACGATGATTTCTTCTATGGGGCGGACGGCCGCCTGCTGTCCACCGGCCCGGAAGCTACCGGGGTCACGAACCCGAGCCGCTGGAGCCCGCCCTTGCTCGCCGGCTCGTACTCCGCGGCGGCCGGCCACCGCGGGGCCCTCCCGGATAACGGATGGCCGTTGCCCGCCTACCTGTTCTCCGTCGACCCCGGCACCGGACGGCTCGGCGGATTGCCGCTCGACCTGCCTTACCATCGTGTGTCCCTTGTCGGGTCGATCCGGGGCATGGCCTTCGTGCACAGCGATGTCCCCGATGACGGCCGGATCACCGCGTACAAGCTGAGCTACGGGCTTTCCCGCGAGCCCACCCGCTTCGGCGGTGTCCCGGCGAGCGCCTGGCCGGATGCCTGCGCCTTGCTTACCGGCCATGATCTGTCCGTCCTCGCTGACGGCTACCGCGCGGTTCCCAGAGCGGACGATCCTGCGGGAACGGCACCGCCGAAGCCGGGGAGATGCGACTGGATACCGCCCACTGACGACGGCACCGTCGTCTCGCTCTCCGTCGATTGGGTGTCCTCGTCGAACGCCGGCGCGCGAAAGCTCTTCACCGCCGAGGTCGGCGCCATCAAAGAGGCCAACGCCTTCGATCCCACCACGGAGAGCCCAGGCTTCCTCTCCTATACCGTGGCCGAGACGAACGGGTTCTACGGCGCGACGATCATCAACGTGGGCCCCGTCATCGTCCGGCTGAGCTCGCTCTCCCGACAGGCGGTGCGGCTCATCTCCCCATCGCTGCACGGCAACCTGCTCGCACGTTATCGGCCAGGCGTCCGCCCTCCCGGCCCCGCGCGTGAGAGCGGCTGGAATTATCCGACCGACGCGGTCGTCCATGCCGAGCCGGTGGTGGTCGACGGTGTCGTCTACGCCACCAGCGGCGATGGCACGGTGTACGCGCTGGAGGCCGCCACCGGCGCGATGCGGTGGCGCTTCCAGACGGGCGGTTCCCTGCTGTTCGATCATGTGGTGGCGGATGGCACCGTGTTCGCGGCGAACACCTCCGGCAGGCTGGTCGCGCTGGACGCCGCCACCGGCCGCATGAGGTGGAGCCGCAGGATCGATGTGATCGGCGACCTCGTGGTCGCGGGCGGCCGCCTCTACGTCTGGACCAGGAAGTCCCCCTTTTCGATGAACGCCGAGGTCCTCGCGCTGAACGGTGCCTCCGGCAGGAGGCTGTGGAGCTTCCAGCCGGTGGGCGACGTCCTCAACCCCGATCCCGTGCTGGTCGGCGAAGTCGTCCAGGTCGGCAGCGACCATGGCACGGTGTACGCACTGGACGCCACCTCGGGAGCAGAGAAGTGGCGTTTCCGGGCCGGCGGAGGACAAGACCACACTCATCTGGTGCGAGCCGGCGCGGTCGTCTATGCCGCGAGCACCGATGGCGAGGTGCACGCGCTGGAAGGCTCCTCCGGGAAAGTCCGATGGAGTTCAAGGGTCGACGGTCCGGTCCATTTCCGTCCGGTGGTGGCCGGCGGGGCCGTGTACCTCGGCGACAAGAACGGCACAACCTACGCATTGGACGCCGGCTCCGGCACTCGGCGGTGGAGTTTCCAGGCCGAGGGCGACAAGCCCGGCTTCACGTGGGCCGTCGCGGTGGCCCGGGGACTCGTGTACACCGGCGGCGCCGACAGCAGGCTGTACGCGCTCGACGCCACCACCGGCGCGGCGCGATGGAGCTTCCCGTTGGGCAGGGGTCTCACCTCCGGCCCCGTGGCGGCAGGCGGGACCGTTCACGTCGGGCACAACGGGGGAACGCTTCACGCGCTCGACGCCATCACCGGCACGGTGCGATGGGGCTTCCAAACCGGCGGCACCATCGAAACCAGACCTGTGGTGACAGGTGGCCTCGTGTACGTCGGCAGCGCGAACGGCAACGTGTACGCGTTGCCCGCGGCAGGCGGATAGAAGTGCGCTGAAGATCTTGGAAGGCTCCCGCCGCGAAGGTCGCCTGACCCCGCCGGCCCGTCTTGGGGGACGATGCCGTCCGTCTCCACGGGGGAAGGTGAGGTGGCGGACGGCTCTCTTCCCATCGAGGTCCGTCCGTACCCGAGGTGCTACTGGACGGGGGTGCAGGTCACGACCGGGGCAGGGACGGCGGAAGCTCCCCGTTGGATGAAGGTCTGCCGGACCTCGGCGTTCGGCTTCACGGGATTCCATGACCCGTTGCTGTGCACGGTGACATCGGCCCCTGACTGGTCTATCCGGCCGGCCAGATAGACGGTGACCTTCTGGTTGCCCGGCCACGTCCAGTTCAGTCGCCACTCGTCGATGGTCGAGGCGCCGGTGTTCTTGATCGATATCTCGACCATGTTGTCGGTCACCCAGGCCCCGTCCTCCCGGTAGGACCAGGAGTTGACCTCCCGGTACGTCGCCTCGCACGCGGAGGCCCCGACCGCCTCGGCGGTCGCGGTCCCCGGGATCGCGATGATCACCGGCACCAGAACCGCCGCGGCCAGGGCGCCGATCCGTCGATGTCGCATGTTCGAGCTCCTCCCCAACCAGGTTTACCGAGTTTTCTACAGAATCCTTATAGTTTTGGTCAAGAGGGGTGTTGGCCTGCTCACACTCCCCTCGACTTCTTTACCAAGAGTTGATCACAGAGCCGATCTCCCAGGCCGGAGCCCCCGCGACCACCTTCGCGGGACAGCACGGACCTCCCCGTGGCCTGCTCCGGCGGGGAGGATCCAGCAATACGGTCGAGGGGTTTCGTACCGCCCGGATCTCCGGCCGGGCGCGGTTCCCATTGCCCCTCCGGGGGCTGGTGATGCTCCGGCAAGTCATCGCAAGTTGTTCACAAGTCGTCGGCGTATCTTTCGCCGTAGGTGGATCCCGGACATCATCCGCTTCGGATGTGCGGAACCACGGACCCGTGAAGCGCGGTCGTCGGTGTGAGCCCCTTCACCCAGCACCCCGACTTCACCCACCTCGATTCCCCCGACTCACTTTCCTGGACCTACCGGACAGCACCTGCGGAAGGCGGGCACACGCGGGCCTGCGCGGGCACGGGAAGGTCAACGGCACCGTCCAGGACACGTACGAGATCATCGCGGTGGACGCGGGCAGAGCAGCCGACCGCATCGACCACCCGATGGTCAAGGTGCGGATCTACGACAACAGCGGTGAACCCGCGCCGATGACCGGCGTCCTCTACGTCAACGGCTGAGCTGGACCCCCACGAGCCTCGAAAACGACGACGAGGCCCGCGAACACCCGGCCTGGAATCGCCGAAAGCTCGGACAACCACCGGGTAGGTCCTCGGACCGGGCCCGGCCCGCCCCGGGCCTGGTCATGTGCGATGTGCGGCGGTGTCCACGGGCCACAAGGTTTCACATGTCACTCACAAGTCCGGCCGCTCATGATCAGCGTTGAATCAACCTGTCCCTATATCAGGAGAACACCTGTCACGAAGTTCCGAACCGTGTTCGCGCCGAGGGCGCACGTAGAGCTGGAACCGTCCGTCTGGTCTTTGTCGTCTCGGGTGCGCAAAGCAGAGCGACACAAGCCGGCGGGCCGAGTCCGGTTGAACCTGTACGCGGTTAGGGAAACCGTTTTTCCTGTCAAGACGGCTGAGTGCTCCGGCACCGGCCGCGATCATGTCGTTATCGAGTATTCGATTCGCTACGCGTCGTGTACTCAACACCCCCCTGGCCATACCTGTCGGGTACGGCCATAGTTTCGGAGCTATCTTTGCTCAAGTTATTCAATCCCGCTTCCGTTCGGCGGATAGCGCTCCCTGTGATCGCCGCACTGGTCGGCGGCGCTCTCGCCATGCCCTTGCCCGCGCTGGCCTCGGCGCCGACTCCGGACCCGAAGACGGCGATTGCGGATGAGTCATTCAAGATCACCGATCTGGGCAGCCTCGACGCCCACTGGGGCAGCTGGCGCTGGAGTGTCGCAGGAATCGACAACTCTGGCCGGGTCGTCGCGAACCTTGGTTCGCCTTCCGGGCTTGGCATCAGTCAGAAGGCCATCGTCATCTCACCTGACGGGACGAGAACCGACGTCAGCACGCTCCTCGGCAACAAGGATCTCCCCAGCTACGCCGAGGCCGTGAACAGCGACGGCAAGGTGCTCGGCTGGTACAAGAAGGAGAGGCGGGGAGACTCTCCCAACCTCGAATTCTCTTACAAAGACGGTACGGTCAAGAAAGGAGACAAACGCCTTTATGGCGTGGTGGCGGTAAACAATAAGGAGCAGATTCTGCATGCGGAATCGATAGTAGACTCCGATGGCTCGAAGCTCAGACTGGAACCACCTGACCTGCCGATATTCCAGGCAGAGGGGATGAACAACAAGGGTTCGGTCGTCGGTTACCTCAACAAAAAAGCTGACATATGGTCGGCGAACGCCTTCCGGACCAAGCCTGGTGAACCCGTAAATCTCGAGCGGGACATGCTGTATTACCAGGATTGGCCTACCACGGCCTACGATGTCAACGACAGAGGCGAGGTAGCCGGCTGGGCGACAAAGATAGAGGACGGCATTCCCCGTAGCGCTCTCCCCGTCATCTGGGACGCGCAAGGCAAACCCCATGTGCAGTACGCCTCCGCCGGGGGCAGGATGTTCGCGATCAACAACAGCGGCGTCGGCGTCGGGGTGCTGTTCAACGAAAACGACCAGAGTCAGGCGGCTCTCTTTTACAACGGTGCGTCCATCGACCTGAGCTTCCTGTCGGAGGAGACACACTTCAAGTATGCCGTCGCCATCAACGACCATAACCAGGTCGTCCTGGTCGGCTATGCCGGGTCAGAGGATCCGGGGGTTAACTACCACCTCTACCTGCTCGATCTGGGCGGGAACCCCGCCATCGAATCGCTCACTCTTGAGACGCAGAAGTACCCGTCCAATGAGTGGGTCCCGGCCGATAGCGTGACCGACGGCAATCAGGTGCGCATCACGGCAAAGGTGAGCAACCCCAGCTCTTTCTCCTTGGATGCGAAGCTCAGCTTCGGCCATGGGGTTGAGAGCGGCGAGAGCGCCACCACGCCGATCGGTAAGGCGATCGAGATTAAGCTCGCCCCGAAGGAAACGGCCACCGTCTCCTACCACTGGTCGACCTCGGGGATTGCCTGGGAAAAAAAGGCACCAAAAATAGAACGCTATCTGAAGGCGTCCCTGAAGGTCGACAGATCTACCCAGAGTTTTCAGGAGAAAAGCTTCAATGTCCTGCCGAAGCCCGTTGTCCTGGTGCATGGCTGGAAGTCCGACGCGAAGAGTTCATGGGACTCCACCAAGTCGATTCTGACCGGGATGCACACCAAGCTGAAGGTGTACGCGGTCGGTGACGGCGCATTCGGCAGCGACGGCGGCACTCTTAGCACCGGTAATCTGCCGGAGCCGTACAAGCGCACCAAGGATTTCTCCGAGAACGTCGCCGAACTGGCAAAGTACGTCGAAAACGTGCGCACGGAAACCGGCGCGTTTCGCGTCGATGTCATCGCGCATTCGATGGGCGGGCTGATCACCCGGGGATACATCCAGGACGGCATGCCGAAAACGCCGGACAAGAGACCGGTGATCAACCGGATGATGCAGATGGGCACCCCGAACAGGGGGACCCCGTGCGCGGACGTGATCGTTTCGCTGTACGCGTGGAGCCCCCTGGGGGTTCCTTACTGGCCGGCCACGCGAGAGAACACCACACCATACGTGCAAGACGTCTTGAACGAGATGTATGTCAATCTCAAGGACGTGGCGCCCTCGAACCTGGTGGGTGTGGGCCGGCCCGTGCCCTGCACCCTGCCCAGCGTCACAGGCTCCACGACGTTCCCCGACGGTGACATGATCGTGCCGCAGTGGAGCGCGCGGTACTACAACGACATGCCGACAACCGGCACGATTCACACGTTGATGACCGGGTCCCAGTCGGACTTCGATTCCTATGTCAAGCCGCGGCTGGCAACGGAGCCGGGTTCGCCCGAGGACGAGGATCTCCTTGAGCTGCAGAAGGAGGCGGCTACCGAATCGGACGCCAAGACGACCCTGAAGGCCGGGGCCTCCGCCGATGGCGGCACGGACCCGGTTTCGCTGTTCGCCACGCCGTCGACCTCGGTGGAGCCGGGGAAGACGGTGGCCGTGCCGCTGGAGGTGCCGCAGGGTTCGGCGTTCGGTGTCACGGCTGTCCTGCCGTCGACGACCGGGTTGCTGCTGCGGGATCCGTCCGGCAAGGCGGTGGCGCAGTACGCGGCGGGCAGTGATGAGGCCAAGCAGCCGATCCAGGGGTTGCGTGTGGGCGCCCCGCAGGCGGGCGCGTGGAAGCTGGAGGTCACGAACACGGCGGCTGAGCCGGTGACGGCCGATCTGGGTGCCTGGGTCGCCGAGAACCCGGTCCAGGTGTCGGTGGTCAAGGCCGACGCCTCTGATGACGGCCGGGTGCGGGTGGTCGCCGAGGTGACCGACGAGAGTCACCCGGTCACCGGTGTGCCGGTGCGGGCCGTCGCGATCGGTAAGGACGGTGCGCGTCACGAGCTGGCGTTGAAGGACGACGGCGACAGCGATGACGGTGCGGCCGGTGACGGTGTGTACGGCGCCAGGTCCGATGCGCTTCCCGATGATGTGTACTCCATCGTGGTGAAGGCCGACACCGCCAAGGGGCCGCGCACCGCGCAGTCGCTGGTCGAGGTGAAGAAGCCGGACCTGCGCGAGTTCGAGCTGTCGCTGTCGGCCGAGCCCGGTGGTTCGGTGTCGGCGTCGCCGGACCAGGCGACCTACCGGGCCGGGAGCAAGGTGAAGGTGACCGCGACTCCCGAGGCCGGGCGTGTCCCGATCGGTTGGGAGGTCGATGGTGAGGTGCGGGGTCCGGGTGCGCTGACACTGACGATGGACCGGGCGCACACCGTGACGGCGCGGTTCGGCACCTTCAAGGTGACCGAGCTCGGCACGCTGCCCGGCCAGGATCCCTCCAGGACCGAGGCGTGGGGGCTCAACGACCGCGGCCAGGTCGCGGGCAGGGTGTACGGCAAGGATGGCAAGTGGCGCGCGGTGCGCTGGCAGGACGGCAAGGCCACCGAGCTGAGCGGCCTGGCCTGTAGCGACGACGCGGTCAGGTGCGAGACCGGCGCCTTGGGCATCAACGAGGCCGGGGATGTGTCCGGCTCGGCCGTGGCCTCGGTGAACGGCCGCAACACCCGGCACGCCGTGGTCTGGTCCGACGACGGTTCCATCACCGATCTGCAACCGGGCTACAGCTCGTCGAGATCGAACGCCGTCGCCATCGCGTTGAACGACAACGGCGAGGTGTTCGGCAATGCCGGTCTGCTCGATTACGTGACGTGGTACGGGGGGGCCGCGGTCGCGCTGCCTGCCGAGTTCGATACAGGCGTCGGCTACATACCCGAGACCATGCAGGACTCTACCCCGCATATCAACGCCGCTGGTGCGATCGCGGGTGCGTACACGCTCAGCCGGGATACCAACGGTCTTCCCAGGGACACGGCGCCGGCGGTCTACGCCGACGGTGTGCTGACCAGGCTCCCGGGCACGGTCGAGGGATGCGCCGTGACCGGTGGCAAGGCGAGCGATCTGAACAACACCGGTCTGGTGGTCGGCACGTTGCGGTGCGGCAGCTCCGAGAACAAGACGATCAAGCGCGCCATGGTGTGGAAGGACGGCAAGCCGGTCGATCTGGGTTCGGGTGAGGCGAACGCGGTCAATGACAACGGGGTGATCGTCGGTTTCGAGCCGGGCAAGTTCCTCGACTCGAACCGGTCGCTGGTGATGTGGGTGGACGGCACGCGGTATCCGCTGACGGACAAGCTGTCTCGGCCGTGGTGCCCGGAGGACGCCTTGAAGACGACCTCGCCGTGTGCGGGCATGTGGAACGTACGGAATGTCAATTCCTCGGGGCAGATCCTGGTACAGGGGTTTGTGCGTGACCGCTCGCCGGACGGGGACGGGTTCGTCCAGCAGGAGCGGTCGTTGCTGCTGACTCCCAGTCCCGCCCGGGCGGATCTGGAGGTCACGCACAGCGTGTCGCCGGCCGAGCCGGGGCCGGGGTCGACGGTGACCTGGACGGCCACCGTGACCAACAAGGGGCCGGATGCCGCGACCGATGTGCGGCTGGATGTGGCCGTCCCCAACACTGCCGGTGCTAGCACGTGTGAGACCTACCGGGGTCTGTGCACGCCGATCAAGGGTGGGCACCGTAACACGGTCAAGGTGTTGGAGCCTGGCTGGTCGGCCACGGTGAAGGTGAGTGCCACGGTGCCGGCGGATGCCGCCGACGGGACCGAACTCCAGGCCGGTGCCCACGGCTACAGCCTGGAGGTGACCGACCCCAAGCCGGACGACAACAGCGCGACGGCGACGGCGACGGTCCGGCCCTGGCTGGACAAGGCCGGGATCCTCTGGACGGATCCGGTACAGGTCGGATCGACCAGCCAGCCGATCAAGGCGACGCTGACCAACCGGGGCAGCGAGCCGATGCAGATCAAGACGATCACGGCCGAGGGCCCGTTCGGGCGGGGCGAGCACTGCCCGGTCGAGCTGGCGGTGGGCGCCAAGTGCTCTGTTGATGTGACCTTCACCCCGGACAAGGAAGGGGACGCGGCTGGGAAGCTGACCTTCACCACCGTCACCATGCCCGGTGACTCCGACCGTCCCGACACCGGATATCCCGAAGACCCCTTCCCCCTGCCCGGCGCAGGCGCCTCGGGCACCGGGGAAACCTCGGGAACCGAGGAGGCCCCCGAGGAGGAGGGCACCGAGGTCGTCTACACGATGACATTGGCCGGTCGCGGCGTCCTCAAGACCAACGCCGAACCGGTCGTCGAGGTCCCCGCGGAGCCGTTGAAGGCCACGGTGGGCAAGCCGTTCACCCTGAAGATCCCCTTCACCGACGCCGACGCCGAGGACACCCACACCGCGAAGGTGGCGTGGGGAGACGGGCCCCCGGTGGAGGCCGTGGTGACCCAGCGGCCCGGTGGCGGCACCGTCGAAGTGACCCGCACGTTCACCGCCCCGCGCACCGGCACCGCGATGGTGATGGTCTACGACAGCGGTGGCGCCCTCGGGGCGGCCGGCGTGCCGTATGTCATCGAGGAGGAGGCGCCGAACACGGCGCCGGTGGTGACGGCCGGGCCGGACGTCGAGATCGCGACCGGGAAGAAGTTCCAGCGCGTCGTATCGTTCTCCGACCCCGGTTCCACCTCGTGGACGGCGACCGTCGACTACGGCGACGGTTCGGGCGTCACGCCGGTGACCGTCACCGGTCAGGAGATCGCGCTGGAGCACACCTGGGGCGCCACCGGGACCTACCCGGTCACGGTGACGGTCCGTGACGACGGCGGCCTTTCGTCCACGGCGACGTTCACCGCCACCGTGGTCACCGAGTCGACGCCAAACCAGGCTCCCCGGGTCACGGTGGATGAGACGACGTACCCCGTCGAGGCGGGCAGCGTCTGGAGCACGCCGGGCTCGTTCACCGATCCCGACTCCACCGCCTGGACCTACATGGTGGACTACGGGGACGGGGCGGGGCCGCAGCCGCTGACTCTGACCGCGGGGCAGATCAAGCTCCAGCACGTGTATCAGTCGGCCGGGGAGTACACGGTCGTGCTGACGGTCACCGACGACAAGGGCGCCGCGGGCAGCGCCCAGGTCACCGTGAACGTCACCAACGCCGTCCCCGAGGTGACCTTCGAGCAGCCGGTCACGGCCGTGGCAGTGGGGGCCGAGGTCAAGCTGAACGCCACCTTCACCGATCCGGGTGGCGCCGATGTCCACACCGCTGTCTGGAGCGTCGGCGGCACGCCGGTGCCCGCGGCCCTGGCCGGCCCCGCCAAGAGCACGGGCAAGAACGCGGGCAAGAAGGCAAGTAAGAGCACGGGCATGGTCACCGGGTCGCACGTGTTCACCAAGCCCGGCCGTTACCCGATCTCGCTGACCGTGACCGACAACCACGGTGGCCGTGCCACTGCCGACACGGTCGACGGGGAGCAGGTCTACATCGAGGTCTACGACCCGGCCACGGCCGTGGCCGGTGACGGCAGCATCGAGGTGCCCGCCGGTTCCTGTCGGCTGGAGGGTGTCTGCGGCAAGGAGGGCAGCGCCACCTTCACCCTCTCGGCCCGCTATCCGGGCAAGGCCACCAAGCCCACCACCGGCCTGACCTTCAACGCCCCCGGATTCAAGATGCGCGGCACCTCGGCCACAGCGCTGGTCGCCGACGGCAGTACCGCTGTCCTGCGCGGAAACGGGAAGGTCAACGGCACCATCGAGGTGACCTATGAGATCACCGCGGTCGACTCCGGCAAACCGGCCGACCGCACCGACCAGTTGACGATCAAGGTATGGAAGAAGAAGGGTGAACTGATCTACGACAACAGCGGCAAGCCATCACCGGTGAACGGCGTCATCCGTATCAGCGGCTGACCCGTTAACCACAGAACGTGTGGGCCGGCCGGTCATCCGGCCGGCCCACACCGGTTTCGGCCCGGCCGTCGCCGCGAGCAGGCAGGCCGTGATCGTCCACGGTTTCCACCGCGTACACCGGGGCCGCGCGGTCGGCACGTATTCGGCGCGGCCAGCCGCGAACGATCGGTGACAGCCATGGACAGCCGGACATGACAAAAGCGCCCTCGACCGCGAACACGCAGGTCAGGGGCGCTTTTCGGGTGATCACCAGGGGTAGGGCGGGCGGGACTCGAACCCGCGACCCAGGGATTATGAGTCCCCTGCTCTAACCGGCTGAGCTACCGCCCCTCGTGCACACCGTACTGCGGCATTCAACCAAACGTGGGCGCTGTTCGCACACTTGCCGGGCGGGACGGGTTCAAGATGTGACCTTTGGCGGAACCCGGCTCCGGGGGACTCGCTACCCTGACGGTGAACCCTGTTGAGGAGTGTTGGATCATGCGCGTTGTTGAAGCTTTCCGGGAGTCGTACGGAACGGAGCCCGCCGGGGTGTGGCACGCGCCGGGGCGGGTCAACCTGATCGGGGAGCATACCGACTACAACGACGGATTCGTGCTGCCGTTCGCGGTGCCGTGGGGGGTGACCGCGGCGGTCTCGCCGCGCGAGGACGGGGTGATCCGGCTGCGGTCGTTGCAGGTGGACGAGCCGGTCACGCTCGCGACGCCCGACCAGGCCGAGGGCTGGACCCGCTACGTGGCCGGGATGTTCTGGGTGCTCCGCGGGGCCGGGCACCAGGTCGGAGGCGCGGATGTGGTGATCGACGGGGACGTGCCCCAGGGGGCGGGGCTGTCGTCGAGCGCGGCACTTGAGGTGGTCGTCGGTATCGCGCTGAACGAGCTGTACGAGCTCGGCCTCACCAAGATGGAGGTCGCACTGGCCGCGCAGAAGGCCGAGAACGACTTCGTGGGCATGCCGTGCGGGATCATGGACCAGGCGGCCTCGGCCCTCGCGGAGGAGGGAAAGGCCCTGTTCATGGACTGCCGGAGCCTCAGCACCAGGAACATCCCGTTCGACCTGGCGAGCCACGGCCTCCAGTTGCTCATCATCAACACCGGGGTGCGCCACGAGCTCCCCGACGGGCAGTACGCCCGCCGCCGCCGTGACTGCGAGAACGCCGCGAAGCACCTGGGCCTGGACGCGCTGCGCGACATCACCGACCTGGGTGGCGCCCTCGCCAGGCTGAGCGGCGACGAGCGCAGGCGCACCCAGCACGTGGTGACGGAGAACCACCGGGTCGAGGCGGTGATCGGGCTGCTGCGGGCCGGGGCGGTACGGGAGATCGGCGCCCTGCTGAACGCCTCCCACCTGTCGCTGCGCGATCAGTTCGAGGTGTCCTGCGCCGAGCTGGACGTGGCCGTGGAGTCGGCGGTCAGGGGCGGTGCCCGGGGGGCCCGGATGACCGGCGGCGGGTTCGGCGGCTCGGCGATCGCACTGGTCACCGACGAGCGGGTGGAGTCCGTGCGGGAGGCCGTCACCCGTGCCTACGCCGAACACGGCTGGGCCGCACCGGAGATCTATCCGGCGCCCCCGGCGGCGGGAGCCCGGCGACTGATCTGAGCGACCCGCCTCACCCGCCGGACCTCCTCGCGGGAACGGTGTCCGAGTGCGGCGAGGGTACGGATGACATCAGCCGCTGTTCCACGCGGGCCGGGGCGGGGCCCCGGGGGCGGTGGTGCGGGAAGAGCGGGACCGGGTCGGCGAGCCGCTCTCCCCGGCACTGGCCGGCGATCCGCGCCGAGGCGTCCGGGAGGAAGGGGGCCAGCAGGTCCGCCAGTTCCCGGCAGGTGGCGACCAGGGTGCCGAGGACCGCGTCGAGCCGGGGCGAGCCCTCGCGGGCGAGGCGCCACGGCTCGGTGCGGTTGACGTACCGGTTGGCCTCCTCGGCGACCGCGTAGACGGCGGCGGTGGCCGCGCGGAAGTCGAACGCCTCCAGGGCCTCGTGCACCGCGCCTCGGGCCTTGCCTCTGACCTCGTCCAGAGCCGTCTCACGCTCCTCGGGCACGATCCCGCCCCGGTAGCGGTGGACCATGCTGACCACCCGGTTGACGAGGTTGCCCAGCCCGTCGGCCAGCTCGCCGTCGTGGCGGGCGATGAGCCGCCTCGCGGTGAAGTCGACGTCGCCGACCCTGGGCACCTCGCGCAGCAGCCACCACCTGACCGCGTCCACGCCGTAGGCCTCGACGAGCCCGATCGGGTCGACGGCCGAGAGCTCTGTTCCCGTAGGGCCGTCACCGGAGTGGCCGGGACCGCCGGAGAGGGCCGATTTGCTGATCTTCCGGCCGTCCACGGTCAGGTAGTCGTGGACCAGGATGTCCGTCGGCGGCACCTCCCCCGCCGAGAGCAGCATCGCCGGCCAGTAGACCGCGTGGAAGCGCAGGACGCCCTTGCCGAGCACATGGATCCGCCGGTCGGCGCCGGACCACCAGTCGTCGTGCTCTCCTTTCGCGTAGTCCAGCGCGGTCAGGTAGTTGCCGAGCGCGTCCCACCACACGTAGATCACCTGTCCGGGATCGCCCGGCACCGGGATGCCCCAGCCGCGCGCCCGCGCCTGGGAACGGGAGACGCTGAAGTCGGACAACCCCGCGGCGATGAAGGCCAGGATCTCGTTGCGGCGCTCGGCGGGCTCGACGCGAATGCGGCCGCTGTCGATCAGGCCGTATAGCTCGTCGCGGTAGCGGGACAGGCGGAAGAACCAGTTCTCCTCGGACACCCGCTGGAGCGGGGCGTCGTGCTCGGGGCACTGCTCGTCGGACGGGTAGAACTGCTCGCAGCCGACGCAGTAGAGGCCCTCGTAGTGCCTGCGGTACAGGTCGGCGGAGCAGGCCCGCCAGAACCGCTCGACGCCGGGCCGGTGCCGGGGGTCGGCGCTGGTCCGGATGAAGTCGTCGTAGGAGAGCGAGAGCGGTCCCGCCAGCCGGGCGAACTCGGCGGCGTTGCGGTCGACGAGATCCCGTACGGCGATCCCCTCGGCCTCGGCGGCCCGCACGTTCTTGAGCGAGTTGTCGTCGGTGCCCGTCTGGAACCTGACCTCGTCGCCGAGCAGGCGGTGGTGCCTGGCGAGCACGTCCACCTGAACGAGCTCCAGGGCGAAGCCCAGGTGGGGACGGGCGTTGACGTACGGGATGGTCGTGGTGAGCAGGATTCGGGACATCGGAACCTCCGCTGGAGCCCGAAAACAGATCGAGGCCCCGTTTCAGGGCCTCAAGAAGACGTCAGGTGACCCCGGCTGCGGGGAAGAGCATCACCAGGAAGGTCATGCTCTCATGCTAACCACCCGTTCCCCGTTTCGACATGCGGTTTTCCGCGTCCGGGCCTGACGGCCAGTCGGGCATGAGCGGCGGTCCGTCCGCCTCCGCCGCGCGGACCATCCGGCGCAGCAGGTCGTCGAGGAGCTCACGGTCGCCGGGGTCGAGCGGGGCGAGCAGGGCCTGCTCCTCCAGGCCGCCGTCGTCCATCCGCTCCTGCCAGATCGCGCGCCCGGCCGGGGTCAGCGCGACGAGCAGGCGGCGGCGGTCGCCGGGGTCGTGCACGCGGTCGACGTATCCGGCCTGCTCCAGCCGGTCGAGCCGGTTGGTCATCGTGGCCGGGTGGGTGTCGAGCCACTCGGCCAGCAGCGACGGAGTCGCCCGGTAGGGCGGCCCGGCCGCGACCAGGTGGTGCAGGACCTGGAACTCCCAGTGCTTGAGTCCTCCGGCGGCCAGCCACCTGTCCTTGTTGCGCCTGAGCAGCCGCACGATCATCTGCATCCGGGTGAAGATCCCCTCGATCTGCGGGTCGAGGTCGGACAGCTCCCTGGACCAGTGCGTGATGTGCCGATCGACGGAGTCAGGCTCTGACATGCCCACAGGGTAACGCGGTCCTCGCCGCGGCGACCGGGCTCGGCCCCGGCGGCCCTGGCGGGCCGGTGCACCGATGCCTCCCCGGCATCACGCGGCGCTCCGCCGATCCTTCATTTATACGGATGCATATATTTTGGTTTCGTAGTAATTTCGCTCCCATGACCCCCCTGCGAGACTCCTGGGCCCCCTTACGGGACCCCCGCTTCCGCCTGCTGTGGGCCGGCCAGACCCTGTCGAGCCTCGGCGACTCCGTCACCTCGGTGGCCCTCGCGCTGGCGATCGTCACCGCGACCGGCTCGGTCACCGACCTCGGGGTGGTGCTGGCCGCCCAGTCGATCGCCATGGTGACGCTGATGCTGCCCGGCGGCGTCTGGGCCGACCGGCTGCCACGCCGTCGCGTGATGATCGGCGCGGACGTGGTCTGCGGCCTCGCCCACGCCGCCATGGGCGTCGAGCTGGTCACCGGCACCGTCGACATCGTCCACCTGGCGGTGCTGGCCGCGATCTCCGGTGCCGGTTCCGCGTTCTTCCGGCCCGCCACGACCGGTCTGGTGCCCGCCACCGTGGCGGCCGAGCACCTCCCAGGGGCCAACGCGCTCATGGCGATCGCCCAGCGCGGGTCCATACTGCTCGGCCCCGGAATCGCCACCGCCCTCGCGCTGACCGCCGGACCCGGCTGGGCGTTGCTGCTGGACGCCGCGACCTTCGCCGCCAGCGCGGTGCTGCTCGGCCGCCTCCGGCTCGGGCCGATCCCGCCGGTGCCGCACGAGCGGTTCGCCAGGCAGCTCGCCGAGGGCTGGGCGCTGCTGCGCGGCCACCGGTGGTACTGGACGAACCTCATCGGCCACTCACTGTGGAACCTGGCCCGCTGCGCCCTGATCACGATCGGGCCGGTGATCGCCGTCACGGGCCTCGGCGGCGAACTCGCCTGGGGCACGATCGTGCAGGGCGGCACGGTCGGCGCCCTCTGCGGCGCACTGCTGGCACTCCGGGCGAGGCCCCGGCGCCCCCTGGTGGTGGCCAACATCGCGCTCGCGCTCGGCGCACTCCCTCTGGTCCTGCTCGCCGCCGGCGCGCCCGCGCTCGCCGTCGCGGTGGCCTACGGGCTGGCGACCGGTGGCCTGGCGTTCATGTCCCCGCTCTGGGAGACGGCCGTGCAGGAACACATCCCCACCGAGGCGATCTCCCGGGTGTCCGCGTACGACTGGCTGCTCTCCCTCGGGCTGACGCCCCTCGGCATGGCCCTGGCCGGACCGTTGGCCGGCGTGACGGGCGCGGCGACCACCCTCTACGGGGCGGCGGCGCTGCTGGCCGTCTCCTGCCTGGGCGTGCTGCTCCTGCCCGACGTCCGCGGCCTTGGTCAGGGTCCGGCGGAGACCAGCTTGGGCACCGCGCCGAGCAACTCGCGGGTGTAGTCGTGCTGGGGCAGGAAGAACACCTCGTCCACGTACCCCTCCTCCACGACCCACCCGGCGCGCATGACCAGCACCCGGTCCGCGACGTGGTGGACCACCCCCAGGTCGTGCGAGATGAAGATCATCGCGGTCCCGTCCGCCGCCTGGATCTCCGCGAGCAGATCGAGGACCTGTGCCTGGATCGACACGTCCAGCGCGGAGACCGGTTCGTCGCAGACGAGCACGTCGGGGCGGGTGGCCAGCGCCCTGGCGATGGCCACCCGCTGGCGCTGGCCGCCCGACAGGCGCCGGGGATGGTGTCCCGCGACATCGGCCGGTAGCCCGACCCGGTCGAGCAACTCGGCCACCCGGTCCTTCCGCCACGAGGCCGGGGCCCCGCGACGGGAACCGCTCCCGAAAGAGGCCCCGCGGTGGGATCCGCTCCCGGAGGAGGCGCCGCGGAGCGGTTCGGCGACCAGGCGGCCCACCGTGTAGCGGGGGTCGAACGACCCGAGCGGGTTCTGGGAGATCACCTGGATCCGGGACCTGCGGGTGCGTCGTCCGCGCTCGGGGATGCCCGACCAGGGCTCACCTCCCAGCAGCACCTCTCCCGAGGTGGGTTCGAGCAGGCCGAGGACGAGCCGGGCCACCGTGGTCTTGCCGGAACCGGACTCCCCCACGATGCCGAGCGTCTCGCCGGGAAAGACCTCGAAGGACACGTCGTCGACCACGGTGCGCGAGCCGTACGCGGCGGAGAGCCCCGAGGCCTCCAGAATCGGCGCGGCGTGGTCCACGGTCCGCTCCGGCAGCGGGGTGCGCAGCGCGACGCCCCCGGCGGCGATGGCGGACAGCCGGGTGCCACGCGAGATCGCGGAGGGTACGGCCGCGAGCAGCAGCCTGGTGTAGTCGTGCCGGGGCAGCGCCAGCACCCGCCCCGTCTCCCCCTCCTCGACGATCACCCCGTCCTTCATGACCAGTACCCGGTCGGCGATGGCGGAGACCACGGCGAGGTCGTGACTGATCATGAGCAGTGCGGTCCCGGTGGCCTTGCGGGCGGCGAGCAGGCGCAGGATCTGGGCCTGTACGGTGACGTCGAGCGCCGTCGTCGGCTCGTCGGCGATGATCAGTGGTGGGTCGGCGGCGATGGCGGAGGCGATCAGGGCCCGCTGGCGCAGCCCCCCGGACAGCTGGTGGGCGTACTGCCGGGCGCGCACCTCCGGTTCCGGCACCCCGACCGCGTCCAGCAGCTCGATCACCCTTTCCCTCCTGGCCGCGCGAGGTACGACATCGTGGGTGGCGAGCACCTCGGCGATCTCGTCGCCGACGGTGCGGAGCGGGTCCAGCGAGGTCAGCGCGTCCTGGAGCACCAACCCGGCGAACCGGCCGCGCAGCCGCCGCCAGTCCCGGGCGCCGAACCCGAGCGCGTCCCGGCCGTCGACCGTGAACCGGGAGGCGGTGACCGAGGCGCCGGGGCCGGTCAGCCCGACCAGTGTCCTGGCCGTGACGCTCTTGCCCGAACCCGACTCCCCGACGATCGCCACGCACTCGCCGGCCTCGATCGACAGGCTCACCCCCCGTACGGCCTCCACCCCGGCCCCGGGGAAGCCGACCCGCAGGTCCTCGATGTCGATGAGGCTCATCGGTCTCTCCCTTCGAAACGGCGCTGCAGGCGGCGCCCGACGAGCGTCAGGCTGATGACGGTCAGGGTGACGGAGAGCCCGGGGAAGAGCACGGTCCACCAGGCGACGCGCAGGTAGTCACGGGCCTCCGACAGCATCGAGCCCCACTCGGGGCTGGGCGGCTGCGGCCCCATGCCGAGGAAACTGAGACCGGAGGTGGCGATGATGGCGGTGCCCATGCCGATCGTGGCGAGCACCGGCAGCGGACCCAGCACGTTGGGCAGCACATGGCGCGCGACCAGCACCGGCCTGGCCAGGCCGAAGGTGACCGCCTGCTCCACGTAGCCGGAGCGGCGCACCACGAACGTCTGGGCACGGATCACCCGGGCGTAGTTGGGGATCTGCGCGATGCCGATCGCGAGGATCACGTTGCCGGTTCCCGGACCGGTGACGGCGATGACCAGCAGGGCGAGCAGCAGTTCCGGAAAGGTGGCCACCACGTCGAACAGGCGGCCGAGCAGCTCGTCGAGGTAGCGGGGGGACAGTCCGGCCAGGACACCCAGCAGGGCACCCGCCCCGGCTGCGAGGCCGATGGCCGCGGCGCCGATGCTCAACGAGTGCCCGGCGCCGTGGACGACGCGCGACAGCACGTCACGGCCGAGGTGGTCGGTGCCGAACCAGTGCTCGGCGCTCGGCCCGGCGAGCGCGTGCAGCGGGTCGGCGGCCAGCGGGTCGACGCCGGTCAACAGGCCGGGCGCGACGGCGGCGACCGCGGCCACCGCCAGGAACAGCAGCGGCACCGCCGACGGCACCCTGAAGGCGTACCTGCGCCGCACCGGAACGGGGGCCGCGGTCACGACACCGGGAATCTCGGCGACCGTCGTCATCGGCTCCTCCCCGGACGGTACGGCGGCCGGGGCAGCATCGGCATCTTCATCTGCTCCTCCTCAGGCGGGGGTCGATCGCGAGGTAGGCGAGGTCGACGATCGTGCTGGCCGTCACGTAGACGAGGGCGGAGATCAGCACGACCGCCATCACCAGGGGCAGGTCCTTGCTGTTCACCGCGCCGACGGTGACCTGGCCGAGCCCGGGGCGGCCGAACACGGCCTCCACGATGATCGCGCCGCCGAGCAGGGCGCCGGTGAACCAGCCGGTGAGGGTGACGGCGGGGAGCAGCGCGTGCCGCAGAGCGTGCCCGGCGACGAGCCGCCACTCGGTGATGCCGCGCGAGCGCGCGGTCACCGCGAACGGCTCCTCCAGCGCGCGTTCCAGGCCCTCGCGGAGCACCTGCCCGAGCACCCCCGCGATCTGCAGGCCGAGCGCCAGTCCCGGCAGTACGAGCGAGACGAACCCCCGGTCCCCGGAGACGGGGAACCAGCCGAGGGTGAAGGAGAAGACGGCGAGCAGCAGGATGCCGACGAGGAACGGCGGCACCGAGACGACGGCCAGTTCGGAGAGCCCGACCAGACCGCCGAGCCAGGACCGGCGCCCGGCGGTGGCCAGGGCGAGCACCAGGGCGAGCAGCACCCCGAAGGCCGCGGCGGTGAGCGCCAGCTGGACCGTCGGCCAGATCTGGGAGGCCAGGATCTCCCCCACACCGCGCTGCAGGACGTAGGAGTGGCCCAGGTCGCCCTGGAGGAGGCGGAGCAGGTAGTCGCCGTACTGCTGGAGCGGTGAGCGGTCCAGTCCCCACTCGGCGATGATCTGCGCCCGCCGCTCGGGGGTGTCGAGGCCGTCGCCGATCAGCACGTCGATCGTGTCTCCGGGGGCGAGCATCAGCGCGAGGTAGGCCGCGGTGGCGGCGGCCCAGAGCACGGCGACGCCCGCTCCGAGCCGCCTGGCCACCGGGCCGAGCCACCCGGCGGCGGCCAGCCCCCGCCGCCGGGTGAGTGTGAGGGTGCTCATGTCCCGATCCGGACGTCGTAGGCACTGTTGGGGGTGCCGGAGACCGGCTCGAAGGTGATGCCGGTGACACCCGCGCCGTAGGCGATCTGGTCGGCGGGCACGTACAGCGGGAGCAGCAGTGCCTCGTCCGTGACCACGATCTTCTGCACCTTGGCGTAGAGCTCCTTGCGCTCGGCGAGGTCGGAGGTCGCCGACGCGTCGGTGAGCAGCCTGTCCAGCTCCGCGCTCTCGTACCTCGTACGGTTGATCGCCGCGCCCTTCGGCAGGATCAGGTTGAGCGCCGCCCCGACGTCGGTGTCGCCGCGCGAGTTCTCGAAGATCTCGTACTCGTTCTCGTCGGCGGCCTGCTGCGCGGTGCCCTGGTCCACGAGCTTGATCTGGAAGTCGATACCCGCGTGTCGCTTGACCGCCGCCTGGACGGCCTGGGCGAGGACGTCACGGCGGTCGCGGACGAACGGCGCGGCGCTGACCGTGCGGACCGTCAGCCGCCTGCCGTCCTTGACCCGGTAGCCCTCGGCGTCACGTCCGTTCCAGCCGGCCTCGTCGAGCAGCCTGTTGGCCCGCGCCGGGTCGTTGCCGAAGGTGTTCTCCAGCGAGGGGTCGTAGAACCGCGGGCTGCCCTGGCCGATGACGCTCCAGGCTCGCTTGGCGGTGCCCCGGTAGACGGAGTCGAGCACGGCGTCCACGTCGACGGCGTCGCGGAACGCCTCACGGACCCGCTTGTCGTCGAACGGGGGGCGGGAGACGTTGAAGTAGTAGGAGAACGCGCTGCCGGAGTTGAGGCTGGTCTCCAGCGTCAGCTCCGGGTCGCCCTTGATGAGGCCGATCTCGGTGGCGGGCACGCCCTCGATCACCTGTACCTGCCCGGAGGTGAGCGCGCCGACCCGCACCGCCGCCTCGGGCAGGAAGCGGTAGGTGACCTCGGCCAGGTGTGCCGGCCCCTGGTGGGCGGCGCCGGCGGGCGGCCAGTCGTAGTTCGGGTTGCGCCGGTAGTGGACCTCCTGGCCGGGAGTGAACCGGTCGAGGATGAACGGCCCGGTGCCGACCACGTCGACCCCGCCCGCCTTGAGGTCCTTGGCGTTCTTCAGCGACTTCGGGGAGACCTGGCCGGCGAGCGGGGAGGAGAGGAAGTCCAGGAACAGTCCGTCCGGGGCCTTCAGCGTGACCTTCAGGGTGTACGGGGCGCTCACCTCGGCGTGGTCGAAGTTGCGCAGCTGGATGGCGCTGACCGCCGCGTTGTAGCCGGGCGAGACGAGCTGGTCGAGGTTGGCCTTCACCGAGGCGGCGTCGAACCTCTCACCGTCGTGAAAGGTCACGTCGTCGCGGAGCTCGAAGGTGTAGGTCAGGCCGTCCTTGGAGACCTGCCAGGAGGTGGCCAGCCACGGCAGGAAATCGCCGTTCGCGCCTCGGGCGATCAACGCGTCGAACTGGTTGTGGACCAGCAGGCGCGCCTTGTTCTGGCCCCACTGGTGCGGGTTGAAGGTGATCGGCTGCGTCTCGACGGCCCAGACGAGCGACCCTCCGTCGCCGCCGGCCGCCACGGCCGGGGCCCCGCTCTCGGCTCCGCACGCCGCCAGCGCCAGCACCCCGGCGAGGGTCAGGGCGCCCCATCGCAACTTCACTCTCTTCTCCTTCGAGACCTGGCGGTTCATGCGACGTGCCTTCTTATCTGGGTGCCGACCGCCTCGGACAGGACGATCCGGGCGAGGGCGTCGGCGTGGCGGAAGAGCGGGGCGTTGAGGCGGGGTCTGGCGAAGCCGCCGGTGGCCTGGCCGCCGACGACCCAGGGACCGAAGGCGAACCTGCGCGAGTGCGGGGTGCCGGACCTGTCGACCAGGCGGCGGTCCGCGGCCCGCACGTTCACCAGCCCCGACTTCTCGTCGAGCTCGCCCCGGTCGCGGAGCGCGCCGATGAGCGGGTCGGTGGCCCGGCTCACGCTGGGCGCGGGCAGCCTGGCCTCGACGAGGGTCGTGGCCGTCACGCCGCCGGGCACGGTGGGGCTCTGCGCCCGCCAGCGCCCGTCGTGGTGGTCGACCTTGAGGTCGGCGCCGAGGAAGGTGACCACCCCCGCCCTGGCCAGGGCGCGCAACTCCTCAAGACGGGGGCCGGGCGGGCCGCTGGCGATGTAGCTGAAGAACCCGTGGAACCACGGGTCGGAGACGCCCAGCTCGGCCAGGACGCCGTAGACGGAGATCAGCCCGAGGATCAGGGCGTGGTCGGCGCTGTGCGCCGGGTCGGCGCGCCGCTCCAGGTCGGCCGCGAGGTAGCCGTGCATCCACTTCTGCAGCCCCGCCCGGTCGCCGAACCTGATGCCCGCCAGCGGCCGGTCGAGCCGGTCGAGGTCGAGCCGGTCCAGGTGCCGGGGCACGGCCGTACGGATCAGCTTGCGGATGCCCGGGCTGCGCCACTCCTCGTCGGCGAACGCCTCCGCGAACGCCGCCCAGTCCAGCCTGGCGCGCTCGGGGTGGGCGGTGAGGAGCTCGTGGTAGTACGCGAAGGCGAGCTCCTTGGCGACCAGCGGCCACACGTCCCGGCGGAAGTTCCACGGGCCCTCGCCCAGCGCCTCGCGGGTGAGGAAGCGCGGCACCGGCGGGCGTGCGCCCCCGAAGGGGTAGCCGGTCTTGGAGTGGTACGGCACGCCGCGCCGTGATCCCACGTGCAGCAGGGGCTCCCGCCCGCCGGGCAGGTAGACCAGTTCCCCGTCGTACTCGCGGACGAACCGGCCGCCCCGGCCCGAGGTGAGCAGCACCATCAGGTCGACGAAGGCCAGCCCCATCCCCCGCACGATCACCGGCTCTCCGGCGGGGATGCCGTCCAGGTCGAGGTCGGCCGCGTATCCGGTGGGCAGGTAGCGCAGCCCGCCGCGCACGGCCAGGTCGGCCAGCGCCCGTTCCTCCCCGTTCGGGGTCACGTCGCCGTGCCCCTGGGCCAGGATCACCGCGTCGACCTCGATCGTCCGGCCGTCCTCCAGCCGTACCGCCTGGCCGTCGGGGATGTCGGCGAGGTCGACGGCGCGGGCCGGATGCACGTGCACCCTGACCCCGCGCGGGGCGGTCTCCACCGCGTGCCTGAAGACGTGGGAGAGGTAGCCGTTCTGCGCCGGGCGGGAGGCGAAGGTGCCCGGGTCCCCGCCGAGCCACTCGGCCAGCGTGGGGCCTGGACGGATCGGCCCCTCACAGCGCACCGACTCGTCGGTGAAGAGCGTCACGTCGGCGGCCGCGGAGTTCATCCAGAGCAGCTCGGGCTGGTCACGGCGCCAGACGCGGCCGCCGCCCGGCGGGTGGGGGTCGATCACGTGAACGTCGAGCGAGGGCCAGCCGAGCAGGTCGGCGGCGTTGGCGCAGATGCGTTCCACCAGGCAGGTGCCCGTCGGGCCGGCACCGACGACGGCGATCGAGGCGCTCATGCGGCGGCTCTGCGGTGCGGCCGGTAGTGGCCGTGGGTGTCGGGGTCGACGGGGCTCGCGCAGTTCAGTGTGCTGGTCTTCGACATGTGGCACTCCCGGACATGTCTCGGTGACCCCGGTGAGGGGGTCCGCGCTTGCGGCACGCCGACCGTGCCGCCAGGTCTCCCCCGGGGGCACCCCGCCGCGGTGCGAGGGTTGCCGGTCAGCCAGCCGGGGCTTCGCACTGACACTCTTAACCTATTTAGAAGGTAGGAAATACATAGATCTCTGTCAAGGCTTAATGTTGGGGAATGTCCTATGAGACGGTGAAGGTGGTCTACCGCAAATACGACGGGTCACTGCACTGGCACCACAGCGGTCTCCTGCTCGGCGAGGACGAGCACGGGGTGTGGACCGGCTGCGCGGCCAACTCCGTCGGCCGCAAGGGCCACGGACCCGAGGTGGCCTCCCCGCATGCCTTCGTGATGCTCTTCCCCCGCGACGCCTGGTGGACCGCCGCCTTCAACTCCGCCCCGCACAAACACGAGATCTACTGCGACATCTCCACCGTGCCACGGTGGAGCGACGGCGAGGTCACCATGGTCGACCTGGACCTCGACGTGATCCGGACGCGCCGCAACCCGGCTAAGGGCCGCGCCTGCCGGGTCTTCCTGGACGACGAGGACGAGTTCGAGGAGCACCGGGTCAGGTACGCCTACCCGCCCGAGGTCGTCCGGAGCGCCCGCGCCTCGGCCGCCTGGCTGATGGAGGCCGTCACCGCCCGCACGGCCCCCTTCGACACCGCTCCGCGCTGGCTCGCCCTGGTCAGCTGAGAGCGCCGGAGCGACTACGGCGTGACTACAGCGGCGGGAAGCCGGGGGCGCGGCGCTCGACGAAGCTGGCGACCCCCTCGGCGAAGTCCGGCCGGGTGAAGGAGTCGACCATCAGGCGTGCCGCGGCCGACTCCGACGCCTCCAGGGTCTGCTGCCAGTCGCCCCAGATCTGACGCTTGATCACGGCCATCGAGGCCGGAGAGCTGTACGTCGCCAGCTCGCGGGCGTAGGCCAGGGTCTCCTCGATCAGCCGCTCTCCCGGCACCGCCCGGTTGGCCAGGCCCAGCTCGCAGGCCTCGGCTCCGGTGAAGGTGCGCCCGGAGAGCAGCAGGTCCATGGCCCTGGCCTGCCCGGCCAGGCGGGGCAGGATCCACGACAGGCCGTACTCCGCGACCAGGCCGCGCCGGGCGAAGGCGGTGGTCCACTTGGCCTCGGCGGCGGTGAAGACCAGGTCGCAGACCAGGGCGTGGACCATGCCGAGCCCGGCGCAGGCGCCGTTGACCGCGGCGATGATCGGCTTACGGATCGTGGTCGGGAAGGTGTTGGGGCGCCGGTCGGGCTCCCCCGCGTACGAGCCGTCCTGGATGGCGGTGAGCGTCCGGAAGTCCGCCCCGGCGCAGAAGCCCTTTCCCGCACCGGTGACCACGATCACCCGGACCTCGGGGTTCTTCTCCGCCTCGGCCAGCTGGTCGAAGTAGCGGCGGCCCATCTCGTCGGTCCAGGCGTTGAGCCGGTCCGGCCGGTTGAACGTCAGCGTCAGCACGCCCCGCTCGATCGACGGCAGCACCAGGTCGACCATCGCATCTCCCTCCCGGAAGCCCCCGGGGCGCTCCCGCACAGGAGCTCCCCACCCGGAGAGCTACAGAATATCGTTCTACACCTTTTCCCTTCCCGGTGTCAGCAGGTGCGAGCGGACCGGGGAGAGGGAGGCCCGCGGGAGCGGGCCGGGCCGCGCCCCACCACGCGGCGGGTCACCGCGGGTGCGGCGCCGGTACGTCTTCCCCGAGTCAACCTCCCGTCGCGGTCCGGTGGCCGAGCGCACGCTCCAGGGAGTCGGCGTGGTGGACGAAGTTCGGCGACAGCCGCCTGTCCTCGTAGTAGCGGTGGAAGACCGGCGTGGCCGAGGCCGACATGGGCGGCACGATCCAGGTCCAGTCCGCGGGGCAGACCCGTCCTGCCCGCTCCTCGCGCTCCAGGTGGATCAGGAAGTGCCTGGCCTCGGTGTGGTGGTCCGTCATCGTCACCCCCGCCCGCTCGAAGGAGTGCAGGACCGCCACGTTCAACTCCACCAGCGCCCGGTCCCGCCAGAGCGAGCGGTCGGTGCCGGTGTTCAGGCCCAGACGCCGGGCGATCAACGGCATCAGGTCGTAGCGGTCGGCGTCGGCCAGGTTGCGGGCGCCGATCTCGGTGCCCATGTACCAGCCGTTGAACGGCGCCGCCCGATAGCAGACGCCGCCGATCTCCAGGCACATGTTCGAGATGACCGGTACCGCGTGCCAGCGCAGCCCCAGCTGCTCGAACCACGGGTGACGGGGGTGCGAAAGCGCGACCTCCAGCACGGCGTCGCCGGGAATCGTGGACAGCAGCGGCGGCCCGCTCCCGACCGAGACCGCCAGTGGGAGGACGTCGAAGGGGCTTCCGGGACCGCCGGACCAGCCCAGCTCGCGCAGCATCGCGGTGAAGCCGACGTAGCGGGGATCCCCGACGACCGAACCGTCCGCCGTCGCGTACCCGGCGTACCGGATGAGCTGCTCGTTCCAGATCCGCGGTCCCGGCGCCCCCGGCCGGTCCTGGGGGAAGACGGTGATCGTCGGGCGGATCCGGCGGCCGGGCGCCGCGTCCCGCAGGTGGTTCACACACTCGACGGCGACGCCCTCGGCCGTGGTGACATGCCGCCGGTCGCGCACCCGCAGCGAGCGCCAGTACAGCCGCCCGATGCATCTGCCGCTGTTGCGCCAGGCCACCCTGGCGCCGAAGACCAGCTCACCGCTGGTGTGCGTGTACGTTCCCGTGTCGGCGATCTCCTGCCGGATCTCGCGCAGGCGCTCCCGCAGGACCCCCGCGCCGGGATTCTCCGCGTGAAACAGCCTCAGGTAGTCCTCGGCCGCCGCCATCACGTCGGCTGGAGGCACCTCGGGGACCTTGGGGGCCTCGTGGAACGGATCCGGCGCACGCCGGGACCTTCGCCAGGTCAGCACAGAAAAACCACCCATTGTGGCTCACGGGCACGACTGCCGTTCCGGGCGGCGTGGTGCCCTGAACGCGGCGGCCCTTCCCCGCTGCGATCACTGTTGGTCCGCGGCGACCGCGCGCCGGCTCATCACCGCGATCGCGGCGACACCGGGCAGGGCCTCACTCATTTTCTGTGATTCACCGTGGTTTGTCCGCTGAATCGGGGCATGAACAGGCCACCAAACCGGGGTATGAGATGCCAAAAGCCCCGGAAGCTGGGCTTCCGGGGCTCCGGTTTCGGCTCCCGCGATAGGACTCGAACCTATAACCTGCCGGTTAACAGCCGGCTGCTCTGCCGATTGAGCTACACGGGATTGCGCTTTGCGCTGGTCGGATCGGGTGTCCCCGTTCCTTGCGGCGCAGGAATAGATTAGCGCACTCCATGGGTGTGTGTCGCATCGATAGTCCGGGGTAGGTGCGAGACGAATGGCTATCCGCAGGTGATCACAGGACAGGGACCTGCGGAACATGCTTGTGGAGGTGGACATGCGTTATCGGTTGATGTTCGGGATCGGCTTCGCGGCCGGCTACATCCTGGGGAGCCGCGCCGGTCGGGAGCGTTACGAGCAGATCAAGAGGATGGCCCAGCGGGTCATCGACAACCCCACCGTGCAGGAGACGGCCGGCCTGATGGGCGCAAAGGTCTCCAAGGCCACCGGCGTGGCGAGGACCAAGGTGAGCGACGCGGCCAGAAACCGGCTGCCCTTCCTGCAGTCGGCGAACGGCTGGCACGACGAGCACGACGACACGGGCACCGGCTGGCCGGAGAAACAGCGGACCGACACGCCCTACTGATCTCGCGGGTGCCGCCCTGTCGGCACCCGAGAATCCCGCGAGAGGCCCCTTCAGGGGCCTTTCGCGTGTCCGGCCCCCTCGGGCCGCGGCTCAGACGCCGAAACTCCTGCGGGTCTCCTCAAGCGCCTGCTCCGCGAGGGCGCGCAGCCCGGCGTCGTCCGGGTCAAGACCCGCGTCGAAGACGAACTCCCAGACCAGCCGGTCTGCGTCGGCCTTCCTCGCCACCAGCCGCACTCCCCCTCGCGCGTCCAGCGGGACATAGTGGTTGACCACGATCGAGGCGGTCACCCGCTCCCGCACGGCCTCGGGGATCCGGCCGGGCTCGGGCAGCAGCGCCCGGTACGACCGCCCGCCGGTGGTGACGACGGTCAGACCCTCCTCGTCCCAGGCGCCGCGGTCCACACAGAACCAGGGCAGGCGCTCGCCGCCCAGGTAAAGTGCCCTGTCCGCGGCGATCACGTAACCGTCCGGGCCCTCGGCATAGGTGAGCACCCGGTCACCGGGATCGATGGCCTCGCGGACCTCGGCGGGCAGGCGGCGGAAGAGCTTCATGTGAATCCTCACGGCGTGGACAGGCGCGGCGCGGCCCCGCATGGTTCGGTGTCGTGTCCGGCGATGGCCGTACCTCAACACTCCACGGTATCCGCGAGCAGGTCGAGGGTGAGCGCGGCCGACCAGGAGAAGTCCCGGCTGCCTCGTCCGCTGCCGTCGAAGGGGTCGAAGCACTCGCGGAAACCCGCCTGCCGTACGAGGCGCAGGGTCTGCGAGCCCAGCACCCGCACCAACCCCGCCAGGCCGTGCACCGCCGCCGCCCGCCGCAGCAGCCAGTTGGTGTTCACCCAGGACGGCCCGCGCCAGTAGCAGGACCGGTCGAACTGCGGAGCGCGGATCTCACAACTCGGCACCGGGTATCCCGCGGCTCCCATGAAGCTCGCCGACTCCAACGTCACCACCAGCTCCGCGACCCTGTCGGCCGGCAGCCCCGCGTCGAGCATCGGCCCGAAGGAGCCGACCGTACGAATGGAACTGAGCCGCCCCGCGCGCAGGTCACGGACGCGGAAGGCGCCGTCGGCCCAGAGCCGGTCCAGCAGCGCGGCGCGGATCCGCTCCGCCGCCTCCCGGTGCGGACCCGCGTCCGCGCCGGCCACCGGCGCCAGCTCGGCGAGCGCCTGGCAGGAGGCGAGCCAGATCCCGTTGAACATCGGGTCCTCGACCGCGAACGGGTGCTCGTCTCTCAGGTAGGCCGGGTCGTAGCCGGAGTCCCGGTAGCCCAGGACCAGCGCCATGTAGCGGTCGTGGTGGCTGTCGGGTTGCCACTGGGAGGGCTCCTCGCGCCGGTAGGCGCGGCGGACCGGGGGCAGCGCCTCCAGCGGGGCGTCCCAGACGGGGCTGTCGTCCATCCCCGACTCCCATGGATGCACGATCGCAGCCAGCCCTCCCCCGCCCAGGTCCCTGGACGTGGTGAGGTAGCCGTGCTGGGCGACCAGCATCGGGTAGATCCGCCGTACGAGGGCCGCGGCCGTGTCGCGGTCGGCCGCGTGCCGCCACACCCACCACAGGGCCAGCGCCTGCAGCGGCGGCTGGGTCAGCCCGGAGGTGCACACGCCGTGGGGAGCGGCCCGGTGCTCCGTCGAGCGCCAGATGGCCGGGCCGGGGAAGTAGACCTCCTCGTGGGCGGGCTGGAAGACGATGTGCGGCACCATCCCGGTGTGCCACTGCCCCGCCAGCAGGCTGAGCAGTTCGGTTCCGGCCCTGCGGGTGTCCCAGCGGGCCAGGCCGATCGCGACGAAGGTGGAGTCCCAGTTCCACTGGTGCGGATAGAGGCCCGGCGCGGGCACGGTCGCGGCACCCGTCGAGTTCGCGTCGAGCACGGACCACGCCTCGCGCCCGAGCGCGGCATCGTCGACCGCCGCTCGCGACTCCATCCGCCCAGTCTGCGCCTGTATCGGCCGGGAGAACAGCCCGCCTTTCCGGACGCGGGAAAAAGGGCCGTGAAACGGCGCGGGCCCCGGGAAGCCAGCTTCCCGGGGCCCGCGCCGTACGGCTCCTCAGTCGAGGTAGTCGCGGAGCATCTGCGCCCTCGTCGGGTGGCGTAGCTTGGCGAGGGTCTTCGACTCGATCTGACGGATGCGCTCGCGCGTCACGCCGAACTCCCTGCCGACCTCCTCCAGCGTCCGGGGGTGGCCGTCCGCGAGCCCGAAGCGCAGCTGGATGATGCGCTGTTCACGGTCCGAGAGCGTCGCGAGGATGTCGTCGAGCTGGTCCTGCAACATGATGAAGGCCGCCGCCTCCATCGGGACCACCGCGTCCGCGTCCTCGATGAAGTCACCGAGGTCGGAGTCCTCCTCACCGATCGGCGACTGGAGCGAGACCGGCTCCTGGGCGATCCGCTGGATCTCGATCACCCTGTCGATCGGCAGGTCCATCTCCAGGGCGATCTCCTCGGGCGCGGGCTCGCGGCCGAGGTCCTGGTGGAGCTGACGCTGGACACGCACCAGCTTGTTGATCGTCTCGACCATGTGCACCGGAATCCGAATGGTGCGCGCCTGGTCCGCGATGGCCCTGGTGATCGCCTGTCGAATCCACCAGGTGGCATATGTGGAGAACTTGTAACCCTTGGTGTAGTCGAATTTCTCGACCGCCCGGATGAGCCCGAGGTTGCCCTCCTGGATGAGATCCAGGAACAGCATGCCGCGCCCCACATATCTTTTGGCGATTGACACGACCAGCCGCAGATTGGCCTCGATCAGCCGCTGCTTGGCCCGTGTGCCCTGCCAGGCGAGCTCCTTGAACTCCGGGAAGACCAGACGTGAGACGACGCTGGTCAGCTTGTCCTCGGCGAACAGGCCCGCCTCGATGGACTTGGCGAGCTCCACCTCCTCCTCGGCCGTGAGCAGGGGCACCCGGCCGATCTCCCGCAGGTAGATCCGGACGAGATCGCTGGTAGGAGCCCTTTTCCCGATATCCTCCTCATCGGACCGGGCGGGTTCCTCGTCGCTCTGAGGCTCGAGGACCTCCACTCCGTGCTCGGCGAGCATGCGGACGACGCGTTCAAGCGCGTCGGACGGCAGCTCGGACTTGTCGAGAGCGGCGGCCACGTCATCGACCGTGACGCTTCCGCGCTCCCTTCCCTTCGTGACGAGGTCGGCCACCTGGTCTACCGATGGCGGCCCACTTGGCAGCACCGATGCACCCACGGGAGACAGTCTGCTGTATTGGGTCCCCTAAATGGCAGACCTATTTTTGTCACCGAAGGTAAGGCCGCGATCATTATCGAATTGAGACCTTATTCGGGTTTGGTGGAATCGCCTCGCGGATATTAAAGCCAATTACGCGATCAGCTCGCGGCGGCGCGTTCCCTCAGCACGCGTCGCTGCTGTTCGAGCGCGACCAGTTCCGCGTAGAGCCGCTTGTACTCCTCCGGCTCCTCGACGGGATTGGTCCGCTCCATGCGTGATTTGAGCTGATCGAGCACGCGGGTGACGGTGGTCAGTTCGAGTGCCACCAGCAGCCCCACCGCGTACCGCTCCTCGCTCGTCAGGTCGGCGCGGATCTCCTCGACCGCGAAACGGGTCAGGAGCCCTCTCAGCGAGTCGCTCACGCCGTTCAGCAACCGGTCCACCCACTCTCGCCCGCCGGCTCCGGCCGCCGCCGTGCCGCCCGCGTCGGCGATGAGCCTGTAGAGGGCGAGATGCTCGGGAAGGGTGAACGCCTCTCCGCCCATCACGTCGAACTCCGGGCCGAGCAGCGCGGGACGCTGCACCGCCAGTTTGAGAATCTCGGCCTCGGTCCTGACCGTGGGATCGGTCAGGTCCGCGACCTTCCTCGGCCTGGCCTTCTGACGGGGGCCCGGCTGTGCCCGCAGGGACACCTCCATGATCCGGTCCAGCACGAAGCTCTCGTCGTTGAAACCGAGCCAGCGGTCCAGACTCACCGCGTACAGCTTGCGCAGCCCCTGGTCCTTGATCCGGGCCACGATGGGCGCCGCGGCGTCGAGCCCGGCGAGCCGCCCCTCGTTGGTGCTCGCGTCGTAGCGGGAGATCGCGCTGCGAATGGCGAAGGCGAACAGCGGCTCCCTGCTGGCGATCAGGTCGCGCACGGCCGCCTCGCCGTGCCTGATGCGCAGGTCACACGGGTCGAGCCCGTCCGACTGCACCGCCACGAAGGTCTGGGTGGCGAACTTCTGCTCGTCGGCGAAGGCGCGCAGCGCCGCCTTCTGCCCGGCGGAGTCGCCGTCGAAGGTGAAGACCACCTCGCCCTGGGAGCCCGTGTGGTCGAGCAGCAGCCGCCGGAGCACCTTGATGTGCTCCTCGCCGAACGCGGTGCCGCAGGTGGCCACCGCCGTCGGCACGCCCGACAGGTGGCAGGCCATCACGTCGGTGTAGCCCTCGACGATCACGGCCTGGGAGCGCTTGGAGATCTCGCGCTTGGCCAGGTCGACACCGTAGAGAACCTCACTCTTCTTGTAGAGAGGGCTTTCTGGGGTGTTCAAATACTTCGGCCCGTCTTCGGCGTCGTTCAGCTTCCGCGCGCCGAAACCAATGACGTCCCCGGTTATGTCGCGGATGGGCCAGACCAGCCGTCCCCGGAAGCGGTCGATCGGGCCGCGCCGCCCCTCCTTGGCCAGCCCTCCCTTGATCAGCTCCGCGCTGGTGAACCCTCTGGCCATCAGGTGCCGAGAGAGCGCCTCCCACTCGGCCGGGGCGTACCCGACACCGAAACGCTCGGCGTCGACCCGCTCGAACCCGCGCTCCGACAGGAACCTGCGCCCGATCGCGGCGTCGGGTGCGGCCAGCTTCGAGGCGTAGAACTCGGCCGCCGCCCGATGGGCCTCGATCAGGCGGGTGCGCTCGCCCTGCTCGCGTCCCGGGACGTATCCGCCCTGCTCGTAGCGGAGCTGGATGCCCGCCCGGCCGGCCAGCCGCTCGACCGCCTCGCCGAACGACAGGTGCTCCAGGCGCCGGACGAAGGTGATGACGTCACCGCCCTCGGCGCAGCCGAAGCAGTACCAGTAACCCCGGGTGGGGGTCACGTTGAACGACGGGCTCTTCTCCTCGTGAAAGGGGCAGAGCCCTTTCAGGTTGCCGCCGCCCGCGTTGCGGAGCTGGATGTGCTCGCCCACGATGTCGGCGATCGGTGAGCGCTCCCGTACGAGCGCGATGTCCTCGTCACTGATCCGGCCTGCCACGCCGCGAGTCTAGTCCGGCCCCCCGACAGGTCGGAGCGGTCGGTCCGGTCCGCCTCCGGACAGGTGGCGGCGGTGCCGCCGGGGCGGGAGGGACAGGAGGAACGATGACTTTCCCGAAGCGGTCGTGACCAACCATGACGTCGGTTACAAAGGTAAAGGCGGATTCTCGATAATGTACGCGGGTGGAGATCATGCGATCGGGGCATATAGCACGATTGGCCGCTGTGGCAGGTGCGGTGCTCGTCACCGGAGCCTGCGCGTCGCCGGGTGGGGTGGCGGGCATCGGCACGGCGGCTCCGAGTTTCGAGTCCGAGGCCGTCGCCGGGGCACCGGCCTCGGCCACCGCGACCATGCCCGAGGCCACGCCGACCCCCGCCCCGCAGACGGCGGTCGACCGTCCCAAGGCCGACCCCCCGGTGCGGGTTCCGCCGCCGAAGGTTTCCAAACACACCTATGTCTTCCCGGTGAAGGGCTGCTCGACCAACTACCAGAGCAGGCTTCTGGTGCTGCCCAAGACCACCATCTGGGCGGCCAAGGGCTGCTCCTTCGTCTCGCCGGTGAACGGCGTGGTCGACGAGGTCAACGTCAAGAACCGCTGGAAGCCGTCCACCGATCGCGGCGCCGACCGGGAGGGGCGCTTCGTCACGGTCATCGGCGACGACGGCGTGCGCTACCTGGGCGGCCACCTGGACAAGGTCGCCCTGGAGGTCAGGCCGGGGCTGCGCGTCAGCGCCGGCCAGGTCCTGGGCCAGATCGGCAACTCGGGCAATGCCCGCTCCACGGCCAGCAACCTCTATTTCGCGATCTCCTGGAAGACCGATCCCTCGCTGTGGTGGGTCCGCCGGGGCATGGTCGAGCCGTGGGACTATCTGAACGCCTGGCTGAAGGGCAACCCCACGCTCTCTCCGGCCGACGAGATGCGGGCCGTGATGAACCGGACCGGGGCGGCTCCCAGGTGCGTCACCCTCTGCGCGTCGAAGCCGGTGCCGACGAAGAAGCCCACCAAGAAGCCGGAAAAGCCCGAGGAGCAGGAGCAGATCACGCTGGGCGGCGGCTGAGCGCGACAGCGGGTCAGCGGCCCGCCAGGTGGCGGTGCCAGGCGACCGCTGAGGTGTCGGTGAGCGAGGCGATCTGGTCGATGACCACGCGGAGCCGATCGGCGTTCCCCGCCGCCCTGGTGAAGGCGGGCCTGAAAGCCGGTTCCAGGGTGCCGGGGGCACCCAGCATGATCTGGTGGGCCAGGTCGTGGATCAGCTCGCGCTGCCTGGCCTGGTTGGCGTTGTGCGCGTCGCTGGCCATCACATAGTGGGCGGTGACCCCCTTCAGCAATGCGCACTCCAGCCGGGTGGCCCTGGGCACGATCAGGTCGGCGCTGTAGCGCCCGGCGGCCGGGCCGTACGCCTCGCGGGTGGCCACCTCGGCGGACCTGCAGAAGTGGCCGATGAGCGAGCTGGTGAGCCCCTTGATCGCGGCGAGGTCGGTGAGCGAGCGGTCGAAGTGGCGGGGCCAGAGCGGCTGGGCGATCAGGCGCCCGAAGAGGTCCTCCAGTTCGCCGGTCTCCGCGTCGGGGGCGTACCACTCGCGGGTGGTCGCGCAGACCTCACGGCGCTCCGCCGGGTCGCGCATCGCCGCCGGCACCACGTTGCCCGAGTGGAGGGCGTCCTCCAGGTCGTGCACGGAGTAGGCGACGTCGTCGGCCCAGTCCATGATCTGGGCTTCGAAGCTGACCTGTCCCTCGGGTGCGCCCTCCCTGATCCACTCGAAGACCGGCAGGTCATCGTCGTAGACGCAGTACTTGGCACCCCTCTCCCTGGTCCAGGGGTATTTGATCGCCGCGTCCAGAGCGGCGCGGGTGAGGTTGAGGCCCGCGCTACGACCGTCCTCGGTGACCACCTTGGCCTCCAGCCTGGTCAGCAGGCGCAGGCTCTGCGCGTTGCCCTCGAAGCCGCCGCACCCGGCGGCGAGTTCGTTGAGCGCCGTCTCCCCGTTGTGGCCGAACGGCGGGTGGCCGAGGTCATGGGCCAGGCAGGCGGTCTCCACCAGGTCGGGGTTCCGGCCCAGCGCCTCGCCCATCTCCCGGCCGATCTGCGCGCACTCCAGGGAGTGGGTCAGGCGGGTGCGGGGGATGTGCTGGCCGCTGCCGAAGGTCTCTCCCGGGCCGACGACCTGGGTCTTGGCGGCGAGCCGCCGCAGCCCGGCGCTGTGCAGCACGCGCGCCCGATCACGCCCGAACGGGTTCCTACCGGGGTTGCCGGGCGGTTCCGGCACCCACCTGACCTGGTCGTGTTCGTCATAGCCATGCATAAGTGCAGTGATTTTATCCGCGAAAGGAGCGCACTATGCGGAACGGCGAGAAAACACCTGGTTACCGGGGTCCGTGACCTTCGCCCCGGCTCCTACCGGCCCCCGCGGCCGCCCCGGTGAGGTGGGACGGCCACGGAGCCCGGTTCCGCGGGTGTCGCCTCCCGCGGTACCGGAGGCGGCACACCCGCGAAGTCCGGATGAGAACCGAAGGTCAGCGGGTGTCGGATCCGGCGCCCGCCAGGGTGGCGCGAGCGGCCTCCAGCCGGGCGACCGGGACACGGAACGGCGAGCAGGACACGTAGTCCAGACCCACCTGGTGGCAGAAGTGGATCGAGTCAGGGTCTCCGCCGTGCTCGCCGCAGATCCCCAGCTTCAGGTCGGGCCTGGCCTTGCGGCCCTGCTCCGCGGCGATGGTGACGAGCCTGCCGACGCCGTCACGGTCCAGGGTCTCGAACGGGGAGACACCGAAGATGCCAAGTTCGAGGTACTTGGAGAAGAACGCGGCCTCGACGTCGTCACGGGAGAAACCCCAGGTCATCTGGGTCAGGTCGTTGGTACCGAAGGAGAAGAACTGGGCGGCCTCGGCGATCTGGCCGGCGGTCAGCGCCGCGCGCGGCACCTCGATCATCGTGCCGATCAGTGCCTCGACCCCGGCCTCGGCAAGGATCTGCCGTGCCTCGTCCCTGACGTGCTCCAACTCCTGGACCGCGGCCACGAGCGGAATCATGATCTCCGCGCGGCTGCCGGGCACGGCCTTGGCCGCCGCCGCGATCGCCCGGACCTGCATGGCGAACACGCCGGGGATGACCAGGCCGAGCCGGACACCGCGCAGGCCCAGCATCGGGTTCTGCTCGTGGAGCCGCTTGAGCGCGGCCAGCAGCTCGCGGTCCTTCTTCTCCGCCCCGTCGCCCGCGAGGGCGACCTTCACCGAAAGCTCGGTGAAGTCGGGCAGGAACTCGTGGAGCGGCGGGTCGATCAGGCGGATCGTGACGGGCAGCCCCTCCATCGCCTGGAAGATCCCCGTGAAGTCCGCCCTCTGCAGCGGCTCCAGCGCGGCCAGCGCCCGCTCACGCTCCTCGTCGGAGGTGGCCAGCACCAGGTCCTCGACCAGGCAGCGGCGCTCGCCGAGGAACATGTGCTCGGTACGGCAGAGCCCGATGCCCTGGGCACCGAACCTGCGCGCCCTGGCGGAGTCCTCGGCGTTGTCGGCGTTGGCGCGCACGGCCATCCGGCGTACCTCGTCGGCGTGGGACATGATCCGGTGCACGGCGCCGACGAGCTCGTCGTCCGCCTCGCCCGTACCCTCGAAGTACTCCACGACCGGGGAGGGGACCACGGGCACCTCACCGAGGTAGACGGTCCCGCTGGTGCCGTCGATGGAGATGACGTCACCCTCGGAGACCACGACGCCGGAAGGCGTGGTGAACCTGCGCTCCTTGACCGAGACATCCAGTTCCTCGGCCCCGCAGACACAGGTCTTGCCCATGCCCCTGGCGACCACGGCGGCGTGCGAGGTCTTGCCGCCGCGGCTTGTCAGGACGCCCTGGGCGGCGATCATCCCGGCCAGGTCGTCGGGGTTGGTCTCCCTGCGGACCAGGATGACCGCCTCTCCCCGCGCGGCGAGCTCGACGGCCCGCTCGGTGGAGAAGACGGCCTTGCCGACGGCCGCGCCCGGCGAGGCGTTCATCCCCTTGGCGATCACCTCGCCGCCGGAGTCGGCGAAGCGGGGGAACATGAGCTGGGCGAGCTGGTCACCGGTCACCCTGGTCACGGCCTCGTCGAGGCTGATCAACCCCTGGTCGGCGAGCTGCACGGCGATGCGGAAGGCCGCGCCCGCGGTCCGCTTGCCCACCCGGGTCTGGAGCATCCAGAGCTTGCCGCGCTCGACGGTGAACTCGATGTCGCACAGGTCCCGGTAGTGGTTTTCCAGCGTCTCCATGATCCGCATGAGCTCGTCGTAGACGGCCTTGTCGAGGCTCTCCAACTCCTGCAGCGGCATGGTGTTGCGGATGCCCGCGACCACGTCCTCGCCCTGGGCGTTCTGCAGGTAGTCGCCGTAGACGCCCTGCTGCCCCGAGCCGGGGTCGCGGGTGAAGGCCACCCCGGTCCCGGAGTCCATGCCGCAGTTGCCGAAGACCATCGAACAGACGCTGACCGCCGTGCCCAGGTCGGCGGGGATACGTTCCTGACGGCGGTAGAGGACGGCTCGCGGGGCGTTCCACGACTTGAACACGGCCTCCACCGCCATGCTCATCTGCCGGTGGGGGTCCGCGGGGAAGTCCTCGCCGGTCTGGGCACGGACGATGTCCTTGTAGGTCGCGACCAGGCGCCGGAAGTCGGCCGCCTCCAGTTCCAGGTCGTGGCGGCCGTCCTTGAGCTCCTCCAGAGCCTCGTCGAAAAGCTCGCCGTCGATGCCCTGGACGGTCTTGCCGAACATCTGGATGAGGCGCCGGTAGGAGTCCCAGGCGAAACGCTCGTTGCCACTCGCCTGCTTGGCCAGCCCGTGGACCGATTCGTCGTTCAGACCGATGTTGAGAACGGTCTCCATCATGCCGGGCATGGAGAACGCGGCCCCCGAGCGCACGCTCACCAGGAGCGGGTCATCGGCCTGGCCCAGCCGGCGCCCCATCCTGGCCTCCAGCGCGGCCAGGTGCGCGGAGACCTCCTCCCGCATTCCCTCGGGAACGACCCCGTCCCGCAGGAAGTTCTGGCAGGCCTCGGTGGTGATGGTGAAGCCGGGGGGAACCGGCAGTCCGAGATTGGTCATCTCGGCGAGGTTTGCCCCCTTACCTCCGAGCAGACCTTTGAGATCTTTGTTGCCCTCGGTGAAGTCGTAAACGTACTTGGGCACGGTTGCTCCTTCTTCGACTTCAAAACCGGCGTCTGGTTCCGCCTCCCTGCGGACTCTACCGACGAACAAGGCGATGAAACGGCACCCATCAGGCAACACTGCATTTTCCCAGCTCAAGGCGGGTGAACCGGTCTAATCCAATTCAAATCTGGGCCAAATACGCAAGGTTATTGATCACTTTGGGAATTGGTTTATACCAATTCAGGTAACCAATCTTCCTGGTATTCAACGCCGTTCACGGCGGGCTCGACGACCGGCCGGACATCGCACGGCAGGATACGGCTCGGGCTTTTCGCCGGCCGCGGGGAACGGCCTCAGGAGCCCTCCCGCAGCCGGTACCCCCTACTGATCACGGTCTCGATCACACCCTCGGCGCCGAGCTTGCGCCGCAGATTGCCCACCGTCACCCGCACGGTGTTGGTGAAGGGGTCGGCGTGCTCACCCCAGACGTGCTCGAGCAGTTCCTCCGCCGAGACCACCTGCCCGCAGCGGGCCATCAGGTGGCGCAGCACGCCGAACTCCTTCGGGGTGAGCCCCAGCTCCCGTCCCCGCGCCCGGGCCTCGGCCCTGGAGATGTCCAGCCGCAGGTCCCCCACCTGCAGGATCGCGGTGTCGTCGCCCTGCTCCCGGTGCGGCAGCGCGCGCACCCTGGCCAGCAGTTCGGGGAAGGCGAACGGTTTGACCAGATAGTCGTCGGGCCCCTCGGCCAGCCCGAGAAGCCGGTCGTCCAGCCGGTCCCGCGCGGTCACCATGATGATCCGCGCGGTCCGGCCGTGGGCGGTCCTCCGCAACGCTCGGCACAGCTCGAAGCCGTCACGGCCGGACAGGTCGAGGTCGAGCAGGACCACGTCGTACGGGTCGGCCTGCAGCCTCTCGGCGGCCTGCGTCGTGTCCCGGGCGACGCAGACCGCGTAACCAGCCCGGACGAACCCCACCCGCAGGGCTTCGACCAGGTCTCTCTCATCCTCGACAACGAGCAGTCGCATGGTACGAACCTAGATCGTGCACGGCCCGAAACCCGGCTGCCACCGCCGTCCCCGCCCCCCGGCGCTCCCGTGTCGTCGCGGGGCGGGCCTTTCCTCAGTCGTTGAGGTGCTGGCGGAGGTAGGACTCGACCTGGTCGAGGGCCACCCGCTTCTGGGCCATCGAGTCACGCTCGCGGATGGTCACCGCCTGGTCGTCGAGAGTGTCGAAGTCGACGGTGATGCAGAACGGCGTGCCGATCTCGTCCTGGCGGCGGTAGCGGCGGCCGATCGCGCCCGCGTCGTCGAACTCGACGTTCCACCGGCGGCGGAGCTGGGCGGCCAGGTCCTTGGCCTTGGGCGACAGGTCGGCGTTGCGCGACAGCGGGAGCACCGCGACCTTGACCGGCGCGAGCCGGTGGTCGAGCCGCATGACCGTGCGCTTCTCCATGACGCCCTTGGCGTTGGGCGCCTCGTCCTCGGTGTAGGCGTCGATCAGGAAGGTGAGCGTGGCGCGGTCGACACCGGCGGCCGGCTCGATCACGTACGGGACGTAGCGCTCGCCGGTGTCCTGCTCGAAGAAGCTGAGGTCGGTGCCGGAGGCCTTGCCGTGCGCGGTCAGGTCGAAGTCCGTACGGTTGGCGATGCCCTCCAGCTCGCCCCACTCACTGCCGGTGAAGTTGAAGCGGTACTCGATGTCGACGGTCCGCTTGGAGTAGTGCGACAGCTTCTCCTGCGGGTGCTCGTAGACGCGCAGGTTCTCCGGGTTGATGCCCAGGTCGGTGTACCAGCGGAAACGCTCGTCGATCCAGTACTGGTGCCACTCCTCGTCGCTGCCCGGCTTGACGAAGAACTCCATCTCCATCTGCTCGAACTCACGGGTACGGAAGATGAAGTTGCCCGGGGTGATCTCGTTGCGGAACGACTTGCCGATCTGGCCGATACCGAACGGGATCTTCCTGCGCGCCGACTGCTGCACGTTGAGGTAGTTGATGAAGATGCCCTGGGCGGTCTCCGGCCGCAGGTAGGCCAGGCCCGACTCGTCCTCGACCGCGCCGAGGTAGGTCTTCAGCAGGCCGCTGAACTGCTTGGGCTGGGTGAAGGAGCCCTTGTTGCCGCAGTTGGGGCAGGTGATGTCGGCCAGGCCGTTGACGGGCTCCTTCCCGTGTTTTTCGGTGTACGCCTCTTCGAGGTGGTCGGCGCGGTAGCGCTTGTGACACGCCTGGCACTCGGTCAGCGGGTCGGTGAAGGTGTCCACGTGGCCGCTGGCCTGCCACACCTCGCGGGCCAGAATCACACAGGAGTCGAGACCGACCACGTCGTCACGGCCCTGCACCACGGTCTTCCACCACTGCCGCTTCACGTTGTTCTTGAGCTCCACGCCCAGTGGACCGTAGTCCCACGACGCGCGCAGGCCGCCGTAGATCTCGCTGGAGGGATACACAAGACCGCGCCGCTTGGCGAGGCTGACGATGGTGTCCATGATGTCCGTACGGCGTGCCATAAGGGAAAATCTCCATCCGGCTGGAGGTCGGCGAGGAATTGATTGAACATCCAGCTTAGGGGAGACGGACCTGCGGGACGTGCGGATAAACCATGACGCCCGCCTCACACCGGCAAAGCTTCCGCGGAATCTCAGGGACGGTCGACGTCCTCGAACGCGCTCGGCTCGTTGATCATGAGCGTCATCAGCGGATACATCGCCATCCGCGCCGCGCCCAGCGCCCTGCGGTAGAACCCGGCGCCCTCCCACTCGCTGACCAGCGCCCACAGCTCCGGCTCGTCCACCGATCTCGACACCCTGCCGCGCAGGTAACCGGGCTGCCCGGCCAGCGTGTCGACGATCTCGTGGGCCCGGGCCAGGAACTCCTCGGTCTGGCCGGGCGGCACCGAATAACGGATGAGAGCGAGCATCCGCCCAGCATGCCAGAGCCCGCCTCCGGCCCCGTACCGGCCGGGGCGCGAGCCGCGGTGTCCGTACCGGGCATCGGGGCGTGTCGCGGCGGGGGCTGTGGCGTTAGGCTCGGCCTGTGGCCGACAAGCACGGGAAACGCCCCGCACATCCGCTGGCACAGCCCCGGCGCCCGCGAGGCGGGCGTCCGCTGCCCGCGGGCGAGCAGTTCTTCACGCCGGGGGCGACCGGGCTGCGACGCAAGGCCGAGCGGCGCAGCGCGGCCCCGCTCGTCTTCCTGTTCCAGCTCCCCCGCTGGATCGCCCCGGTGGTGCTGGTGATCCTCCTGATGACCGGCTTCGCGGTGTCCTCCTTCTGGGGTGGCGTCGCCGTGCTTCCGGTGATCGGGTTCGTCGGCTGGCTCGCCTACATGTCGTGGCCGTCCCTGGGGACCGGGGGCCGCCTGCTGCGCGTCGCGCTGCTCACCTTCCTGGTCCTGCTCGCCGCCGACCGCTTCGGCGCCTTCTGACGCCGCCCGGCCCTCGCCACACGCACCGCGCTCCCCGGCTTCGCGGTGCCCGTACGTCGCGGGCACCCGGCGTGTGAAGCCGCCATGCCGGGGATGGCCGGGCCGACGCGAAGCCCCCGTCCGCCGGGCCGGCGATCATCGAGCCCGCAGGCGACTTTGACAACCATTTTCATTTGCGCGCATACTGGATGACATGATGTCCGAGTCCTCCCGACGTATCCGTATACGTAACGCGAGCCTGGTCGCGGCCGCCGCCCTTCTCGCCACGGCCGCCACCGCCGCCTGCGGCGCCGAAACCAGCTCGGCCGGCGAATCGCCCGGGGGGGCGTCAGGCGTCTCCGCGGCGGGGAAGCCCGTCGTCACCGCGGCCATGTATCCCCTGCAGTGGCTCGCCGAGCAGGTCGGCGGCCCCGACGTGACGGTCACCGGCCTGACCAAGCCCGGCGTCGAGCCACACGACCTGGAGCTGTCCCCGCTCCAGGTGGCCGGGCTGCAGGAGACGAAGCTCGTCGTCTACATCAAGGGCATCCAGCCCGCCGTGGACGAGGCGGTCGAACAGCACGCCGCCGACCGGGGCTTCGAGGTGGCCTCCTCGGTCCCGACCCTGCCCGCGGCCGGGGAGGAGGGCCACGAAGGCGAGGAGGAGCACGGCCACGAGGAGATCGACTACGACCCCCACCTCTGGCTCGACCCGGCCCGCTTCGCGACGGTCGCCACCCGGCTCGGCGAGAGGCTCGCCACCGCCGACCCCGCGCACGCGCAGGGCTACCGGGAGCGGGCCGCCGAAGCCGCGGCCGGCCTCACCGCCCTGGACGGCGAGCTGGCCAAGGGCCTGGCCACCTGCTCCTCACGCGCGATCGTCACCAGCCACGCCGCGTTCGGCTATCTCGCCAACCGCTACGGGCTCCACCAGATCGGCATCAGCGGAATCGATCCCGAGGCCGAGCCCTCCCCTGCCCGCCTCGCTGAAGTGGCAAAAGTGGCCAAGCAGGAGAAAGTGACTACGATTTTCACCGAGACCCTCGTCAGCCCCAAGGTCGCCGAGGTTCTCGCCCAGGAGGTCGGTGCGAAGACCGCGGTCCTCGACCCGGTCGAAAGCCAGCCGGCGAACGGCGACTACCCGTCTGCCATGCGCCGGAACCTTGAGGTCCTCCAATCTGCGCTCAGCTGCTCGTAAGGCCCACACGTGACATCCAGCAAAACGGTTTTCACCATGAGCGGCGGCCGGGTCAACCTGGACCACCGCCCGGTGCTCCGCGGGATCGACCTGTCCGTCGAGCCCGGTGAGGCGGTGGCCGTGCTCGGCGCGAACGGGTCGGGGAAGTCCACCCTCATTCGCGCCCTGCTCGGCCTCATCCCCCTGTCCGGCGGCGAGACCCTGCTGTACGGCAGGCCCCCCGCCCGGTTCCGCGAGTGGTGGCGGATCGGCTACGTACCCCAGCGGCTCTCGGTGGGCGGCGGGGTGCCGACCACGATCCGCGAGGTCGTCGCCTCGGGGCGGATCGCCAGGCAGCGGCGCCTGCGGCCGACCAGCGCGGCCGACCGGGAGGCGACAGGCCGGGCGCTGGCCGCCGTCGGCCTGGCCCACCGCGCCCTCGACCCGGTGCAGGCCCTGTCCGGCGGCCAGCAGCAGCGGGTGCTGATCGCCCGCGCCCTCGCCGGGGAACCCGACACCTTCGTCATGGACGAACCCACCGCCGGCGTCGACTCCGGGAGCCAGCGGCTCCTCGCCGAGACCCTGTCCGTGCTCGTGGAGCAGGGCAAGACGGTCCTGCTGGTCGCGCACGAGCTCGGCCCGCTGGAACCTCTGATCACCCGGGCGGTGGTCCTGCGGGACGGATACGTCTGCCACGACGGCCCGCCGCCCCACGCCGTCGGCACCCACGCGCTGCCCGGCCACGACCATGTGCACCCGCACGCCGAGGAGGAGCCGGTGAGCCCGCTCGACTGGAGACCCACGTCGTGATCGAGCTTCTGCAGTTCGACTTCATGCGGCGGGCGCTGATCGCCGCCCTCCTGGTCGGCCTGGTCGCGCCCGCCATCGGCACGTTCATGGTCCAGCGCCGCCTGGCCCTGCTGGGTGACGGCATCGGGCACGTCGCGCTGACCGGCGTGGCCCTGGGCTTCCTGACCGGGACCGCCCCGGTGCTGACCGCCGTGCTGGTCTCCGTGCTCGGCGCCGTGGCCATCGAACTGGTCCGCGCGCGCGGCAGGACCAGCGGTGACGTGGCGCTCGCGCTGCTGTTCTACGGCGGCATCGCCGGGGGCGTGCTGCTCATCTCGCTGGCCCCGGGCGGCAGCAACGCCACCTTGACGTCCTACCTGTTCGGCTCGATCAGCAGCGTCCCCGTCGAGGACGTGTGGGTGATCGGTCTGCTGGCGACGGCGGTCCTCGGCGTGCTGGTCGTCTTCGGGCGGGAGCTCTACGTGCTCTGCCAGGACGAGGAGGTCGCCAGGGCCAGCGGCCTGCCGGTCCGCTTCCTCAGCCTGCTGATCGCCGTGACCGCCGCGCTGACCGTGGTCATCGCCATGCGCGTGGTGGGACTGCTTCTGGTCAGCGCGCTGATGGTGGTGCCGGTGGCGACCAGCCAGCAGCTCACCCGGGGTTTCACGAGCACGATGCTGCTTTCCATGCTTTTCGGGATGATCTCCACGGTCGGCGGCCTGACCTCATCCTTCTACGTCGAGGTCCCGCCGGGCGCGGTCATCGTGATCGTTGCTCTCACGGGGTTCGTCCTCGCCCTCGGGCTCGGTAGATTCATACGCCGAAGTCGACCTCAGGAGTCCACCCCATGAGCAACAGGCGTGATGCCGTCCACGCGGTCCTCCGTCAGAGCGAGGGTTTCCGCAGCGCGCAGGACGTCTACGCGGAGATGCGCGCGGAAGGCGCCAAGATCGGACTGACCACCGTCTACCGGGCGCTCCAGGCGCTCGCCGACACCGGTCACGTCGACGTGCTGAGAACCGACGACGGCGAGTCGGTCTACCGGGCGTGCGCCAGCGGCGACCACCATCACCACCTGGTCTGCCGCACCTGCGGCCGTACGGTGGAGGTGGCCGGACCCGCGGTGGAGCGCTGGGCCGAGGCCATCGGCTCCGAGCACGGGTTCACCGAGATCACCCACACCCTGGAGATCTTCGGAACCTGCGCCGCCTGCTCCACAGCCGCCAAACCGGCCCGTACGCCGAGTCGCGCCTGAGCCCGCCGGGATCCCCGGCGGGCCGGGTCCCGGACGGCCGATCCGCGCGCGGGGCCCCGCACCGGACGGCACGGCGAACGCGGCGAGGCGCCCGGCGGACGCACCGCCACCGAAGAGCACGCCCGCCGGGCGCTCACATGGCGTGCCATCGCGATGTGAGTGCGAGAGAGAAGACACGAAGGCCCACCGGAGAGATACGCTTCCGACACGGCAAGCCACCGCGAGCCCACGCGGTAACCGCTTTCTACAGGAGTCAACATGCCATTCGGACATGACATGGTGCACTCACTCGCCACCGCGGTCGACCTGGTCAACACCTCCCCCTCCACCGGAGGCGAGGACACTCTCACCGACCTGCGGGAACTCGGCGACTTCGTGGCACGCTGGGAGGTCAGCGGGATCGGCGAACTGGACGCCGCCGACCTGGCCCAGGTGCGCGCCCTGCGCGAGGCCTTCCACAAGGTCTTCACCGCCCCGGACCAGCCCACCGCGGTCATCCGGCTGAACACCCTGCTGAGCGGGACCCGCATCACCCCGCGCCTGGCGGAGCACGACGGCCACCCCCTGCACGTCCACTACTTCGCGCCGGACGCCTCACTCCACGAGCACCTGGCGGCCGACATCGGGGTCGCCCTGGCCCACCTGCTCGTCGAGGACGAGTGGGAGCGCCTGCGCACCTGCTCGGCGCCGGACTGCGACCATGTCTTCGTGGACGAGTCCCGCAACCGCTCGCGGGTCTACTGTGACAGCCGCACCTGCGGGAACCGGATGCACGTGGCCGCCTACCGCGCGCGTCGCCGGGCCTGACGTCACTCTCCGCGTCCGGCCGGGCGCGCCTCCCGGCACGTCGAGGGCGCCCGGGGCACGCGTTATTCCGCGACCACGTTCGGCACGGCTCCGCCGTACCTCCTGTCGCGCTTGGCGTACGTCTCGCAGGCCTCCCACAGATCACGGCGATCGAAGTCGGGCCAGAGGCGGTTGAGGAAGACCATCTCGGCGTACGCCGTCTGCCAGATCAGGAAGTTGGAGATGCGCTGCTCGCCGGAGGAGCGCACGAACAGGTCGACGTCGGGGATCTGCGGCTCGTCCAGGTAGCGGGCGAAGGTCTCCTCCTTCACCCGGCCCGGCTTGACCTTCCCCTCGGCGATGTCCTGCGCCAGGCGCAGCGCGGCGTCCACGATCTCGGCACGACCGCCGTAGTTGACGCAGAACTGCAGGGTCAGCGTGGAGTTGCCCTCGGTCATCCGCTCGGCGTCGCGCAACTCCTGGATGACGCTCCGCCACAGCCGTCCGGGGCGGCCCGCCCAGCGGACCCGCACGCCCATCGCGTGGAGCTGATCCCTGCGGCGGCGGATCACGTCGCGGTTGAAACCCATCAGGAAGCGGACCTCGTCGGGGGATCGCTTCCAGTTCTCCGTGGAGAAGGCGTAGGCGGACAGGTAGGGGATGCCGAGCTCGATCGCGCCCTCGATCACGTCGAAGAGCGACGCCTCGCCCGCCTTGTGCCCCTCGGTACGGGGCAGGCCACGCTGCTTGGCCCACCGGCCGTTGCCGTCCATCACGATCGCCACGTGCCGCGGCACGAGGTCGCGCGGGATCGCGGGCGGGGTTGCGCCGGAGGGGTGCGGGACGGGCGGGCGGACGTTCACGTGGCGAGCTCCCTTTCTACGTGTCGAAGAGAGCGTATGCCGTGTTCGAGGTGCCACTGGAGGTACGCGGCGACCAGGCCGCTGCACTCGGCCCGGTGCCTGGCCCCCGAGGCGTCGGCGGTGGGCCAGTCCCCCTTGAGCAGCGCGACCATCAGGGCCAGGGTCTCCCCCTCGGGGACCGCCGCGCCCGCGGGACGGCAGGCTCCGCACACCACGCCGCCGGCCACGATGGCGAAGGCCCGCACCGAGACCGCCTTGCAGCGGGCGCAGGCCTCCAGGGCGGGGGCGTAACCGGCGACCGCCAGAGAGCGCAGGAAGTAGGCGTCCAGCACGAGCCTGGCCTCGTGGGCGCCGGAACCGAGCGTGCGCAGGCCGCCGACCAGCAGCAGGAACTGGCGGAGGGCCGGTTCCTTCTCTCCCATGATCAGACGGTCGGCGGTCTCCAGCATCGCGGTTCCCGCCGTGTAGCGCGGATAGTCCGCGACGAGCGGCCGGCCGTACGGCTGGATGGTCTCGGCCTGGGTGATCACGTCGAGGGTGCGGCCGGTGTGCAGCTGGAGATCGACATGGGTGAACGGTTCGAGCCGGCTGCCAAATCGTGATGTGGTGCGCCGGACGCCCTTGGCGACCCCCCGGATCTTGCCCATCCGCCGGGTCAGGACCGTGACGATGCGATCGGCCTCGCCCAGCTTGTGGGTGCGCAGCACGATGCCGTCATCACGGTACAGACTCACCCGCACAGTGTAGTGACAGTGTGGTGGGGGCGTGGGACGGTTCACTTGGCAGAGGTGCAACCATGATCAAACGACACGGATAGATCACTGGTGCGTGTTGTTCACCCAAAACTCACTAAACTTTGGCCTCCGACGCAACGTATCCTCCGCTACACCGCCTCACACCCGTCTCCGCACGAAAGGGTGCCATGCCCCGCGTGGTCCTGCTGGGCTCATCGCCCGGCCCCGATGCCGCTACCGGCCAGGCGACGCCGCCCGCCGCGTTGACCCTGCCCGCGCTCGCCGGCTGCCCCACGGTGATCGGTAAGCTGCACGGCCAGCTCGCCTCGCTCGACTCCGAGCCGGTGACGATCGCCCGATCGAGCGAGGCCGCCGCCTACCGCGGTTTCCCCGGCAGGCTCGTCGAGACCTCCGACCTGGCCGGCGATCTGCGCGCCCTGGCCGACGCGGTCGAGGACGCCACCGAGAACCTGCTCATCCTGCCCGCCAACTCGCTGATCCACGACGAGCTGATCTACCAGATCACCAAGTCGAAGCGCGGAGCGCTCGCGCTGATCGTCAGGGAGCCCCGGGAGGAGGACGAGAACGGCGACGCTATCGTCCCCGACGTCCCGATCGAGGAGGCGCTGCCGGAGATCGGCGACCGGACGCTGGAGGGCCTGCCCGTCCGGGTACGTGCCCGCAAGTCCCGCGTGATCTCGGTGGGCTCGGCCTTCCACGGGGTGACCAGGCCCAACGCGGTCCTGCTCGGCCCGCTGCACCTGCACCACAAGCACGCGCCCGTCCTCGCCGAGGCCGCCCGCGAACTGGCCGACCTGGCCCACCTGCTGGGTCCCGACGACGACCTGGTCCAGTTGCTGGTCCTGGGACTGGTCCGCAAGGGCGTCTCGGTCGGCGTCCGCGGCCGCCGGGACCTGTTCTACCGCCGGGTGTCCACCGCCGGGCAGGCCACCGAGGCGCTGGCCGAGATGGCCACCTTCAACGAGGACCGGGCCAGGCTGAACAACGCGGTGAAGGGCGCCGACGGTTTCTTCACCACCTACTTCGTCAGCACCTACTCCCGGTTCATCGCCCGCTGGGCGGCCAGGCGGGGGCTGACCCCCAACCAGGTCACGCTGATCTCGATCGCGCTGGGCGTGGCCGCGGCGCTGTGCTTCGCCACCGGCGAGCGGGCCGGGATGGTCGCGGGCGGTGTGCTGATCTACTTCGCGTTCGTGTTCGACTGCGTGGACGGCCAGGTGGCGCGGTACGCCCGCAAGTTCGGCGTGCTCGGGGCATGGCTGGACGCGACCTTCGACCGGTTCAAGGAGTACGTGGTCTTCGCCGGTCTGGCGGTCGGCGCGGCGGTCTCGGGTGTCGGCGACGTGTGGACGCTGGCGCTGATCGCGCTCGGTGTGCAGTCCATCAGGCACCTGCTCGACTTCTCCTACGGCGCGGCGAACCGGCGCAAGCCCCCGTCGCCGCTGCCCTCGGTGCCGCTGTCGGTCAGCGCGGACACCGGTCTTCGCCAGGCGCTGGAGGAGCGCAGGGCGGCCAAGACCGGTGGGATCCGCAACCTGCTGAAGATGTGGGGCAGGGCCGGTAGGTTCCGGGCCGTGCACTGGGCCCGCAAGATGATCGTGTTCCCCATCGGTGAGCGCTTCGCCGTCATCGCGATCGTCGGCGCCCTGTTCGACGCCAGGATCACCTTCCTGACACTGATCATCTGGGGTGGCGTCGGCGCCGCCTACTCGCTCACCGGACGCCTGATGAGGTCTTTCGCATGATCACCCAGCCACAGACCATCCCCGCTCCGGACCCGTACGAGGAGCGGCTGCGCGTCCAGACCGCGCGGCTGCTCGCCTACCGCGACGACGGCCCGCTGGTGACGCTGCTGCGTGACAAGGTCGGCCCCGGGCTGCCCCCGGTGCCCGCCACGCTCGCCGCACTGCTGGCGATCATCGCGATGGCGGTGACCGGGATGCTGGTGGACGGGCCGATCCTGCTCGTCCCGGTGCTGATCATGATCGTCCTGGTGCTGCCCACCGCGGCTCGTGACCATCTCGGCAAGCTCGACTGGCTGGCGCCGCCGCTGATCCGCGGTACCGAGTTCCTCACGATCATCCTGATCGGCCTGGCGGCCGACGCGCCCAAGTGGCTGCTGTACGTGCTGATCTACGTGATCGGCTACCACACCTACGACACGGTGTACCGGACGCGGCAGAGCATCTGGCCGGCCCCCTGGGTCTTCCGCGCCGGCCTGGGCTGGGAGCTCAGGCTGCTGCTGATCGGCGCCGGCGCCGCGCTGGGCGTGCTGACCTGGGTGCTGGCCGCGCTCACCCTCTACCTCGGTGTGCTGTTCGCCGTCGAGAGCGTGACGAGCTGGGTCGGCCTGGACAAGCAGACGGCGCTCGCCCAGGCGGGCGACGACCTGGAGGCCTCTCCCGAGGAGGCCCAGGAGCAGGCCACCGGCGAGGCCGAGCAGACCTGACCCGAGATCTCCCCCATCGCGGATGCCGCCGGACAGCTCGTCTGTCCGGCGGCATTTCGTTGACATGACCGGACAGACGACCGGGCGCACGACGACACGGATTCACCACGGGGCGCCCATTGTGCCGCCACGTGCCGACACGAGGGCACCTGGGGCGCCGGGGGGACGTCGGGGGCGCCCCCGGCCGCCGCGAGCGCGGGCGGACCGCCGACCGCGAGCGCGGACGGACCGCTCGCCGTGAACCCGGACGGACCCGAAGCGATATACAGGTCAGCGTGGAACTGGACAGGCTGGATCGCGACATCATCGGGGCGCTCGTCGAGGACGCCCGAGCCACCTACGCGGAGATAGGACAGCGGGTGGGCCTGTCGGCGTCGGCGGTGAAACGCCGGGTGGACCGGCTGCGCGAGACCGGCGCCATCACCGGGTTCACCGCCAGGGTGGAGCCCGCGGCGCTCGGCTGGACCACCGAGGCCTACGTGGAGCTGTTCTGCGCGGGAAAGACCTCACCGTCGGAGATCGGAGTGGCCATCGGCCGCCATCCCGAGGTGGTCTCGGCGTGCACCATCACCGGCGAGGCCGACGCGCTGCTGCACATCAGGGCCACCGATGTGCGGCACGTGGAGAGGGTGATCGAGCGCATCGCCTCGGAGCCGTTCGTGGTGCGGACCAAGAGCTCCATCGTGCTCTCCCGGCTGATCGAGGCGCCGCTGATGACCTCGCGCGGCGAACCGTTCATCGCCCCGCACAACGAATCACCGTTCATCGCCTGAAGCGCGCAAGAAACCTGCGCCAGAACGCAAGGGCAAGCTCTTGGCCTGCGAGAACACCGTTTCCTAGGCTGATGTCGCCGCCACTGGGCCGGCATTTCACCACGACCTTCGATACGGGGTTATTCATGACGAGGCACTACCTCATGTGTCGGCCTGACCACTTCGCGGTTGAGTACGCGATCAACCCGTGGATGCACCCCGAGGCCGGTGCCGACCGCGAGGTGGCGATCAGCCAGTGGGAGACGCTCAGGAGCGCCTACCAGGAGCTCGGCCACCGCGTCAGCCTCATCGACCCGGTGGAGGGCCTGCCGGACATGGTCTTCGCCGCCAACGGGGCGCTGGTGGTCGGCGGCCGCGTGTACGGCGCGCGGTTCACCCACCCGCAGCGGGCGGCCGAGGGACCCGCCTACCTGGATTGGTTCGTCGACAACGGCTACGAGCGGGCCCAGGAGGCGACCTTCACCAACGAGGGCGAGGGGGACTTCCTCACCCTCGACCACCTGGTGCTGGCCGGCACCGGCTTCCGCACCGACATCTTCGCCCACAAGGAGGCCCAGGAGTTCCTCGGCCGGCCGGTGGTCACCCTGCAGCTGGTGGATCCGCGGTTCTACCACCTGGACACCGCCCTCTTCCCGCTGAACGGACATAACGTGGCATACTTCCCAGGGGCTTTCTCTCCTGGAAGCCAGGAGGTGCTCCGCGCCCTCTTCCCCGACGCCATCATCGCGAGTGAGGGCGACGCCTCCGTGCTGGGCCTCAACGCGGTCAGCGACGGCACCAACGTGGTGATCAACATCGAGGCCGCCGACCTCCAACTGGAGCTCAAGCGCCGGGGCTTCGAGGTCATCCCCGTGGACCTGTCGGAGCTCCGCAAGGCCGGGGGCGGTCCGAAGTGCTGCACGCTGGAGATCAGGGGATAGTGCCGGGCGAAACGGCCACGGACCTAGGAGGGGCGGATACCGAATGACCAGCACGGACGACTTCATCGAGCTGAGCGAGCGCCGCAGCGCTCACAACTACCATCCCCTGCCCGTCGTGATATCCGAGGCGCAGGGTGCCTGGGTGGTCGACGTGGAGGGCAGGCGCTTCCTGGACTGCCTGTCCGGCTACTCCTCGCTGAACTTCGGGCACGGCAATCCGAAGATCATCGCAGCGGCCCAGGAGCAGCTGTCCAGGCTCACCCTGACCAGCCGGGCCTTCTTCCACGACCAGTTCGCCACCTTCGCCGCCGGGCTGGGCGACCTCACCGGCAAGGACATGGTCCTGCCGATGAACACCGGCGCCGAGGCCGTGGAGACCGCGATCAAGGTGGCCCGCAAGTGGGGCTACGAGGTCAAGGGGGTGGCCGCCGAGCAGGCCAACATCATCGTGATGGAGGACAACTTCCACGGCCGCACCACCACGATCGTCAGCTTCTCCACCGACCCCGACGCCCACGACGGCTTCGGCCCGTACACCCCCGGCTTCAAGGTCGTGAAGTACGGCTCCGTCGAGGCGATCCACGAGGTCATCGACGCCAACACCGTCGCGGTGCTGCTGGAGCCCATCCAGGGCGAGGCCGGCGTGCTGGTCCCGCCGGACGGGTACCTCACCGAGGTCCGCGAGCTGTGCACCGCGGAGAACATCCTGATGATCGCCGACGAGATCCAGTCGGGTCTGGGCCGCACCGGCGACACCTTCGCCTGCGACCACGAGGGCGTCGTCCCCGACATCTACGTGCTGGGCAAGGCCCTGGGCGGCGGCGTCGTACCGGTCTCGGCGATCACCGCGAACGAGGATGTGCTCGGTGTGATCAGGCCGGGGCAGCACGGCTCCACCTTCGGCGGCAACCCCCTCGCCTGCGCGGTCGCGAACGCGGTCATCGAGATGCTCGGCACCGGCGAGTACCAGGCGCGGGCCAGGGAGCTCGGCGAGGTCATGCACGAGAGGCTGCGCGGCCTGATCGGCCAGGGCGTGGTCACCGTCCGCGGCCGCGGCCTGTGGGCGGGCGTCGACATCGACCCGTCCCTGGCCAGCGGGCGTGAGGTCTCCAAGGCGCTGATGGCCCATGGCGTCCTGGCTAAGGACACTCACGGCTCGACGGTCCGTCTCGCCCCGCCGATCGTCATCTCCGAGGAGGACCTCGTCTGGGCGATCGACCAGCTCGGCGCCGTCCTCGCCGAGCTGGCGGAGTGAGCCGCCGGCCTTTTTAGATCCCCTCCAGCTCCACCGTGGCGATCTCCGAGATGTCGGTTCCGGTGGCGGTCTCCCAGCGGACGGACGTCGGGGCGGTGTCCAGGGAGAGCACCGCCACCGCGTTGGAGAACCACGGGCCGTTGGTGATCCGCCACTTGAAGGGCGCCTTGGGGATCTTGGCCAGGCGGGACAGGGAGCGTCCGATCAGGCTGGCGACGCCGAACTGGGCGACGATGTTGGCCAGGCGGAGTGTGCGACTCAGCGGGTTGCGGATCGGCGAGCAGACCAGCTGGTAGATGGGGAGTCCGCGCGCCTTCGAGACGTAGGAGTAGTGCACGTCTCCGGAGAGTACGATCACCGGCCTGCCCAGCCCGGCCAGCAGCCTGGACAGGTCCTCGAAGGAGCGCCGGAAGGCCGCCCAGTGCTCCAGGTCCAGCCCCTGGCGCAACGCCTCCGACCAGCGGGCCACCCTGGCGCCCCAGGCCCCCTGCGCCAGCGCCTCGTTCCAGTTCTGGATGTGATGGATGCCCGCGGGGAGCAGGAACGGCACCGAGGAGCCGATCACGTAGCGCTTCGCGCCGTCCCTGCGGAGCTGCTCGGTGAGCCACTCCCACTCCACCGGGTCGATCATGCGCCGGTCGCCGGGGGTGAGCTGGCGGGAACAGCGGGAGTCGAGCATGATCAGACGGGTGTCGCCGAGGTCGCGGGCGTAGCTCCACCGGCTGTCGGCGGGTACGTCGTAGGCGTGGTCGGCGAAGGCGTCGAGGACCTCCGCGCCGTCGGCCTCGGCCGCGCAGACCTTGCTGAGCAGCTCGTCGGCGGCGCGCTCCGCCGGCGACATGTTGCCCAGGTGCTGGTAGACCCAGTAGGCGCCGATTCCGGAGATCACCCGGTGCCGCCACCACGGGACGTGCTCCATCTGCTCGCGCCAGGTGCTGGAGGTGTTGAAATCGTCGCGCAGGTCGTGGTCGTCAAAGATCATCGCGGTGGGCACCGTGGAGAGGATCCAGCGGATCTCCGGGTCGGTCCACGCCAGGCGGTACAGCTCGGCGTACTCCTCGAAGTCGGCGATCTCCTTCTTCGGCTCGCTGTCCCTGCGGTTTCCGATGAACTCCAGCATCTCGGCGGAGGGCTCGTCGGCGTAGACCTGGTCGCCGAGGAGCAGCAGCAGGTCGGGCCAGCGATCCTCGGGCGTCTCCATCAGGGTGCAGCCGTACGCGCGCAGCATGTCCACCCCGTGGGAGATCGTGTGCAGGGTGTCGTGCGGCACGCTGGTCCGGCAGGAGCCGAACATCACCCGGTCCGGCCCGTCGGGGCCGAGCAGGCGGATGCGGCTGGGCGGCTGGCCGGGCAACGGCCACACGGTCTCGGCACCCAGGCGTACCCGGTAGGTCCCGCCACCCGCCACGTCAACGATCGCGTAGTGGTGACCGTGCACCGTGAACGTCCTGGCCTGCGAGCTCACGCCATCGACCTCGACCGTCACCTCGCACGGCTCGCTCGTCTCCAGCCATACCGACGCGCTCGTCTCGTCGACGTAACGCAGCATCGGTCCGACTACAAGTTCCGGCACCTTCATCCCCTCAGTCACCGCACGACGGCAGGAATCCTTACTGGAAGCCCACCAGATCCTTACCTTCCCCCCAGATTGCCCAGAGACGCGGGCAGATAACAACGCACCATCCGGTCGCGGTGACGCGACCGGGCCTCGGAGCGGTCACGAGAACGAAACACTGCCCGTCCCCGCAGGCAAAAAACCACACCTACTCTGATCGTGACCATGTGCTCCGTACGGAGGTTTCCCTTGAGGACGCTCACGGTGCCGTCGACGACGCCGGCCACCACCGCTCCCGTCAGCCCAGGCCGGCAGGCCCTCGACTCCGCGCTCTTCCAGCTCGACCAGGCGGCCGACCGGCTGAACCTGGACGACAGCCTGCGCGCCGTGCTCGCCACTCCCCGCCGCTCGCTCACCGTGTCGGTCCCGGTCCGCCGTGAGGACGGCCGGATGGACGTCGTACAGGGTTTCCGGGTGCAGCACAACATCACCCGTGGCCCGGCGAAGGGCGGCATCCGTTTCCACCCTCGCACCGACGTACACGAGGTCACCGCGCTGGCCATGGGGATGACGTGGAAGTGCGCGCTGGCCGGCATCCCGTACGGAGGCGCCCAGGGCGGCGTCTCGGTGGACCCCGCCTCGCTGAGCGCCCGGGAGCTGGAGCGGGTCACCCGCCGCTACGTCAACGAGGTGCTGCCGATCGTCGGCCCCGAGCGGGACGTCCCGGCCCCCGAGGTCGGCACCGACAGGCGGACCATGGCCTGGATCATGGACACCTACTCGGTGAACGCGGGCTACCCGGTGCCCGGCGTGATGACCGGCGGATCGGCGGCCTGCGGCGGCGCGCCGGAGCGGGCGGAGGCCACCTCACGCGGCGTGCGGTTCGCCGCGCTCAGGGCGATGCGCGGCTCCCCCGGGGGCCGTACCGTCGCGGTCCAGGGCTTCGGCAAGGTCGGCGCCCCCGCCGCGCGCCACCTCGCCGACGCGGGCGCTCTCGTGGTCGCGGTCTCCGACAGCACCGGGGCCGTGGTCAACCGTTCGGGCCTGGACGTCGACGGTCTGCGGGCGTGGTCGAAGGAGACCGGTGGGGTGCGCGGATACCCCGAGGCGGACCCGCTGTCCCACGACGACCTGCTGGAACTCGACGTGGACGTGCTCGTTCCCGCGGCTCTGGAGGGAGCGATCACCGAGGAGAACGCCCCCCGGATCAGAGCCGGCCTGATCGTGGAGGGCGCCAGCTGCCCCACCACGCCCGAGGCGGACCGGATCCTCGCCGACGCGGGCGTCACGGTGGTCCCCGACATCCTGGCCAACGCGGGCGGTGTGATCGTCTCCTACCTGGAGTGGCTGCAGGAGGCACAGGCTCGCTCCTGGAGCGCTCGCGAGGTGGACGCCAGGCTCCGCGGCCTCGTGGAGAACGCGTTCGACACGGTCGCGGCGGTCTCGGCCGAGTGCGGGATCACCCTGCGCCAGGCCGCCCATGTGATCGGCGTCGGCCGGGTCGCCGAGGCGCACCGCTCGCGCGGGCTCTGATCCCGAGGTCGCGTCCCGTCGCACGCTACCGGGCCGCGGCGGTGACGATGTCCTCGCAGATCGCATGGGTGGCCAGGGCGTCGCCGGCGTCGAGGACGCCGCCGGAGCGGACCGCGTCGAGGAACTCCAGGCAGACCTGCTCGATGCCCCGCTGCCGGGAGACCGGGGTCCAGTCGCCCCGCCTGGTCAGGGTCTCGGCGCCGGTGTGGTCGGTCACGTCGGCCATGTTGACCACCCGGCGCTTGGCCCCGCCGCCCATGACCTCCACGCTCTCCTCCGCCAGGCCGCCCACCCTGTTCATGATCCCGAAGGCGGTGAAGCCGTCCCCGGAGAGCTCCAGCGTCACGTGCTCCAGCAGCCCCTCCCTGACCCGGGTGCGGACGACGGTGTGCTCGACCTCGCCCGGCACCAGGAACCTGAGCGTGTCCACGACGTGAATGAAATCGTCGTAGACGACGGTCCGCGGGTTGTCCGGAAGGCGCGCACGGTGCTTCTGCATCACCACCAGGTCGCGGGGAAGATCGCGCAGAGCGGCGTAGGACGGCGCCCTGCGGCGGTTGAAACCGACGAGCAGCGACCGCTCGCTCTCCCGCGCGAGCCGCACCAGGCGCTCGGCCTCGGCGAGGGTGTAGGCGATCGGCTTGTCCAGGTAGACGTGGACGCCGGCTCGCAGCAGCGGCTCGACGACCCCTCTGTGCGCCTCCGTCGCGACATGCACGAAGGCCGCCTCGACCCCCGCGCCGAGCACCTCGTCCACCGAGGAGAGCCGGCGTTCGACCCGGTAGGCGTCGCCCAGCCGGTCGAGTGTGGCCCGGTCGCGAGTGCACAGGTGCAGGTCGAGGCCGGGGGTCGCGCCGAGGACGGGCAGGTACGCCTTCTGCGCGATGTCCCCGAGGCCGATGACAGCGATCTTCATGCCGAGAGCCTACGGCGCGTGCTTTCCGGCGCGTACGTCGCGCCCCGCGCCGTACGGCATGCGACCCGTGTCGCTACGCCGCCGCGGCCAGGCGGTCGCGCCACCATGCGATCGTCGCGGTCAGTGCCTCGTCCATCGGGGTCGGTGCGATGCCGAAGGCCGCCTGGAAGTCATCCGAGTCCAGGACGAAGGGCCGGACGAACTGGTAGCGCAGTTCCTCCAGCTCGCCGAGCATCGGGGAGAAGGTCCCGGCGGCGCGTACCAGCCAGTGGGGCATGGCCTTGACCCCCGGGTCGGGGATCCCGGCGAGCGCGCACAGCCGCGTGGCGACCTCGCGCACCGCCATCGGCTCGTTCGTCGGGACGTGCCAGGCGCGGCCCCAGGCCCGGTCGCCCTCGCCCGCCGCGATCAGGGCCCGCGCGACATCGGGCACATACGTCCAGCTGTGCGGCTGCGCGGGGTCACCGATGACGCGGACGGTCCGGCCCGCCAGCAGTCTGGGGACGAGCCTCTCCCCCAGGTGCGACTGGTCCAGGCAGCCGGGGCCGAAGTAGTCGGACCCGCGCACCTCGGTCACCCTGACCCGGCCCGCCCGGTGCGCGGCCAGGGCCTCCTGCCACATCCGGACCCGCACCTCGCCCTTGGCGCTGGGCGGGGTCAGCGGGTCACTCTCCCGCATCGGCCTGGTGGGCGCGGCGTAGACGTAGAGGTTGCCGAGGATGACGTATCCGGCGCCGGTGTCCTCGGCGGCGCCCAGCAGCGACGCGGCGAGCGGCGGCCAGTCGCGCGCCCACCGGTGGTAGGGCGGATTGACGCAGTTGTAGAGGACGGCGGCGCCCTCGGTCAGGGCGGTCAGTCCCGCGCGGTCGCCCGCGTCGGCGGCGACCCTGCGGATGCCCGGCAGTTCGGGCCCCGAACCCGAACGGCTGACCAGGACCACCTCGTGTCCCTGCCCGGCCAGCAACCGGGCGACCTCGGAGCCGACCTGACCGGCTCCCGCGATGACGTGCTTGGCCATGATGGTTCTTCCTTCACTGGTTCCAGATGAGCCGCAGCGCGGCGTTGACGACGAAGACGGCGGCGAAGGCGATCCCGGGTACGACGCGGCCGGCCATGACCAGCGCCGCGGCGCCGCCGCCGAACCAGAGCACCTCCAGGACGGCGCGGGCGAGACCGGTGAGCGGGATCATCGCGCCGTTGGGCGCGCCGAAGATCGCCCAGGCCACGATGAACAGCGCCGGGCCACCGAGGCCGAGGAGCAGCCTCACCGGCCAGTTCGAGCCGGTGACGAAACCCCAGTAGCCGACCGAGGCCAGCACGCCCAGCTCCAGCAGGAACGTGACGAGCAGGTTGGCGTTCCTGGCCAGGGGGATCATGGAGGCTCCTCAGAGATTGCCGTTCCGTTCTGAGAGCAATGCTCTCGCTAAAGAGCGCCGCTCGTCAAGAGCAGTGCTCTCGTTTCTTTTCAGTGCTCTGATATGGTCGCGGCATGAGTTCGAGCCGCACCGCACGCGAGAGGGTCAGGGCCGAGCTGACCCGCGAGATCACCGACGTCGCCCGCCGGCAGCTGGCCGTCGACGGCGCGAGCGGCCTGTCCCTGCGCGCGGTCGCCCGCGAGCTGGGCATGGCCTCCTCCGCGATCTACCGCTACTTCCCCTCCAAGGACGACCTGCTCACGGCCCTGATCATCGACGGCTACAACGCCCTCGGCGAGGCCGTGGAGAACGCCGAGGCGGCCGTCCCGCACACCGACCACGCGGGCAGGTGGATGGCGGTCTGCCACGCCGTACGGGACTGGGCGCTGGTCCACCCGCACGAGTACGCCCTGCTGTACGGCTCCCCCGTCCCCGGCTACCAGGCCCCGCAGGACACCGTCCCCGCCGCGATCCGCGACACCGTCGTCTACGGCCGGATCGTCTCCGACGCCCACCGGGCCGGAGCCCTGAAGCCGCCCGGCGACCACCCGCCCGTCCCGCCGTCCTTCCGCGAGGACGCCGCACGCGTGCGCGAGCTGATGCCCGACGTTCCCGACGACGTGATCGTCCGCGGCCTGATCGCCTGGACCGGCCTGTTCGGCTGGATCAGCTTCGAGTTGTTCGGCCAGTTCAACAACACGATCATGGACCGCACCCCGGCCTTCGACCACACCATGCGCTGCCACGCGGCCATGCTCGGCCTACCCGCCTGACACTCGGCCTCCGAAGGGGCGGCCGTCACAGCGCGAGGCCCCTTCGGGCCCGCCCCTTTCGGAGATCCAGGTCACGACTTCGCGGCGGTCGGTAACGCTCGCCGGTTCAAAGTGATAAATGAGAATAATCGGCTCTTGAGTGAGTCGCCCCCAGCGAGAGGCGCTGCCGACTTCATGGTGGAAAGTCCCATTCACGGCGAGGGCGTGACGGTTCGTGCCCTCTTCGAGCGGAACTCCTTCGCACTGGACTACTACCAGCGGGAGTACACCTGGACCCGGCACGAGGTCAGCACGCTGATCGACGACCTCAGTCAGCGCTTCCTCAGCCAGTGGAACCCCCTGCACGACCAGGAGGAGGCCGGCCGCTACGCCCCGTACTTCCTGGGCCCCTACGTCTACCACGAGAGCGACGGCCGCACCTTCCTCGTCGACGGCCAGCAGCGCGTCACCACCCTCCACCTCGTACTGATCTATCTCCGGCAACTGCTGCTCGACCAGGAGATGTTGATCAACGTCGACGAGCTGGAAGGGCTCACCTACACGGCGCGGCACGGCAGGCGGAGCTTCAAGGTCGGCAGCTCCGAGGAACTGTCCCGCGCACAGTTGCTCAACTCCCTGGTCACCGATTGGAACGGTCTCAAGGGGTTCACCCTGCCCGACGACGCGCACGTCTCGGTGCGCAACCTGCACGACCGGAGCAGGGAGATCGACGGGGAGTTCCCCGAGAAGTTGCGCGGCGAGGCCCTGGTGCCCTTCGTCCGGTGGCTGCTGGACCGGGTCTGCCTGGTCGGCATCCGGGCCCTCGACCAGGAGAACGGCCGCGAGATCTTCGTGTCGATGAACGACCGGGGGCTCCGGCTGAGCCACGTGGACCTGCTCAAGGGCCACCTCTTCCGGCGGATCGGCGAGCAGGCACGCGAGGGCCTGGGCAGGGAGTGGGCCGACATGCTGGCCCGGCTCACCACCGCCGAGACCGATTCCCCCGAGGCCAACACACCCAGCGCGTACGTCCGCTCGTTCCTGCTGGCGCAGTACGCGCACCTCGACAAGGACTCCGAGGACGCCGTCGAGATCGGGCGGGCCGTCCACGAGTGGATCCTGCGCAACGACGTCCAGCTGGGCCTCGGCCGCCCGGCAGAGGCCGAAAAGTTCGTGCGGAGGCTCACGGACGTGTCGAAACGCTACTGCGAACTGCTCCGCGCCTGCCGGGAGTTCAGCCCCGCCCTGGCCGCCGTCTACTTCAACGGCTACAACGGCATCGACAGCCAGTTCACCCTCCTGCTCTCCGTCGTCTCCCCCGACGACTCCGACGAGACGTTCACCCGGAAGACCTCGATGGTCGCGTCCTTCCTCGACCTCCTCTACGTGCGCAGGTGCGTCAACAACCTTCCCGTGCAGCGCCGCGACCTCGACGAGATCATCCACCGGTTGATTCCCGTCCTGCGGATCTGCCGGACCGTCGATGACGTCGCCACGGTCCTCGGCCGGGAGACCTCCCTGCTCGACCACGACTTCCGCGAACTGGCCTCCTTCGGGCTGCGGGCCAACAACCGCCGCGTGGTCCGCTACCTGCTCTCCCGGATGACCGCCCACGTCCAGCGCGCCTGCGAGGGCGGACAGCACGAGTACGACTTCCTGCGGGGACGGCGCGACTACGAGATCGAGCACATCTGGGCCAACCGCTTCGAACGGTACCGGGACGCCGTCAAGACCACCGCGGAGTTCTACATCCGGCGCAACCGCCTCGGCGCCCTGTTGCTCCTGCCCAAGTCGGTCAACGCGAGCTTCCGTGACGACCCCTACGCCAAGAAGATCGAGCACTACTACGCGGAGAACCGACTCGCCGCCTCCCTGCATCCCAAGAGCCGCGTGCGCAACACCCCGTTCACCCACTACCTCAAGGACTCGGGGCTCGACAAGGCGTTCCGGCCCTGCCCCGAATTCGGTGTGCGGGAGATCGAGGAGCGCCAGCACCTCTACCGGCTGCTCTGCGAGGAGATCTGGAACCCGGCCAGACTCGGTTTCCGTCTCCCGGTGATCCCCCTCCCGCCTCCCCCCGAGCCGCTCTCCGGCCGCCGCCACTACGGCGTCGAGGTCATCGACCTGATCGATCACGGACTGATAGCGGCGAACACCAAGATCTTCCGTACGGTCAGAGGCGAGGTCCACCACGCCACGATCGAGGAGGACGGCAGGATCAGGCTGGCGGCGACGGACCAGGCATACCACTCCCTGTCCGCCGCCGGGGCGGCGGCCGCGGGGAGCAAGGCGTGCGCCGGCTGGGACGTCTGGCGCATCGACCGCAACGGCACAGCGATCCCGCTGAAACGCCTCCGCGAGGAGGCCATCACCCGCGGCCTCGTCTCCAGGAAGTGACGAACCGGTCAGGGGGCGAGGCGCAGTCCGACGTCGGCGCTACCCGGCAGCGCCGCAGAGCAGGGGCAGCGCCGGCGTGCCCCGTTCGGCGAGGCGACCGGCCGGCGGACAGACCGTCACCTCGACACCGATGAGGTGGCACCGTCCGCGAAGAGACGATCGTTGACGAACGGGTTGCGGAACTTGCCCGTGGGGTCGAGGTCGGCGGCCAGCCGCCGGAAGTCCGGTAGCCGATCGTACCGGGACGCCAGGCGCTCAGGGCCCATCAGGAAGAGTTTGCCCCAGTGAGGGCGGGCCTCGAAGGGCTCCAGCAGGTCCTCGATCACGGTGAGCACCCGGCGTACCGCGGGCCAGTCCTTCTTCCAGGTGAAGTGGACCGCGACGACGTCCTGGCGGTAGGAGGGACTCAGCCACAACTCGTCCGCCGCGACGGTGCGGATCTCCGACACCTGCAGGACGGGGGACACGACGTCCCTGACCCCGTCCAGCGCGCGGAGCACGGCCAGGGCGTGGCGGCGCGGGAACAGATACTCCGACTGGAGCTCCTCCCCGCTGCTCGGGGTGAAGTCCAGGCGAAAGTGCGGCAGCCGGTCGTACCAGGGGCCGGGCACCCCCAGCTGCGCGGTGCAGTTGACGGCGGACAGCCCCGGCAGCGGGTGCCGGTCGGCCGGGGCGGCCGTGGCGTCCAGCCAGCGCGCCGCCGGCTCCCACGGGCCGGGCTCGCCGTCGCGCCGCTTCACCCACACCTGGTCGATCACCGGGCCGTTCCATCCGGTGAACATGCTCACGCTGTACCCGGCCGAGGTGATCTCCTCGAAGTGCTCCTCAAGGCGCGCCCAGGGCAGGTTCTCGTAGACGTGCTGCCGCATCTCGAAGGCCGGGACGACGTCGAGGACGACCCTGGTGACGACACCCAGCGCGCCGAGCGCGACGACCGCCCCCGCGAAGCGGTCGCCGTCCCGATCCCGGCTGAGGAAGGTGACCTCACCGTCGGCGGTGACCAGTTCGAGGCCGGAGACCGCGGTCGCCAGGTTGCCGTTGGCGTCGCCCGAGCCGTGCGTGGCCGTGGCGCAGGCACCGGCGACCGAGATGTGCGGCAGCGAGCCGAGATTGTGCAGCGCGTAGCCCGCACCGTGCAGATGACGGCTCAGCTCGCCGTAACGCACCCCGGCGCCGACCGTGACCGTGCCGCGTGCCGGGTCGAGTTCGGGCCCGCCCGGCAGATCCTCCAGCGAGACGAGATCACCGCCGGGGCGGTCGGCGATCTCGTTGAAGGAGTGCCGGGTGCCGAGTGCCCGGACGGCGTCGCTACCGGCGACCAGTTCCTGGAGCTGCTCCATGCTGCCGGGGCGGTGGAACCGCGCGGCGCCGTAGGTGATGTTGCCCGCCCAGTTCAGCAGCCGTCCGGTCAAGTCGTGCCCTCTCTACGCCTCGCGCCAGGCCGTACGCGGCGGATGCGCGCCGCGCACGGGTGGCCGGGCGGGGGCACGGCCCACGGCCGGCGGCCCCGCGAGGACGCGACGACGGCATCGCCGCCCCAAGGGTATTTCAGACTCCTGCGGTGGCGGAATGCCCCGCCACCGCAGGAGCCGATGTGCCGGGGGGCGGTGAGCACCCTCACCGGCGATCAGGCCGCCGTTTCATGACGGGCGCCGACGGGGGATGCTCACCGCCCCCGGCCTCGCGAGGGTCAGGCCCTAGAAATCGAAGACCGCACCTGTCGCGGCGTGCATGTCGCACGCGTTACTGAAGGTCCGCCGGTACTGGATGTACTGGCCGTCCCAGGTGCCGGTCGCACTCGCCGTCGTGGGGTCGTACACCCGCGCGCACCCCATCCATGTCGGGCTGACCCGGGCCGGGTCGCCCTGCGCCGGGTAGAGCGCCGCGCACGCGTCCGCCGCGCGCGGGTGCGTCCCGAAGACCGGCGAGCAGCTGAGCTGGACGCTACGGGTGCCCGCCCTGCCCGCGACGGTCAGTGAGAGATCCCTGCCCAGTGGTACGCCCACCGTCACGGGCCACGGCGGAATCGGGCGCGGTGGAATCGGGCGCGGCGGCCACGGAGTCGGCCACGGCGGAAGCGGCCATCCGGTCGGCCTTGGCGGGAACGGGCGCGGCGGCCACGGAGTCGGCCACGGCGGAGGCGGGGTCGGGCGCGGCGGAATCGGCTGACCCCACGTGCCGGGCGGCCACGGGAGCGAAGGCCCCGGCGGGAGCGGAGGTCTCGGGGGTGGAATCATCGACCCGGGCCCCGGAGGCAGCGGCCCAGGCCCCGGAGGCATCGGTCCCGGAGGCATCGGCGGTCGCGGGGGCAGCGTGATCGATCCGGGTCCCGGAGGCATCGGTCGCGGCGGCCACGGAGGCGGATCGGCGATCGGCCGGCCCACGGCCGGATCGGGCCCGCGGCCCGGCGGTTGCGGCAGCACGTCCGCGGCGGCCGTCGTGCCGCTGAGAAGGACGAGCCCGGCGGTGGCCAGGCCGAAGATACATCGCATGAATTCCCCCGATAAATACGAATTTCGTACATAGCCGAAAATGTCGCTTTCGGTTTGTTCGGGGGGAGCGAATTACACCCTGAGCTGCAAAAATGCTATGTCGCTAACGATGGGGCACCTCGGAGCGACTCGCCGTGGAATGCTATGAATTCACCAGTTTGGAAAGTGCTCGGCTGCCGGGCACATCCGGTTCGTACCGCCGGTCGCCGCCGCGGGCGGAGGAGCACACGGTCAGAGCGAACGGACGCCCAGCCGCCCCTCCAGCAGGAGGAGCAGCTCGCCGAGGAGTTCCGCCAGCTCCCGCTGCCGCTCCACGGCCAGGCCGGCCAGCAGCGACGCGTCGTAGTCGACCTGCTCGGGGAGCATCTGGTCGATGAGCGTACGGCCCTGCCCGGTGAGTGAGAGGTGGGACACCCGCCCGTCCCGGTCGTCGGGGCGGCGGGCCACCAGTCCGCGCTCCTCCAGGAACCGCAACCGCTTGGTGACGGCGGCGCCGGAGGCGAAGGTCTCCCTGGCGATCTGGCTGGGGGTGAGCTCCCGATCCAGCCGCCGCAGCGCGCCGAGGATGTCGAACTCCGACCGGGTCAGGCCGTGCTCGCGCAGCGGCGCATCGGCGGCCTGCTGGATCAACAGGGAACAGCGGTTGAGGCGGCCGATCACGGCCATCGGCGCGGTGTCCAGTCCCGGGTGGACACCGCGCCACTGGCGCATCACCTGCGCGACGATGTCCTCCACGCCCCCGCTTCCCTCACCCGTTGATCGACTTTGAGGCGACTCTATCCCGGACGGGTCCCCTCAGGCGCGTGAGCGTACGGTGGCCCTCCTGCTCGGCGTGGGCGATCCGTTCCGCCGGCAGCACACGTTGCCACCACTCGCCGGCCGCGACCTCGGCGGCCTCCCGGAGTTCCACCAGGGCGGCGGCGAGCAGACCTCGGGCCCGGGAGATGTCGCCGGGCCCCGCCGAGCCGCTCGCCAGCAGATGTCCCGCCCCGGCCCGGGTGACGGCCACCCGGTGCAGGGCGGCGTCGATCCGGCCGGCGGTACGGCGGTTGGTCACCAGCAGGCAGCCGAGCAGTCCCGCCGCGACGCCCACGCAGGTGTCCAGCCAGCGGTCGGCGATCAGCTGCCCGGCGGGCTGGTATCCGGAGAACTCGGTCAGCAGGAGGGCCATCGGGGTCACGCACACCGTGCCGAGCCAGTAGTTACGGGTGATCAACGCCTCGGTGCAGAACTGGAGGAACAGCACCAGCAACACCAGCGCGAGCTGCCCGGTGCGGCTGATCGGCAGCAGCAGGGCGAAGACGAGAAGTCCGAACACGCTGCCGAGGGCGCGCTGCAGCGCCCGTTGCCAGGACAGCATGGCGTTGGCCTGGAAGACAGAGGCGGCCATCACGACCGCCCAGTAGGGGTGACCGACCCCCAGTGCCATCGAGGTCAACCCGGCCAGCGCGGAGCCGACGGCGACCCTGACCCCGATCGGGAACAGCGCGGAGGCCGGATGGAACGCCCGCAGCACGCTCGGCTCGCGGCTCCGGACGGCCCGTTCCATCGCGATGCCGGTCAGCTCGGCGGCCTCGTCCTCGGTGCGGCTCGTGCGGGGCAGCGGCCGGTTCCGGCGCAGGTCGGTGGCCCAGCCCGTCAGCCGGGCGGCCTCGGTGGTGAAACCTGTCGCGAGGGTCTCCTCGGCGTGTACCAGCAGGCGCTCCAGCGCGCCGCGGTTCGGGCTCGCGGGCACCGGCAGGAGAGTGCGCCAGGCGGCGTTCACCGCCGCGGCGGCGTCGTGGCGGACCCGGGGGGTCGGGGTGCCGCCGGTGGAGGCCGCGTGCGGGAGTCGCGCGACCGCCTCCAGCGCGCGGGCGACGACGATCCGCTGGGGCCCCTCGGGCCGGACGAGCGCCGGGGCCATGCAGACCAGAGCGGCAAGGATGGCGCCCAGTGCGGCGAGCGCCAGGTGGAAGGGCACCTCAGTGAGCCGCTGGGGGATGAAGGCGCAGGTCGCAGCCATGAAGGTGAAGATCAGATTCCCGGGCGGGCCGATCCGGGTGGCGTCGCAGACCACCTTGTGCAGGGCGGCCAGCATCGCGGACACGATGATCAGGATCGTGGTGGACCGGGTGAGGCCGGACGCGACGAGCGCCACCCCCACTCCGCCGATCATGCCCAGCGCCACCCAGATCAGGCCGCGCGCCCGCGCCGCGTACGGCAGGCCGTGCCCGTACAGGGCGCACATCGCTCCGGCGGAGGTGTAGACCGCCAGATCCAGCCGGCCCACGGCGAGAAGGATCAGGTCGGGGATCGCCAGCGCGATGACCGCGCTGAGCGCGTGCTTGTGCCAGATGTCGCCGAACCGGCCGAGCCGGAACACCCCCCTCAGCGGCAGTCGCCGCCCCGGCCGTTCCTTCATGATCCCCGTTCATGTGGTTAGCAAGTGTTTTACTTGTAAAGCATATAGTGCCAGGACGACCGGTCTCCCCACGGCCTCGGCCACCCGCCGAGACGACTCGACCGCGCGTCCGCGGGTCACGCGGGAGGCGCGGTCGAGTGGACGACAGGTGACCTTGTGGGTCGTTGTCGGGCGCGTCGCCCCGGCGGGTCGTGCCGGGGGCTAGCGGTTGGCGCGGTTGACCGCGGAGATGACGGCCTTGAGCGCGGCGGCGGTGGTGTTGGCGTCGATGCCGACACCCCACAGGGCCTGACCGGCGATCTCGCACTCGATGTAGGAGGCGGCCTTGGCGTCGGTGCCGGCGCTCATGGCGTGCTCGGCGTAGTCCAGGACGCGAACCTCGACGCCGACCCTGGCCAGGGCCTCGCAGAAGGCGGAGATGGGGCCGTTGCCGACACCCTCGATCTCCCGGATCTCCCCGTCGATCCGCAGGTCGGCGCTGATCGCGTCCTTCTCGTCGCCCTGGGAGACGGTGCGGTGGGCCAGCAGGCCCAGCCGTCCCCACCGGCCGGCCTCGTTCGGCAGGTACTCGTCGGTGAAGATCTCGAACATCTGGGCCGGGCTCACCTCGCCGCCGAGGGCGTCGGCACGGCTCTGGACGACGCGGGAGAACTCGATCTGCAGGCGGCGCGGCAGGTCCAGCTGGTGGTCGGCCTTCATGATGTAGGCGACCCCGCCCTTGCCCGACTGGCTGTTGACCCTGATGACCGCCTCGTACGTGCGGCCGATGTCCTTGGGGTCGATCGGCAGGTAGGGGACCGCCCAGGTGAACTCCCCGACCGGGACGCCCGCGGCGGCCGCGTCGCGCTCCAGGTGCTCGAAGCCCTTCTTGATGGCGTCCTGGTGAGATCCGGAGAAGGCGGTGTAGACCAGCTCGCCGCCCCACGGGTGGCGCGGGTGGACGGGCAGCTGGGTGCAGTACTCGGTGATCCGGCGGATCTCATCGATGTCGGAGATGTCGACCTCCGGGTCGATGCCCTGCGAGAACAGGTTCATGCCCAGCGTGACCAGGCAGACGTTGCCGGTGCGCTCGCCGTTGCCGAACAGGCAGCCTTCGATCCGGTCCGCCCCGGCCAGGTAGCCCAGTTCGGCGGCGGCGACGGCGGTGCCCCGGTCATTGTGGGGGTGCAGGGAGAGCACGATCGAGTCGCGATAGGCCAGGTTGCGGTGCATCCACTCGATCTGGTCGGCGTAGATGTTGGGCGTGGACATCTCGACGGTGGCGGGCAGGTTGACGATGACCTTGCGGTCGGGGGTGGGCTGCCACACGTCGTTGACGGCGTCGCAGACCTCCACCGCGTACTCCAGCTCGGTGCCGGTGAAGGACTCCGGGGAGTACTGGAAGTAGATCTCCGTGTCGTCCATCTCGGCGGCCAGCTTCTTGCAGAGCTTGGCGCCCTCGACCGCGATCGCGGTGATGCCCTCGCGGTCCTGACCGAAGACGACCCTGCGCTGGAGGGTGGAGGTGGAGTTGTACAGGTGGATGATCGCCTGCTTGGCCCCGCGCACCGACTCGAAGGTCCGCTCGATCAGCTCGGGCCTGGCCTGGGTCAGGACCTGGATGACCACGTCGTCGGGGATCAGCCCCTCTTCGATGATCTGCCGTACGAAGTCGAAGTCGGTCTGGGAGGCGGCGGGGAAGCCCACCTCGATCTCCTTGTAGCCCATCTTCACCAGCAGCTCGAACATCTTGAGCTTGCGGTGGGGGTCCATGGGGTCGATCAGCGCCTGGTTGCCGTCACGCAGGTCGACGGCACACCACCGGGGTGCCCGCTCGATGACCTTGTCCGGCCAGGTCCGGTCGGTCAGCCGAATCGGCTCGAAGGACTCGTAGCGCTTGAACGGCATGGGGCTGGGCTGCTGCTGCGGATACATGCAAGGGCTCCTCGACTGGAAAAACAATCGTGGCCGACACGCATGGCTCGCTCCGCGACGAGGGAGCCGGCCTTTACAGGCCCTCGTCGCGGCAGCTAAGAAGCAGCCCGCGCAGCATGCATTGCACGCTACCAGACGGCTTCGAATGCCCGAGCCCAGGTCTCACATGGCGGAACTCGAAGATCTCCGGGACGCCGTCCGAGGAAGGCGCGCGACGCGAACCACACCGGCGCCACCGGCTCGGCTTCCGACGGTACGGTCACCAGAGGAGAACTCTGACGGGGGGAACCGCCATGAAGGACATCGACATCCTCGCCCACATCAACGAGCTCATCGCCGAGGAGCGCGAGCTCCGAAAGAGACTGACTTCGCACTCGATCTCCTCGCATGAGGAGAACAACCGGATCCAGCAGCTGGAGGAGGCTCTCGACCAGGCATGGGACCTGCTCAGGCAGCGCCGGGCACGCCGCGAGTTCGGTGAGGACCCCGACTCCGCCGCGCCCCGCCCGATCGACGAGGTCGAGGACTACCGTCAGTGACCGCCCGCTCCCAAGGCCCCTGTCGGAGTCGGGGACGGGGACGGGGACGGGGAGACGGGAGCGGGCTCCGCGGCCGGGCGGCCCTCGCAGCGTGAATCGGCCGGGGTCCGCCGCGAGACCGGGGCGAGCCAGGAGATCACACTCTGTTCGACGTACCAGCCGTGCAGGTTCGCCCATGTCCTGGGCACCTCGCCGGGGTCGGGGCAGAGCACCTTCGACCGCAGCCGCTCGTTGGAGATGAAGCTCACCGCACCGTCGCGGTGCAGGACCGTGGTCATCAGGTCGTCACTGGCGACCATGTAGCCCACGAGCACCTCGGAGGAGTCCTCCTCGGTGATCTCCAGGGCGATCAGCGGGAGGATCGGCGCCCTCATCACGACCGCGCCGACCAGGAACGGGGTGAACACCGCCATCGCGATCGCGATGCCGTGGGTCAGCACCCTGGCCGACGCCGCGGGCACCGGGCCGGTCAGCAGCGGCACGCACACCGGGGGGAGCGTCAGCAGGATCGCGGTCGCCACATCCCGCTCGGCGAACGCGGTGACGACGGCAGGCCACAGCAGCACGTACGACAGCACCGCGGCGATCAGCGGCAGCGCGTAGCAGAACGTGGTCCGCAACTCCTCGTGGGCCGGGTACCGCTCGCGCACGGTCAGGCCCGCCAGCGCGAGCGACAGCATCATCAGCGTGGGCAGGAAGCGCAGCTGCCAGGTGCCCACGCCCACCACGACGGCCAGGCCCGCGACCCAGCCGGGCAGCCGCCGGGCCGCCCGCACCAGCCATGAGGAACGGCCCGTGCTGATCCAGTAGAGGGTGCCGAGGAGCCGGCCGCCGACGACGACGACGGGCAGCACCCACACCGTGGTCAGCAGGATCGCGCTCAGCATGCCCAGCGGGCTGATGGTCTGCACGAGCAGGAGCAGCGTCTGGGTGTCCTGCCTGCTGGCGTACCACAGCCGCATCACCAGCAGGACGATCGGGAACACCGGCAGCAGTGTGAGGAACCACTCCTGGTTCCTCGGCGCGTCCCTGACCCGCCTGTCGGTCTTCAAGGCGCGGAGGGACAATCCTGGAGGGGGAGGGTCCGCTCCCACGGCCAGCGGCGCACCGGCGGGGGAAGCGCGCACGGCTGCTCCGCCTGGGCCACGTTCACTCCCGGGTTGGTCCTCAGCAGCGGCTCGATGTGGGTCTTGTACGCCTCCTCCCAGCGCTGGTTCTGCGGATCGGCGTAGGAACGGTAGAGCGCGAGGTCGACCAGGGTGCGCAGCGCGGCGTTGCGCCCCGCGTTGACAGCCCACATCTCCGTCTTCTCCAGCGCGATGTCGTGGTGGCGCAGGTTCCTGTCCTGCGTGACGAACCCGGCCAGGAGTGCCGCGTCGGTGGTCACCGCGTCGATGTCGCCCCTCCGGAGACGCTCCACGCATTTGCTGATCAGGCCCTCGGCGATGGGGTTGCCCTTTATCGCCTTGCTCAACTCGACCAGGGAGGTCGAGGTCCCGAGTGAGCAGACCTTCTTGCCCTCAAGCTGCCCCAGGGAGGCGACGTGTTCGTCCTCGTAGTCGGATCTGGTCACCACCGACTGCTCGGTGAAGAGGTAGGGCGTGGAGAAGCCGACGGAGGGGTCCGCCCTGCGGTCGGGCGTCACGCTGAAGGTCGCCACCACGAGGTCGACCCTGACGAATTCCCCGTTCCCGTTCCGGGCCTGCATGCGCGCCCTGTCCTCGGTCTCGATGGACATGAACTCGACCTGGTCGCGCCGGAAGCCCAGATCCGCCGCGATCATGTAGGCGATGTCGATGTCGAAGCCCTCGAAGCCGCTCCCGTCCTTCGACCTCAGGGCGATGCCCGGGGTGTCGTCCTTCACGCCGATCCGGAGCCTGTCCTTGCTGAGGAGTCCCGCCTTCTCCCGTAGCTCGGCCTCGGTGGGCGGCCCGTTCACCCACGCGACGGACACCCCGACCACGACCGCGGCGACGACCAGCGCGATCCAGGCCGTCAGCCGGAACCGGCGGAACCCACGCCTGGCGGGCGTCCCCGGCGGATCGATCCGCGCCCCGGGGTAGGCGTCCTCGAAAGGCCGCGCATCCTCGGGCCGCGGGTCACGGCCGTACCTGTCGTCGTCCCACCGGTCATGCTCGTACCGCTCGTCGAACCGGCGCTCATGACCGTACCGCTCCTGTCGGCCGTCGAGGCGCCGCTCACGGTCATGTCGATCGTCGGACCACCGGTCACGCTCGTCACCGGGCGATCCGCCGGTCTCGCCGCCGGATCGTCCCTCGCGCTCGTCGTCGACCGGCCTGCCGGCCTCGCGGCCGGGTCGCCGGTCGGAGCGACCGTGATTCCCGGAAGGGCCCGGCGCCCCCTCCGCTCGCGTCCCCCCGTCCGCAGGTTCCTCCGTCATGACACCCCCGGACTCCCTTTTTGCTGGGTAGGTTATGTCGCCATCGCCCGCAGCGGGAGGTTCTTCATCAAGAAGAGATCAAATACCACCTTCTTGATATGGAATAGTGCGGCTCACACGGCAAGAAGGCGGTGAATTTCCTCTCCGTGTAATTCCTCCACCGCTCCCGAATGGGCGACGTGCCCGGCGTCGAGGATGAGAAAACGGTCGGCGAGACGGAGCGCCAGGTCCAGATACTGTTCGACCAGCAGGAGCGACAGGCCGGAGGCGTGCAGCCGCTCGATCGCCTCCTCGATCTCGATGATGATCGAGGGCTGGATGCCCTCGGTGGGCTCGTCCAGGATGAGCAGCCTGGGTCGGGTGACGAGCGCGCGGGCGATCGCGAGCTGCTGCTGCTGTCCGCCGGACAGGAATCCGGCACGCCGCTTGAGCAGCGGCTTCAGGCGGGGGAAGGTCTCCAGCGCCTCCTCCAGCGCCTCCTGCGGGCCGCCGGAGGCCTCCAGCGTGACCTGAAGGTTGCCGAGCACGCTGAGCTGAGGGAAGGTCTCGTGCCCCTGGGGGACGTACGCCATGCCGAGCCGTACCCGCTCGTGCGGCGGCAGGCGCGTCACGTCCCGGCCCTCGAAGGTGACCGAGCCCGCGGTGGCGGGCAGCACGCCCATCACGGTGTTGAGCAGGGTGGTCTTACCCACCCCGTTGCGGCCCATCACGCACACCAGCTGCCCTGGCTCCACCCGCAGGGAGACCCCGAACAGCACCCGGGCCCTGCCGTACCCGGCGTCAAGATCCTGTACTGACAGCATCGCCGCGCTTCCTTCCGAGATAGACCTCCTGCACGCGCGGGTCGTCGCGGACCTGGTCCACCGAGCCCTCGATCAGCACCTTGCCCTCGTGCAGGACGGTGACCTGCGAGGCGTACCTGCGCAGGAACTCCATGTCATGTTCGATCACGATCACCGTGTGGTCGTCGGCCACGGACGTCAGCAGCTCACCGGTCCGTTCCCGCTCGTCCTTCGACATCCCGGCCACCGGCTCGTCCAGCAGGAGCAGCTTGGGGCTCTGGGTGAGCAGCATGCCGATCTCCAGCCACTGCCGCTGCCCATGGGAGAGCACCCCCGCGGGCCGGTCGGCCAGCTCCCGCAGCCCCGTGGTCTCCAGTGCGTCGGCGACGGCCTCGGAGATCCCGCGCCTGCGCCGGGCCAGCGACCAGAGCGGGCGCCGGAAGGAGGCCGCCAGGTCGAGGTTCTCCAGGACCGTGAGCTCCTCGAAGACCACCGAGGTCTGGAAGGTGCGCCCGACACCGAGCCTGACGATGCTGTGCTCGCGCAGGCCGGCCAGGCTGCGGCCGGCGAAGACGATCTCGCCGGCGGTGGGGCGGGTGAGGCCGGTGATGACGTCGATGAGCGTGGTCTTCCCCGCCCCGTTGGGGCCGATCAGGAAGCGCAGTTCCCCCTCCTCGACGGTCAGGTCGATGCCGTCGATGGCGCGGAAGCCGTCGAAGACCACCGACAGCCCGCGTACCTCGATGATCGGGCTCATCCGACCTCCTCCATGACTCTCCTGCCGGGGGCGTCGTCCGTGGGCGGGGATTCCGGGGTCGTGGGGCGCTTCGACCGCCGGGCCAGGGCGTCGCGGGCCGACGCCGCCAGGCCGAGGATCCCCTTGGGGGCCAGGGTCATCACGAGGATGAACAGCGCGCCCTGCAGGTAGAGCCAGCCGTCGGCGAACTGCTCGCTGAAGGAGGTCTTGGCGTACCCCATGACGACCGCGCCGAGGACGGCCCCGGCGAGGGCGAACCTGCCGCCCACCGCGACCGCGACGACCAGTTCGAGCGAGGGGACCACCCCCAGCAGCGCGGGCGAGATGATGCCGACCACCGGCACGAACAGGGCACCCGCCAGCCCGGCCATGCCCGCTGAGATCGCGAAGACGACGGTCTTCACCCTGGCCGGGTCGTAGCCGAGGAACCTGACGCGGTCCTCGCCGTCCCTGATCGCGACGAGCAGCCGCCCGAAGCGGCTGCCCACCAGCTGGCGGGCACCGAGGTAGAGCAGCCCGGTGACGACCGCGACCACGAAGTAGAGCCCGCGCTGGGTGGAGTCCGCGGCCAGGTCCTGGCCGAACAGGTCGAAGAAGTTGGTCAGCCCGTTGGTGCCGCCGGTCAGGCCCTGCCGGCCGACGAGCAGGATGACGAACGCGGCGGCGAGCGCCTGGGTGAGGATCGCGAAGTACGCGCCGCGCACCCGCTGGCGGAACACCAGCAGGCCCAGTACGGTGGCGATCAGCATCGGCCCGAGTACCACCATGGCCAGCGCGAACACCGGGTTGGCGAACGGTTTCCAGAGCGCGGGCAACTGCTCGACCCCACTCCAGATCATGAAGTCGGGCAGGTCTCCCTGGGCGTCCACCAGCTTCAGGTGCATGCCCATCGCGTAGCCGCCGAGCCCGAAGAACACGCCCTGGCCGAGGACGAGCATGCCGCCCTGCCCCCAGGCCAGGCCGATGCCCAGGGCGATGATCGCGAAGCAGAGGTACTTGGCCAGCAGGCCGAGGCGGAAGGGTTCCAGCACCAGCGGTGCGACGACCAGGGCGAGCACGGCCACCGCCGCGAAGAGCCCCGGCCCCTTGAGGCGGGTGAGATTCACGTTAGCGCCCTCGATCGGAGTACGAACAGGCCCTGCGGGCGGAACTGAAGGAAGGCGATGATCGCGGCGAACACGATGACCTTCGCCAGGCTGGCGTCGCTCCAGAACTCGGCGTAGGAGTTGAGCAGGCCGAGGCCCGCGGCGGCGATGACGGCGCCGCGCAGCTGGCCGAGGCCTCCGGCGACGACCACCAGGAAGGCGTCGACGATGTAGTAGGTGCCGAGTGCGGGTCCGACGGGGCCGATGAGGGTGAGGGCCACCCCGGCGACCCCGGCCAGCCCTGAGCCGATGAAGAAGGTGCGCTGGTCCACGCGGGCGGTGTTGATGCCGCTGACCGCGGCCAGCTGCCGGTTCTGCATCACGGCCTGCATCCGGCGGCCGGCGCCGGTGCGGTTCATGTAGGCCCAGATGCCGATGACCGTGGCGACGGCCAGGCCGAAGATGAACAGCCGGTTGTACGGCAGGGACGCGATGCCGCCCTGTAGCCAGGTGGGTGCCTGGACCTGCACGTTGGGCGCCCCGAACAGGTCGCGGGCGAGTTGCTGGAGCACGAGGCTGACGCCCCAGGTGAGCAGCAGGGTGTCGAGCGGGCGGCCGTAGAAGTGCCGGATCGCGGCCCGTTCCAGGATGAGCCCCATCAGCCCGGCGACCAGGAAGGCGACGGGCAGGGCCACGATCACCGCCATCCGGCCGGTGAGGTCCTGGAGCAGGTAGGCGGTGTACGCCCCGGCCATGATGAACTCGCCGTGGGCCATGTTGATCACGCCCATCTGGCCGAACGTGAACGTCAGCCCGAGGGCGATGAGAAGCAGCACGGCCCCGATGGACAGGCCGATCGGGAGCTGGTTGAGAAAGGCCTCCACCGAAGGTCCCCTTCCTACGAGTGTGTGGCTCCGGAGCCGGGCCACGCCGCGTCGTGGGCGCGCCACGGTACTTTCCGTGATCTGGTCACGGCCCGGTCCGGAGCCGGTCTTGGGGGGTCAGCCGGTGGCCAGGCCACTCGCCCAGGGGTAGCCCTTGAGGTAGGGGTCGGGCTTGATCGGCTCACCGGAGTTCCAGACCTCCTTGATGAGACCGTCGGGCTGGATCACCCCGATCCTGGCCGTCTTGTACATGTGCTGGTTCTCACCGTCGATGGTGACGAGGCCCTCGGGACGGTCCAGCGCGATGCCGCCCGCCGCCTTCCTGACCGCCTCGACCTCGACGCTGCCGGCCTTCTTGACCGCCTCGGCCCAGAGGTAGACGGCGTTGTACCCGGCCTCCATCGGGTCGGAGGTCACCTTGTCCGCGCCGTACTTGGCCTTGAACGCGGCGACGAACTTCTCGTTGGCCGCATTGTCGGTGGTCTGGTAGTAGTTCCAGGCGACGGGGTGGCCGGCGATGTTGTCGACGCCGATGCCCTTGACCTCCTCCTCGGCGACGCTCACCGACAGCACGGGCATCTTCTCCGCGGTGACCCCGGCGCTGCTGAGCTGCTTGAAGAAGGCGACGTTGCTGTCACCGTTGAGGGTGTTGAAGACGGCGTCCGGCTTGGCCTGGAGGACCTTGTTGGTCAGCGTGCTGTACTCGGTGTGGCCGAGCGGGGTGTACTCCTCGCCGAGGATCTCCATGTCGTTCGCCGCCGCGTACGCCTTGATGATCTTGTTGGCGGTCCGGGGGAAGACGTAGTCGCTGCCGACCAGGAAGATCTTCTTCTTGCCCTGTTCCTTGAGATAGTCGAGGCCGGGGATGATCTGCTGGTTGGTGGTGGCGCCGGTGTAGAAGATGTACGGCGAGCTCTCCAGGCCCTCGTACTGCACCGGGTACCACAGCAGGGCCTTGCTCCGCTCGAAGACCGGCAGCATCGCCTTGCGGCTGGCGGAGGTCCACCCACCGAAGGTGGTGGCGACCTTGTCCTGGCGGATGAGCTTGGTGGCCTTCTCCGCGAAGGTGGGCCAGTCGGACGCGCCGTCCTCCACTACCGGGACCAGCTTCTTGCCGAGCACTCCCCCGGCGGCGTTGATCTCCTCGATGGCGAGCAGTTCCGCGTCCCTGACGGTCACCTCGCTGATGGCCATGGTGCCGCTCAGCGAGTGCAGGATGCCGACCTTGATGTCCCCCTCACCGCCGCTCGCGGCGGCCGCGTCCTTGTTCGCAGGGGCTTCACCGCCGCAGGCGGTCAGCGTCGCGACCAGTGCCGCGACGGCCACCGCGGAGCACCATGCTGTCTTCCTCAATGACTTTCCTCCTTGCCGGTACGGCCCCCGCACCGATCTATCTGCCGCCAAGGTGACTGAGTGAGGTTTCCCGCCTAGTTCGCGGTTGTTAATTGCGCCTTACCGGGATATCACCGCCGTGACAGGACGCGGCGCCGCGAATAACCCCCGAATATTTGTCCTGATAAATCAACAAATTTCGTGATATTAACTTCAGAACGCCTCGGCGGGCCCGCAAGGAAGGAGCGCCGATGGACGGTTCCTCCTCTTTCGCGCAGCTCACGTCCTCTGGAAACAGGCATGACATCAACGCGCAACGTCACCGAAACCGCCGGTTCCTATGGTCCGGGCATGCGGCTCACACCACACGAGCAGGAACGCCTGCTCATCCACGTCGCCGCCGGTCTCGCCCGCGACCGCAGGTCACGTGGCCTCCGGCTCAACCACCCCGAGGCCACCGCGATCATCGCGTCCTTCCTCATGGAGGGGGCCAGGGACGGGCGGACCGTCGCCGAGCTGATGGAGGCGGGGCGCAAGGTACTCTCCCGCGACGACGTCATGGAGGGGGTGCCCGAGATGCTGTCGTCCGTGCAGATCGAGGCCACCTTCCCCGACGGCACCAAGCTCGTCACCGTCCACCAGCCGATCCCGTGACCACAAGGAGCGGTGAGCGCCGATGACACCCGGCGAGATCCTGTACGGCGACACGCCCATCCCGCTCAACCCGGGCCGCGAGCGCGTCACCGTCCGCGTCGTCAACACCGCGGACCGGCCGATCCAGGTCGGCTCGCACTACCACTTCTCCGCGTGCAACCCCGGCCTGGAGTTCGACCGCCAGGCGGCCTGGGGCACCCGGCTCGACGTCCCCGCGGGTACGGCGGTGCGGTTCGAACCCGGTGTGGAGCGCGACGTGACCCTCGTGCCGATCGGCGGGCTGCGGATCGTCCCCGGTCTCCGTCCCGAATGGGCCGGACCTCTCGACGGGAGTCCCGGTGTTCATTGAACGATCCCGCTACGCCGCGCTCTACGGCCCCACCGTCGGGGATCGGATCAGGCTGGCGGACACCGACCTGCTCATCGAGGTCACCGAGGACCTGTCGACGGGCCCCGCTGGAGCGGGCGACGAGGCGGTCTTCGGCGGTGGCAAGGTCATCAGGGAGTCGATGGGCCAGGCCAGGACCACCAGGGCCGAGGGTGCGCCCGACCTGGTGATCACCGGTGCGGTGATCCTCGACCACTGGGGCGTGGTCAAGGCGGACATCGGCGTCAGGGACGGCCGCATCGTGGCGATCGGCAAGGCCGGAAACCCCGACACCATGGACGGAGTCCATCCGGACCTGGTGATCGGCCCCTCGACCGAGATCCTGGCGGGCAACGGGAAGATCCTGACCGCCGGGGCGATCGACTCCCATGTCCATCTGATCTGCCCGCAGATCCTCGACGAGGCCCTCGCCGCCGGGGTGACGACCATCGTGGGCGGCGGCACCGGACCCGCCGAGGGCACCAAGGCCACCACCGTCACCGGCACCTGGTACCTCGCCCGGATGCTGGAGTCTCTCGACTCCTACCCGATCAACGTCGCGCTGCTCGGCAAGGGCAACACGGTCAGCCGCGAGGGGCTGCTGGAACAACTCCGCGCCGGGGCCTCAGGTTTCAAGCTGCACGAGGACTGGGGCACCACCCCGGCCGCCATCGACGCCTGCCTGTCGGTGGCCGATGCCACTGGCACCCAGGTCACGATCCACACCGACACCCTCAACGAGGCCGGGTTCGTGGAGTCGACGCTGGCGGCGATCGGCGACCGGATGATCCACGCCTACCACACCGAGGGAGCCGGCGGCGGGCACGCACCCGACATCATCCGGGTCGCCTCCTACGGCAACATCCTGCCGTCCTCGACCAACCCGACCCGCCCGCACACCGTCAACACGCTCGACGAGCACCTCGACATGCTGATGGTCTGCCACCACCTCAACCCGTCCATCCCCGAGGACCTGGCGTTCGCCGAGTCCCGGATCCGGCCGTCCACGATGGCGGCCGAGGACATCCTGCACGACATGGGCGCGATCTCGATGATCGGCTCGGACTCTCAGGCGATGGGCCGGGTGGGCGAGACGATCATCCGGACCTGGCAGACCGCGCACGTGATGAAGCGCCGCCGGGGGGCTCTGCCGGGTGACGGCCCCGCCGACAACCACCGGGCCCGACGCTACGTCGCCAAGTACACGATCTGCCCGGCCGTGGCCCACGGTTTGGACGGCGAGGTCGGCTCGGTGGAGACCGGCAAGCTGGCCGACCTGGTCCTGTGGGACCCGGCCTTCTTCGGTATCAAACCGAACCTGGTGGTCAAGGGCGGTGTCATCGCCTACGCCCAGATGGGCGACGCGAACGCCTCCATCCCGACCCCGCAGCCGGTCATGCCGCGCCCGATGTTCGGTGCCGCCCCGGTCACCGCCGCAGCCACGTCCGTCCACTTCGTCGCCCCGCAGGCGATCGAGGACGGCCTCGCCGACCGGCTGGCCGTCCGCAGGCGCCTGCTGCCGGTGGCCGACGTCCGCCGCAGGGGCAAGGAGAGCATGCCGCTGAACGACGCCATGCCCAGGATCGACGTCGACCCCGACACCTTCGCGGTCAGCGTCGACGGCGACCTGATCGAACCCGCCCCCGCCGAGACCCTGCCCATGACCCAGCGCTACTTCCTGTTCTGACCCCCGCCCGGCCGAAGGGAGCCCCAGTTGAACGCCGCGCTGCTGCTACTGGCCGACTCCCGGCTGCCCGCGGGGGGGCACGGCCACTCCGGTGGCGCCGAGGAGGCGGTCAGGATCGGCGCGATCCGCGACCTTGCCGGCCTCGCCGCCTTTCTGCGGGGCCGACTGGCCACCGCGGGCCTGGTGACGGCCGCCCTCGCCGCCGCGGCCTGCGATCTCGGCGCGTCTCCCGCCGCGGCGACCGGCCGCTCGGAGTGGACGCGGCTGGACGCGGAGGCGGACGCCAGGATCTCCTCGCCCGCCCAGCGGGAGGCGAGCCGCACCCAGGGCAGGCTGCTGCTACGGACCTCGCGGAGGATCTGGCCCTCCCCGGTGCTCGACACGCTGGCCGGGGCCCTGCCCCAGGGCGCCCACCACCCCCTCGCGCTCGGCGCGGTGGCGGCCGTGGCGGGATGCTCCCCCGCCGAGGCCGCCCTGGCGGCGGCCTACACCTCCGTCACCGGACCCGCCACGGCGGCGGTACGGCTGCTCGGCCTCGACCCCGTCGCCGTCCACCGACTGCTCGCCGATCTCGCCCCGGCCGTGGAAAGGGCCGCGGCCACCGTCCCCACCGGCGGGGAGGCCCGCTGGGAGGCCTGCTGGGAGGCACTGCCCGCGCACGCCTCCCCCGCGCTCGACCTGCTCGCCGAACACCATATTCGTGCAGATATGCGGCTTTTCGTCTCCTGACGACCACCTGGAAGGACGGTGACCCACATGGGCGCCAACCACGACGACCACCACCACGCGGCCGACCCTGGCGGCCGGGCGTTACGCCTGGGCATCGGAGGCCCCGTCGGCAGCGGCAAGACCGCGCTGACCGCGGCGCTGTGCCGGACGCTCGGCCCGTTCATGCACCTGGGCGTGGTCACCAACGACATCTACACCACCGAGGACGCCGACTTCCTGCGCAGAGCGGGCGTGCTCGACCCGGAGCGGATCGTCGCCGTGCAGACCGGGTGCTGCCCGCACACCGCTATCCGGGACGACATCGCGGCCAACCTCGACGCGGTGGAGACCCTGGAGGAGCGGTTCGGCCCGCTCGACCTGGTGATCGTGGAGAGCGGCGGGGACAACCTCACCGCCACCTTCAGCAGGGGCCTGGCCGATCGGCAGATCTTCGTGCTGGACGTGTCCGGCGGCGACAAGGTCCCGCGCAAGGGCGGCCCCGGCGTGACGACGGCCGACCTGCTCGTGATCAACAAGACCGATCTGGCCACGATGGTCGGCGCGGACCTCACGGTCATGTCACGCGACGCGGCGGCCGTCCGGGACGGCAAACCCGTGCTTTTCACCTCGATCAGGGAGGATCCACGAGCGTACGCGGTCTCCGAATGGGTCACCGGGCTCGTCGAGTCCTGGACCCACGAGCACTCCCACGCCTGAGTCATGTCCCTCACCAACCCGGTCCCCGCGCCCGTCCTGCCCGCTCCGGCGCCGGCGGAGTCCGTACCACGGCCGGAGCGGGCAGGTCGGCGGGCGATGAGGGCGCGGGCGGCGATCGCCACCCGGCGGGACGCGGCCGGCCGGACCGTCCTCGCCACGATGCGTTCCGGCCCACCGCTCACGCTGCGGGCGACCGCGCCCGGCCGGGTGCACCTGGTGTCCACCGCGGCGGCTCCGCTGGGCGGTGACGACCTGGCCCTCGACATCGAGGTGGCGCCGGGAACCGAACTGGAGGTGCGGTCGGTCGCGAGCACCCTGGTGCTGCCCGGCCCCGCCGGGGCCGAGTCACTGATGACGATCACGGCCCGGGTCGGCGCGGGCGCCTCGCTCAGGTTCGCGCCGGAGCCGACGGTGCTCGCGGCGGGCTGCCTGCATCGCATGGTCGTCCGGCTCGACCTGGCCGAGGACGCACGGGTGCGCTGGCGCGAGGAGATCGTCTTCGGCCGGTACGGCGAGCGCCCCGGACGCTGCCACTCGCGCTTCGACGCCGTTCTCGGAGGGGGCCCGCTGCTCCGGCAGGAGTTCGTGGTGGGCGACGCGGAGATCGACGACAGTCCCGCGGTCTACGGCGACGCCCGTTGCGTGGGCAGCGTCCTGGTCACCGGCCGGGCACCGGAGACGGTGGTCGGCCAGGGCTGGGCCGTCCTGCCCCTGGCCGGGCCGGCCACCCTGGTCTCCGCGCTCGGCCGGGACGCCGTCGAGCTGCGACGACGGCTCGGGCACGGGGAGGAAGCCGTCACCGGCCGCCGCTGAGAAGCACGGCCGCGGTTGCCGGAGCCCGGCCGCACGCCCCCGCCGGGACCCGTCAGTCGTAGAAACCCAGGCGGCGGAGCTGCTTGGGATCTCGCTGCCAGTCCTTGGCGACGCTGATGCGCAGGTCGAGGTAGACGCGGGTGCCGAGGAGCGCCTCGATCTGCCGGCGGGCGCGGCTGCCGACGTCCTTCAGCCGGGAGCCCCTGTGCCCGATCACGATGGCCTTCTGGGACGGACGCTCGACGAACATGTGAGCGTAGATGTCGAGAAGGTCGTCACGCCCCTGTCTGGGCAGCATCTCGTCGACGACCACCGCGATCGAGTGCGGCAACTCGTCACGCACCCCCTCCAGGGCCGCCTCCCGGATCAGCTCGCCGACCAGCACCTGCTCGGGCTCGTCGGTGAGCTGTCCTCCCTCGTACAGCGGCGGGCTCTGCGGCAGGCGCTGGACCAGCACGTCGGCCAGCACGTCGAGCTGCTCACCCGACTGCGCGGAGACCGGCACGATGTCATCGAACTCGGCGAGCTGGGAGACCGCGAGCAGCTGCGCGGCGATCTGCTCGCGGGCCGCCAGGTCGCACTTGGTCACCACGGCGACCACCGGGGTCTTCTTGACGCCCGCGAGCTTCTCGGCGATGAACCGGTCACCCTTGCCGATGGGCTCGTTGGCGGGCACGCAGAAGCCGATCACGTCGACCTCGGTGAGGGTGGAGAGCACCAGGCTGTCCAGCCGCTCACCCAGGAGCGTGCGGGGCCGGTGCAGGCCCGGCGTGTCGACGATGACGAGCTGGGAGTCGGGGCGGTGCACGATGCCACGGATGGCCCGGCGGGTCGTCTGTGGCTTGGAGGAGGTGATCGCCACCTTCGTGCCGACCAACGCGTTCATCAGCGTGGACTTGCCGACGTTGGGCCGGCCGACGAAGCAGGCGAAACCGGCATGGAAATCAGCAGCTGAGGAACTCACGTCAACCATTGTCGCCGATACCGGACTCAGCTCTGACGCGGTGTCCCGTCAGGACCGGCCACCAGCAGGGTCTCGGCACCCAGGTCGCGGACCGCCCGCCGGTCGTCGTCGGAGGGCCCCGCACCCGCGGTGACCAGCGCGGCCGCCTCCAGCGACTCCGCTCCACCGGACACCGCCATCGCCACGGCGACCTGGATCGCCGACAGGGTCAGCGACGGCAGCGCCACATTGGTCGCCGAGTAGGTCCGGCCCGTCTCGTCCCGTACGGCCGCGCCCTCGGCGGCTCCGTTGCGTGCACGGGTGGACCGGGCCAGCACGATGATCTTCTTGTCCTCGGGATCGAGGGTCGCGTCACTCACAGCACAAGGGTATTCAGCTCCCGGTGCCAAGGACGACACCGGTGCGGCCCCGGCACCAAAAAAACACAGGTGCGGCCCCGCTCAGGCTGCGACCTCGTCGACCAGCAGGCGGGCGAGCTCACGGGTGCGCTCGACGTCGACGTCCCTGACACCGGCGTGCACCAGTGAGATCAGGGTGTGGCCGCTGAGGGCGAACACCAGGTGCATCTCGTACGGATACCCGTTCAGCCTGCCGTTCAGCCGCCTGGCCTGCACCTCGTCACCGACCCCTGTCAGGTTCAGGGGGGATACCCGAAGAGCGGTGCCGCGGCCCGCCACCTGGGCGCGTGCGACCGGACAGCCGCTCAGTGCCTGCGTGAGCTCGTTGAAGTGAAGTTCGGCGTCGTCACCGTGGTAGGAGGCCAGACCGAACCCGGCCAGCTCCCCGACCCCGTCACCCTGGTAGGTCACGGCCGCCCGCGCCCCCAGTGCCCGCTGCGGCGGCCTGCCTCCCGCGGTGTCGAGAACGAGCCGGCAGTCCTCGTTCACCGGCTGGAACGGGGCGCGCCAGCCGTCACGCGGACGGGCCGAGAACCCGTCGGGCAGCGCTCGCGCCTCGTCGAGCACTCCCCGCAGCCGGTTCAGCTCCGCGGCGCCGTCCATCGCGTCGCCGGGCCCCGCTCCGCCACCGCATCCGGCTGCGCCGCCCGCGATAAATCCACATAACACCGCAAAAACGACAATATTCATCCCCCGCGTCATGAGCATCCCCCCGATGTCATGTGCGAGGCGTCTCGTCCCCGCCGACTCGCTTTCTTCCCCGTCGGCAAAAGCGGCAATCATTAAGAAACGCCTAAGGGTGCCCTCAACCGTATTTCACGGTCGAGAACACCCCTAAGCGAGTGACGCAGGACAGCCACGAAGCCCGCGTGAACTCTTCTCCCCCGTGGGCCGACCCTCGCGCCGCGAACCCCTCCGGACGCGGAGATCTCCCACCGGCTCCCGCGCGACCAGGTGCCGTACGAGAAGCATCGCCCGTACCGCTTGCAGAGCACTTGCGGACGACTTGGGGCGAATCCACCGCCCCGGCCCGTCACTGGTCGGGGAAGGCCGAAACCGAGTCGGGCTCCACGGGGGCGATCCTGGTGACGAGGACCGTGCCGATCCGGTTGCGACGCCCGGCGAGGCTCTCGGCCGTCAGGCTGAGACCCTCCACCACCGCCTGGGAACCGGCGATCGGCACCCGGCCCAGCGCGTGCGCCAGCAGCCCTCCGACGGTCTCGACGTCGTCGACCTCCAGCTCGATGCCGAACAGGTCTTCCAGATCGTCCACCGGGAGCCTGGCGGTCACCCGCACCGCGCCGCCCTCAAGCGGCTCCACCCTGGGGACCTCCTGGTCGTACTCGTCGGTGATCTCACCGACGATCTCCTCCAGGATGTCCTCGATGGTGACCAGACCGGCCGTGCCACCGTACTCGTCGATGACGATGGCCTGGTGGATCTGGCGGGCCTGCATCTCACGCAGCAGCTGGTCGATCGGCTTGCTCTCCGGCACGTAGGTGGCCGGGCGCATGATGGACTCCACCGGCTCGGCGCGCCCGTCGTCACCGGTGTCCTGCACCCGGCGCGCGATGTCCTTGAGGTAGGCGATGCCGATGACGTCGTCCTCGTTCTCGCCGACCACCGGAATCCTGGAGAAACCGCTGCGCAGCGCGAGGGACATGGCCTGGCTCAGCGTCTTGCCGCGCTCGATGAACACCATGTCGGTGCGGGGCACCATGACCTCGCGGACCAGGGTGTCGCCGAGCTCGAAGACCGAATGGATCATCTCCCGCTCGTCGGGCTCGATGACCCGGCGCTCCTCGGCCAGATCGACCAGGTCCCGCAGCTCGGCCTCGGAGGTGAAGGGGCCCTCGCGAAAGCCCTTGCCCGGCGTCACCGCGTTGCCGAGCAGGATGAGCAGCTTGGGCAGGGGGCCGAAGATCCGGGTCAGGCCGTACACCACGGGGGCGCTGGCGAGCGCGATGGGCTCGGCGTGCTGGCGGCCCAGCGTGCGCGGGGAGACTCCGACGATCACGTAGCTGATGACGATCATGACCGCCGCCGCCGCGGCGTAGGCCCAGCCCTGGTCACCGAGCCAGTCGATGAAGAGCAGCGTACCGATCACCGTGGCGATCAGCTCGCAGCTCAGCCGGAGCAGGAGCAGGAGGTTCAGGTAGCGCGGCGGGTCGGCGACGATGGCCTGCAGACGCACCGCGCCCCGGCGGCCGTCACGGACGAACTCCTCCGCGCGAACCCTTGAGATGCGGGTCAGAGCCGTCTCCGCGCTGGCGATCAACCCGCCGACCACGACGAGGACGACGGCGGAGAACAACCACCCGTTGGCGAGGTTCACCGCTGGGGGCGCACCTCCTGCCACGACTCCAGAAGCTCGCCCTGAAGGCCGAACATCTCCTTGTGCTCCTCAGGCTCCGCGTGGTCGTAGCCGAGCAGGTGGAGGATGCCGTGCGTGCACAGCAACTCCAGCTCGGCCTCGGTGCCGTGCCCGGCCTCGGCCCCCTGCTTGGCGGCCACCTGCGGGCAGAGCACCACGTCACCGAGGAGCGCCGGGTCGGTGGGTGAGTCACCCTCCTGCCGCGCCCCCGCGCCCGGACCCGGCCGCAGCTCGTCCATCGGGAAGGCGAGCACGTCCGTGGGACCCGGCTCCCCCATCCACCGTTCGTGCAGAACCGACATGGTCTCCTCGTCGACGACCAGGATCGACAGCTCGGCGAGCGGGTTGATGCCCATCCGCTCCAGCACATGCCCGGCCAGCGAGACGATGAGTCCCTCGTCGATCTCGACACCGGACTCGTTGTTGACCTCGACGCTCACAGCTCCCCCCCTGTCTCCCACGTGCCGAGCGACCCGGCCCGCGCCCCGCGCCGGAGTCGTCCCGCGCTCATGTCCTCTCCCGGGGACGCTGCTTGACCATGCCCTTGATCTGCTGCGGCGCGCTCTGGCGCTGCGTCTCGTCATAGCGCCCGTACGCGTCCACGATGTCGCCCACCAGCTTGTGGCGCACCACGTCGGCGCTGGTCAGACGGCTGAAGTGGATGTCAGAGATGCCTTCGAGGATGTCCTGGACGACCCGCAGACCGCTCTGCGTGCCGTTCGGCAGGTCGACCTGGGTGACGTCACCGGTGACGACGATCTTCGAGTTGAACCCCAGCCGCGTCAGGAACATCTTCATCTGCTCCGGCGAGGTGTTCTGCGCCTCGTCCAGGATGATGTAGGCGTCGTTGAGGGTGCGGCCCCGCATGTAGGCGAGAGGGGCCACCTCGATCGTGCCCGCGGCCATCAGCCGGGGGATCGACTCGGGATCGAGCATGTCGTGCAGCGCGTCGTAGAGCGGGCGCAGGTAAGGATCGATCTTCTCGTAGAGCGTGCCCGGCAGGAAGCCCAGCCGCTCGCCCGCCTCGACCGCGGGGCGGGTGAGGATGATCCGGTTGACCTTCTTCTCCTGGAGGGCCTTCACGGCCTTCGCCATCGCGAGGTAGGTCTTGCCCGTGCCGGCCGGGCCGATGCCGAAGACGACGGTGAACTTGTCGATCGCGTCGACGTACCGCTTCTGGTTCACGGTCTTCGGGCGGATGGTCCGGCCCCGCGAGGAGATGATGTCCAGCGAGAGCACCTCGGCGGGACGTTCGGAGGTCATCCGCAACATGGCGATGCTGCGCTCGACCGCGTCGACCGTGAGCTGCGCGCCTCCGCGGACGAGTTCGGACATCTCCTCGAAGAGCCGCACCACGGTGCTGCTCTCCTCCGGGCTGCCGGTGACGGTGATCTCGTTGCCCCGGACGTGGATGTCGGCGCGGAAGGCGCCCTCGATGACGCGCAACAGCTCATCGCGCGAGCCCAGCAGGCTGACCATCGACTGATCGTCCGGAATCACCACCTTCGCCTGAGTCCGGCTGGAACCCCTGGATCTCGGCGACGTTCTGCTGGAATCGTTTGTCTCGGACATGAGCTGGCCTTACGGCCTGTTCGCCTCCAGATATAGGCGTGGAACTTCAACGCCATCGTATCCGTGATCGCCAGGATCGCGCTTGCCGGTTTTCAGCCGGGCGGCCACTTCAGGCCCCGCCCCCCGATCACGTGTCCGTGCACGTGGAAGACGGTCTGACCGGCCTCGGGTCCGGTGTTGAACACCAGCCGGTAACCCGATTCCGCGACTCCCTCCTGACTGGCGACCGCGTGCGCGGTCTTGAGCACCTCGTCGGCCAGCCCCTGGTCGGCGGCCGCCAGCGCCGCGGCGTCCCGATGGTGCTCCCTGGGGACCACCAGCACATGGGTCGGCGCCTGGGGGTTGACGTCGCGGAAGGCCAGCGTGCGATCGGTCTCATAGACGATCTCCGCGGGGATCTCCCCGGCCACGATCTTGCAGAACAGGCAGTCGGCTTCGCTCACCATGCAGGCACCTTACCGCCGAGGACGTTGCGAATCGGTGATGGTTCCCGCCAGCAAACAAAGATCCGCCCGGATATGGTGGTTGTGCAAAACTTCAACCAAGACAGCCTTTGCGCACAGCACCATACGGCCGCCTGGCGAGGACACGACTGGGTCATGCCCCTTAATGAACCGGAAGAGCGTAAACCCTCTGGGAAGGCCGAGCGTCCCACTGATGTGACCACCGAGACCCTCGTGGCAGACAGATCGCTCGGGGCGGCGCCCGTCGGATGGGATGCCGACATGGCCGTTACCGCGCTCTACAGCGCGCACTATCGGTCTCTTGTCCGTCTCGCCGTACTGCTCGTTCGCGACATGGCGACCGCGGAGGAGGTCGTGCAGGACGCGTTCGTCGCCATCCACGGCGCCTGGCGCCGCCTGCGCGACACCGACAAGGCACTGGCCTACCTGCGGCAGTCGGTCGTGAACCGATCACGTTCGGTGCTTCGGCACCGGGCGGTCGTCGAGAAGTACGCGCCCAAGGGCATGCCCGACGCGCCGAGCGCCGAGAACGGGGCGATCGGCGAGTTCGAGCGGTCCGCCGTCATCGAGGCGCTCCGCGGGCTGCCCGCGCGCCAGCGGGAGGCCCTGGTCCTGCGCTACTACGGAGACCTGTCCGAGGCGCAGATCGCCCACGCGATGGGCATCAGCAAAGGCGCGGTCAAGAGCCACACCGCTCGCGGCATGGCCGCCCTACGAACCTCACTGGAGCAACTGTCATGACCGACTCCCCGGATGAGTACGGCGAGCTGCTCCGCCGTGCGCTCAGCGCGGAGGCGAACTCGGTCGTTCCCTCCCCCGACGGGCTGGAGATAATTCGTGCCCGCATCGAGCGACGCGGGTTCCGCTGGCTGACGTGGTGGCGGACCGGGGCCTCCGTCGCCGGTGCGCTCCTGGTCGCGGCGACCATCGTCATGGTGGTCCCCCAGTTCCGCGAACAGGTGATCCCCCAGGTGAGCACCGGCACGGTCAACTTCACCGAGTCCACTCCCCCTCCGGACGGATCAGCCACCTCAAGGCCCCCGGCTCCGCCCCAGCCGTCGTCCGGCCCCGCCCAGCTCCCCGCCGTCGGCAGGTCGGAGGCGGGCAGCCCCACGCTCCCGCCGACGCCCACGCCGTCCAGGAGCACCACGCCCAGCACGAGGCCGACCTCCAGGGCGACCCCGGCACCGTCGACTCACAGGCCGACGCCGACGCCCACCTGCCCCACCCCCCTCGACGACCCGCCGGTCGACCCCAGCGGGATCTCCAAGCAGTGCGAGGAGGCCGAGGCGACCCCCACGCCGACGAAGACGAGACCGTCGGCTCCCTCGGAGAGCCCGTGCTCGGCCGACGAGTGCGGGCCGTCGGATGACGCGTCGCCCCCGATGCCGACGGAGGCGAGCATCCCCGCGCCGACCCCGGTCAGCGGCTAGACCCTCCTGTCCGGCCGACCCCGGCGTGCCGAGGATCGGCCGGACGGCCCCTCCCGAAGAGGAGGAGCCGCGACGTGCCGGCGCCGGCCCGGCAGACGGAGGGCACAGGGCTCAGGGCCGCCGGCCAGGGGTCACCAGCGGCCGCTGCGTGTCTGGAGCACCGCCGCCGCGACGACCCCGGCCGTCGAGGTGCGCAGCACCGTCGGCCCGAGCAGCGCCGGTACCGCCTTGGCCTCGCGGAAAACGGCGATCTCCTCCTGCGACACCCCGCCCTCCGGGCCGACCACCACGACGATGTCGCCGCCCGCCGGGAGCGGCAGACCGGACAACGGGGAGGCGGCCTCCTCGTGCAGCACGACGCCGAGCGCCGCCGCCGACAGCAGGGCGGCGACCCCGGCGGTGGACGCGAGCCCGGTCACCTCGGGCAGGCGGAAGCGACGTGACTGCTTGCCCGCCTCACGCGCCGTGGAGCGCCAGCGGGCCAGCGCCTTGGCCGCCCGCTCGCCCTTCCACTGGGTGACACACCTGGCCGCGGCCCAGGGAACGATCACGTCCACCCCCGCCTCGGTCATCATCTCCACGGCCAGCTCGCCCCGGTCGCCCTTGGGCAGCCCCTGGACCACGACCAGACGCGGAGACGGCACGGGCACCTCGTGACGGCGCAGTACCTGGACCCGGAGCGAATCCCTGCCCGCCTCGATCACCACGCACTCGGCGACGGAGCCCGCCCCGTCCGTCAGGTCGAGCCGCTCCCCGGCCCGCAGCCGCCGTACGGCCGCCGCGTGGCGCCCTTCGGGGCCGCCGAAGACGAACTCCGGCCTGGCCAGGTCGGCGGGTTCGGCCAGGAAGACCGGAACGGTCATGAGCCGTCGGAGCGGGCCGCCCCGGAACGGCCCCTGCCGCCGCGACGTGCGCGGGGACGGTCCGGGTCAGCGGCCATTGAAGGCGTCCCGCAGCCGGGAGAAGAAACTCTGCTGCCCGGGGGCGAACTTGCCGGGCGGGCGCTCCTCGCCGCGGAGCTTGGCGAGCTCCCTCAGCAGCTCCTCCTGTGTCGCGTCGAGACGGGAGGGGGTCTCCACGTTCACGTGGATCAGCAGATCGCCACGGCCGGTCTCGTTCAGACGCTGCACACCGCGGCCGTAGAGCGGGATCGTCTGCCCCGACTGCGTACCGGGACGGATGTCCAGCTCCTCGGCTCCGTCGAGCGTCTCCATGGTCAGGATGGTGCCGAGCGCGGCCGCGGTCATCGGGATCTGCACCGTGCAGTGCAGGTCGTCGCCGCGCCGCTCGAAGATCTCGTGGGGGCGCTCGACGATCTCCAGGAACAGGTCGCCGGGCGGGCCGCCGCCTGGACCGATCTCGCCCTCTCCGGCGAGCTGGATGTGAGTACCGTCCTCCACCCCGGCGGGGATGCGGACCTTGATGGTCCGCCGGGTACGGACCCTGCCGTCACCGGAGCACTCCTGGCAGGGGTTGCGGATGATCGACCCGAAGCCGCCACACTGCGGGCAGGGCCGTGAGGTCATGACCTGACCGAGGAAGGAGCGGGTGACCTGGGATACCTCACCCCGGCCATGACACATGTCACAGGTGTCGGGGTGGGTGCCTGCGGCGGCGCCCGACCCCGTGCAGACCTCGCAGACCACCGCGGTGTCGACGACCAGCTCGCGGGTCGTGCCGAAGCCCGACTCGCGCAGGTCGAGCTCGACCCGGATGGTGGCGTTGCGTCCGCGACGGGCACGCGAGCGGGGTCCACGCCCGCCGCCGCCACCGGCCGCGCCGAAGAAGGCGTCCATGATGTCGCTGAACGGGAAGCCGGCACCGAAGCCACCGGCCCCCGCGCCGCCCGAGGCGAACGGGTCGGCCCCCATGTCGTACATCTGCCGCTTGCTGGAGTCGGACAGGACCTCGTAGGCCTGTGTGATCTCCTTGAAGCGCTCCTGAGTCTCGGGGTCGGGGTTGACGTCAGGATGCAGTTCGCGCGCCAGACGTCGGTACGCCTTCTTGATCTCTTCCGCACTGGCGTCACGGCGCACCCCGAGGGTGCCGTAGTAGTCGCTCTTAGCCACTTTTCGTTGACCTCTTATGATGCAGCCAGGATCTGGCTGACGTAGCGTGCCACCGCGCGCACCGCGCCCATCGTGACCGGGTAGTCCATCCGCGTCGGGCCCAGCACACCTAGCCGGGCCAGTTGCTTGTCCCCAGAACCGTATCCGGCGGCGACGATCGACGTGCCCTGGAGTCCGGTGTAGGGGTTCTCCGAGCCGATCCGCACGGTCAGCGCCGACAGGTCGGAGGTCTCACCGAGCAGTCGCATGAGCACGACCTGCTCTTCCAGTGCCTCCAGCACATCGCGGAGCCCGACCGTGAAGTCGGCTCCCGCGAGGTTGGCGGCCCCGGCAAAAACGATCTTCTCATCGTGCCTGTCCACCAGGGACTCCAGCAGCACGGACAGGATCGTGGCCGCGAGCGGCCGATCCTCGGCGGGCAGCCGCTCCGGCAGGTCGGCGACCTTGTCGGGAACGCTGGTGAGCCCGCACCCGTCAAGGGAGGTGTTGAGCATCGCTCGCAGATGGGCCACCCGCTGCTCGTCCACGACGTCGGGCAGCTCGACCACACGCTGCTCCACCCGGCCGGTGTTGGTGATGAGCACGAACATCAGCCGGCGCTCGCTCAGCGGCACCAGCTCGACGTGCCGGACCGTCGAGTTGGTCAGTGTCGGATACTGCACCACGGCGACCTGCCGGGTGAGCTGGGCAAGCAGCCGCACCGTCCGCATGACGACGTCGTCGATGTCCACCGCACCCGCGAGAAAGCTCTCGATGGCCTTGCGCTCCGCGCTCGACAGGGGTTTCACCTGCGAGAGCCGATCAACGAAGAGCCGGTAGCCCTTGTCCGTGGGCACCCGACCGGCGCTGGTGTGAGGCTGGGCGATGTAGCCCTGCTCCTCCAGCACCGCCATGTCGTTACGGATCGTCGCCGGGGACACTCCCAGACTGTGCCGATCCGCGAGAGCCTTCGAACCCACCGGCTCGTTGGTGGACACGTAGTCCTCGACGATGGCGCGAAGCACGGCGAGCTTCCGGTCGTCGACCAACGTGGTCACCTCCCTGCCTGCGTTCAGATGGGAAACACGAGGTCTGGCACTCTGTGTTCCCGAGTGCCAAGTGTACGGCCCCCGTACGGAAGGCGCGATAAGCAAGAGGTGCGGATGATGACGCCAAGCCATTGGCAAGTCAACTGCTATCGCGTTTCAACCGGTTACCGCCACAATTCGTACATGTCCAATGATTTTGGTTCTTTTCCGGGCGACGCCTCCCGCGGCCCCGGTTACGGCTCCCCCCAGCAGCCGTATGGTCAGCAGCCCCACCAGAACGGTCCCTCCTACGGTTACGCACCTCCCGGCTACGGCGCCCCGCAGAGCCCGCCCCCCAGCGGGAAGATCAAGCCCGGTATCGGATGGATCGTCGGGGTGTGGCTGCTCGCCCTGGTCAGCATCATCGTCGGCATCGGCGGTTTCGCAGGTGGCGTGCTGGGCGCGGTCACCAGCGCGGCGCCGACGAAGACGTTCGCCCCCGGCGAAAACACGACGGTCACGCTCGACCCGGCCGACAAGCCCGCCATCTATGTCTCCACCAGTGGACCCACCAATTTCGAGTGCACGCTGACCGGCGGCACCGGCACGCCCAGCCTGCAGAAGCCGCTCGTCCAGCAGACCGTGTCGGGTTCCGACGGCGTCGTCTGGGAGATGGGCCTGCAGATCGGCGTGGAGCAGGCGGGCGACTACCAGGTCAACTGCACCGCCGACCCGGCGGAGGGCACCACGTTCGGCGTGGGCCGGGAACTCGCCGCCGGATCACTGGTCGGCGGGGTGATCGCCCTGTTCGCGGTGCCCGGCATCGGGATCCTGCTGGCCATCGTCGTGACGATCGTCGTACTGGTGAAGCGGAGCAACGCCCGCAAGCGCCGGGCCGCCGCCTCGGCGGGGCAGTGGGGAGCACCGGGGCCCTACGGCAGGTGACCGCGGCGTTTGCTAGCGTCCCACGTGATCCCTTGCGAGAGACGGTGGGCGGTCGGTGATGTACGAGCGTGACGTTCTGGCGGGAGACTGGCGGCGCCCCCGCAGAGGGGAGATCCCCCGGATTCCCGCCGAGCTCGACCTGGTCGTCGAGGACGCCGACGGCGGCTTCTGCGGTGCCGTGGTGGCCTGCGACAAGGAGGCCGTCACCCTGGAGGACCGCTTCGGCCGTCGGCGGGTATTCCCGCTGGAGCCCGCCGCGTTCCTCCTGGAGGGCAGGACGGTGACGCTCGTGCGCCCGGCCGCCGCGCCACGTGGCCCCAGGCGGAGCGCGTCGGGCTCCATCGCGGTGGAGGGCCTGCGGGCCCAGGTGGCCAGGGAGAGCCGGATATACGTCGAGGGTGTGCACGACGCCGCGCTCGTGGAGAAGGTCTGGGGCCACGACCTGAGGGTCGAGGGTGTGGTGGTGGAGTACCTGGAGGGGGTCGATCACCTGCCCGCCATCGTCGAGGAGTTCGGCCCGGGCCCCGGCCGCCGCCTGGGTGTGCTCGTCGACCACCTGGTCCCCGGTTCCAAGGAGAGCCGGATCGCCGCGCGGATCTCCTCTCCGCACGTGCTGATCGTCGGGCACCCGTTCGTGGACGTCTGGCAGGCGGTCAAGCCGCACACGCTCAAGATCTCCTCCTGGCCGTCGGTGCCGCGCGGCGTGCCCTGGAAGGAGGGCGTCATCGCCGCGCTGGGCTGGAAGACGGAACCCGGCGACGCGTGGCGCCGCATCCTCGGATCGGTCACGACATATGCCGACCTGGAGCCCGAGCTGCTCGGTCCGGTCGAAGAGCTGATCGACTTCGTCACGGTTCCCGGCGAGGATGGCTAGGCCGTCAACCCATCAGGAGGGGCCATGAGCGAGAACCTTGGGGATTCACCGGGCGAGGACCGGACGGAGCGCATCGGCGATCCTCCGCCCGGCCACACGACGCCCGGCTACACGACGCCCGGCTACACGACGCCCGGCCACACCATGCCCGGCCAGAGCGCCCCGCCGCCCGGCCAGGGCTACCGGCAGTCGGGCCAGGGCCATCCCACTCCCCCGTACGACCCGAGCGGTTACCGCTACCAGAGCGGCTACCAGGATGGTTACGCCCGGTACGGCGGGTACGGCCCGGTGGGGTACGGCTACCAGGCGCCGCCGGGGACCTACGGCCCGCGGCCCGGCAGCGACGACACCACCATGGCGATGCTCGCCCACCTGCTGGGTCTGCTGACCAGCTTCGTCGGCCCGCTGGTGCTCTACCTCGCCAAGAAGGACGAGTCACCCTACGTGCGGGACCAGGCCGCCGAGGCCCTCAACTTCCAGCTCACGGTGTTGATCGCCTACTTCGTCTGCATGATCCTGGCGTTGGTGCTCATCGGCTTCGTGCTGATGCTCCTCCTCTGGATCGGGTCGATCATCATGATGGTCATCGCCGCGGTGGCGGCCAACCGGGGGGAGAACCACCGCTATCCGATGAGCATCCGCTTCGTCAGCTGACCCGGGCCGGAACTCAGGTGAGGTCGCGGACCAGTGCGTCGGCCAGCAGGCGGCCGCGCAGGGTGAGCACAGCCCGGCCCGCCTTGAACGGTTCCGTCTCCAGCAGTCCGTCGGCCAGCGCGCGGGCGACCACCCGGGGGCGGTCGAGCTCCCCGAGCGGGAACCCCTGGGCGAGTCGCAGCTCCAGCATCAGCCGCTCCACCGCCCTGTCCCCGGACCCCAGCACCTCTCGCGCCTGGGCGGGCGAGGTGCCCGCGGCCAGTCGCCGGGCGTAGGCGGCGGGGTGCTTGACGTTCCACCAGCGGGTACCGCCGACGTGGCTGTGCGCCCCCGGACCGACGCCCCACCAGTCTCCGCCGGTCCAGTAGAGCAGGTTGTGCCGGCATCGCCCGGCCTCGGAGGTCGCCCAGTTGGACACCTCGTACCACTCGAACCCCGCCTCGGCCAGCATGGTGTCGGCGATCAGGTAACGGTCGGCGGCCACGTCGTCGTCGGGCATCGGGAGCTCGCCCCGCCTGATCCTGGCGGCCAGCTTCGTCCCGTCCTCGACGATCAGCGAGTACGCGGAGACATGGTCGGGTCCCGCCTCGATCGCCGCGGCCAGCGAAGCACGCCAGTCGTCGTCGCTCTCCCCTGGCGTGCTGTAGATCAGGTCAAGGTTGACGTGCTCGAACCCCGCCTGCCTCGCCTCCCGTACGGCCCGCGCCGGGCGTCCGGGAGTGTGGCGACGGTCCAGCACCGCGAGCACGTGCTCGCGGGCACTCTGCATCCCGAAGCTCATCCGGTTGAACCCGCCCTCGCGAAGCTCCGCCAGGTAGGTGGGGTCCACCGACTCGGGGTTGGCCTCGGTGGTCACCTCGGCGCCGGGAGCGAGCCCGAACTCCTCCTCGATCGCCCCCAGGATCCGTACCAGGTCTCCGGCCGGTAGCAGGGTCGGGGTGCCCCCGCCGAAGAACACGGTCTCGACCGGGAGGCGCGCGGCGCCGAGGTTGGCCCGCGCCCGCCGCACCTCGTCGACGGCGGTGTCCGCGTAGTCCCGCTGCGCGGCGCCGGGACCGAGTTCCGAGGCCGTGTAGGTGTTGAAATCGCAGTAACCGCACCGGGTCACGCAGAAGGGCACGTGGACGTAGAAGCCGAAGGGCCGCTCGCCGAGTCCGGCGAGCGCGCTCTCGGGGAGTTCGCCCGAGGCGGGTACGGGATCCCCGTCGGGAAGTGTGGATGGCACGCCCCAAGTCTGCCGCTCCCCATGCGATGCCCGGGACGTCGCCCCGGCTGTGGAAGGCCGGCCGCTCACCGGTCAAACCGCCGCGTACCGTTGACGGACAGATCGCACAGGTCTACGATCCGGGAAAACTTAAAGGAAAGTTTCCTATAAGTTACTATTCCGAGCAGTGGAGAAGCCCGTGCAGAGACTCCTCCGGAACATGATCGCGGCAGCCCTCGCCGCGGGTCTCGCGGCGGTGGCCTTACCGGCCCCGGCCCAGGCCCAGGCCCCCTCAGGGAACGGTGACCGCTTCAAGCGGGTCGCCTACTTCATCCAGTGGGGCGTCTACGGCCGCGACTACCACGTCAAGGACATGGAGAGCAGCGGCGCCGCCGCCAAGCTGACCCACATCAACTACGCCTTCGGCTTCGTCAACGCCGAGGGCGACTGCTACTCCGCCGACCCGTGGGCCGACTGGCAGCGCCCGGTGGCCGCCGAGCAGAGCGTGGACGGCGTCGGCGACGCCGAGGGCCAGGCGCTGAACGGCAACCTGAACCAGCTGAAGAAGCTCAAGGCCAAGCACCCCGGCCTCAAGACGTTGATCTCCCTGGGCGGCTGGACCGGCTCGAAATACTTCTCCGACGCGGTGCTGACCCCCTCCGGGCGCGCCAGACTGGCCTCCTCCTGCATCGACCTGTGGCTCAGGGGCAACCTGCCCGGCACCGCCCCCGGCACCGGAGCGGGCGTGTTCGACGGCATCGACCTCGACTGGGAGTGGCCGGGCTCCTCCGGCAACGAGGGCAACATCATCCGTCCCGAGGACAAGCGGAACTTCACCCTGTTCGTCGCCGAACTGCGCCGCCAGATGAACGAGTTCGACCGGCGCACCGAGCTGACCGCCTTCCTGCCCGCCGCCGCCGCGAAGATCGACGCGGGCTTCGAGGTCCGCGACGTCTTCAAGCAGCTCACCTTCGCCACGATCCAGGGCTATGACCTGCACGGCTCGTGGGAGAACGTCACCGGCCACAACGGCAACCTGTTCAACGACCGGCGCGACCCCAACCCGGTGAAGTACAGCGTGGACCAGACGGTCCGCGACTACCTGACGCGCGGCGCCCCGGCCAAGAAGATCGTGGTGGGCGTGCCCGCGTACGGTCAGGGCTGGACCGGCGTCACCGGGGGCAGGAACGGCCTGTACGGCACCGCCACCGGTCCCGCGCCGGGCACCTTCGCCGCCGGAAGCGAGGACTACAAGATCCTGGTGAACAAGCCGGGCAAGCGCTACCGCGACCTGCTGACCGGAACCGTGTGGCTCTACGACGGCAACGAGTTCTGGTCCTACGACGACCCGGCCACGCTGGCCCAGAAGGCGGCCTACATCCGCCTGAAGGGCCTCGGCGGCTCGATGATGTGGTCCATCGACCAGGACGACACCTCGGCGTCGCTCACCTCGGCGCTCTACAGGATCCTGCGCTGAGCGACCCTCTCATACCGGTCGGGGCCGCAGGATCTGGGTCATCTGCGGCCCCGCCCGCGCGTTCGTCCCCGGACGCCTAACCGCGCACGCGGCCCAGCACCCGCTCAGCGACCCTGTCCCACTCCTCGGGGTGCCCCGGATGGGCGAGCAGGCGGCGCAGCAGGTCTCTGTCACCGTGGTAGGCACGGAAGGACTCGGTGACCGTGACGCTGCCTTCGGGACGCGAGACGATCTCGACGGCGTCGCCCCGGCCCAGCTCGCCCGGCTCGACCACCCGCAGGTAGGCGCCGACCCGCCCGGCCCGGGTGAAGGTCTTGAGCCAGCCCGGCTCCCCGATCCAACCGCGGAACACCGAGCACGGCACCCTCGGGCCGGTCACCTCGGCCAGCACCGTGCCCATCCGCCAGCGCTCCCCGATCTTGGCCCCGTTGACGTCGAGCCCCACCGTCGTGAGGTTCTCCCCGAACATGCCGTCGCGCAGCTCCCGGCCCAGCTCGGCCCGCCACCAGTCGTAGTCCTCCCGCGCATAGGCGTAGAGCGCCTGATCGGAAGAGCCGTGGTGCTCCAGATCTGCCCTCTCGTCCCCGGCCAGACCGCTCTCCGAGGCCCTGACCCGGCCGTCCGCGGGGGTCTTGTCTATCGCGGTGCGCTTGAGACGACCGGCCCACTCCGCGTCGACGGCACGGCCCACGTTCACCGAGGCAATCTGCATGACCGGACGGTATCGGAGCCCTCAACCGGAAGGCGAACCGATATCCACCGATTCTTCCTACCCGGTGCCAAGCCTGGCCGGGCCCTCGACGTCCTCTACTTCTTGGACTTGTCCGCGGAGGACTCGGTGGACAGCGCGGCGACGAACGCCTCCTGGGGCACCTCGACGCGGCCGACCATCTTCATCCGCTTCTTGCCCTCCTTCTGCTTCTCCAGCAGCTTGCGCTTGCGGGAGATGTCGCCGCCGTAGCACTTGGCGAGGACGTCCTTGCGGATGGCACGGATGTTCTCACGGGCGATGACCCGGGCGCCGATGGCCGCCTGGATCGGCACCTCGAACTGCTGCCTGGGGATCAGCTCGCGCAGTTTCTTGGCCATCTCGACGCCGTAGGCGTAGGACTTCTCCCGGTGAACGATGGCGCTGAAGGCGTCCACGGCCTCGCCCTGGAGCAGGATGTCGACCTTGACCAGGTCGGACTCCTGCTCGCCCGAGGGCTCGTAGTCCAGCGAGGCGTAGCCGCGCGTACGGGACTTGAGCTGGTCGAAGAAGTCGAAGATGATCTCGCCGAGCGGCATCGTGTAGCGGATCTCGACGCGGTCCTCGGACAGGTAGTCCATGCCCTGCAGGTTGCCCCGGCGGTTCTGGCAGAGCTCCATGATGGCGCCGATGAACTCCGACGGAACGAGCACCGTCGACTTCACCATCGGTTCGAAGACCTTGTCCACCTTACCGGTGGGGAACTCCGAGGGGTTGGTGACGACGACCTCCTTGCCGTCCTCCATGATCACTCGATAGACCACGTTGGGCGCGGTGGAGATGAGCGAGAGGTTGAACTCGCGCTCCAGCCGCTCGCGGACGATCTCCATGTGGAGCAGGCCGAGGAAGCCGCAGCGGAAGCCGAAGCCCAGGGCGGCGGAGGTCTCCGGCTCGTAGACCAGGGCCGCGTCGTTGAGCTGGAGCTTGTCCAACGCCTCGCGGAGCTCGGGGTAGTCGTCACCGTCGATGGGGTACAGGCCCGAGAAGACCATGGGCTTGGGGTGCTGGTATCCGCTGAGCGCCTCGGCGGCCGGCCTCGACACGGAGGTCACCGTGTCACCGACCCGCGACTGGCGGACGTCCTTCACACCGGTGATCAGATAGCCCACCTCGCCGACGCCCAGCCCCTGGTCGGCGATCTTCGGCTCGGGCGAGATGACGCCGATCTCCAGCGTCTCGTGGGCCGCGCCGGTGGACATCATCAGGATGCGCTCACGCTTGCCCAGGTGCCCGTCCATGACCCGGACGTAGGTGATCACACCTCGGTAGGTGTCGTAGACCGAGTCGAAGATCAGCGCGCGGGCGGGCGCGTCGGCGTCGCCGACCGGGGCCGGGATGTTCTCGACCACGTGGTCCAGGAGCTCGCGAACGCCCACACCGGTCTTGCCGGAGACCCTCAGCACGTCCTCCGGGTCACAGCCGATGAGGTGGGCGATCTCCGCGGCGTACTTCTCCGGCTGGGCGGCGGGCAGGTCGATCTTGTTGAGCACCGGGATGATCGTCATGTCGTTGTTCATGGCCAGGTAGAGGTTGGCCAGGGTCTGCGCCTCGATCCCCTGCGCGGCGTCGACCAGCAGGATCGCGCCCTCACACGCCTGGAGCGACCGGGAGACCTCATAGGTGAAGTCGACGTGCCCGGGAGTGTCGATCATGTTGAGGACGTAGTCGGTCTCGCCGACCCGCCACGGCAGTCTGACCGCCTGCGACTTGATCGTGATGCCGCGCTCGCGCTCGATGTCCATCCGATCGAGATACTGAGCGCGCATGGAACGGTCGTCGACCACTCCGGTGATCTGCAGCATGCGGTCGGCCAACGTCGACTTGCCATGGTCGATATGCGCGATGATGCAGAAGTTGCGGAGCACCGCGGGGTCGGTCTGGCCAGGCTGAATGCGCACCGGGGTCCGTTTCAACAGATTGATGACGATCACACGGCTGGCATGCCAGCCGCCTTCCATGGTGACATGTCCGGGTGATTGCCCGGACCAGAACACGACTCGGCCTGCGTTTTCTCGCTGCGGTGGCGGCCCTGCTCCTTGCGCTTCCAGGGTTGGCCGTGGCCACCCTCACCCTGCAGTTTACCGGGACACCCGCCCCGTGGGCGAAGACGACCGGCCACGACGCCCTGTGGCTCGGCCACGCGTGGGTGGACGGCAGGAAGACCCACGACGACGTGCGGACGCTCGCCGCCAGGCTCCGCAAGACCGGCATCAAGGACGTCTACCTCCACTCGGGACCGTTCGACCGCGACGGGACGTTGCCCATCGAGAGATATCCCCGGGCTGTCGATCTTCTGAAGTGGTGGCGCGAGGAGTTGCCGAAGGTCAGGATCTCGGCCTGGCTCGGCCAGAAGGTCGACGGCACCCTCGACCTCGACGACGCGGCCTCCAGGCAGCGTGTGCTGGACGGCGCACGCGCGATCATGGCGCTCGGCTTCGACGGCGTGCACTACAACTTCGAGCCGATCGGCGACGGCGACACCGAGTTCCTCGACCTGCTGACCCGGACCCGCGTGATCGTGGGCGACGGCCTGCTCTCCACGTCGACCCCGCAGATCGAGCCGTTCCCGCTCGTCCGCCCGGCCGCACGCGCCGCCCTCGGTCACGACAAATACTGGTCGTCCGACTACTTCCGCCAGGTGGCGAACCTTACCGACCAGGTAGCGATCATGACCTACGACTCCTACCTCCCCTTCCCCGCCGTCTACGGCGGCCACGTCGTGCGGCAGAGCACGCTGGCGCTGGAACTCGTCCCCGAGGAGAAGACGGTGCTGATCGGCGCCCCGGCCTATCACGACCACGCCGCCCCCTGGGCCGACGAGGCCGAGAGCGTCGAGAACGCGGCCAGGGGTGCCCGGCTGGCGCTGACCTCGTACGGCAAGCGCCGTGAGCGGTTCGGGCTGGCGATCTACGTCGACTTCGCCGCCACCAAGGAGGACTGGGCCGAGTACGACAAGTTCTGGTTCAAGCCATGAGGATTACGGTCCGAGCGATCAAAATCACCCGCTAAACTGATCGGGCATCCCTCTGCCCGGCCTGTCGATTTGAGTGACGACCTCGGCAGTTGGTAGCCTAGTCAACTGCGTGTGGCGCGCCCTCTCTGCCCGCGCGCCCCATCCAACGACATTCACCGAGGCTTCTTCGTGGCGAACATCAAGTCCCAGATCAAGCGCAACCGGCAGAACGAGAAGGCCCGGCTGCGTAACAAGGCTGTCAAGTCTTCCCTGAAGACGGCCATCCGCAAGTTCCGCGAGGCCGCCGACCAGGGTGACGTCGAGCAGGCCGCTGTGCTCCAGCGCGCCGCCGCCCGTCAGCTGGACAAGGCTGCCAGCAAGGGCGTCATCCACAAGAACCAGGCCGCCAACCGCAAGTCGGCGATCGCCCAGCGCGCCGCCGCCCTGTCGACGGTCGCCAAGTAGTTCCAGGTTTCGCGGACGCCGCCCCCGCACGGGGTGCGGCGTTCTTGCGTTTCAACCGCCCGTGCCGCTGGGGACAACCGTGATGCCGAGCTAGCGTCCGGTGCGGCTGGCGACCACGGTCTGGACCATGTGCTCCAGCGCGTACGCGGGGTCGGCGCCGCCGCCCTTCACCTGAGCGTCGGCGGTGGCGACGGCCTGGATCGCGCGGGCGAGGCCGTCGGGCCCCCAGCCGTTCAGCTGCCGCTGAACCCGTTCGATCTTCCAGGGCGGCATGCCGAGCCGGCCGGCGAGTTGACCGCCCCTCAGGTTGCGGGGCGCACCGCCCACCTTCGCCAGCGAGCGCAGGCCCCCGGCGAGCGCGCTCACCAGCAGGACCGGTGCCGTACCGGTCGCCAGGGCCCAGCGCAGTTGTTCCAGGGCTTCGCCCAGGCGCCCCTCGACTGCCGAGTCGGCCACGGTGAACCCGCTGACCTCGGCCCTGCCCCGGTGGTAGCGCGCCACTGCGGCCTCGTCGATCGCCTTGCCGGGGGTGTCGAAGGCGAGCTGGCTGCAGGCGGCGGCGAGCTCGCGCAGGTCGTTGCCCACGGCGTCGAGGAGCGCGGCGGCGGCGTCCGCCCCGATGGTGCGCCCGGCCCGTTTCAGCTCTGCCTTGACGAACGCCAGCCGCTCAGCCGGTTTGGTCATTTTGGTGACCGAGACCACCTGCGCCCCGGCTTTCTTGACCCCGTCGACCAGCGCCTTCCCCTTGACGCCCCCCGGATGGACGAGGATCAGCACGGTCTCCTCGGCCGGATGAGCCGCATAGGAGACGACTTCGGCGATGACGTCCTTGCCGAGGTCCTGGGCCGAGCGGACGACCACCACGGACCTGTCGCCGAACAGCGAGGGCGACGTCATACGGGTGAGCTCCCCGGGCTCCATCTTCGCGCCGGGGAGATCGTGCACCTCGGCGGTCGGGTCGGCCGCCCTGGCCGCCGAGGTCACCTCACTCACCGCGCGGTCGGCCAGCAGTTCCTCGTCGCCGAGTATCAGGATCACAGGTGCCGGATCGGTTGCCGCCATGCCGAGCAGCATGCCACGTCCCGGTGACGAGAGGAGCATCGGCAAGTCGTTCGCAATCGGAATGCAGGTGCCATGAGGCACCCTGGGAACCTCACAGGAGGTGAAAACCATGACGAACTCCACCATTCGCCGCCACGCCTGCCCGCGCTGCGGAACGTCCCTCGACGAGGGCCCGATCATGTACCGTTGCGCGCGCTGCAGCCGGTCGGTCTACGCCGCCGACGTGGACACCGAGTTCCGCCGCCCGGCCAAGGTCACGTCCTAGTCCCGTACCGGAGCCCCTCCGGCCGGGGCGCTCCTTCGGGGAATGACGGACAGGGCTCCCCCGCTGTCCACCACGGCGAGGTCTCCCGACAGGTCCGTCCGGTGGACGCGCACACCGAGCCGGTACAGCGTGGCCAGGGTCGACGCCGCGGGATGGCCGTAGTCGTTGTCCGCCCCCACACTGATGAGGGCGGCACGAGCACCCATCGCGGCGAAGAAGGCCGGGTCGTACCTGCCGGATCCGTGATGCGGAACCTTGAGGATCTCGGCGCGCGGCAGGCCCCTGCGGAGCAGCTCCGCCTGGGCCTCGGTCTCGATGTCGCCGCTGAGCAGAGCCGACCCCGCGGCCCAGCGAACATGCACCACGACGCTGGCGTTGTTGACGGCCGCCCCCTTCCCCGCGCCGGTCGGGGACACCTCGGTCACCGGGCCGATGACCGTCAGCTCGGAGGGCCCGAACCGCCAGCTCGCCCCCGGACTCGCCACCCACTCGACCACACGGCGGCGGGCGAGATCCTCGCTCAGCCTCACCCCCTCATGCTCCCCGGCGTCGTCTCCGGTGCCGCGCGGGGTCACCAGCACCGCTCCCACCGCCCGCCCACGGAAGACACCGTCGAGCCCTCCCACATGGTCGAGGTGCGGATGGGTGAGGATGACCAGCGGCACCTCCCCGACTCCCATGGAACGCAGACAGCGGTCCACCCGGACAGGATCGGGCCCCGCGTCCACCACCACGGCTCGCCCGGGCCCTGCCGCGACCAGCAGCGCGTCTCCCTGGCCGACATCGCAGGCCACCAGCAACCATCCGCGAGGCGGCCAGCGAGCCACGATCGGCGCGGCCACCGTCACGGCGAGAACCAGGCCGGCGACGGCCGCCAGGGCGATCAGGCGTATCCTCCGGTGCCGCAGCACCAGCACGGCGAGCGGGACGGCAGCGGCCAGCAGGAGCAGCCCGGTGACGCCGCCCGGCCACGGGAGCACGCCCAACGGGAGCCCGGCGGTGTGCCCGGCCACCTCGATGATCCATCCGGTGGCCAGACCCGCCGGCCGGACCAGCAGCTGAGCGAGCCCCAGGTGCAGGGGGGCGACCAGCGCCACCACGAAGCCGAGCAGGGTGGCCGGGGCCACGGCCGGGCCCGCGAGCAGGTTGGCCGGGATCGCCACCGGTGCGAGCTGCCCGGACATGAGGACCAGGACGGGGGTGACGGCGGCCTGGGCGGCGGCGGCCACGGCGATCGCCTCCGCGGCCCATCGGGGCATTCGGGCCGAGAGCCGGTCGCGCCAGCGCGGTGCGAGGACCAGAATGCCCGCGGTGGCGAAGACCGACAGGGCGAAGCCGTAGGAGCGGGCGAGGTCGGGGACAAAGAAGATCAGTCCCAGAACCGTCGCAGACAGAGCCGCGACGCCGTCGCGCGAGCGGCCCGTACCGAGTGCCACGGCGGCGACCCCGCCCATCAGGAGAGCCCTGAGCACACTGGGCGAGGGACGGGCGACGATCGAGAAGGCGACCATGGCCGAGATCGCCAGCACCGCCCGCGCCGCGAGTGGCAGACCGGCCGTCCTGGCCATCGCGACCGCCGCACCGGCCACGACGGCGAGGTTGGCCCCGGAGACGGCGAGCAGGTGGCTGAGGCCGGCCGCCTTGAAATCGGCTCTGACCTGGTCGTCCATCCGGGACACGTCACCGACCACCAGGCCGGGCAGCAGCCCGCGCTGCGCCGGTGGCAACACCTCGGCCGCCTTCCTCAGCCCCGATCTGAGCGCTCCGGCCGCGCGTTGCTCCCAGGAGGGTCCGCTCAGGACGCGCGGCGCCCCTCTGACCAGCACCACCGCCGCGAGCAGCTCACCGGGGTCCGCCGGGCCGAAGCGCCCGCTGACCTCGACCCGCTGGCTGGGCAGCAGCGAACGCCACTCCGCGCCGGAGACGAAAAGCAGCACCGGAGCCCGCAGCCTCACCCTGTCCGCTCCCGTCCCGACCGATTCGACCCGGGCGGGCACCACGAAGCTCTCCCGCCGGAACGGCCCGCCACGCCGGGCCACCTCCCGGGGGTCGTCGGTCACCACCGCCTCCGCAACCGCCGAGGCATGCCTTCCGGCCAGCTCGGCGACCGGTCCCGTACCGGCCGCGTGCACCCGGAAGGCCACCGACCCGGCCACCGCGGCCGCGCACCCCAGGACCGCGATCACCGCGTTACGCCGGCCCGCCGTCCTCCCCGCCCGGACCAGAACAGCCACGGCCAGGGCACCCACGGCCGTGAGACCGGCCACCACGGCACCCGTCGCCGCCGGACAGCCCAGCAGGACCAGGGCGATCACCCACGATGCCGCCGCGGGCAGGAGCAGATGCGCGGCATGCGCGCCCCGCCCCTTTCCGGAATCCCTGACACCACCGGCCTTCCCGGGAGCACCGGAACCATCAGGGCTCTCGGTGGCCCCGGCGCGCCCGGCCTCGACGACCGAGCCGGCTCGCATCCCGACCGCCCTCCCCGACCTGCGGATCACACCCGGACCCTGTCGCGCATCTCGGCGTACTTACGGTCGCCTATGCCGCTCACGTCGCGGAGTTGCTCAACGGCGCGGAAGCCGCCATGGGCGGCGCGGTACTCGGTGATGCGCCGGGCGAGCACCTCACCCACGCCCGGCAGCCCTTCGAGCTGCTCGATCGTGGCCGTGTTGAGGTCGACGACGGCGGTGGCGGGGTCCGCCGGATCCACCGGGGCGGGTGCCACCGCGACGGCGGGGCCGGCCGAGCCGACGACGATCTGCTCGCCGTCGACGAGCCTGCGCGCCAGGTTGAGAGACCCCGTGGCGGCCGCCCCCCGAACGCCCCCGGCGGCCCGGACCGCGTCGGCGACCCGGGAACCTCCGGGCAACGTGATCACCCCGGGGCGGCGGACCTTTCCGGTCACGTGAACCGTCAGCTCGGTGGCCGGCACGGGCCGGGGCCGTGCGGCATTGCCAGGCTCCGGCAGCGGAGTCCCGGAGATCGGCGCCGGCGGGGCCAGCGGCTCGGGCTCCGGCTGGGATCTCCAGGCGTACACGCCGCCGGCGACGGCGGCCGTCAGGGCGACGAGCAGCAGGAGGCGCAACCCCGGCCTGCCCGGACCGAGATCCTGTCCCTGTGCGGCCACGACCTTGCGCAGCGCCTCGAAGGCCGGGGGAGACGGCATGGAACGCACACGCGCGGCGGGACCGTCGAGGGAGGCGACATCCCGCGGCCGGTCCCGCCCACCGGCCCACGCATCCCCCGCCGAACAGGGCGGAGCGGCCTCGTCCTCCCCGTGAGGGAGCGGATCTCCCGGATCGGCAGGGCTTGCCGGCCGGAACGGTGAGAGCCGATCGTTGGGCCGCGGCAGGGCGAGCAGGTCGGCCGACCCGCGCGGGAGGGGCACGGCGGCAGGTGATCCACGCCCTGTCAGGATCCGCAGCCGCGACTCGGCCCGGAACCGCTCGATGTTCTGGCCTGTGGTCCGCACCCGCAGGACGCTACGGGGCGGCACCGGGAACATCCTCGCCGAACACCGTTCTGTGGATATCCGGCCGACCGCGCGGTCAGGTTGTGGACGGCGACCCGGCCACGGGTGTCAGGAGGGCGGGAAGGAGACGGTGATACCGAGCATCCCGGGGCCGACGTGGGCGCCGATGACCGAACCGACCTCGACGACTGTGACCTCGACGAGTGCGGGGATGCGCCGGGGCAGGCGCGCCGCCAGCGCCTCGGCACGGGCCGTGGCTCCGAGATGCTGGACGGCGACCTCCACCGGGGCGGTGCCCGCGGCCTCGACCGCGAGATCCTCGAGACGGGCGATGGCCCGGCTCGCCGTACGGACCTTCTCCAGAGGAACGATCGCGCCGTCACGAATGTGCAGGATCGGTTTGATCATCAATGCCGAGCCGAGGAGGGTCGCAGCCGCACCGATCCGGCCTCCCCTGCGCAGGTACTCCAGGGTGTCGACATAGAAGAAGCTGCGGATCGACTCCGCGCGGCGGCGGGCGGCATCCGCCACCTCCGTCCGGGTCGCGCCCGCGGCGGCGGCACCCGCGGCGGCGAGGACCGGGAATCCCAGGCCCATGCCGATGGACCTGCTGTCGATGACGTCGACCGGAACCGGTGAACCCTCGGCTCCCACGCGGGCGGCCTCGACCGTGCCGGACATCTCCGCCGACAGGTGGACGGAGACGATGCCGGTCGCGCCCCGGGCCGCCGCCTGGTCGTAGGCATCCGCGAAACGCCGCGGGGTGGGCCTGGAGGTCGTCACCGGAGCCCGCTCCCCGGGCACGTCGTCCAGCGCCCTGTCGTCGAGCGACCTGCCTCCCACGACCACCTGGAGCGGTACCACGATGATGCCCAGGCGGGAGACCCGCTCTCCCGGAAGGTAGGCGGTGGAGTCGGTGACGACGGCGACCGATGGCGACATGTCCAGAGGTTACTCGGAGAAGATCAGACGAAGAAGGCCGGAGTCACGGACATCGGACCTACTGGACCGGAGTGCCTCCACGCCAGACCCGGCGGGGCTTGAGGCCGAAGGCCCAGGCGAAGGCACCCTCGTGGTCGGCGTCCCACTGGACGATGTCGGCGAGGCGACCCGGGGCGAGAACACCGCGGTCGGAAGCCCCCAGGACCGTGGCACCGCCGAGGGTGGCGGCGCGAAGAGCGTCGCCGACGCTCATGCCGAAGGCCGCCACCGCGAGGCTGATGACCAGTGACATCGAGGTGATGCCGCAGTGGCCCGGGTTGTGATCACTGCCGAGGGCCACGGTGACCCCCTGGGCGAGCATCCGGCGGACGGGAGGCAGGCTGCCACGCTGGAGGGCGGTTCCGGGGCAGACCACGGCGGGGACTCCGTAGCGGGCCAGGATCGCGATGTCCTCGTCGGTGGTGTGGTGAAGCAGGTCGGCGGAGGCGCAGCCGAGTTCGGCGGCGAGCTGGACGGCGCCCCTGCGGGTGTACGCGCCGGCGTGCACGCGGGGCTGCAGGCCGACGTTGCGCCCGGAGGCCAGGACCCAGCGGGCCTCCTCCGCGGTGAAGTGCCCCTCGTCGCAGTAGACGTCGACGCTGTCGGCCCCCGCCGCCGCGGCGTCGGCGCACCAGGAGCCCACGGCCTCGACGTAGTCACGCTGGCGGCCGAAGTATTCGGGCGGGACGACGTGCGCGGCCATGAAGGTCACGTGCACCCGCGGCATCATCGGCTCCTTCTCCAGCTCGCGCAGGAGCCGCACGTCGGCGAGTTCGCCGTCGCGGGTGAGGTGGTAGCCGGTCTTGGCCTCGATGGTGGTGGTGCCGCTGAGCAGCCAGTCCCGGAGCCGCTCACGGACACCGTTGCAGAGCGTCCAGGGATCGGTGCCCCGGGTGACCGTCACGGTGGAACCGATGCCGCCGCCCGCCGCGGTGATCGCGGAGGGGGTGGAACCGCCGGAGCGCATCGCCATCTCGGCGTAGCGGTTGCCCGCGTAGACCGGGTGGGTGTGCGCGTCGATCAGGCCGGGGGTGACCAGCGCGCCGCCCAGGTTCTCGACGTGGTCGACGTCGACGATGTCGTCGACGACGCCGGGCACGCTCTGCGGCAGGTCCGCGGCTCGGCCGACCCAGGCGATCCTGTCGTTGTGAACGAGGATCGCCGCGTTGCTGAACACATCGTTTCCGGTCCAGAGCCGGCCGATATTGGTCAGAAGGCGGACCGTCATCGCATCACCGCCTTGTGTTCAGGGGAAGACGCTTGGAGGAGGACCACACCCGGACGGGACGAGTCGCCCCTGACACTGCCGGGCACCGTGCCCTTCAAGCCCGCTGTGACTCCGGACGGCATCGGGGGTCTCCTGCTCTCATCCGCGTATCTGTTGTGCGGCGACAGTATCGCCGAGATCATGATCGGGCGATTTCAGTTCAGTTACGTTATTTCACAAGTCAGCCCGCTGTACAGGCTAATTGGGAAGAACGCCGCCTCACCGCGACCGCACCTCGCCCGCCGGCTCGGCGGTCACGCGTGACGTTGAGCACCTTTCCACAGCTCAGACTACTTCTTCATCGTCCGTAACAGTAGTCACCAGAGCAACTTGCGTCATAACATCTCGCTAGATTTGCCTTATGGTAGCAATCTAAACCCCGGCCGACCACTGCGGCTTTCGCGGCTTTTGTACGCTTTCGCAATCACAGTGCATCTCAGGGAGCCGTCCAGCGCAAGCCCCGTCGTTGAAACGCGATTCGCGATCAACCTAGGCTGATAATCGGGAGGCTCGGACCGTGATCCTTGACCGCCTCCACCTCGGCGACGGGCCGTCGCGTCACCGTGAGAGCGCCTGGGGGCGACGGCTCGACATCCCGGCTCCCGGCCGTAATCCACCCGTCAAATCCCGGAAAAGGCCATGGGCAGGACACTCCGGGTAGCCTTTCTTGCGAGTTGTCCCCAGGTCACACGCATAGGAGTTGCCTTGTCTGTCCCCGCGGACGCCGGCCGGCGTCGCATCGAAGCACTTCTCCAGGAGCACGAGGACCGCGTCCTCAAGCGCTGGCTTGAGATCGCCCTCTCCGCCACCGGCAGCCAGGTGGATCGCGGAGGGTTGGCCGACCAGCTACGTGATCTCTACCAGGCGCTGCGTCAGTCGTTCGAAGGCTCCGGCGACCTCAGCGACCTGCGCGGCCTCCTCGCCGAACTGTCCCGCGACCGCGCCCGCCAAGGGTTCACCCCGACTGAGACCGCGATCGTGGTGTTCGGCCTGAAGGAGGCGCTCTACGAGATGGCCGAGGAGGACGGCTCCCCCGATGCCCTGCGAGGTTTCATCTGGTTCTCCCGGGTAATCGACGACCTCGGGCTCTTCACCGTGGAGAGCTACGCGGCGGCCAGGGAGAAGATCATCATTGACCAGGCGGAGCAGCTACTGGAGCTGTCCACCCCGGTGGTCAAGCTCTGGGAAGGCATCGTCGCGGTGCCGCTGGTCGGCACGCTCGACTCGGCCAGGACACAGGTCGTCATGGAGAAGCTGCTGCAGACACTCGTCGACACCGGCTCCGAGCACGCGGTCATCGACATCACCGGGGTGCCGGCCGTGGACACCGAGGTCGCGCAGCACCTGCTCAAGACCGTGGTGGCGGCCCGGCTGATGGGCGCCGAGTGCGTGATCTCCGGCATCCGCCCGCAGATCGCCCACACCATCGTCACCCTCGGCATCGAGTTCGGCGACATCGTGACCAAGGCCACGCTCGCCGACGCGCTGGCCCACACGTTGCGGGCGAGCGGCGTCAAGGTCGTCAACGGCGGGCAGTCCCGTATCGCCGTACGGACGGTGGAGGCCTGATGGAACGCGTGCCCATCCTCAAACTCGGCGACATCCTGATCGTCTCCATCCAGATCGACCTGCAGGACATGAGCGTGCTCGCGCTCCAGGAGGACCTCTCTGAGAAGGTGGTCGCGACCGGCGCGCGAGGAGTGATCATCGACATCACCGCCGTGGAGATCGTCGACTCCTTCATCGGCCGGATGCTGGCCACCATCGCGGCGATCTCCCGCATGCTCGACGCCGAGACGATCGTCGTCGGCATGCGCCCGGCGGTGGCGATCACCCTCGTCGAGCTCGGCCTCTCCCTCGGTGGCGTGCGCACGGCGCTCAATCTGGAGAAGGGCGTCGCGCTGCTGAACCAGACCGAAAGCTCCCAGACCTCTGCGGCCGCCTGGTGACAAGCGCAGAGGAGTTGCCCATCAACGTCAACGGCGACGTCGTGCTGGTCCGCCAGCGCGTCAGGACCGTCGCCGTGAACGTGGGCCTGTCCCTGGTCGACCAGACCAAGGTGGTGACCGCGGCCAGCGAGCTGGCCCGCAACGCCCTGGTCTACGCCGGAGGAGGACAGGTGCGGGTCGAGGTCGTGCACAAGGGTGTACGGCGGGGCCTGCGGATGACCTTCAGCGACAACGGGCCCGGCATCCCGGACATCGAGCAGGCGCTGACCGACGGGTGGACCACGGGTAACGGCCTCGGTCTCGGCCTCAGCGGCTCCCGCCGTCTGGTCGACGAATTCGCCCTGGAATCGACCCCTGGCGAGGGCACGCTGATCACGGTGACGAAATGGGCACGCTGATCCGCTCGCAGCCCGACGTCTGGGTGCGCGCCGAGGACGCCAGTGCGATCGGCGCGCTCCGCCGTACCGCCGTGGCACTCGCCGAGATCCGGGGATTCGGCGAGGAGGACACCGGGCGGGTCGCCGTGGCGGTGAGCGAGGCCGCGTCGAACCTGGTGAAGCACGCGGTCGAGGGGGTCATGCTGATCCGGCCGCATCCCGAACTGGACTCGGCGGTCGAGGTCCTCGCGATCGACCGGGGGCCGGGGATGCACGATGTCTCCCGCGCCCTGCGCGACGGCTACTCCACGGCGGGCACGCTCGGCATCGGGCTGGGGGGCATCGCCCGGATGGCCAGCGGATACGAGGTTCACTCCGTGCCCGGCCGGGGAACCGTGCTCGGCATGTACTTCGTCGCGCAGGGCGCTCCGCTGCCTCGGTCCCAGGTGAGCGGCCTGACCCGCCCGATCGGTGAGGAACCCGTCTGCGGCGACGCCTTCGTGGTCACCGAGACCGGCGCCGCGATGACCGTGATGCTCTGCGACGGGCTCGGGCACGGCCCCGCCGCCGCCCACGCCTCCCGAGAGGCGGTGCGCCTGTTCCTGCGGCACGCGGACCTCGCACCGGTCACCGTCCTGGAGCGCATCCACACCGGCCTGAGCCACACCAGGGGCGGCGCCGTCGCCGTGGCCCGGATCGACGGTGCCGCGGGCACGGTGAGCTTCGCCGGCCTCGGTAACATCTCCGCGTGGATCGCCCACGGCGACGGCCGTCAGGGGATGATCTCGGTGCCGGGCATCGCCGGCCACAAGGCCAGGACCCTTCGCCAGTACGAGTACACCGTGCCACGGCACAGCGTCGTCCTGCTCCACTCCGACGGACTGTCCGAGCGCTGGGACATCACCTCCTACCCCGGGCTCGTCACGCGCCTCCCCTCCGTCGTCGCCGGCACGCTGCTGCGCGACGCCGGCACCCGCAGGGACGACGCCTGCGTGGTCGCCGTCAGGCCGGGCGCATGACCGGGGACGAGCTGATCAGGGTCGACGTCCAGGGCGACCAGGACGTCTTCGCCATGCGCAGGCTCGGCCGCGAGGTGGCGGAGAGCGTCGGGTTGGAGGCCCAGGACCAGATCCGGGTGGCCACCGCGCTGAGCGAGATCGGCAGAGAACTTCTCGACGCCGAGATCGAAGCCTCTGTCGCCTTCCGGCTGGAGCGGGATGCCCTGCTCGTCACCTTTGACTTCTCGGCGAAGACCGGTTTCAGCCCGTCGGGCGGCGTGATGCTGGCGGGGCGTCTCGTCGACCTCATCGAGCTCGATCCCGCCGAGGGAAGAATAAGCATGGTCAAACGGCTCCCGCAGGGCCGCGAGCCGAGGCGCTCGGCAGAGGAGATACGCGCCGTACTCGCCACCGCGACGCCCACCACCGCCCTCGACGAGCTGCGCCTGCAGAACCGCGAGCTCGCCGAGACCCTGGAGGAGGTCCTGCAGCTCAACACCGAGTTGCAGGAGACCAACCAGGGAGTGCTGGCACTCTACAACCAGCTCTCGGAGGAACTGGAGGAGACCAACCGCGGCGTCGTGGCGCTCTACGCCGAGCTGGATGAGAAGTCCGCGCAGCTCCGGGCGGCGAGCGACGCGAAGAACAGGTTCTGGGCCACGGTCAGCCACGAGCTGCGCACCCCGCTCAACTCGATCATCGGCCTGGTCCGCCTCCTGGTGGGCCCCGGCGGGGAGCCCCTGGCCGTCGAGCAGCTCCACCAGGTGAACCTCATCGGCTCCTCTGCGCAGACGCTTCTGGCGCTGGTGAGCGAGCTGCTCGACATGGCGAAGGCCGAAGCCGGGCGGCTCGATCCGCAGCTCTCCATGGTCGACCTGGTGGCGCTGGCGGAACGACTGCGCCTGACGCTCCGCCCCACCAGCGGCAACGACGAGGTGACGCTCACGGTGGAGATCCCGCAGACACCGCTGGAGATGATGGTGGACGAGGTGATGCTCACCCGGATCCTGCGGAACCTGCTCTCCAACGGGCTGAAGTTCACCGAGCGGGGCGAGGTCAAGCTGGCGGTGAGCATCGACGCCGCCACCCACGACCTGGTCTTCACCGTGACCGACACGGGGATAGGCGTGCCCGAGGAGCACCTGGAACGCGTCTTCGAGGAGTTCTTCCAGGTGCCGGGGAAGATCCAGGCGCGGACCAAGGGGACCGGCCTCGGCCTGCCGTACGCCCGCAGGCTGGCCGAGGCCCTGGGCGGCGGACTGCAGCTGACCAGCACGGTGGGATCCGGAACCACGGCCACCTTGAGACTGCCCTACCGGAACGACGAGGCTCCGGTGATCGACCGGCTGCTGATCGTGGACGACGACACGGAGTTCCGCGCCACGGTACGACGGATGCTCACCGGCTTCGCCACACACATCGACGAGGCCTCCGACGGGCTGAGCGCGCTGGAGGCGATGTCCGCGAACCCGCCCGACCTCGCGTTGGTGGACCTGCTGATGCCCCGTCTCGACGGCACCGCACTGATGTCGCGGATGGCCGACGACGAGCGGCTGCGCGGGATACCGGTGATCATCGTGACCGTCGCCACGTCGCGGCAGGCCCCGGAAGGAGCACACATGGTGATCTCCAAGCAGGGGCTCCGCCGTGACACCCTGCTGGAGGCGATCGGAAGCGCTCTGGGACACGCCCATGGGTAGCGGCGGAGCGACGGTGCTGGTCGTGGACGACACCCCGACCAAGCTGTACATCCTGTCGAGCTGGCTGCGCCGCTCGGGTCACCAGGTCGTGCAGGCCACCGGCGGCCTGGAGGCGCTCACCAAGGTCAGAGAGCTCCAGCCGGACCTGGTCGTCCTCGACGTACGACTGCCCGACATCAGCGGCTACGAGGTCTGCGAGCAGATCAAGGCCGATGCGGCGACGTCGTCGATACCGGTCATCCAGATCTCCGGAGCGGCGATCACCCCGGCCGACCGCGCCCAGGGGCTCGAACGTGGAGCCGACGCCTACCTGGCCGAGCCGGTCGAGCCTGACGAGTTCGCCGCGACGGTCGAGGCCACGCTGCGCTACTACCGCGCCCGGCAGCGCGCCGAACTGATGGCCCGGCGGCTCGCCGCTCTCACCGAGGTCACGCTCTCGATGAACTCCGCCGAGACCTTCGACGAGCTCCTCAGCACGGCCGTCGAGGGGGCCTCCCGAATCCTGGAGCGGCGGGGGAGCACGCTCGCGCTGCTTCCCGATGGCCGGATCCGCAGGTTCACCGTCGTACCTCTGGAGAACGCCGCCGTCGCCAAGATCGCGACGCCGGAGACGCTGACCAGGCTGGGCGCGATGTCCCTGGGCGATGCCGCGGGAACCCAAGTTTTCACGGTCCCCACCGCCAAGTGGACGGGGATGCTGCCCGACACGAAGATCAGCGGCGACGCCTCGGTCGTGGTCTGCCGCACCAAGCTGGGCAGGCCTCCCGTCTACCTCGGGGTGGACGGGGTCCCGCCGCTCGACGCCGACGAGTCCAACGTGCTGCGCCAGCTCGGCCAGGCCCTCGCCCTCGCCGTGGACGCGCTCCGGGCGTACGCCGAGGAGCACGCGATCGCCATCACCCTGCAGCGCAGCCTGCTGCCGGCGCGGATTCCCGAGGTCCCCGGGCTCACGATCAGCTGGCGTTACCAGCCGGCGGTCGACAACGTCGAGGTCGGTGGAGACTTCTACGAGGTCCTGCGGCTGGGCGAGCGGGTGCTCATCGCCATCGGCGACGTCCAGGGACACTCGCTGCTGGCCGCCACCGTCATGGCGGAACTGCGCCACGCGCTGCGCGCCTCCATCATCGGCACCTCGGATCTCGGCACGTCGATGGCCCTGCTCAACGACGTGCTGCGGCGCTACCACCCGGGTATGACGGCCACCGTCTGCCTGCTCCTGCTCGACCCGGTGACCGGGGAGATGGAGGTCGCCAACGCGGGGCACATCCCGCCTCTTCTCATCGCCGACGGCCGGGCCCACTACCACCGCATGGGCAATCTCCTGCTGGGCGTGGCCGAGGAGAGCTACCGGGTCGACCGGGTGAACGTACCGGAGGGAGGCTCGGTGCTGATGTTCACCGACGGACTCATCGAGGACCGCGACAAGCTGCTCGACGAGAGCCTGGAGATCGTACAGCACCTGGCCGAGGAGGTGGAGGAGGATCTGGAGGCCTTCTGCGACCGGCTGATCGAGAGGTTCGGCGCCAGGGAGGACGACGTGGCGCTGGTCATGTTCCGCCGCGAGAGGTAAGTAAGGACGCCGCCGTACCGCCTCGGGAGGCGGTACGGCGGAAGGAACCGATCAGACGGTCTCGACCGGCTTGGCGGTCTTCTCCAGCTCGGCGAAGAGGCCGGGCAGAACCCTGGCGTGCAGCACCGTGCCGTCCTCGGTGTGCTCGATGCCGAGGACCTCGCCCTCCCCGTGCGCCCTGGAGATCAGGTCGCCGCGCTCGTACGGCACCAGAAGCCTGACCTCCTGGTCGAACCGGGGCAGTTCCCGCTCGATCACGGCCCTCAGCTCGTCGATCCCGGCGCCCGTGCGGGCCGAGACCACGACCGTGTGCTTCTCCCGCGCGGTCAGCTGGGCCAGCACCACCGGGTCGGCGGCGTCGGCCTTGTTGATGACCACGATCTCCGGGATGTCGCGGACGCCCTCGATGTCGGCGAACACCTCACGTACCGCGGCGAGCTGCGACTCGGGGTCGGGGTGCGAGCCGTCGACCACGTGCAGGATCAGGTCGGCATCGCCGACCTCCTCAAGCGTGGAGCGGAACGCCTCGACGAGCTGGTGCGGCAGGTGCCGGACGAACCCGACCGTGTCGGCCAGCGTGAACAGGCGGCCGTCGGGCGTGTGCGCCCTGCGGACCGTCGGGTCGAGCGTGGCGAACAGGGCGTCCTCGACCAGCACTCCGGCGCCGGTCAGCCGGTTCAGCAGCGAGGACTTGCCCGCGTTGGTGTATCCGGCGATGGCCACGGCGGGGACCTCGCGCTGCAGGCGTCGGGCCCGCTTGGTCTCGCGGGCGGTGGTCATCCCGCCGATCTGGCGGCGTAGCTTGGCCATCCGCTCACGGATTCGGCGGCGGTCCAGTTCGATCTTGGTCTCACCGGGACCGCGACCGCCCATGCCGACACCGCCCGCGGCGCGCCCACCGACCTGGCGGGACAGGTTGCCACCCCAGCCTCGCAGGCGCGGCAGGAGGTAGTTGAGCTGCGCGAGCTCGACCTGGGCCTTACCCTCGCGGCTCTTGGCGTGCTGGGCGAAGATGTCGAGGATCAGCATGGTCCGGTCGATGACCTTGACCTTTACCGTCTCCTCGAGCTGGCGAAGCTGGCCGGGGCTCAGCTCACCGTCGCACACCACGGTGTCGGCACCGGTGGCGGAGACGATGTCGGCGAGCTCCTGCGCCTTGCCCGAACCGATGTAGGTCGCCGTGTCGGGCTTCTGGCGGCGCTGGATCAATCCCTCCAGCACCTGTGAACCCGCGGTCTCGGCGAGGAGCTTGAGCTCCAGGAGGGAGTTTTCGGCGTCGATCGCCGTACCGGAGGTCCAGACGCCGACCAGGACGACCCGCTCAAGTCGCAGCTGGCGGTATTCGACCTCGGTGACGTCTTCCAGCTCCGTGGAGAGGCCCGCCACCCGGCGCAGCGCCTGGCGCTCGGCCAGATCCATCTCGCCGGTGTCGAGCAGGTCGTCGAATCGATCGATGTCCAGCGGCTCACGAGTGTCTATGTCGTCGCTCCATTCAGATGGTGGGTCCGTATGCGTTCTTCTCATATGAGTGAACGCCCGAACACCCCGGGTCTCTTCCCCCCGATGGTGCCACGGGAACCGCTCCGTCATCACCTGGTTATCACCGCTCCGTCCGCCGGGCGGCGCGGGGCCGGTGTCGGTGCCCGCCGGTTCAGGAGAGCAGGACCCGGGCGTCGCCGGAACCGGTCCTCAGCGTGATCTTGTGCGGCGCCGAGGGGTCCCTGACCACCTCCACGGTCTCGTCGCCGGAACCGGTCTCGGTGGTCACGTCGTAGCTGCCCTTGGGAAGGTAGGCGGCCACGTCGCCGGAACCGGTCTCGATCTCCACCCTGTCGGGCATGACCGTGAATTTCGCCTCGACCTCGCCGGAGCCGGTGTCGGCGGTGAACTGCTTGGACCCCAGGTTTCCCGCCTCGACGTCGCCGGAGCCGCTCTCGGCGTGTACTCCCCCGGTCAGCCCGCGCAGCGTGATGGTGCCGGAACCGGTGTCGAGCTTGGCCGTCAGACCCGGCGGGATCTCGACCTTGTAGTCGACCGAGCAGCTCGGCCCGTCGCAGCGGTGCCGCAGGGTGAGCGTGCCACCGTCCACCGGGTGCTGGGTGGTGGGCCTGTCGCCGCCGCGCCAGTGGATGGTCTCGGTCACGTGGACGGCCTGCCGGTCCGACTCGGTGACCACGATGTCGCCCGAGCCCGTGGCGACGTCCAGGGCCGTCACCCTGCCGGTGACGTCGTAGGAGACGACGTCCTGCTGCCGGTCGCGGAAGTCCAGGGCGAACTCGCATCCCGAGAGCATGAAAACCGCCCCCAACAGCCCACCGGCGACGATCGTGTTCCTCTTCATGCGCCCGATCCTCGACTTTCCGGGAAGTCTCCACTTCCCATTCATGACTTGTCCGTCCTCTCCCTCTACCGGGAGGCGCTGATCCAACTGTCTCCCACTACATCCCCCAGATCATCGGGGAATTCCCCGAGCGAGCCCTGAGGGGGACCCTGCCTTTGACCGGGAACCGGCCGTCAAGTAGCGTCTATTCCACAGTTCAGAAACAATTTTCCACGATACGGAAAGAGGGCTCATGGACGGCGTTGAGATCAGTGGCCCCGGCCAGGACCGCTTTGACGAGATCCTCACCCCGGAGGCACTGGCCTTCGTGGCCACCCTCCAGCGCGAGTTCAACGACCGGCGCCTGGAACTGCTCCAGGCCCGCCAGGACCGTCAGGCGGAGCTGTCGGCGGGCGGCACCCTCGACTTCCTGCCCGAGACCAGGCACGTGCGCGAGTCCGAGTGGCACGTCGCCCCGCCCGCGCCCGGCCTGGAAGACCGCCGCGTGGAGATCACCGGCCCGGTCGACCGGAAGATGACGATCAACGCACTGAACTCCGGCGCCAAGGTCTGGCTGGCCGACTTCGAAGACGCCAACGCCCCCACCTGGGAAAACACCGTCAACGGCCAGCTCAATCTCCGCGACGCGCTTGACCGGACCATCGACTTCTCCGTCGGGGAGAAGAGCTACACCCTCAAGCCCGACTCCGAGCTGGCCACCATCGTGGTCCGCCCCCGCGGATGGCACCTGGAGGAGAAGCACCTCACCCTCGACGGGACGCCGTTCTCCGCCTCCCTCGTCGACTTCGGGCTCTACTTCTTCCACTCGGCTCAGCGGCAGATCGCCAAGGGCAAGGGCCCGTACTTCTACCTGCCGAAGATGGAGTCGCACCTGGAGGCCCGCCTCTGGAACGACGTCTTCGTCCGGGCCCAGGAACTGCTCGACATCGCCCAGGGCACGATCCGGGCGACGGTGCTCATCGAGACCTACCCGGCCGCGTTCGAGATGGAGGAGATCCTCTACGAGCTCCGCGACCACTCCGCCGGCCTCAACGCGGGCCGCTGGGACTACCTCTTCAGCGTGATCAAGAAGTTCCGCACCCGCGGCCGCGAGTTCCTGTTGCCCGAGCGGAACGCGGTGACGATGACCGCCCCGTTCATGCGCGCCTACACCGAGCTCCTGGTCAGCACCTGCCACCGGCGCGGGGCCCACGCCATCGGCGGGATGGCCGCGTTCATCCCCTCCCGCCGCGACCCCGAGGTCAACAAGATCGCCCTGGAGAAGGTCACCGCCGACAAGACCCGCGAGTCCGGCGACGGCTTCGACGGTTCGTGGGTCGCCCACCCCGACCTGGTACCGATCTGCCGCGAGGTCTTCGACGCCGTCCTCGGATCGCGGCCGAACCAGCTCGACCGCCTGCGCGAGGACGTCTCCGTCTCCGCCGCCGACCTGCTCGCGGTCGCCAAGACTCCCGGTGACATCACCGAGGCGGGGCTGCGCAACAACGTGGACGTGGCACTGCGCTACCTGGCCGCCTGGATGGGCGGGCTGGGCGCGGTCGCGATCCACAACCTGATGGAGGACGCGGCGACCGCCGAGATCTCCCGCTCCCAGATCTGGCAGTGGATCCACAACGACATCAAGCTCGCCGACACCGGCGCCCCGGTGACCAGGGAACTGGTCGAGCAGATCATCGACGAGGAACTCGCCAAGATCAAGGAAGAGCCCGGATACGACGAGGCCCTCTACGACCAGGCGACCGCGCTGTTCAAGGAGGTCGCCCTGGACGACGACTTCGCGGAGTTCCTTACTCTCCCTGCCTATGCGCGTATGCCATGACATGACCGGCCCGACGGTGAGGAATCCTCATCCCCTGACGAGGATTCCTCACTCCAGGCGGTCACCGGCGGCGGATGCGGAGGCCGGGCCGAGTGGATACTTTGCGTGCATGAGTGATGACAGGAACGGCGAGGAAGCCGGTCGGGGCGACTACGGGTCGCTGCTCGACGCCGTCAAGCGCGAGATCACCGGCAGCCGGGGACGGGTGGCCCTGCTCACCACCGATGCCGAGCTGATCCGGCAGTACTGGCGGATCGGCCGCCACATCCTCGAACGGCAGACGGACGACGACTGGGGCAGGAAGGCGGTGCCCCGGCTCTCGATCGACCTGCGCGGCGCCTTCCCCGAGGCCATGGGCTACTCGCGGACCAACCTCCTCTACATGAGGGCGTTCGCGGCGGCCTGGCCGGACTCCGTCCCGCAGACCGGGCGGCCGATCCCGTGGGGCCACCACATCGTCCTGCTGGACATGCTGGACAACCGGGCGACGAGGGAGTTCTACGCGCGAAAGACCGCGGACGAGGGGTGGGCCAGGGGCGTCCTGATCACGATGATCAAAGGCCGGCTCCACCTCCGCATCCGCCACTCCCCGCCCGGCCCGGCCCGTACCTCGCCGGCCCCCGACTGCCGGTCCGTCCAGCGGGAGTTCGCCGGCCTGCTGGACGAGGGCCCCAGGCACGGTAGAAACGCCGGCGCCCCCGCACTGAGCGAGAATGCAAGATGAGGGTTATGTCGTTAATCGGCTGATGTAGGCCGGTGGGCGACAGCAACGGCGTCCCTGTCGTCGCCGGGCCCTCGGTCACATCGCAGGAGGAACGATGCCGACAAAGACACTGGACGAGTCGGCCCGCAGGTTCGAGGAACTCCTCGGCCCCGGGTCGGTGATCACCGACCCCGTACGGCTGCGCACCTACGAATGTGACGGGCTGACCCACCACCGAGCCACTCCCGGCGTCGTGGTGCTTCCGGAGAGCGCCGAGCAGATCGCGGCCGTGGTGCGGATCTGCAACGAGCACGGTCTGCCGTTCGTGGCCAGGGGCGCCGGGACGGGTCTGTCCGGCGGGGCTCTGCCCAGGAGCGACGGGGTGCTGGTGGTGACCTCGAAGATGCGGCGAATCCTCTCCGTCGACGTGCCGAACCGGCGGGCGACCGTGGAGCCGGGGGTCACCAATCTGGCGATCACCGAGGCCGTCCGCGACCTGGGCTACTACTACGCCCCCGACCCCTCCAGCCAGCAGGTCTGCACGATCGGCGGCAACGTGGCGGAGAACTCGGGCGGCGCGCACTGCCTGAAGTACGGCTTCACGGTCAACCACGTGGTCGGCCTGGAGATCGTCACCCCGGACGGCGACATCGTCGAACTCACCGACGTCGATTCCGGCTACGACCTGCTGGGCGCGTTCGTCGGCTCGGAGGGCACGCTCGGCATCGCGACCAAGGTCGTCGTACGGCTGAGCCGGCTTCCTGAGGCCGTGACGACGCTGCTGGCGGCGTTCGAGGACATCGAGCGGGGCGGGCGGGCGGTCTCGGCGATCATCGGCGGCGGCATCGTGCCGGCCGCGATCGAGATGATGGACGCCCTGGCCGTCGAGGCGGCCGAGGCGGCCGTGGCGTGCGCCTACCCCGAGGGGGCCGGCGCGGTGCTCATCGTGGAGCTGGACGGCCCGGCGGAGGAGGTCGCGCACCAGTTCGGCGAGGTGACGCGGATCTGCCGGGAGAACGACGCGTTCGAGATACGGGTCGCCGACGACCCGGTGGAGCGGGCGGCCATCTGGCGTGGCCGCAAGTCGGCGTTCGCCGCGGTGGGCCGGATCAGCCCCGCCTACATCGTCCAGGACGGCGTCGTGCCGCGGACCGCGCTGCCCGAGGTGCTGGCGAGGATCGACGGGCTCTCCCGCGAGTACGGGATCAGGGTCGCGAACGTCTTCCACGCCGGTGACGGCAACCTGCACCCGCTGGTGCTGTTCGACGACGCGGAGCCGGGCGCGGGCGAGCGGGCGGAGATCGTCTCGGGAAGGATCCTCGACCTGTGCATCGAGCACGGCGGTTCCATCACCGGTGAGCACGGCGTCGGAGTGGACAAATCCCGATATATGCCAAAAATGTTCTCCGACGACGACCTCAACACCATGCAGTTGGTGCGCTGCGCCTTCGACCCCCGCGGCCTGTCGAACCCGGGCAAGATCTTCCCGACCCCGCGGCTGTGCGGCGAGGTCCCCGGGGTCCGCAAGGGCGTGCACCCGCTGGTCGCGTCCGGACAGGCGGAGCACTTCTGATGGAGGCACTGCACGAGACGGGTGTGACGGTCCGCCCGGCGACACCCGACAGGACAGCGGGTGGGATCCTCCCCCGCTGGGTGGCCCTGCCCGAGAACACCGATGAGGTCGCCGCGCTGATGCGTGTCTCGGCCGCGCACGACCTGGCCGTGGTCCCGGCAGGAGGCGGCACGAAGCTGGGCTGGGGAAATCCCCCCGAGCGGTGTGACCTGCTGATCGACACCCGCCGCCTGCTCCTCGGCGACGGATCGGCGGTCGAGCACTCCGCCGGCGACCTCGTGGCGCGGGTCAGCGCCGGGCTTTCCCTCGACGTCCTCGACTCCACGCTCTCGCGGTTCGGGCAGGAACTGGCCCTGGACGGCGCCCCGCGCGCCGGCACGGTCGGCGGCATGCTCGCCACCGCGGTCGCCGGCCCCCGCAGGTTCCGCTACGGCACCGCCCGCGACCTGCTGATCGGCATCACGGTCGTGCTGGCCGACGGCACGATCGCCTCCTCGGGCGGCAGCGTCGTCAAGAACGTCGCGGGCTACGACCTGGGCAAGCTCTTCACCGGTTCGTACGGCACGCTCGGTGTCATCACGGAGGCCACCTTCCGTCTCCACCCGATCCCGGCCGACCGCCGCTGGATCACCGTGGAGCCGGCTTCCCTGGCCGGCGCCGGCCACGGAACGACCGAGCTGGTCACCGAGCTCGCGGCCGCCCTGGCCGAGCCGAGCGCGATCGAGCTGGACTGGCCGGACCTGCTGGGCCCGCCCACCGTGTCCGCACTCGTCGAAGGGGTGGCCGCAGGTGCCCGGGCGGAGACCGTGCGCCGGCTCATGGACGGGTACGGGAGCGCGCTGATCACCGCGGAGGCGCCCGCCTGGTGGGCGGTACCGCCCGGTGCGGACGTACTGCTGGAGTTGCGGGTCCCGCCCGCCGCCGCGCACCTGGCACTGCGGGCGGTCGCCGCGCGCGGGCTGCCCGCGCGGGTACGCGGCTCGGTGGCCTCGGCGGTCCTGCGGGTCGCCCTGCCCGCGGACGTCGACGAGGCGGCCTTCGCCGAGTTCGTGGCGGGCCTGCGCGACGACCTCCGCAGGCTCGGCGGCGGACTGACCGTGCTCACCGCGCCTCCCGAGATCGCCCGCCGGGTGGATCGCTGGGGCCCGTCGGGCGCGCTGCCGCTGATGCGGCGGATCAAGGAACGGTTCGACCCCGACCGGAGGATGTCCCCCGGCCGGTTCGCGGGAGGGATCTGACATGGACCCGAAGCTGATCAATGACTGTGTGCACTGCGGCTTCTGCCTGCCCTCATGCCCGACATACGTCCTGTGGGGCGAGGAGATGGACTCCCCCCGCGGCCGGATCCATCTGATGAAGCAGCACGTCGAGGGCACACCGCTGACACCTGAGATGGCCGGGCACTTCGACGCGTGCCTGGGGTGCATGTCGTGCGTGTCCGCCTGCCCGTCCGGGGTGAGGTACGACCGGCTGATCGAGCAGACCCGCGCCGAGGTGGAGCAGGTACACGTGCGGAAGCCCGATGACCGGGCGCTGCGGGCGCTGGTCTTCCAGCTGTTCCCCTACCCCCGGCGACTACGGGCGATGCGACTGCCGCTGCGGCTCAGTGCCGGACTGCGCCGCGCGATCGCCCCGAGGCTGGAGCGGATCAACCCGTCCCTGGCCGCGATGGCCGACCTCGCTCCTCCGGCCGCCGCCAGGGAGGAGTTGCCGCGCGTGCTCCCGGCGCGGGGGCCGCGCAGGGCGACGGTCGGGATGCTCACCGGTTGCGTGCAGGGCGAGTTCTTCCCTCAGGTGAACGCGGCCACGGCCCGGGTGCTCTCGATGGAGGGCTGCGACGTGGTGATCCCGCCGTCGCAGGGCTGCTGCGGGGCGTTGTCACTGCACTCGGGCCAGGAGAGGCAGGCCCTGCGATTCGCGAAGCGGACGATCTCCACCTTCGAGCGGGCGGGCGTCGACACGATCGTGGTCAACGCCGCCGGCTGCGGATCGACGATGAAGGACTACGCGGAGATCCTCGAAGCCGAGGGAGGCGAGTGGGCCGACAGGGCACGGGCGATCAGAGTCGCCGACCTGGCCGAGTATCTCGCCGCGCTCGGGCCGGTGGCCGAACGGCACCCGTTGCCGCTCACCGTGGCCTACCACGACGCCTGCCACCTGGCCCACGCGCAGGGGATAAGGTCCGAGCCTCGCAGGCTCCTGGAAGGCGTGCCCGGCCTGGTGCTGAAGGAGATCGCCGAGTCGGCGATCTGCTGCGGCTCCGCGGGAACCTATAACCTGTTCCAGCCCCAGGCCGCCAGGGATCTCGGTGACCGCAAGGCGGAGCGGGTGCTGGCCACCGGCGCCGACCTGCTGGTCTCGGCCAACCCCGGCTGCACCATGCAGATCGCCTCGGCGATCCGCCGCCGGGGAGACGCGCCCATCCCCGTGGCGCACACCGCCCAGGTCCTCGACGCCTCGCTGCGCGGGCTCACGGAGGTGCCGTGAACGAGCCGTCCGGCGGCCACGGGACAGGCAAGGATCCGGGGTCGCCCGGCGAGGAGGTCACATGAGCGCTGTGCAGTCGGTCGACCGGGCACTGGACGTGCTGGAGGCGCTGGCCGAGCAGGGCGGGGAGGCGGGGCTCTCCGAGATCGCGGCCAGGACCGGCCTGCCCTACGGGACGATCCACCGGCTGTTGCGCACCCTGCTCGCGCGGGGCTACGTGCGCCAGGAGTCCGACCGCCGCTACGCCCTGGGCGGCGCGCTGGTACGGCTCGGCGGGGTGGCCGATCGCATGGTCGGCGTGTGGGCGCAGCCCCACCTGACGAAGATGGTCGAACTGTGGGGCGAGACGGCCAACCTGGCGGTGCTGGAGGGGGACTTCGTGGTCTACGTCGCCCAGGCGCTCTCGCCGCGGCGGCTGCGGATGTTCGCCGAGGTCGGCAGGCGGGTGCTGCCGCACAGCACGGCGGTGGGAAAGGTACTGATGGCCGACCGGCCGGACACCGAGGTGGCGTCGCTGGTCAAGCGCACCGGCATGCCCCGGCGGACCGCCAACACGATCACCGACCTGCAGGGGATGCTCGCCGAGCTTGAGCGGGTGCGCGAGCACGGGTACGCGATGGACCTGGGCGAGGAGGAGATCGGCGTGCACTGCCTGGCGGTGGGCGTACACGACGGGGCGCGGACCGTCGCCGCGTTGTCGGTCTCCGGGCCCGCCGAGCGGATCTCCGCGCTCGACCGGCGGGACCTCACCGAGGGGATGCGCAGAATCGCGCGCGACTTCGGCGCCGAACTGGGTCCGGCCACGTCCGCCCAGGCGGACGGCACGGTGTGAGCCGCTCGTCCCCACGAGCGGGCGTGACGGGAGGCGACCGCTTCCGGATCATGGCTGGTGAAGCCACCGGCGACTCGGCACACCGGGGCGGCATGTCGCTCCACTCGGGGCGGGGGCTCCCCGACTCGGCCGATCAGGTGTGGACGCGGTGGACGGGCAGTCCGTCGGCCGAGCAGTGCACCTCGACCTTGACCTCGGTCTCCTCCGACTCGAACTCGACACGGGCCCGGGCGTCGGGTCCGCGCTCGACGTCGTCGACCTGGAAACCCTGGGCCGGGCTCCACGAGCGGAGCGTGACCAGGCCGTTCTCGCATCGGGCGATGACCCTCCCGCCCATCGTGGCGATCACCCGGCTCTTGCCGGTGTCCGCGGCGGGTGTGGCGGAAGCCGTCGGAGCGGGGCTCGGGGTGCTCCCGGCCCCGCCGACCACCGTCGGAGCGGTGGAGGGAGCGCCGGGGAGCGACGAGGCGAGGACGAGAGCCTCGTCGACCTCGGCCGCGGAGAGGGGCCGGAGCCCGGCGGTCGTCAGCGGCTCGCTGATATGGTCGATCACCGCCACCCCCGCTCCGGTCGCGAGGAGTCCGGTGACCAGCCATCCGGCCACGACCAGGGGAAGACGCTTGCGCATGCGTTCACTGTGCCACCTGAAACGATAAGGCAAGGTTAAGGGGCCGATAACCCGCTTTTGACGTGGTGTGGAAGGAGGCTAACGTGGCGGCAAATGTCGAACGTACTGCTCATCGAGGACGACGCCGCGATCCGCACCTCCCTCACCCGGGGCCTGCGCGACCGCGGTCACGCCGTGTCGTCCGCTCCCGCCGCTCTCGACGGCCTCCGGCTGGCCGTTGAGGAACGCCCCGACCTGGTGGTACTCGATCTCGGCCTGCCCGACATGGACGGGCTGGACCTCCTTCGGATGCTCCGGGCGGTGAGCCGGGTCCCGGTGATCGTGGCGACCGCGCGGGACGGGGACGCGGAGATGGTCAGATTGCTGGACGCGGGCGCCGACGACTACGTGGTCAAGCCGTTCAGCGCGACCCAGCTCGACGCCCGGATCCGGGCGGTGCTCCGGCGGGTGGCCGGCGAGAACCGCGCCGACAGCTCGGTCACCGTCGGGGGCCTGCGGATCGACCCGCGTACCCGGGAGGCGACCCTGGACGGGGCGCCGCTGGATCTGAGTCCCCGGGAGTTCGACCTGCTCCACTACCTGGCCGCCCGCCCCGGCGAGGTGGTCACCAAGCGGGAACTGCTCACCCACGTCTGGCAGATCCCCTACGGCGGAGCCGACAAGACCGTGGACGTCCACCTGTCGTGGCTCCGCCGCAAGCTGGGCGAGACCTCCCAGGAGCCCCGCTACCTGCAGACCGTCCGGGGCGTCGGCGTGCGACTGGCCGCCCCGGCATGAGGCGCTGGCTGACCCTGCTGGTCGCGGCGACCACCTCCCTGGTACTGATCGCGCTGATGGTCCCGCTGGCGCTCCTGGTCCGCACGGTGGCGGTGAGCGGGGCGGTCAGCGAGGCCGAGAGCGAGGCCGAGTCGGTGGCCGTCGCGGTCGGCGCCGTGGACGCCGAGACCCTGCGGCTCACCACGGAACAGACCTCGCACCCGGTCACCGTCTTCCTCTCCGACGGCCGGCTGATCGGTGCCCCGGCCCCGCGCTCCACCGCTGTGGAGCTGGCCTTCCTCGGTCGCAGTGTCACCGCCGCCGCCCCCGGCGGCAGGGAGATCCTGGTCTCGGTCCAGGGGGCGCCCGGGGGCACCGCGGTGGTCCGGGTGTTCCTGGACGACGACCGGCTGACCAGGGGGGTGCCCCAGGTCTGGGCCGGACTGGCGGCGCTCGGCCTGGCTTTGGTCGGGCTGGGCGTGCTGGTCGGCGACCGGCTGGCCCGCGCGGTGATCAGGCCGATCACCGCGCTGGCGGGGGTCTCACACCGGCTCGCCGCGGGCGACCTGTCCGCCAGAACCGTGCCCGACGGCCCCGTCGAGGTGCACGCGGTCGGCATCGCCCTCAACCATCTGGCCGAGCGCATCACCGGCCTGCTGGCGGAGGAGCGGGAGAGCGCCGCCGACCTGTCACACCGGCTGCGCACCCCGCTGACCGGGCTGAGGCTGGAGGCCGAGTCCCTGACCGACCCTGAGGAGTCGGCCAGGATCGAGGCCCGGGTGGACGCCCTGGAACGCGCCGTCACCTCGGTGATCAACGAGGCCAGACGGCGGGTGCGGGACCGGGCCGAGTGCGACGCGGCGGCGGTGACCGCGGCCCGGGTCGCGTTCTGGTCGGTGCTCGCCGAGGATCAGGCGCGGCACTTCACCCTCGACCTGGCCCCCGGCCCGTTGCCGGTCTCCGTCCCTGCGGACGAGCTGGCCGCCTGCGTGGACGCGCTGCTCGGCAACGTGTTCGCGCACACGCCCGAGGGGGTCTCGTTCTCCGTACGGTTGGAGCCGGCCGAGGGCGGCGTGCTGCTGACCGTCGCCGACGCAGGCCCCGGCTTCGCCACCTCCGACCCGCTGCAGCGCGGTGAGAGCGGGGCCGGGTCGACCGGCCTCGGCCTCGACATCGCCCGCCGCACCGCCGAGTCGGCGGGTGGCTCGCTGTCCCTGCGGACCTCTGCCGCGGGCGGGGCGGGCGTGATCCTGTTCCTGCCCGCCGCCACGCCCTGAGGATCCTCGGCCTCCGCCTGAGAGACTCAGCGGGTCGCCGCGGAGACGTTCCCGCCTTTCCGGCGGGGCTCGTCGTGCACGAGCACCGGGTCCTCCACGGGCGTCCGGCCGCGTTCGGGGAACGGCTCAGGGAACATCCCGGACAGCCGGGAAGCCCGATCCGGCCCGCCCAGGGGTGAGATCCGAGAACCGGTTTCCCTCGCTTAACGATCTCTTAGCATGCCCCTATCAAAATCTCCGCAAATCTTGACCCATGAAGCGAATCACCAGAATCACCGTCGGAACCCTCGCAACCGCCGCCCTGCTGACCGCTGGGAGCGGCGTCGCCCTCGCCGCGCACCAGACGGGCAGCACGGCGATCACCACCACCGCCGCCGCCGACACGACCGCGGCGGACATCTCCGCTCGCAAGGCCGTACAGATCGCCAAGAAGCGCGTCCCCGGCGCGCGGGTGACCAAGGTCGAGCGCGAGTGGGAGCACGGCCAGCGCGCCTGGAAGATCGAGCTGCGCAAGGGCGCCTGGGAGTACGACGTCTACGTGTCGGCGAGGACAGGAAAGATCATCAAGTTGAAGCGCGAGTACGACGACTGATCAGCAGGCCTTGAGTACGGCCTGCATGGCGTCCTTCTCCGCGGAGGTCACCCACAGGCCGTACTTGACCTTCACCTTGATCTGGCGCTCGACGTAGGGGCATCGGTAAGCGTGACGCGGCGGGAGCCAGGTCGCCGCGTCACCGGCGCCCTTCTGGCTGTTCAGCGGCCCGTCGACGGCCAGCAGGTTCAGCGGGTCGTTGGCCAGTTCCTTGCGTTTGGTCTCGGTCCACGCCTGGGCGCCCTTCTGCCAGGCGTCGGCGAGCGCGATCACATGGTCGATCTGCACCGCCGAACTGGTCCGTGTCCCACGCTCGAACTTGATGGTCTTGCCACTGTAGGGATCGTCGAGAACGCCGGACTGGACGATGCACTTCTTGCCGCCCTCCTTGAAGGTCACATCCTTCAGGTCGCGGATGAGAATGTCGTTGCGGGTGTCACAGCCGTTCTTGTCGACGTCCGACCACGCGGACCCGAACTCGTCACGGTCGAAACCGGTCATCGAGGCGCGGCCCTTGACCTCTAGCTTCTTCAGGTCCTGGAGCGCCTCGGACGCGGACTGCCCGCCGCCGGAGGACTTCGTACCGTCGTCCAGACCGTCCGGAATCGGGCCGCAGCCCACCACCGTGAACGCGATCGTCGCGATGACCATCCCTCGTGCCAGCGCAGCCCGCACTATGCCACCTCTCCCGCGCGTTCACTACCTCTGAAGCGGCAAATTATTCCAGATACCTCCTTCAATCCTAAAAGCCTCAAGCGGTCTCTGGGAGACCGGAAGGCTTTTCGGTGCGTCAATCCGCACCTTAACCACGTCTTACATCTGACCTGCACAAATACATTGCGAACACCGCCCTACCGGAAGCACGCCTCGAAATTTTTACTCAACGCGACTATCGACTACCTAAAGTAACGGTGCTCTAATGGCCAAGAGTGCTCACAATGGGTGAGCGAAAAACCACGAAGAGGATTCGCATGGGTGAGATCTCATCGCGTCATCCCCACCTCGCACGGACCGCGACAGGACTGTTCAGCACCGCGGCCGCCCTGCTCCTGGCCTCCACCGGCTCCACCGCGGCGGCCGCGCAGCAGGCCTCCAACCAGCCGCCGAGGGTGGTCCAGCTCGCGGAGAACGCGAGCTGCCCCTTCAACAGCCTCTGCCTCTACCGTGACCACGGCTTCAACGGGCCGGGATACAGCATCCCCGCGGGCTACCCGACCGATCTGAACAACGTGCCGATGCCGGGCGGCGTGGGCGGCTCCTCCACCGCCGCGAACAACGTCTCGTCGTGGATCAACAACACCGGCTACTACGTCCTGCTGATCGACTACGAGGGGGAGGAGCGCACGCTGTATCCGGGCTACTCCTTCGAAGAGCCCCCCGAGACCAATGACAGCGTCGACGCCGTCGACTGGCGCTACTGACCCCCCCGCCCCCCTTTCTTCTCCCCGCGCGCCCGCCCGTCCGGGCTCCGGGGAGAAGGTCTCCGCGACCGTCCCGGTCAGGTGATCAGGATCCCGCCGTCGACCGGGATCACCGCACCGGTGACGTACGAGGCGGCGTCCGAGGCGAGGAAGATCGCCGCCGCGACGAGTTCGGCCGGATCTCCGGGACGGTTCATCAGCACCCGGTGCTCAAGCTGCCAGGCCATGTAGCCCTCCGCGTACTGATCGGTCATCTCCGAGGCGAAGAAACCCGGCTCGACGCAGTTGACCCGGATGCCGCGACGTCTCGTCCACTGCTGGGCGAGGTCACGGGTGAGGCCGACGACCCCCGCCTTGGACGCGCTGTAGGCGGCCTGCGGCAGCCCGGCGGTCGTCTCGCCCAGGATGCTACCGACATTGACGATCGAGGAGCCGGGCTTCATGACCCTGGCGCAGGCCTGCGCCATCCAGTAGGTGCCGTACAGGTTGATCTCCACCACCTGCCGGAACTGCTCGGGCGTCTCCCTCAGCGCCGGGACCGCGGTGCCCACACCCGCGTTGTTGATCAGAATGTCCACCGCACCCAGTTCGGCGACCGCGGCTTCGGCCAGGGCCTGGCAGTCCTCTGGCTTGGCCACGTCGGTGGCGAGGGCCACGCACCGCCTGCCGGTCTCCTCGACCAGGGCGCGGGTCTCCTCAAGGCGGTCCTTCCTACGAGCGCCGATCACGATGTCCGCACCCGCCTCGGCCAGACCCCTGGCGAACGCGACGCCGAGCCCCGAGGACGCGCCGGTGACAATCGCGACCTTGCCGTCCAGCCGGAATCGGTCCAGCATTTGATCCTCCCCAGTCCACCCCATATGCCGAATCAGATTCTAATGACCAGGAAAAGAACCGCCCGTGAGGGGCCTCCTCACGGGCGGTGCGGTTTTCCTGGCTCAAGGCTCCGAGCGGCGCCGCGGGCTTCGAGAGCGACCCGCGGCGATCCGTCCTACAGTCCGTACTCCTTGGTGATCCGCTCGTGCCGCTCCACCTCGACATCGACGGCCTTGGCCAGGTCGAGCCAGGCCAGCGGGTGCACCCAGCGTTCGGTGGCGTCGTCCAGGAGCGCGTCGATCTCGACCGGGCTGATGTCCGGCGGGACCGCGATCCAGCCGAACACGCCGGGCAGCGGCTCACCCGTGGTCGGGTGGGTCACGGTGTAGTTGTCGTCGCTGTAGACCCACATCGGCCAGCCGCGCTCGGCCATGACCTCGTTGAACTCCGTCCAGTCGGCCTGGCTGGGCGCGGCACCGTCGAAGAACCAGCTGGTGTAACCACCGGGGCGGAGCATGCTCACCGCGGCGAACGGCGGGACGAACTTCTCCTGCTCCTCGGCGTTCTCCGGAATCGGCTCCAGCAACTGCGGCTCGAAGACGACCAGGTCACCGGCGTTGTACTCCATGCCGGGAGGCTGGGGAATGGCCAGGCGCGCCGTCGCGGGGCCCGTGCGCACGCTCAACACCTGACGCTGGCTGCCGTCGGGGGCGGGGAGGATGATGCGCACCAGGCCCATCTCCTCCTCGATCGGTCCCTCGCTCGACTGCAGTGGAATCCCGATCCTGGCGGCACCCAGCCGGACGGTCTCCCAGTCTTCGGCGGCCGTCGCCATGACGACCATCCTCCACAGGTCCTGCTGCTCGATCTCCTCGGAGTCGAGGAGATCGCGCAGGATGCCCGCGCCCTTGGCGTTGTCGCCGAGCTGCTGCACCGCGGCCGACCACAGCCTGGCCGCGTCGATACCGCCGCCGGCGGCGACCGCCGCCTCCCCCTCGGCCGCCGCCTGCTCCCAGCGCTCCCGCGCGGTGTGCAGGCGCCCCAGGGCCATGTGGCGCTGCGCGGTGGGCAGCCGCTCGGCCAGCTGCTCCAGGCGCTCGTCCTGACGTGCCTCGATCAGCAGGCTGCTGAGGTACAAGGAGTCCTGCGGGTCGGCGCTCTCGATGTCGCCGGACTCGACCAGCATGGTCCAGTAGATGTCGGCGCCCCTCGCCGGATAGCCGAGGAAGCCCAGCGTGGTGGTGTGGCGCCGGGTGGCCTCCACATCGTGGCCGGACAGCGGGGTCAGCCAGCCCACCCAGCGCTCCGGGTCGGCGTTGAAGCCGTCGGCGGCGTCGAAGTAGCCGACCAGCTCGGCCTCGGGCCCCGGAGCGGGAAGCGCGCTGGCCTCGTCGGCGGCGGTGCGCAGCGCGGCGATCCGCTCGGCGACGTCACCTGAGTTCCTGAGCTCTCCCGCCGCCGACTCCGCCAGGTCGGCCAGCAGACGCGCCTGCCAGATTCCCTGACGGGCGACCGCCAGTTGCCCTGCGACGAGCGCCAGTTCCACCCGGGCGCGGTAGCCGCCCATCATCGCGAAGTAGTCGATCCACTGCTTGAGCACCCGGCCCAGCTGCCAGGTGTTGGTGATCTGCGCCGACCCGGCGAGCGCGCGAACGGCGTACGACCACTCCACCCAGGCGCGGGGGTGCTCGCCGACCACGTCGAGATCGGGCAGGGCGTCGACGGACTCCTGCACGCGATCGAGGGTCGCGAGCACGAGCGCACGGAGCACTCCCTCGCGATACCCCTTGGCCACCGGGTCGTCCGGCTTGAAACCGGCCGCGGCGTCGAGCGCGGTGAGCGCGTCCTCGGCGCGGCCCGCGACGAGCAGCGCGCGGGCCGAGGCCGCCCCCAGTTCCCAGCTCGCCTCACGGCCCGCACCGCCCAGCGCCGCCACGGCGGTCTCCGCGTGGGAGACGGCCTCCTCGACACGCCCCGCGTCGAGAAGCGCCGCGACATAGTGCTCGGCGACGGAGGCGAAGGCCAGCGAGCCGGGCTCGACCTCCAGTGCCGAGAGCGCGGCCAGCCGCTCGGCGGCGTAACCGGGGCCGTCGGCGTTCGCCTGGGCTAGGGCCAGCGCCACGACGGCACCGGGCGCGGCCGGGCATTCGCGAACGTCCTCGCGCCTGGTGAACTCGACCAGTGCCTCGGCGTCGGCGATCGCGACCGCCCCCTGCGCGCGGTCGCCGATACGGCCGATCAGATGCCAGTAGCGGGCGTAGAACTCCAGCCAGGGCATCTGCAGGTTCTCCGCCTGCTGCGCGATCGCGGGCGCGAGCACGTCGAGCTGCGCGTATCGGCCTTCCAGCGCCTGCGCGGGCACATCTCCGATCACCATAGCCAGACCGGTGTTACCTGCTTCGTGCAGTTGCCGCTGGGTGTCGCCCACCCAGGCCCAGATGTCCACGTCCATGAGACGTCAGTCTGCCAGGTCGGGAAGCATGCCCCAAACGACTTGGCGATCCCGCACGGTCCAGAGGGGCGGCGTTACGGCTCCCCCCCGCACGGCTCGGAACGTGACCGCACCGGACCCGGCACACCCGCGACGGTGCCGCACGGATCGCGAAGGACCCGCTCGTCCCGTCCGGGGCCTGGTCTCACCGGACCCGGCACGCCCGCGACGGTGCCGCGCGGGTCAGAGCGTGATCTCACCGGACGCGACCAGGACGGCGGGCCCCGCCAGGTAGCTGGTCCGCTCGTCCAGGGTGACGGTGACGGTGCCGCCGAGCACCTCGACCGCCCAGGTGCCACCGGTCTCACCGGCCAGCCGCGCGGCGGCCACGGCCGAGGCGACCGCGCCGGTGCCGCAGGAGCGCGTCTCACCGGACCCGCGCTCGAAGACCCGCATGACGACCCGGCGCGGACCCACCGGATTGAGCAGCTCGATGTTGACCCCGGAGGGGAACACCTCGGGGTCGAACGCGGGCTGGTGGCTCAGGTCGAGCTGGGCCACCGGGTCGCCGATGACGCAGGCCAGGTGGGGGTTTCCCATGTCGACGTGGACGCCTTCGTACTCGTGGCCCGCGACGATCGCGCGGCTCGACCCCAGCACCCGGGGCGGCCCCATGTCGACGGTCACGTCACCCGTCTCCGCCAGCCGTACGCGCCTGATCCCCCCGCGTGTCGCGATGCCGAACTCCCCGGGCGCGGCGAGCCCCTCCTCGACCAGGTAACGGGCGAAGACCCGCACCCCGTTGCCGCACATCTCGGCGATGCCGCCGTCGGCATTGCGGTAGTCCATGAACCATTCGGCCTCGCCGGCCTGGCCGGACACCTCCGGGCTGAGCTTCGTCCGCGTCACCCGCAGCACGCCGTCCGCACCGATCCCGGCGCGCCGGTCGCACACCGCCGCCACGAGTGTCGCGGACAACTCCAGCTCACCGTCCGGGTCGGGAAGGATGACGAAGTCGTTCTCGGTGCCGTGCCCCTTCGCGAATCGCATGCCCCAACTCTATCCAGGCCCGTGTCCGCCCCGGCGCCCCGGGGAACGGCCCCGTCCTCCGGCACGTCGGCCTGGGAACCGCCGGATCGCCGACCGGCGCGTCAGAGCAAATCGGGCCGGTTCGGTGCGGTTCCCGGTCCCGCCCGGCCGGGGAGGTCAGAGCGGTCAGCCGCGAATCGCAGCGAGCGCCCGTCCCAGCAGGTCGGGTTCCTGCTGGGGGAGCCAGATCACCCGGGGGTCGCGGCGGAACCACGACTCCTGACGGCGGACGAACCTGCGCGTCGCCCGTACCGTCTCCTCCTTCGCCTCCTCCTCGGTGCACTCGCCGCCGAGGAAGCGCAGCACCTGCGCGTACCCGAGGGCACGACTGGCCGTACGGCCTTCGGCGAGCCCATGCGCGGCGAGTTCCCTGACCTCGTCCACCAGCCCGGCCCGCCACATGCGCTCGACCCGCGCCTCGACCCGGGCGTCCAGCACCGCCCTCGGCACCTCCACCCCCAGCTGAACGCTGTCGTAGACGGCGTCGTACGACGGCATCGTGGCCGAGAACGGCCGCCCGGAGATCTCGATGACCTCCAGTGCGCGGACGATCCTGCGGCCGTTGCTCGGCAGGATCGTCTCGGCCGCCTTGGGGTCGCGCTCGCGGAGCCGCTCGTACAGCGGGGCGGGGCCGTGCAGGTCGAGCTCGGCCTCCAGCAGGGCACGGACCCGCGGGTCGGTACCGGGGAACTCCAGGTCGTCCAGGGCGGCCCGCACGTACAGCCCGGACCCGCCCACCAGGATCGGCACCACCTCCTTGGCCCGCAGGTTGTCGATCAGCGGCCGGACCAGCGACTGGTACTCGGCCACGCTGGCGGTTCTGGTCACGTCCCAGACGTCCAGCAGGTGGTGGGGAACCCCCCGCCGCTCCCCCATGGAGAGTTTCGCCGTCCCGATGTCCATGCCTTGGTAAAGCTGCATCGAGTCGGTGTTTATCACCTCGCCCCCCAGTTCGAGGGCGAGATCCACGGCCAGATCGGACTTTCCGCCGGCGGTCGGGCCGACGACGGCTATGACGGGTAGCTGAGGCACGGGGTAATTCTGCCAACTCGCTGGGTATGGGGGAGAGGCGATGCATCCCGTGCATCGGGATTGGGGGACACATCATGTCCATCTTCGACAAGGTCAAGAACATGCTGGGCGGCGATGCCAAGACCGAGGAGCTCGTCAAGAAGGGCATCGACAAGGCCGAGCAGATCGCCAGGGAGAAGACCGGAGGGAAGCACGACCAGCAGATCAGCACCGCCGCGCAGAAGGCCAGGGAGATGGCCGACAAGATCGACAACCAGCCGGGCACGACGCCCGGCACCGACCAGGGCGGTGCCGTGCCCGATCCCGGTCAGAGCGGCCGGCCCGACACACCTCCGCGCTACGGCCCGTAGGCACCGGCCGCGAGATGGAGCGGATCCCGATCCCGGTCAGTCCCAGTCGAGCGTCGGCTGCAGATAGCCCTCCAGGGTCAGCAGCCACCGCTTCGACTCCACGCCCTCGCCCCCGCTGAACCCGCCGAGGCCGTTTCCGGCGACCACCCGGTGGCACGGCACGATGACGGGGATCGGGTTGGCTCCCATGATCGACCCGATGGCCCGTGCCGGGACGCCCGTCCCGCTCCGGGCCGCCAGCTCTCCGTAGGTCACCGCCTTGCCATACGGCACCGTTTCGTACAGTGTGCCGAGCACCCTGCGCTGCACCGGCGAGGTCAGCCGCCAGTCCACCGGCACGCCGAAGACCTTCAGTCTGCCCGCGTAGTAGTCGCCCAGCTCGGCGACCACCCCGGCCGTCCTGGCGGGATCGTTCACCTCGTCCAGCCTCAGCCGCTCAAGCGCGCGGGTCCTGAACGCCACCGGATCACCCCAGCCCACGTTCGCCACGCCCTCCTCGGTCACCGCGACGACCATGTCCCCCAACTGCGTCGCGACACTCCCGAACGCCACGGTTCCCACCATCGACCTCGTATCCCCGTCACCTCGGGCCCGGCACCCATCCGTCGCCGTGACCACTGCGGTCCACCTGTTCACTGCCATCTCGCGCGTCAGTCCGTCGGCGAGGCCGTCCGTTCCGTCCAGCGGGCGGCGAAGTAGCCGACACCGTAGGGCGCGTCGTCATAGAGGAGCTCTCCGCGCAGGGTGCCGCCGCAGCCGCCCAGGACCTGCAGGGCCGCACGGCCGGCGACCCACAGTTCGGCGGCCTCTCCGGGGTCGAGCGGCGGGATCTCGGCGCGGGCCAGCGCCAGGGCGATCGCCCTGTTGTACGGCTCGGCGCGCGAGTCCAGATAACCGGGGGACTTCTCGGTGAGGCAGGCCGAGCCGTCGGCCATGACGAGCATCGCCACGCGACCGGCCGTGGCCGCCAGCCGCTCGCCCAGGGCCGCGCACTCCGCCGGGGGCGCGTCGAAGGAGATCGCGTGGAACGCCGAGGCGGTCAGGTGCTCCCGGTCGAGGAGCCAGCGGCCGACCGACAGCGACAGCGGCAGGACGGGCTCCCCCTCGCCGCTTCGCACGTCGACGCCCCAGGGAGCGAGACCTCCCGCGGCGTCCGCGCCGTACGTGGCGGTCCGGTCCGCGCCGCCGACCACCACGATCGTGTCGGCGCCGGCATCGCGCAACGCGCCGAGCGCGGCCGCGCAGGCCGCCCTGAGGTCGTCGAGTTCCACAGCCGCCGCCCCGGCCAGTTCGGGGAGCAGCAGCGGGGGATGCGGGCACACGGCCGCGGCGACAAGCACCCGGCCAGACTAACCGAGTCCTCCCGGGAACCGCCCCGGAGAAGAGCGCCGGGGCACGGTGATCCTCTCGGCGCGCCCCGGCGTCCCGCTCATCACCGAAAAGGAGGTACGGCTGTCAACCGCCGCTCGGGCCTTGGGGGTGCACGTAGCCGGTGGCACCGTCGGCGCGGGGGTCGTCCGGAACCTCCTGCGGCTTCTGGGGACCGCTCTGCTGTGGCGACGGCTTGTTCGCCGAGGGTTTCCCCGCGGCCGAATCGGCTCCCGGCTCGCTCCGGCTCGTCCGGTCGGCGCCCGTGCCCGCGTCGCTACCCGTACCTCCGGTGGAGGTGTCACCGCCGCCGGAGGCGGTGTCCGTCTTCTTCTCCGGTTTCTGCTTCTCCTCCTGCGGCGCGTTCTGGTCGGGCTCGGGATTCTGAGCGGCCTCCTGGGCGCTCTCCGGCGCCTTCGGCGGCGGTGCTCCAGGGTCGTCCTGGTCGCCGTTCACGAAGGCGAAGACGGCGCCCCCGCCCAGGAGGGCGGCGGCGAGGACGGAGAAGACGGCTATGGCCGGGCCGCTTCTCCGCTGTGACCTGCGGGACCTGCGTGGCTTGCCGGGCTCACCGGCGGGACCGGTGAGGATCTCTGTTTCTCCGGTACTGCCCGGAGAAGAAGGGACATGCATGGGGAAAACTCCCTGCGGTTCTCGGGGGGAAACCTCCTCGGTTTCCGAAGGGTGCCGAACCACAGTAGCCACAATGGGGAAATGCTCGCACACCAATCACAAATGAATCACGAAATATCGTCTCTTAGAGGACGCGTAGTGTCATCGTGGGCATATGCCCTGGCAGAGAAGGTGGCGGCACCGGAATCCCCGCTCCCGCAGGGGATTCCAACTATTCGATCATGAGCGCACGCCCCCGGGACGGCCACCTCCGAATGGGGCGTCCCGGGGAGGAACGAGCCGAAAAAATCTCAGCGGAGGCGTACCCGAAGCCTCCCGCGGGACCTCAGGAGACGGAGCAGCCCGAGGTGTCCGGAAGCGGGGCCGGGCGGCCGATCGAGGGCATGCCGAGCATGACACCGGAGCCGGAGCCGGAGCCCGCCGGAGCGCCCTGGCGGGCCTCCCAGGCATCGCCCGCGCGGGTACGGCGGAGCCTCAGCGCGGGGCCGTCGGCCACCAGGTGGTGCGGCGCCGCGTAGGTGACCTCGGCGCTCACCACGTCGCCGGGGCGCGGGACCTCTGCCCCCGGGGTGAAGTGCACCAGGCGGTTGTCGGGGGCCCGCCCCGACATGCGCCTGGTCGCCTCGTCCTTGCGGCCCTCGCCCTCGGCCACCAGCACGTCGAGGGTCCGGCCGACCTGCTTCTTGTTCTCCGCCCAGGAGATCTCGGTCTGCAGGGCGACGAGTCGCTCGTAGCGCTCCTGCACGACCTCCTTGGGGATCTGGTGGTCCATGGTGGCGGCAGGGGTGCCCGGCCTGATGGAGTACTGGAAGGTGAAGGCGTTGGCGAACCGCGACTCGCGCACCACGTCGAGGGTGCCCTGGAAGTCCTCCTCGGTCTCGCCGGGGAAGCCCACGATGATGTCCGTGGAGATGGCCGCGTCGGGCATGGCGGCGCGGACCCGCTCGATGATGCCGAGGTAGCGCTCGGCCCGGTAGGAGCGGCGCATCGCCTTGAGGATCCGGTCGGAGCCCGACTGCAGCGGCATGTGGAGCTGGTGCATCACATTGGGCGTCTCGGCCATGGCCACGATGACGTCGTCGGTGAACGCCGCCGGGTGCGGGCTGGTGAAGCGGACCCGCTCCAGCCCCTCGACCTCGCCGCAGGCCCGCAGCAGCTTGCCGAAGGCAAGCCTGTCTCCGAACTCCACACCGTAGGTGTTGACGTTCTGGCCGAGGAGGGTGATCTCCAGCACGCCCTGGTCGACCAGGGTGCGGACCTCGTTGAGGATGTCGCCGGGGCGGCGGTCCTTCTCCTTGCCGCGCAGGGCGGGCACGATACAGAACGTGCAGGTGTTGTTGCAGCCCACGGAGACCGATACCCAGGCGGCGTAGGCGGACTCGCGCTTGGTCGGCAACGTGCTCGGGAAGGTCTCCAGGGATTCCTTGATCTCGACCTGGGCCTCCTGCTGGACGCGCGCGCGCTCGAGCAGCACCGGCAGCGAGCCGATGTTGTGGGTGCCGAACACCACGTCCACCCAGGGTGCCCTGCGGACGATCTCTCCCTGGTCCTTCTGCGCCAGGCAGCCGCCCACGGCGATCTGCATGCCGGGATTGCCGATCTTCGAAGGACGCAGGTGCCCGAGATTGCCGTAGAGCTTGTTGTCGGCGTTCTCCCGTACGGCACAGGTGTTGAACACGACCACGTCGGCCGTCTCCCCCTGGGCGGCCGGAACGTATCCGGCGTCTTCCAGCAGACCAGACAGGCGCTCGGAGTCGTGCACGTTCATCTGGCACCCATAGGTACGGACCTCGTACGTGCGGGCGCTCTCCACGGTGGCAGTCATCTCAAGACAAGGGTAGGCGCTCGCCGGACCTTCGAGTACGGCCCGGAAGCCGTCGACCCCGGCGTGACGGGCGGGTCACTCCGCGTTGATGACCAAGAGGTAAGTGGGCCGTGATCTGATCGGTACCGCAGGGTTAGCGCGGGGTGCCCTTTACAGAATTACGTTGTCCTCCATGACGGAGAACGGGGACAAGACTCCTTTGGTGGTGCTCGAAGGCGTCAACAAGCACTTCGGCAGCCTGCACGTCCTTCGGGACATCAATCTGACGATCTCCCGTGGCGAGGTCCTCGTCGTCATCGGCCCCTCGGGCGGCGGCAAGTCGACCCTCTGCCGGACGATCAACCGGCTGGAGGCGATCGACCAGGGGACGATCACCTTCGACTCCCAGCCGCTCGCCGTCGAGGGCAAGGCTCTGGCCAAGCTCAGGTCCGAGGTCGGGATGGTGTTCCAGTCCTTCAACCTGTTCGCCCACAAGACGATCCTGGAGAACGTCACGCTCGGGCCGATCAAGGTCCGCGGCATCGCCAAGGCCGACGCCGAGCGGCGGGGCATGGAGCTGCTGGAGCGGGTGGGCATCGGCGCGCAGGCGTCGAAATACCCCGCGCAGCTCTCCGGAGGCCAGCAGCAGCGCGTGGCCATCGCCCGCGCCCTGGCCATGGACCCGAAGATGATCCTGTTCGACGAGCCGACCTCGGCGCTGGATCCCGAGATGGTCCAGGAGGTGCTCGACGTCATGATCAGCCTTGCCCAGGAGGGCATGACGATGATGGTCGTCACCCACGAGATGGGCTTCGCCCGCCGCGCGGCCGACCGCGTGGTCTTCATGGCCGAGGGCCAGGTCGTGGAGGAGAACACCCCAGAGGAGTTCTTCACCAACGCCCGGACCGACCGGGCCAGGGACTTCCTTTCCAAGATCCTCACTCACTGACGGCTCTGCTCATCCCTGACGAAAGACGAGGTAGCAAGAATGCGTGTACGTCGTATTGGAGCCGTGGTGATCGCAGCCGCCGCGGCGATGGCCGGCCTGACCGCGTGCGGTGACGGCGGCAGTGGAAGCGACAAGTTCGTTGTGGGTATCAAGGTCGACCAGCCCGGGCTCGGGCAGAAGCAGCCCGACGGCTCCTTCAAGGGGTTCGACGTCGACGTGGCCAGGTATGTCGCCAAGGAGCTCGGCTACGCCGACGACAAGATTGAGTTCAAGGAGGCCATCTCGGCCAACCGTGAGTCCTTCATCCAGCAGGGCCAGGTCAACGCGGTGATCGCGACCTACTCGATCACCGACGACCGCAAGAAGAAGGTCTCCTTCGCCGGTCCGTACCTGGTCACCGGCCAGGACATCCTGACCCGGGCGGACGACACCACGATCAACAGTGTCGAGGACCTCAAGACCAAGAAGGTCTGCGGCGCCCAGGGCTCGTCCTCTCCCGCGCGCCTGGTCGAGAAGTTCGGCGACGAGTGGAAGAGCGGCTTCCTCACCGAGCAGCAGGGCTACGGCGCCTGCCTGCCGCTGCTGGAGAACAAGCAGGTCGACGCGATCTCCACGGACGCGACGATCCTGGCCGGCTTCGCCGCCCAGTCCCCCGGCAAGTTCCGCCTCGTCGGCCAGCCCTTCTCCGAGGAGAAGTACGGCATCGGCCTGAAGCTGGAGGACAAGGAGACCCGCGAGAAGGTCAACGCGGCGGTGGAGAAGATGTTCAAGGACGGCAGCTGGAAGAAGGCCGTCGACGCCAACTTCGGTGAGTTCGGGAAGTTCTTCACCACCCCGCCGGCTGTCGATCGCTACTGACCGGTCACACCTCGGCCGGGGCGCGCGGACGCCTCGGCCGGTGACCACTGGAGGAACGAGTGCAGGCACTCTCCGAAGAATTCCGGGTCATTCTGGAAGCTTTCTGGTTGACGATCCGGCTCACCCTCGCCAGCGGGCTGGTGGCGCTGGTGCTCGGGACGATCCTCGCGGGGATGCGGGTCAGCCCGCTGCCTGTGCTGCGCGGAATCGGCACGACGTACGTGAACGTCCTGCGGAACACCCCGCTGACCCTGGTGATCGTGTTCTGCGGGCTGGGCCTCGGACTGGTCCTGGACGTCTCGTTCTCCCCGAGCCTGTCCACCAACTACATGTGGCTCTCCATCATCGGCCTGTCCGCCTACACCGCGGCGTTCGTCTGTGAGGCGATCCGGGCCGGGATCAACACGGTGCCGGTCGGCCAGGCCGAGGCGGCCCGCGCCATCGGGCTCACCTTCGGTCAGAACCTGAGACTGATCGTGCTGCCCCAGGCGTTCCGCGCGGTGATCGCCCCGCTGGGCAGCATCCTGATCGCGCTGACCAAGAACACCACGATCGCCGCCGCCATCGGGGTCGGAGAGGCTTCCCTGACGATGAAGACGCTCTTCGAGGCGCACGGCGACGCGGTCGTGCAGATCTTCGCCGGGTTCGCGCTGGGCTTCCTGATCCTGACCCTGCCCACCGGACTGCTGTTCGGCTGGCTGGCCAAGCGTCTGGCGGTGGTCCGATGACCGCGGTGACCACGGAGCGCACCCGGCGCCCGGCGCGCGGGCGCGCCGACAGCTCCGAGCGCGTCAGCGTCCTGTACGACATTCCCGGCCCCAAGGCCAGGATCCGCAACAACGTGCTCACCGTGCTGGTCATCGCCGCCACGCTGTTCGCGGTGTACGTGATGGTGACCAAGCTCGACGAGAAGAACCAGCTCAGCGCCGAGATGTGGACGCCGTTCCTGCGCGGCGACGTGTGGCTCAACCTGATCCTGCCCGGCCTGCTGAACACGCTCAGCGCGGCCGCGGTCGCCGCCGTGATCGCGGTGCCGTTCGGCTTCGTCTTCGGCATCGGCCGGCTCTCGGAACGGGCCTGGATCCGCCTCGCGGCGGGCGCGGTGGTCGAGTTCTTCAGGGCGATCCCGTTGCTGATCATGATCTTCGCGGTGATGTTCGGCGGGAGCGCGGTCTTCGGGCTCACCGTGACGCCGTTCGCCGCGGTGGTCGTCGGCCTGGTCCTGTACAACGGCTCGGTGCTGGCGGAGATCGTACGGGCGGGCATCCTGTCGATCCCCCGAGGGCAGAGCGAGGCCGCGCTGGCGGTCGGCCTGCGTCCCGGTCAGGTGATGCGGATGATCCTGCTGCCGCAGGCGGTCACCGTGATGATGCCGGCGATCGTCGCGCAGTTGGTGGTGCTGCTGAAGGACACCGCCCTGGGCTTCATCGTGTCGTTCGAGGACCTGCTCAACGCGGGGGCGCGCGTGCTGCCCTCCAACTTCAACAACATCATTCCCGCGGTGATCGTCATCGCGATCATCTACATCATCATCAACGTGATGGTGGGCACCATCGCCACCTGGCTGGAGATGCGGAGCCGTCGCAGCAGGAAGACGGCGGCCCAGCCGATCGCCCGACCCGACTCACCGACCGCGGTCGAGGGCGGCCTGGGAAATCCGGCACCGTAGGAAGCACAGCGGTCGAGGGCGGTCACCGGGTCCGGTGGCCGCCCTCCTCCCATGCCGGGCCCCGGACCGGTTGGCCGGGCGCTCCGAGGCAGGCGAGGCTCCCGTAGCCGGTGAAACCCGGCCTGTGGAAGAGGTCGGATCAACCACCTCTACCCCCTCATTCCCCCCGATCCTGCGGCTCGTGCCGACCGTCGGCGGCATATCTCTGGTGACGCGAGCGTGATACCGGCGACACGGAGCGGGTTATCGGGCAGGATTGCGCCATGTCCCCCGAGCAGGCCATCCTGCCGTACGCCACCTGGCCCTCGCCGATCTCCACTTCCGACGTCGCCCGCTCCGGGCTGCGCCTCGGGTTCCCGACAGTGCTCGGCGGGGAGGTCTGGTGGACCGAGGACCGTCCCGCCGAGGGCGGGCGGACCACCATCGTGCACCAGAGCGCGGACGGCACGCAGCACGATCTGCTGAGCGCGCCGTGGAGCGCCAGGACCAGGGTCCACGAGTACGGCGGGCGGTCGTACGCGGTGGTGCCCGGCGAGGGCCTGGTGTTCACGAACTTCACAGACCAGCGGCTCTACCTGCTGCCCACCGGCGGCGAGCCCCGGCCGCTCACCCCCGAGCCCGAGCACCCCACCGCCCTGCGCTACGCGGACCTCCTCGTCCACGACGGTCAGATCTGGTGCGTCAGGGAGCGGCACGCCGACGGCGAGGTGAGCCGGTCGATCGTGTCGATCCCTCTCTCCGGCCCCCCCTCCGGCGGGGCCGAGCCCCGTGAGCGGATCAGCGGGCATGATTTCTACGCCTCCCCCACCGTCTCCCCCGACGGCGAGCACCTGGCCTTCATCTGCTGGAACCATCCCCAGATGCCGTGGAACGGCACCGAGCTGCGGGTCTGCCGGCTGGCCGACGGCACCTCCTGGAAGGTCAAGGGGGGCATCTCCGAGTCGGTGCTCGCCCCGCGGTGGCGTGACGAGCGACACCTTTACGCGATCTCCGACTGGTCGGGCTGGTGGAATCTCTACCTGGTCGGGATATACGGCACCGCGACCCGGGCCCTCTACCCGATGGAGGAGGAGTTCGCGGGCCCGCTGTGGCAGCTCGGCGCGACACCGTACGCGCCGATGGCCGACGGCAGCCTCGCGGTCCTGCACGGGCTGGGCGGCCTGCGGCTGGGCGTCTTCGACCCGGACAGCGGCCTGCTGAGCGACCTGGACGTGCCCTACGACGGCTGGGATCCGGTGCTGGCCACCGACGGGCACGCCCTGGTCGGCATCGGGTACGGCCCGGCGCTGCCCCGCTCGATCGTCCGGGTCGACACGTTGACCGGCAGCGCGCAGGAGCTGCGCAGGGACATCAACGAGCTGCCCGACACCGCCTACCTGCCGCTCCCCAGAACCGTGGAGTTCGAGAGCCGGTTCGGACGCGAGGTGCACGCGTTCCTCTATCCGCCGTCCAACCCCCTGGCACGCGGCGAGGGCCCTCCGCCGTACGTCGTGTTCGTGCACGGCGGGCCGACCGGGCACAGCGCCGGAGCACTCGACCTGGAGAAGGCGTTCTTCACCAGCAGGGGCATCGGGGTGATCGACGTCAACTACGGCGGTTCCACCGGCTACGGCCGCGCCTACCGCGAGCGGCTGCGCGGCCAGTGGGGTGTGGTCGACGTCGAGGACTCGATCGCCACGGCCGAATGGCTGGCCGCGGAAGGGCTGGCCGACCCGGCACGGATCGCGATCCGGGGCGGCAGCGCGGGCGGCTGGACGGTCATGGCGTCCTGTTGTACGTCCGACGTGTTCGCCGGAGGCGTCTCCTACTACGGTGTGAGCTCGCTCGCCACGTTCAGCGCGACCACCCACGACTTCGAGTCGCGCTACATCGAATGGCTGATCGGACCGGAAGATCCCGTTCTGTACGCCTCGCGCGAGCCTCTCGGCCAGGTGGCGGGGGTGAGCTGCCCGATGCTGCTCCTGCAGGGCCTCTCCGACCCCGTGGTCCCCCCCGAGCAGTCACAGGCCTTCGTCGACGCTCTCGCCGAGCGTGGCATTCCCTGCACCTATCTCACGTTCGAGGGCGAGGCCCACGGCTTCCGCCGCGCCGAGACCCGCAGCGCGGCACTGGCCACCGAACTCGCCTTCTATCAGCAGATCTTCCACGTCTGAACGCTCACCCGCGGCTTCCCGCCCCCGGCGCGAGCGTCCGGCCGGCGGGCGACCTTTCGAGTGCCGGGCGTCAGCGGGCGAACTCGGTGGCCCGGGACTCACGGACGACCGTGATGCGGATCTGGCCGGGGTAGGTGAGCTCCTCCTCGATCTGCTTGGCGACGTCGCGGGCGATCACCTGAGCCTGGATGTCGTCGACCGAGCCCGGCTTGACCATGACCCTGATCTCACGGCCCGCCTGCATGGCGAAGACCTTCTCGACCCCCTCGTAGGAGGTGGCGATCTCCTCCAGGCGCTCCAGTCGCTTGACGTAGGCCTCCAGCGACTCTCGGCGCGCGCCCGGACGGCCGCCGCTGATCGCGTCGGCGGCCTGGGTGAGGACGGCCTCGACGGTCTTGACCTCTACCTCGTTGTGGTGGGCCTCGATGGCGTGGACCACGTCCTCGTGCTCGCCGTACCGCCTGGCGATCTCGGCGCCGATGAGCGCGTGGCTGCCCTCGACCTCGTGGGTGAGGGCCTTGCCGATGTCGTGCAGGAGCGTGCAGCGCTTGAGCAGCGTCGTGTCGAGCCGCAGCTCGGCCGCCATGATGCCGGCGATGTGGGCGGACTCGATGAGGTGGCCGAGCACGTTCTGACCGTAGGAGGTGCGGTAGCGGAGCTGGCCGAGGAGGGTGACCAGCTCAGGGTGCATGTCGGTGATGCCGAGCTCCACCAGGGCGTCCTCCCCCGCCCGCACGCACAGCTCCTGAACCTCGGCCTTGCTGCGCTCGTGGGCCTCCTCGATGCGCTGCGGATGGATACGGCCGTCGAGGACGAGTTTCTCCAGGGTCAGCCGGGCGGTCTCGCGGCGGACCGGGTCGAAGCATGACAGCAACACGGCTTCCGGCGTGTCATCGATGATCAGGTTGACTCCGGTGGTCGACTCGAAGGCACGGATGTTACGGCCCTCGCGGCCGATGATGCGCCCCTTCATCTCGTCACCCGGCAGGTGCAGGACGCTCACGACGGACTCGGCGGTCTGCTCGGTGGCCACCCGCTGGACCGCCAATGTAACGATCTTGGTGGCGCGCTTCTCGCCCTCCTTGCGCGCCTCGCTCTCGATCTCCCTGACGATCAGGGCTGCCTCGCGTTTGGCCTGGTTCTCGATCTCCCGGACCAGCTCGGCTCTGGCCTGGTCGCCGGTGAGCCCGGACACCCGCTCCAGGATGGCCTTGCGCTCCTCGGCCACCCGTTCGAGATCCTCGCGGCGATCGGCCAGCTCGGTCTCCGTCTCGGCGAGCTTGCGGGCCCGGTCAGCCTGGCGCCTGGCCTCATCGTCGAGGCGCTGCTCCCGCTCGGCCAGCCGGTTCTCCCTGCGTTCGAGGTCCGCCCGGAGTTCCTTGAGCTCGTATTTCAGCACCTTGCCCTCGGCCTCGACCTCCTTGCGCATCTCGGCCGCCGCCTCGACCGCCGCCTCCGATTTGCGCAGGAGCTCTCCGGCGTCGTCCTGGGCCTTCGCCCGGATACCGGCGGCCTCACGCCTGGCCTCCTCCAGCTGGGCCGAAACCTCGGCCTCCTGCTCCGGGGTGAGGCCCTTCGGCCCGGCTCCTCCGATGTGACGCAGCAACACGACCAGCACGGCCGTCATCACGGCAAGAGCCACAACCGCCACTGCCAATATGACGACCACGACCGGATCCATGCGCGCCTCACCTTCCTCGCGTCGCAAATATCAAGCACGCGAGGGGTCACACGCACGGCACGGAAAGCCCAAGAGACGGCGCTGCCGGGACAGAAGTGAACCCAGAGGGATCACTCACCGGCTTTTCCCGCCGGCCCGCTCTCCCGCCCTCATCCGCCAAGCCTGTTTGTCCGTATACACCGCTATGACAATCCGCACTGCGCGGAGTAACTCCTCACTGCCGTTGAGATTAAGCGTCAGAGAGGTAACGAGCAAGCAAAGACCTGGCGTCAGGCTGCTTTGAGCTAGTCGAGGGGATAGCCCGAATCTTCCATGAATGGCGCTGTTTCTGCCTCATCATCCTCCAGCACTTCGCGGATAACGCGAAACGCCAGGCCAGGACCGTATCCCTTTCGAGCGAGCATGCCGGCCAACCTGCGGGTCCTGACCGCAGGGTCCAGACCGCGGGTCGAGGAGAGCTTGCGCCGCACAAGGCGACGGGCGGTCTCCGCCTCCTGCTCGGGGTCGAGCTGCTCCACCGCGTCCTTCACGGTCTCCTCGTCCACCCCCCGGTGCCGGAGCTCGGAGGCAAGGGCCTTTCTGGCAAGCCCCCGCCCGGCATGGCGAGAGCTCACCCATGCCGCGGCGAACGCCTCATCGTCGATGAGCCCGACCTCGGAGAAGCGCTCCAGCACGGCGTCCGCCGCCTCCTGGGGCACCTCACGCTTGTGCAACGCCTCCGCGAGCTGAGCTCGGGTGCGCGGCGCCATCGTCAGCAGCCGCAGGCAGATCGCCCGCGCCACCGCTTGCGGATCGGTCCCGGCCCCCCGGCTCGCGGGAGCTCCCTCGGCCGGCCCGCCAGGAAGGAGGCCATCGGGATGGGTGCCCGAAGAACCGACCCCGGAGCGTCGCCCACCACGCCGGGAGCCACGTCCCCGCCGGCTTCGCGGCTCGTCGGCGGTGGGACCTGCGCCCTCTCCCTCGGAGGCGGGGAGAGCATCGCCGCGCCCGCGCCCTCGCCCGCTTCTGCCCGGCGAGCCGCCCCGGGGCTCGTCGGGCCAGGCACCCCAGTCTCTCGGCCCGCCCTCACCGGGCGGACCAAGGTCGGCTCCCGTCATCATCGATCAGCCCGAATCAGGCGTCACCCGGCTTGGGAGTGGCCGCCTTGGAACCGCGACCGGACGCGGCGGTCGCCGGACCGGAACCACGGCCGGGCGCGGCGGTCGCCGGAGCGGCAGGCGGCGGGGTGGCCGGGCTGTCGACGCGCGGGCCGACGCCGAGCTTCTCCTTGATCTTCTTCTCGATCTCGTTCGCCATGTCCGGGTGGTTCTTGAGGAAGTTTCGCGCGTTCTCCTTGCCCTGGCCGAGCTGGTCGCCCTCGTAGGTGTACCAGGCTCCGGACTTGCGGACGAAGCCGTGCTCCACGCCCATGTCGATCAGGCCGCCCTCGCGGGAGATGCCGACACCGTAGAGGATGTCGAAGTCGGCCACCCGGAAGGGCGGGGCCATCTTGTTCTTGACGACCTTCACCCGGGTGCGGTTGCCGACCGCCTCGGTGCCGTCCTTCAGCGTCTCGATACGGCGGATGTCGAGACGGACCGAGGCGTAGAACTTCAGCGCCTTTCCACCGGTCGTGGTCTCGGGCGAGCCGAACATGACGCCGATCTTCTCGCGGAGCTGGTTGATGAAGATCGCGGTGGTGCCGGTGTTGTTGAGCGCGCCCGCGACCTTGCGCAGCGCCTGGGACATCAGGCGTGCCTGGAGGCCGACGTGGCTGTCGCCCATCTCGCCCTCGATCTCGGCCTTGGGCACCAGGGCCGCGACCGAGTCGATGACCAGCAGGTCGACGGCGCCGGACCGGATCAGCATGTCGGCGATCTCCAGCGCCTGCTCACCGGTGTCCGGCTGGGAGACGAGCAGCGCGTCGGTGTCGACGCCCAGCTTCTGGGCGTACTCGGGGTCGAGCGCGTGCTCGGCGTCGATGAACGCGGCGATGCCGCCGCCACGCTGGGCGTTGGCCACCGCGTGCAGGGCGATCGTGGTCTTTCCCGAGGACTCGGGACCGTAGACCTCGATGATGCGGCCGCGCGGGAAGCCCCCGATGCCGAGCGCCACGTCGAGCGCGATGGAGCCGGTGGGGACCACCTCGATGGGCGCCCGGGTCTCGTCGCCCAGGCGCATGATGGAGCCCTTGCCGAACTGCCGCTCGATCTGAGCGAGGGCGGTCTCGAGCGCCTTCTCGCGGTCGTTAGCTGCCATGGGAGCCCCCCTGGAGGGTCGCGGGTTGGATCGGTTGCCAGAAAGCTACGGGGTGCCGCCGACAATTTCGGGAGGGCACGCCAGGAGTGACGGCCCGTTCAATATAGCCGAACGACTGTTCGATCGCGGCCCGTTGGCATCACGTTTCCAGGAACCGTGATCCACCGCGGGACTCTCCCGTACGGGGTCGGCCACAGACGCGGGGCCATGGTGGCGAGGAGCGCGGACCCATCCGGGAGGCGACATTTCCGAGAATTGTCCTGAGCCTGTTGTAACCAGGCTGACCTGGGGTGATCCTGAGGGGAAACGACCCGAGGTGCCCGACGTGCCCAACACGTTCACGCAGCAACGCCTAGCCCATCTCGACTCCCTGGCCGCCGAACTGCGACAACGAGGGCTGGTGAGCCGCACCCTCGGAGGCGCCGCTCCGGTGCTGTGGGTATGGCATCCGGACAGCGGCCGGCAGACCATCGTCTTCGCCACCCCCGTCAAGGACGGCTGGCTGTTTCTGTGGTCGCCGGACGGCGAGGAGAGTGCCGACGACCCCGCGCTCGCGGCCGGCTCGGTGGAGAGACTTCTCGCTCCGCCCGCGGAACCCTCCTGACCCCCGGCCCGCCCCTCAGCGGAGCCGGGGAGAGACGTCGGTCACCCCGCACACGGCATGCCAGACCTCCTTCGCCCCGACCCCCTCGGCCAGCGCCTGGATCACGGTCCGGCCGCCGAGGTCGGCGATGACGTAGTCATGGGCCCACGACTCGGCGTACTGGTCGCCGAAGTGCAGCTTCATCCGTTTCCAGAAATCCGACAGGCGCATGCCCCAAGTATGAGACCACCCCGGCGTGCCGCGGCCCGCGACCGGCACGCCGCGGGCCGGCGGCGTGCCGGTCGCCCGGTCCGGGTGAGAGGGAGACGCGGGGGCGGGGTTCGCACGCCCGCGGGAACCCCGCCGGGAGCGACCGGCTGAGAGGCGGCGGCCCGTCAGAGCACGCGGGAGCCGTACATCTCGCCGAGGGGGTCGGCGAGCAGTTCCACCCGCGCCCCGTCCGGGTCGGTGAAGTAGATGGAGGTACCGCTCTCCACCTGGTGCGGCACGCCCGCCGCCGCCAGCTTGCCGCGCAGGCGCTCCCAGGTGGAGGGGTCCACGGAGACGGCGACGTGGTGGAGCCCGCCGAGGACCTCCCGGTAGGGACCGAGGTCCAGCCCCGGGAAGTCGAAGAAGGCGAGGAGGTTGCCGTTGCCGATGTCGAAGAAGAAGTGGTTCGACCCCTGGTAGTCGCGGTTCTCGAAGATCTCCGTGAGGGGGAACTCCAGGAGGTCCTGGTAGAACCTGATCGTCGCCTCGACGTCCGAGGAGATCAGCGCGAAGTGGTGCAGTCCCCTCGCGCTGCTCGGCGGACGGTTCTCCCTGAGGTGCTCCGCCTTGATCCGCTCGCGTTTCGCCTCGATGGCCTGGTAGTCGATGCTCATCGTCAGCTCACCACTCAATGCGTCCCGTGTTCGCCAAAGCATGCCAGTGGCGACAGGAGCCAACCTACTCCTGGGGCGGGCCGTGCCGGCGACGCCCCCTCGAACGTGTCCGGCGTACAGGCCCGGTGATCTGGCCGTGGCACCGGTGGATCACGTATCCGCAGGTGATGAGCCGGCAGGCGGTGACGGGTTCTGTCGGTGGCGCCGTGCAGTATGGGCGGTGGCCCGGTTGGTCGGCCGAGCCGGGAGGAGGGGGTGCGCGATGAGCGAGACGGCGGGCGCGGACGGGGCGCTGGGGCACTTCACCCGGATGACCAGGGACTGGTTCACCGGGGCCTTCGCCGCGCCGACCGCGGCACAGGAGGGGGCGTGGGCGGCGATCGCCCGGGGTGACAACACCCTGGTGGTCGCCCCCACCGGCTCCGGCAAGACGCTGGCCGCCTTTCTGTGGTCGCTCGACCGGCTGGCGGCCGGGCGCTCGGCCGTCGGGCCTCCCGGAAACGCCACCCCTTCGGGGGACGCCGGGTTCCCCGGAAGCGCCCGGAACACCACCACGATCACGGACGTCCCGGCGGGCGCCACCGGCCCGGACGTGACGGGCGGCACGGGCGCCGGGGGGAGGCGGAGCCGTTCCCGACGGGACGAGGAGCCGCCGAGGCCGTGCCGGGTCCTTTACGTGTCGCCGCTCAAGGCTCTGGCCGTCGACATCGAGCGCAACCTCCGGGCGCCGCTGGCCGGGCTGAGGCAGACCGCGAGAAGGCTCGGCCTGCCGGTGCCGGAGATCTCGGTGGCGATCCGCTCGGGCGACACCTCGCCCGAGGAGCGGCGCCGGTTCGCGGCCAGGCCGTCCGACATTCTGATCACCACCCCCGAGTCGCTGTTCCTGCTGCTCACCAGTCAGGCCCGCGAGGCACTGCGCGGCGTGGAGACGGTCATCGTCGACGAGGTGCACGCGGTGGCCGCCACCAAGCGCGGCGCGCACCTGGCACTCAGTCTGGAGCGGCTCGACGCCCTCCTGGCCCGGCCCGCGCAGCGCGTCGGCCTGTCGGCGACCGTACGGCCGGTGAGCGAGGTCGCCGCCTTCCTGGGCGGGTCCCGTCCGGCGACCGTGGTCCAGCCGCCCGCGGGTAAGGAGATCGAGGTCGAGGTGGTCGTCCCGATCGAGGACATGACGGAGCTCGACACGCCGCCCGTCTCCCCCGCCCTCGACGACGACCGGTGGCCGACCGAGTCCCCGGCCAAGCGGTCGATCTGGCCGCATGTGGAGGAGCGGCTGTTCGACCTGATCGGGGGGCACAGCTCCACGATCGTGTTCGCCAACTCACGACGGCTGGCCGAACGGCTCTGCACCCGCCTCAACGAGCTGGCCTGGGAGCGGCGGGCCGTCGAGACGGAGCGGTCCGGGGCGGGCACGGAGGCGGATCCCGCGCACCGGGCCGAGAGCCTCCCCGAGCCTCCCGCCTCCCTCTCCACCCCGGCGGCCATGATGGCGCAGGCCGGTTCGGCCAAGGGGGTCGTCCCGGAGATCGTACGGGCCCACCACGGGTCGGTGTCGAAGGAGGAGCGTTCCCAGATCGAGGAGGCGCTCAAGTCCGGGCGACTGCCCGCCGTGGTCGCGACCTCCAGCCTGGAACTCGGCATCGACATGGGTGCGGTGGACCTGGTGGCCTGCGTGGGGGCACCGCCGAGCGTGGCCAGCGGCCTGCAGCGGATCGGCAGGGCCGGTCACCAGGTGGGAGCCGTCTCACGTGGTGTGATCTTTCCCAAGTACCGGGGTGACCTGGTCCAGACGGCCGTGGTGGCCGAACGGATGAGAAGCGGGGAGATCGAGGAACTGCGCTATCCGCGCAATCCTCTCGACGTCCTCGCCCAGCAGATCGTGGCGATGACCGCGCTGGACGAGTGGACAGTGGACGAGCTGGAGGAGGTCGTACGGCGAGCCGCCCCCTACCGGACGCTGCCCAGAAGCGCGCTGGAGGCGACCCTCGACATGCTCGCCGGGCGTTACCCGAGCGAGGAGTTCGCCGAGCTGCGACCGCGCATCGTCTGGGATCGGGTGGCCGGCACCCTGCGGGGCCGTCCCGGAGCCCAGCGGCTGGCGGTCACCAACGGTGGCACGATCCCCGACCGGGGGTTGTTCGGTGTGTTCCTGGTCGGGGAGAAGTCCTCCCGGGTGGGCGAGCTGGACGAGGAGATGGTCTACGAGTCGCGGGCCGGTGACGTGTTCGTGCTGGGTGCGACCTCCTGGCGGATCGAGGAGATCACTGCTGACCGGGTGCTGGTCACTCCGGCGCCAGGACAGCCGGGAAAGCTCCCGTTCTGGCACGGCGACACCGCGGGGCGCCCGGCGGAGCTGGGGAGGGCCATCGGCGCGTTCCTCCGCCAGATGTCCGCGGCGGGCGCGGACGCCGAGGCGGGAGACGGTGCCGCGGAGAGCGCGCGGCCAAGGGACGCGGGGGCGGGAGCCCGAACGACGCCGAGCTCGACGGCGGGGAACGCACGGACGGGAAGCACGGGGACAGCGCGCCCGGAGACACCGGGCTCAGGGACGGGAGGCCCGGAGGCGGGAAAGGCGAAGGCAGGAGCGGGGAGCTCCGGGACGGAAGACGCCGAGGCCGGAAACGCGGCACGGGACGGGGCGCTGGAGAGGATCAGGGCCGCGGGGCTGGACGGGTTCGCCGCGGCCAACCTGCTCGCCTACCTGGCCGAGCAGCGGCAGGCGACCGGTTATGTGCCGGACGACCGGACGTTGCTGGTCGAGCGGTTCCATGACGAGCTGGGCGACTGGCGGGTGGTGCTGCACTCTCCGTACGGAGCACGGGTGCACGCGCCGTGGGCGCTGGCGATCGGGCGGCGGCTGCGGGAGCGCCACGGCGTCGAGGTGCAGGCCGTGCACTCCGACGACGGGATCGTGCTGCGCATCCCCGACACGCTCGCGGAACCTCCGTCCGACGTCGCCGCCTTCGACCCGGACGAGATCGAGCGGATCGTCACCGAGGAACTCGGCGGCTCGGCGCTGTTCGCGGCGCGGTTCCGCGAGTGCGCGGGGCGGTCCCTGCTGCTGCCCCGCCGCGTGCCGGGCAGGCGGTCGCCGCTCTGGCAGCAGCGGCAGCGCGCGTCGCACCTGCTGAACGTGGCCGGCCGCTACGCGTCGTTCCCCGTGGTGCTGGAGACGATGCGCGAGTGTCTTCAGGACGTGTTCGACGTTCCGGGACTGGTCCGGCTGATGCGCGACATCGAGGCGCGGCGGGTCCGGCTGGTGGAGGTGGAGACCGGGAAGGCGTCACCGTTCGCGGCGTCGCTGCTGTTCAACTACATCGGCGCGTTCATGTACGAGGGGGACGCTCCGCTGGCCGAGCGCCGCGCCCAGGCTCTCGCGCTCGACACGAGTCTGCTGGCCGAGCTGCTGGGCCAGGCCGACCTGCGCGAGCTGCTCGACCCCGATGTGATCGCCGACACCGAGCGGGAGCTGGCCCGGCTGGACCGGCCGCTGCGCGACGCCGAGGATCTGGCCGACCTGCTCCGCTCCCACGGCCCCCTGGTGGCCGAGGACGTGAGCGTGCGCGAGGGTGACCCGGCGTGGCTGGCCATGCTGGAGGGCTCCCGGCGGGCGATCAGGGTTCGGGTGGCCGGGCAGGAGCGGTGGGCGGCGATCGAGGACGCCGCCCGGCTGCGCGACGCGCTCGGCGTGCCGCTGCCGGTGGGGGTGCCGCATGTGTTCCTGGAACCGGTGGACGATCCGCTGGGCGACCTGCTCGCCAGGCACGCCCACACCCGCGCCCCCTTCCCCGCGAGCACGGCCGCGGCCAGGTTCGGCCTCGGCACCGCGGTCGTCACCGACGCGTTGCGCCGCCTGGCGGCCTCCGGGCGGGTGGTGAGCGGGGAGTTCAGGCCGGGTGGCCGGGGCGAGGAGTGGTGCGACGCCGGAGTGCTGCGGATGCTGCGCCGCAGATCCCTGGCCAGGCTCCGCAAGGAGGTGGAGCCGGTCTCCGCGGAGACTCTGGCCGTCTTCGCCCCCGCCTGGCACGGCATCACCGACTCCCCGCGGCGGGGCAGGCCGCCGATCGACGCACTGGTGAGCGCGATCGAGCAGCTGCAGGGCTCGGCGGTGCCCGCTTCGGCACTGGAGACGCTGATCCTGCCCTCGCGGGTGCCCGGATACGACCCGTCGCTGCTGGACGAGCTGACGGCCTCCGGCGAGGTGATCTGGGCGGGACAGGGGTCCCTGCCGGGTGGCGACGGCTGGGTGTCGCTCTACTTCGCCGACACCGCGCCGCTGCTGATGCCCGATCCCGCCGACATCACGCTGACCCCGGTGCACGGGGCGGTGCTGGAGGTGCTGGGCGGCGGGGGCGCGCTCTTCTTCCGCGAGCTGGCGAGCCGGGCCGGCGTTCTTCTGGCCGGTTCGGTCCCGGACGACCGTGCCCTGTCCGCCGCCGTGTGGGACCTGGTGTGGTCGGGCCGGATCACCGGTGACACGCTGGCGCCGCTGCGGGCCACGCTCGGGACGGGACGCCCCGCGCATCGCCCGGCGCCGACCCGGCGTCGGCGGGCGGTGCTGCCGAGCCGGAGCGGCCCGCCCACGGTGGGCGGGCGCTGGTGGACGCTGCCCGCCCCCGCCGAGGACGCCACCCAGCGCGCCCACGCCCAGGCCGAGGTGCTGCTGGAGCGGTACGGCGTGGTGACCAGGGGCGCGGTGACCGCCGAACGGCTGCCGGGCGGGTTCGCCGCCGTCTACCAGGTGCTTCGCGCCTTCGAGGAGGGCGGCCGGTGCCGCAGGGGCTACTTCGTGGAGGGGCTGGGCGGCGCCCAGTTCGCCCTTCCCGGTGCCGTCGACCGGATGCGCGCCATGTCCGTCTCACTCGCCGCACCGCCGAGCGCGGCACCGGTGCCCGACCCGTGGAGCTCCCGGAAGCCCGAGGGCACGGGGGAGAGCGGCCGCCGAGCGGTGGTGCTGGCGGCGACCGACCCGGCCAACCCGTACGGGGCGGCCCTGCCGTGGCCCGCCCACCCTGGCGAGGTGACCCACAAACCGGGCAGGAAGGCCGGATCCCTGGTCGTGCTCGTCGACGGGCACCTGATCCTCTATGTCGAGCGCGGCGGCAAGAGCCTGCTCTCCTTCTCCGGAGACGACCGCCTCCGGCCCGCCGTCGACGCCCTCGCGCTCGCCGTACGCGACGGCGCCCTCGGCAAGCTGACCGTCGAGCGCGCGGACGGCACCGCCGTCAACGACTCCCCCCTGGCCGCCGCCCTGGAGTCCGCCGGGTTCCACCCGACCCCGAGAGGGCTGCGCCTGCGGGCGTAGCGCGCCGTGACCTGTCGTCCGGTCCGGCTCCGCCTCGACGCGCGTGCCCATGACCTGTCATCCGGTCCCGCCCGTGTTGACGCGCGTACTCGGCGAGGCGATTGCAGTCGCCCACCACTGGTTCGCAACCGGAGGTTGGGACATTGGCCACGTTGTCAGATTGAAAGGGGAAACAACGATGGCCAAGGCCAAGCCTGAGCTGTCCGCGCTGTCCGAGATCGGCACCGAATTGGACGAGAGCCAGCTCGCGCAGGTCAACGGTGGTTACTACTGGGACTTCTACCACTGGGAGGACTTCGCCCCCGGTGGCTGGGCGTACCGTCCCTGACGCCGCGTGTAGCCGGACAGACGTGAGAGGACGGGGCGCGGCCGTCGAGCGCGCCCCGTCCGTGCTCTCTTCACCTGTTCTCCCGGCCTCCTCCCGGAGGGGGCCGGTGTTCCGGGGTTCCGCCGGTCAGGACGGGGTCATCGTGTTCCTTTCGGCGTGGGGACCCCCGCCTTCAGGCGTGGAGAGGATGTCAACTCCGGGTTGAGATCACCTCGGTGGTCGGCTCGTCGCGCTCGCGCTCCTGACGCCTCCGGATGGTCTGGAAGCCGACCAGATCGTCCGGGAGCGCGTCGGGGACGTCGGTGTCGAACCTGGACAGCGTGCGGGTCCGCATCGCGACCAGCGCCGTGACCGCGATGGCGACCGCGAACAGCACGTACATCAGTCCGACGCCCCGGCCCTCGCCGGTGCCGAGCACGAGGCCGACGGTTCCGGCCAGCGGCCCGCCTGGCGCGAGCAGCGGCTCGAACAGGGCACTGCCGTACGGCGCGACCAGACCGAACCCGATCGGCAGCGTGGACCAGGCGATGAGCGTGTTGAGCGCGATGACGCGGCCGTGGAACCGTTGCGGCACCTTGACCTGGATGATCGTGGCGTAGACGCCGTTGAGCATGGTCAGCCAGAACGACATCCCGAAGGCACCGATCCCTATCAGGATCAGGTTCTGCTGCAGGCCGGTGACCAGGCAGAAGGCGCCCAGTACGAGGGTGGAGAGCATGACGCCGCGCAGCCGCCGCCGCCTTGGGCCTCCCCAGACGGTCATGGTCAGGCCACCGAGGAAGACACCGAGGCCTCCGAAGAAGGAGATCCTGCCGACGTCCTCCAGCGTGGCGAAGCCCAGGACCAGCGGTGAGATGAGCAGGAAGAGCGGGGACAGGAAGATGTTCAGCACCGCGAAGAAGAACAGCATGCCGCGGAAGCCCCGGTTGCCCCAGGAGAACCGCCAGCCCTCGACCATCTCGGCGACCAGCGACTCCCTGCGCTTCCACGCCATGGCCTTCGGGAAGCGCACGAAGAGCAGCACCCCGATCGCGAAGACGTAGGAGACGACGTCCAGGACGAGGATGCCCTCCAGGCCGATCACCGCCATCAGGCCGACCGCGAGCAGCGGGACGACCAGCTGTGCGGTGCCGGTGACCATCTGGACCACCCCGTTGGCGTGGCCGAGGAAACGCTTGGGGACCAGTTGCGGTACCGCCGAGTTGTACGCGAGGCGCTGGAAGGTCAGCGCCACGGACAGCAGCACCAGAAGCGGGTAGATGTGCCAGACCTGGAGGTTGCCGGTCCACAGCAGGACGCCGAGTGCCAGCTGGGTGCCGAAGGCGCCGATGTCTCCGGCGAGCATGACCCGGCGCCGGTCGTAACGGTCGACGAGGGCACCGGCCAGCGGGGAGACCAGCATGCCCGGGACCAGTGCGAGGACTGAGAACAGGGCGAACCTGGCGAGCGAGCCGGTGGTGATGTAGATCCACAGCGGTACGGCGAACTCGGTCAGCGAAGACCCGACGATCGAGACGAGCTGGCCCGCGGCCACGGTGGCGAACCGCCTCATGCTCGGCTGGGGGCCGGGCCTCACCGGGGAGACCGCCGTTCCGGGGGGCCCGGCCGCCGGTGGCACGCCACCCGTGCCGGGACCGGCGAGAGCGGGCACGGCCGGGGTCCGCCCGGCCCGGACGACGGCTCCGGCGGGTACGGACCGCTCGCCGGGGTCCTGACCGGTTCCGCTCTCCGCGTCCTTCACCGGACCGGCCGGGACGGTGACGGCTCGGACGAGGGCCGGGTCGGCGTGGGCGGCCCCGGCCGATGTGTCACGAGCGCGGGCGTCCTGGACGGAGACACCGTCGAGCCACCAGGTGGACCTGTCGGTGCGGCCCAGCTTCGCCGTGTCGCCGGAGGCGATGGCCCCGTGGGTGCCGGTGACGATGGCCGCGAGCTCCGCCGCCCGATATTTCAGGAAAAAGTGCCCAGCCTCGTCGAGAACGACCACGGCCGTGGAGCCGGTCAGCAGGTGCCACTCGCGGTAGCGTTCCTGGTAGAACTCGGTGGCCGGATCGCGGTCGCCCGCCACGGAGATGATCGGCGCCCTGAGCGGTTCGACGCCGTCGGTGAAGAGGCGGGTGAAGTAGCGCTCCGCCTCCCTGGTGCCCTTGCGGCGGTTGTCGATCATCAGTTTGAGCTGGTCGCGTTCCAGGTCCTCCACGTCGAGACCGGCGGCCTGCAGGGCGTTGGCCCAGACCTGGTCGCTGCGGAGGCGGTCGGTCAGGTTCGACAGCCGGGCCAGCAGCGAGTCGGGACGTGCGAAGGGGAAGATGCCACCGAGGTAGATCGCCTCGACCTGGCGGCCCGCCGCCTCCAGGTGACGGGCGATCTCCACGGTCAGCATGACGCCGAGCCCGCAGTGCCCGTACAGCGCGAGCGGCCCCCGGACGTCCCGGAGAATCTCCGCCACACAACCCAGCGCGACCTCCTCCACCGGCCGGGTCTCCTCGATCAGCCCCATCTCCTGGCCGGGGACGGCGACCGCGTGCAGTGCCCAGTTCGCCGGCAGCGCGTCGGCCAGCGGCTGGTAGATGGCCGCGCTGCCACCGCCGTACGGCACGCAGACCAGGGTCGAGGTGGCCGCGCGGGCCGGGGTGAGCCGGTGCAGGAGCATGCGCGGGCCGTCGTCGGCCGTCTCGACGAGCCGGGCGAGCTCGCGGACCGTCCGGTTCTTGAACAGGTCCAGGATGGTGACCTGGCGCCCGCCTTCCGGGAGGGTCTTTCTGAGGCGGGCGACCACCTGCGCGGCGAGCAGCGAGTGCCCGCCCAGGTCGAAGAAGTCGTCCAGCACGCCGACCTGGACGAGTCCCAGCACCTTCGCCCATACCGCTGCGATCGCCTCTTCGAGCGGCGTTCCCGGCGGGACGAACCCGGCCTCCTGGTCGGGTCGCGCCTCGTCGGGTTCCGGCAGCCTTGCCCGGTCGACCTTGCCGTGCGACTTCAGCGGCAGCTCGTCCAACCAGACGAACCGGCCGGGGATCATGTACTCGGGGAGCCGCTCGCCGAGCCTCGCCCGCAGCTCGCTGACGCTGCTCCGGTCGCCGGCGGTCGCCGCGACGACGTACCCGACCAGCCGGTCCGCGCGCAGCTCGACGACGGCGTGGGCGATCCCCGGCTGGTCGGCGAGTACCGACTCGATCTCCGGCAGCTCCACCCGGTAGCCCCTGACCTTGACCTGCAGGTCTCGGCGGCCGAGGAAGCACAGGTCACCCGAGGGCAGCCAGCGGCCCAGATCGCCCGTCCGGTACATCCGGGCGCCGGATTCGCCGTACGGGTCGGGCAGGAACCTGTCGGCCGTCAGCCCGGGGCGGCCGAGGTATCCGCGGGCGAGCCGGTCACCGCCGAGGTAGATCTCGCCGGTCATGCCCGGCGGGACCGGCCGCAGGTGCTCGTCCAGCACGTAGACCCGGGCGCCGGGCAGCGGTCTGCCGATCGGCAGGTTCTGCGCCCGCTCCTTTTCGCCGGTGACGGCGTGGGTGGAGACGCCGACCGTGGCCTCGGTGGGGCCGTAGTGGTTGACCACCGTGGTGTGCGCGGCCAGCCCGCGGGCCCAGCTCCACCCCGAGGCCTCGCCGCCGAGGACGAGGAGCCTGCGCGGGAGCAGCTCTGCGGGGTCGTCCACCGCGGCGAGCAGCGAGGCGAGGTGGGAGGGGGTCATCTTCAAATAGTCGGTGCGGCTCAGCTGCCCGGCGAGCTCCTCGGCCGGGGCCTGCGGGTCGGCCAGGTGCAGCTCACCGCCGGTCATGATCGACAGGTAGAGGATCGTCACCCCGAAGTCGAACGAGAGCGACTGCAGCAGCGTGTGGACCGAGGCGGGTTCGACCTCGAAACGTTCCCTGACCCCGGTGAGGTAGTTGAGCACCTGCCGGTGCTGCACCCCGACGCCCTTCGGCCGCCCGGTGGTCCCCGAGGTGTAGATCACGTACGCCAGGTGGTCCGGCGAGACTCCGGGAGGCTCGAACCCGGTCTCGTCCAGCGCCTCGGAGTCCAGGCGGATCACCGGCGCCCCGGGGAGATCGGGGACCAGGTCGCACAGGGCGGAGGCGGTGAGGACGGCGACGACCCCGGCGTCGGCGAGCATGTACGCCAGGCGGTCGCGGGGCTGCTTGGGGTCGAGGGGCAGGTACGCGCCACCGGCCTTCAGCACGCCGATGACCGCCGCCGCGAGATCCGTGGACTGCTCCAGGAGGACACCGACCCTGCTGTCCGGGCCCACGCCGTGGCGGTTCCTCAGCAGGGCGGCGATCCGGGTGGAGCGCTCGTCGAGCTCGGCGTAGGTCAGCGAGCCGCCGCGGCCCCCGGACGTCACGGACGCCGTACCCGAGGCCGGCGAGCCGTCGTGGACCACCGCCGTCGCGCCGGGGGTCAGCGCGGCCTGCGCGGTGAGGAGGTCGTGGAGCAGGTCGTGGCCGGACGGCCGGAGCGCGGGACCGGCCCCGAAGCCCAGGACCAGGTCCCGCTCGTCCTCGCCGAGCAGCGAGAGCTCGCCCACCCGCGCACCGGGATCCGCCACGATCGAGCGCAGTAGCGTCTCGAACCGCGCCGCCAGCAGCTCCACGGTCTCGGGGTCGAACAGCGCGGTGCTGTAGGAGAGGTGACCGACCAGCCCGTCCGGGCTCTCGAACAGGTAGAGGCCGAGGTCGAACCGGGTCGTCCTGGCCGGGAGGGTGAGGTAGGAGAGACGCCCGTCCTCCTGGCCCGCCTTGAAGTTCTGCAGCGCGAACATGACCTGCGCGAGCGGCGAGCGGCTGACGTCGCGGACCACGTTCAGCTCGCTGACCAGCTGGTCGAACGGGAGCTCCTGATGTGCGAAGGCGTCCAGCGCGCTCTCCCGGGTACGGGCCAGGAAGGTGGTGAACGGCGGGTCGTCCGCCAGGTCGGCGCGGAGGACCAGGGTGTTGACGAACATGCCGACGACACCGTCCAGCTCGGGCAGCCCGCGTCCGGCGACCGGGGAGCCGACGGCGAAGTCCGCCTGCCCCGAGTAGCGGGCCAGCAGCACCTGGAAGGCGGCCAGCAACGTCATGTACGGCGTGGCGCCGGACGCGGCGCCCAGCTCGGCCAGCCGCCGGGTGAGGTCGGCGTCCACCCGGACGTCGAGCGCGGCTCCCTCGTGGCACTGCTCGGCGGGACGCGGCCGGTCGGTGGGCAGTTCGAGTGCGGGCAACCCGGCGAGCCGGTCGCGCCAGTGACCGAGCTCGCGGCGGTGGTCCCGGCCCCGCTGCCAGCGGGCGTAGTCGCCGTAGCCGACCGGCGCGGGCGGCGGGGTCTCACCGTCGTGCAGGGCGAGCAGCTCGCGGATGAGCAGGTCGCTCGACCAGCCGTCGATGACCGTGTGGTGGGCGGCGAGCAGGAGCACGTGGTCGTCGGGCGCCAGGAGGACCAGCACCGCTCGGAAGAGCGGGCCGCGCTCCAGGTCGAACGGGACGGCGAGCTCGGCGTCGAGCAGCTCGATCGCGGCGTCCGCGTCGGCCGCCTCGGTGACACGCAGCTCGGCGGGGCCCGGCTCGTCGACGACGAGCTCGGGGGTGCCGTCCTCGGTGGTGAGGAACCGCATCCGCAGGGCCTCGTGGCGCGCGACGATCTCGTCCAGCGCCCGGCGCAGCGCGTCGGCGTCCAGCTTCCCGCGCAGGCGCACCGCGACGGGGACCGTGTAGGTGGTGGTGCCGGGGCGGTACTGCTCCAGGAACCACAGGCGCTCCTGCGCGTGGGACAGGGGCGGGACGGTTCCCTGAGCGCGGGCGACGACGGTCCGCGACTCCCCCCGGTTCCGGAGCCTTCTCGCGAGCAGTGCCTTCTTCGCGTCCGACAGCGTTGTCTCGCTCAAGCCCGCAGCTCCGTTCTGAGGGCCGCAAGGAAGAGCGCGGCGTCCCGGCCGTTGATCAGTCGATGGTCGTAGGCGAGGCCGATGTTGGCGACGGTTCGCACGGTCACCGTGCCGTCCTCGGCGAGTACCGGCTCGGACTGCGGCGAGGTGATCGCGAGGGCGCAGACGGTGCCGGGGAAGACGAGCGGGATCGCGAGGACGACGTCGGCGTCGGTGTGCAGGGTGACGGCGATGTTGGCGCCGGTGAGGTCCTTCTCGCGGAAGTCCCCCTCGGCCGCGGCGAGCCGGTAGCGCATGAGCGCCTCGGCGATCTCCCGCAGCGACCCGGTGTCGCGGACGACCGGCACGTACAGGCCCTCGCCCAGATCGAACGTGACGCCGACGCGCGGCGCGTCGGCCAGCCGTGCCTCGTCCCCGTCGATCGAGGCGAAGAAGAGCGGGAAGGCGGGGTGCAGCGCCGCCACGGCCTGTACGAACAGCTCCGCCAGGCCGACCGGCCTGCGGACCTGTCTGCTCAGCTCCCCGGTCCGCGCCAGCAGCGGGCCCACCTCGAACCTCACGACCGTGTACGCGGCGGGGATCGCGGCGTGCGAGACGGTGACGGCGCGCGCGACGGCGCGCTGCACCCGCGACAGGCGGTGGGTGCCCGCCTGTCGCCCGTTGGCCTTGTCCGGGTCCTTACCGGGTCCCGGCGCGTCCGCCCGCACGGTGCCGGTCGCCGCCCCGGTACTGCGGGCGGCCAGGGCCACCACGTCGGCCCGGCGGACGACGGCCAGGCCCAGGGACGCGACGTCGGAGTCGGAGACCCCGAGCTCCTCCATGGCGGCGCGGGCGGGATCGGTGACGAGCGGCCGGAGCGCCGGCTCGGCACCGGACGGAACGGGAGCGGGACCCTCCGGGGGGACGGCCTCGGCGGTGACGCGGGCGAGGAGCGCGCCGGGAGCGATCCAGGTGTTGAGAGCGGCGGCGTGGTAGAGGTGGCCGGACTCCTCCGCCTCCAGCTCGTCGGCGGCCTTGGAGGTCTCCAGCACGGCGACCGCCTCCCCCGCGACGACGGGCCCGCCGTCCTCGACGAGCCACTCGACGATCAGGTACTCGGTGTCGTTGTTGTTGAGCTTGGGGACGCGGATGTCAGCCACGCAGGGCCTCCCGTACGGCACGGTGGATCGTGGACTCCCCGACCAGGACCTCGTTCTCCAGGTGCGCGGCGGTGGGGATCACGGCGGCCCGCGAGTGGACGAGGCGGACGGGACCGCGCAGGCGCTCCCAGACGCGGGCGTGCAGCAGGTGGGCCACCTCACTGCCCCAGGTACCCCCGGCGGTGCTCTCCTCCGCGACCACGACGACGTCCGCGAGGTGCGGCAGGAGCGCGTCGGCGTCCAGCGGATAGAGGCGGGAGGGCACCAGCAGCCGGGTGCAGATCTCCTGTTCCACCAGCAGGGAGCGCATCGCGGCCAGTACCCGGTGGGCCATCCCGCCGGGGGCGATGACCACGCAGTCGGGGCGCTCTGTGGAGTCGCGGATGTCCACCACGGCCAGGTCTCCGTCGCGGCGGAGGAGGAACGGCGGATCCACCCGGCCCATCGGCCGGGTGTAGAGGATCTTGTCCTCGAAGAACACGCACGGCTCGCACCGTTCCAGCATCGCCGCGAGCACCGCGCGGTTGTCATGGAAGGGTGACATCTCGTACAGCGACAGCCCTGGCATGCCGACGAAGTGCTTCTGCAGGCTCTGGCTGTGCGTCGGGCCGTAGCCCCGGCCGCCGCCGGTCGGGCAGCGCACCACCATCCGCAGCGGCAGCCGCCCGCCGTACATCGACACCGACTTGGCGGCGAAGTTGCAGAGCTGGTCGAAGGCGAGCGTCACGAAGTCGCCGAACATGATCTCGGCCACGGCCGTGTTGCCGGTCAGCGCCAGACCCGCCGCGACGCCGGTCAGCGCGCCCTCGCTGATCGGAGTGCCGATCACGCGTCCGGGAAAGCGGCTGGACAGGCCCTTGGTGACCTTGAAGGCGCCTCCGTACGGATCGAGGATGTCCTCGCCGAGGACGTAGGCGGTGGGGTCGTCGTCCAGCAGCCCGTGCAGTGCCGCGTTGAGGTTCTCCGCTACGCGCACGGTGCCTCCCAGCGGGAGAGCGGGCGCGCCGCGACCTCGTCGGCGACGGCCTGGACCTCGGCCCTGACCGCGCCGTCGATCCGGTGGAACTGCTCGGGATGGTGGTGGGCGTAGCGGCCGTACCAGTCGCTGTCCCTGGCGGCCCGTACGGCGTCGGCCGGGCGCACGTCGTCGCCCTTGCTGTGCGGCCCGAGGCGGTGGGTGACGAACTCGACCACCAGCGGCCCCGCCTCGCGCACCCGCGCCACCTCCTCCTCCAGCGTGAGGCGGATCTCGTTGACGTCCGTGGAGACGACCTGCAGGTGCGGGATGCCGAAGGCCGCCGCCCGCCCGGCCACCGTGCCCGCCATCTGCGACGCGGTCGGGGTGGACTGGGCGATGCCGTTGTTCTCCACCACGACGAGCAGCGGGAGCCGCCAGAGCGCGGCGAGGTTCAGCGCCTCGTAGACCGCTCCCTCGCCCCAGGTGCCGTCGCCGATGTGGACGCAGGCCAGGGCCCCCGGCTCGGCGCGCTTGAGATGGAGCGCGACACCGGCGGCGACCGGCATGCTCTCGCCCTGCACCCCGGTGGACAGGTAGCGGTCGCGGTGGATGTGCTGGCTGCCGCCGACGCCTCCGCAGACCGCGCCCCGCCTGCCCATGATCTCGGCGAGCAGGCCGTGCGGGTCGCGGAACCTGGCCAGGTAGTGGCCGTGGCCCCGGTGGTTGCTGAAGACATGGTCGGCCGGGCCGAGCAGGGGGCGGAGCGCGACCGGGACGTACTCCTGGCCGAGGCAGGTGTGGGTGGTGCCGCCCAGCTCACCCCTGCCGTACAGCTCCAGGAGCTTGAGCTCGAAATGCCTGACCAGCAGCAGGAGCTCCAGGTCGTCGTCGGCCAGGCGGGAGAGACGGAGCCCGTCGAGGGTCTCAGTCATCGCCGAGGGAGCTCGCGATCCCGGTGATCCCGGCGATCGTCGGATTGTCGAAGAAGTCGTCCAGGGAGACCTCGATGTCCAGGCGCTTGCGCATCCGGGCGATGATCTGAGTGATGGTCAGCGAATGACCGCCCAGGTCGAAGATGTCGTCGTCGTCCTCGATCGGCGAGATGCCCAGGACCTCCTCCCAGATCTCGCGCACCTGGTCGGTCAGCGTGGTGACGGAACCCATTCGTTCTCCAGAAGTTCGTGCAGTGGCAGGTCGGGGTCATCGGTGGCGCGTTCCAGCAGGAGGCGCAGGTCCTCGGCCACCCTGGCGGCGTCGGGCACCGTCTCGGGGTCGTGGCGCAGGCTGATCTCCAGCCCGCCGGGGCCGTCCACGCACTGCAGGTGCAGCGCGCCGCGTACCCCGTGGTTGAAGACCGTCCACTCCACGGACGTGTCGAGGCCGGTGAAGACCGGGTCGGCGTCGCGGCGGACACGGTAGCTGACGGAGACGGGCACCAGCGCGGCGTGCGGCCGGATGCGGGGCAGCGCCCGGGAGAGCGGCACCTGGCGGAACCGGTAGACCTCGCGCAGTTCGGCGCGGAGCGCGGTCGCGAACTCGCGGAAGGTCTGCCGCCCGGACGGGGTGGAGGCGACCGGGAGCTCGTTGACGAACAGGCCGATGTGGCCGACGGCCTGTTCGGGCCGGGTGGACAGGTCGACGGCGGTGGTCACCGAGGCGTTGCCGTAGCCGAGGAGCCGCGCGTGCAGCGCGGCCAGCAGCGCCTCGAACCGGGTCAGGCCGGGCACCGAGGGGACCTGTGGGCCGAGGGTGAACCGGAGCACCCGTCCCTCGCCCGCCCGCCGGGACCTCAGCGCCCGGCCGAGCACGACGGTCTCGCCCGGATCTCGCCAGCGGGGCTTCCAGAACTCGCGCGCGGCGGGAAGCATGGCGGCCACCCGGTCGCGCTCGGCCCTGCCGTGGTCGATCCCGGGCAGCGGGGGCGGCGGCTCGCCGTTGTGGAAGGCGGCCAGGTCACGCACCAGGATGTCCTTGGACTGCCCGTCGAAGATCAGGTGATGGGCGACGAAGAGCAGCAGGTGCCGCTCAGGGCCGGTCTCGAACAGGGTGAAGCGGGCCAGCGGGCCCTTCTCCAGGTCGAAGGCGCGCATGATCTCCTCCCGCACCGACGCGCGCACGCCCGGCCCATGGTCCGGGCTCCCCGGGGAACCTCCCGGGACGTCGTTCGGGGGATCAGCGGGGAAGGCCGCCGCCCGGCGTACCGGAACCTCGGCGCCGGGCACGAGCCGCAGTTCGTCGTCCACCTCCGCCACCACGCCGCCCAGCGCCGGGTGCCGGTCGACCACCGCGGCGCAGGCCGCCAGCAGCGCGCCGGTGTCCAGGGCGCCGCGGAGATGAACGATCAACGGCATGTGGTAGGCGGTGCCGCCGCCCGCGGCCTGCTCGGTCACCCACATCCCCTGCTGGGTGAACGTGACCTCGGACCCGGACATCACACGCTCCCCATCGTCCGGCGCAGCGCCTTCTTGTCGACCTTGCCGCCGGCGTTGCGCGGCAGGGCGCCGACGGTGACGACGTGCGCGGGCAACTCGTGCGGGGCCAGCCGGTCCTTGAGGAAGATCCGCAGTTCCTCCGGCGCGAGGGGCTCCGAGGTGGCGAGGGCGACGGTGACGACGCTTCCGAGCACCGGGTGCGGAACCCCGAACGCGGCCGCCTCGATCACCGCCGGGTGCCGGTGGACGACCTCCTCGACGTGGATCGTGGAGACCTTGAAGGCCCCGGACTTCACCACGTCGCCCTCCCGGTCGACGAGGTAGAGATAGCCGTCGGCGTCGAGGTAGCCGAGGTCGCCCATCCGCACCCAGCCGTCGCGGAAGGTCTCGCTGCCGGGGTCGCCGTAGTAGGCGCGCGGTACCGCGGGGGATCGCATCCAGACCTCTCCGGTCTCCCCCCGCGCCAGCGGCTCGCCCGTCGCGGTGGCGATCCTGACCCGTCCTCCGGCGATGGCACGGCCGACGCTTCCCGGCCGCTCCGGGTCGAACATCATGATCGTCTGAGCCGGGGCCGCCTCGGTCGAGGTGTAGTAGTTGGCGATCGTCGCACTGGGGAAGGCCGTGGTCAGCGCTTGGGCGACGGCCGAGGGCAGTGGCGCGGCGGCCGAGCCGAGCAGCAGCACACTGGACAGGTCGTGCCGTTCGGCCACTCTCGCGTTGATCAGCTCGATGGCCATCGCGGGGACCAGGAAGACCGTCCCCGCCCGGTAGGACTCGATCAGCGACGCGAAGCGGCCGGGAGTGAAGCGCGGCAGCGTCACGACGGCCGGCCGGGCGTCGAGCGCGTTGATCAGCATCGTCTGCCCGGCGTTGGTGCCGATCGGGAAGGCGTGCACGAGATGCCGGGAGTGCGCGAACGGGCGGCGTCCGGAACCGCAGCCGTAGGTCAGGTTGGCATGGGTGGCCGAGACTCCTTTGGGGCGGCCCGTGGTGCCGGAGGTGTAGAGGATCTGGGCGAGATCTCCCGGCTCCGGTGCCGCGAGGTCGGCTTTCTCATAGGACGTTTCGGCGCTCAGGCGGTCGACGGTCGCGCTCCAGCCGGCCTCGGGCACGGCGAGGCCGGCGGTGTGGCCGGTCGCGTGGACGATCCCGGTCGCACGGCAGCCGGCCAGCATGAGACGCAGGTCATCGGGGGCGAGGCGGTCGGAGAGCGGTACGGCCACCGCCCCGGCCGCCAGGACCCCGCAGAACGCCACGGCGTAGTCCGTCCAGTCGGCGGCCCCGAACACCAGGCCCACCCGGTCACCCGAGGTGACACCGCGCGCGAGCAGGCCGTTCGCGAGCGCGAGGGACCGCTCGTGCCACTGGTGATAGGTGAGCCGGGCCGAGTCGTGCACGATCAGCGCGATCCCGTCGGGGTCGGCGAGCGCCCGGTCTCTGAGCAGTTGGGGGACGGTCAGGTTCACCGGGTGAACCTCCCACTAAAGATCGGATGTATATGCAATCAGGGCGAGTGGCCATTGAGAGCAATACAGGAAAGAATCTTTACTATTCAAAATCGAGCGCCAGTCTTACATGATCGCCACAGCCTTGCAAGACCTTTGGCGGAGGTTCACCGGAGGGACGAAACCCTCGCGAGAGTGGGCCTTGCGCCCTCGGAGTGGAGATGTAACACTGACCACCCAGAACTAACTGAAAGGTTTCTTTCCAGAAAGTGACCTTTCCCGAGGCCCGCCCAACTGGGTAAATATGCGCGGAGTGGGCCTTTTGCGTACCAATTTCCAGCGCGATTGCGTGAGCGACCGGGCCCGCGGCCAAAAAAGGAGCCCTGCGTGTTCCAATCAGAGACCGTTCCAACCGGCCGGCCGGTGACGGAGTACCCCCTGTCACCCGGCCAGCAGCGGCTCTGGTTTCTGCACCGGCTCGACCCAGGCGACTCGACCTACAACACATCCTATGTTTACAGGTTGAAAGGTCGCCTTGACAGGGCCGCCCTGGAGGCCGCGTTCACCGCCGTGGCCACCCGGCACGAGAGCCTGCGGACCAGGTTCCGCGAGGTGGACGGGAAGCCCCTGGCGATCGTCGACCCGCCCTCGCCGGTAGCCGTCGAGCGGCTGGCGGCCCGGGACGCGCGGGAGGCCGCCGCGCTGGTCTCCGCCCTCACCAACACGGCCTTCGACTTGACCGCCGCGCCGCCGTTCCGGGTCTCGCTGATCGAGCTCGGCCCCGAGGAGCACGTGCTCTGCGTCGTCCTGCACCACATCAACGGCGACGGCTGGTCGCTGAACGTGCTCCGCTCCGAGGTCGCCGTCCACTACGGCAGCCGGGGCGGCGCGCCGCTGCCCGAGCTTCCCCTGCAGTACGGCGAGTACGCGCGCGACCTGCGCCCCGCGGACTCCGAACTCCGCTGGTGGACCGAGCGGCTCGCCGGGGTGCCCGCCCTGGAACTGCCGACCGACCGGCCGCGCCCCGCCCGGCGGACCGGCGAGGGCGCCGAGGTCGACTTCCGGATCGAGGCCGATGTGGCCGCCTCGATCGGCGCCCTCGCCCGGCGTGCCCGGTGCACGCCGTTCATGGTGCTGCTGGCGGCCTACCAGGTCCTGCTCCACCGGCACACCGGCCAGCGCGACTTCTGCGTGGGCACCCCCTCGGCCGGTCGCGGCAGCACCGAACTGGAGACCATGATCGGTTTCCTCGCGACCACGCTGGCCCTCCGCTGCGACCTGTCCGGCGACCCCACCTTCGACGACCTGCTCAGACGCACCCGCAGGATGGTGCTGGACGGGCTCTCGCGGCAGGAGATCCCCTTCGAGCGCCTGGTGGCGGACCTCGACCTGGAACGTGATCTCAGCCGCACGCCGCTGTTCCAGACCATGTTCGCCTTCCACACCCACGGCGAGTGGGCCGAGCCCCTGCCCGGCCTCGACGCCACGCCCTTCCCCAACGGCTGGTCCCGTGCCCGGCTCGATCTGTCCATGGACCTCTCCCCCGGCGACGACGGCCACCTGTACGGCACCGTCATCTACAGCACCGAGCTGTTCGACCGCGAGAGCGTGGCACGGCTGGTCGCCCGCTTCCAGGAACTGCTCGCGGCCGTGGTGGCCGCCCCCGGCTCGCCGGTGAGCTCGCTGCGGATGCTGCCGGACGCCGAGCTCGCCCTGCTGGCGGAGTGGAACGACACCGGGACCGAAACGCCCGAGATCACGCTGGTCGACCTGCTGCTCGAACAGGCCGCGGCGACCCCGGGCGCGATCGCGGTACGGGCCGTGCCCGCCGGCACCGCGCCGGCGGGCGGATCCGGAGCGGAGGAACTCACGTACGCGGAACTGGCCGGGCGGGCGGCGGAGTTCGCCGGGCGGCTGGGCGCGGCCGGGATCGGGCCTGGCTCGCTGGTCGCGGTCCGGATGGAACGCGGCGTCGACATGCTCGTCGCCCTGCTGGGCGTGGCGATGAGCGGCGCGGCCTACCTGCCCGTCGACCCCGACTACCCCGAGGCCCGCGTCACGTACGTGATCGAGGACTCCGCGGCCGCGCTGGTCCTGACCGGCCTCGACGACCTTCCCCCGGCGACCGCGGCCCCCACCACGCCCCCTGCTGTGACCCCCGCTGTGACCCCCGCTGTGCCCCCTGCTGTGATCACGCGACCACGCCCCGGCGACACCGCGTACGTGCTCTACACCTCCGGGTCCACCGGGCGGCCGAAGGGGGTGACGGTGCCCCACCGGGCGCTGACCAACCTCCTGCTGGCGATGCGCGCGCTGCTGCGCTCCGAGCCCCGGGACGTGTGGCTGGCGCTGACCTCGCTGTCGTTCGACATCTCCGCCCTGGAGCTCTACCTGCCGCTGGTGACCGGTGGCCGGGTGGTCGTCGCCGACGCGGAGACGGCCCGTGACGGCTCGCGGCTCGCGCGCCTGATCAGGGACGAGGGCGTGACCCACGTCCAGGCCACCCCATCGGGCTGGCGGGTCCTGCTCACCGGGGACCTGCCGCGCGTGGTGGGCCTGACCGGCGGTGAGCCGCTCGCGCCCCGGCTCGCCCGCGAGCTCCGCCCGCGCCTCGACCGGCTCGTCAACGTCTACGGCCCGACCGAGACCACCGTCTGGTCCACCGCCTGGGACGTTCCAGAACATCCCGGCGAGATCGTCATCGGCCGCCCGATCGCCAACACCGTCGTCCAGGTCACCGACCCCGCCGGCGAACCGTGCCCGATCGGGGTGGCCGGAGAGCTGCTCATCGGCGGCACGGGGGTGGCCACCGGCTATCTGGGCCGCCCGGCCCTGACCGCGGAGCGCTTCGTCCCCGCCCCCGGCGGCTCGCGGCACTACCGGACGGGAGACCGCGTCCGTCTCCGCAACGACGGCACCCTGGAGTTCCTCGGCCGTACCGACGACCAGGTCAAGCTGCGGGGTCACCGCGTCGAACTCGGCGAGATCGAGGCGGTGCTCGACACCCACCCCGGCGTGCGGCAGACGGTCGTCGCGGTGCGCGGGGACCGGCTGGTGGCCTTCACCGTGCCCGCCGCGCCATCGCCCGCGCGGCCAGGAGCGGACGGCCGCGGAGCGCTCCACGGTCTCGGGGAGCACGCCGCGCGCGAGCTGCCCGGCTACCTGGTGCCCAGCGTGTTCGTCGAGGTGGAGGCGTTGCCGCTGACCCCCAACGGGAAGGTCGACCGCAACGCGCTTCCCGAGGTGGACGGGACGCCCGCACGGGACACGACCGCCCCCCGCACCCCCGCCGAGCGGATGGTCGCCCAGGTCTTCGCCGAGGTGCTCGGGACGGCGAAGGTCGGGGCGCACGACGACTTCTTCACCCTGGGCGGGCACTCGCTGCTGGCCACCATGGTCACCTCACGGCTGGCGGCGCTGTCCGGAACGGAGATTCCCGTCCGCGAGGTGTTCACCCGGCCGACGGTCGCCGGGCTGGCGGAACTGCTGCCCGACCCCGGCGTCCCGGTCGCGAAAGCGGGGTCCGGCCTCGGCGTCGCGGCCCGCGAGAGCGACGGGCCGCGCCCGAGGCCCGAGGGAACCGCTCCGCCGCTCTCCTTCGGCCAGGAACGGCTCTGGTTCCTCAACCGGCTCGACCGAGACGACGCGTCGTACAACATGTGCCTGGTCAGGCGGCTGCGCGGGCCGCTGGACCGGGACGCCCTGGCCCGCGCCCTGGCGGGCGCGGTCGCCCGCCACGAGAGCCTGCGCACCCGTTTCCCCGAGGTGGACGGCGTGCCGGTCGTGGTCATCGATCCACCGGGTCCCGTGGCCCTCGACGAGACGAACGCCGCGGACGAGGCCGAGGCACAGGAACTGGTCTCGGCGCTGACCAACGCGCCCTTCGAGCTGGCCGCCAGGCCGCCCCTGCGCGTCGCGCTGATCCGGATCGCCGAGGACGACCACGTCCTGTGCGTCGTGCTCCACCACATCCTCGGCGACGGCTGGTCGCTCAACCTCGTCTTCGACGAGGTGTCACGCCTGTACTCCGGCGACACCGCCCTGCCCCCGGTCCCGCTCCAGTTCGGCGACGTCGCCCGCTGGCAGCGCGAGCGCGACCTCGGCGGCCTGCTCGGCTACTGGCGGGACAGGCTCGCCGGCCCCACCCCGCTGGACCTGCCGGTCGACCGGCCGCGCACCGCCGGGGCCGCCAGGCGCGGCGAGGTGGTCACCGTCCGGCTGGACGAGGCCGAGGCCGCCGCCCTGGCCTGGCTGGGCAGGGAGCACGGCGCCACCATGTTCATGGTCCTGCTCGCCGCCTACCAGGTTCTGCTGTCCCGGCACAGCGGCCGGAGCGACATCCTCGTCGGTACGGCCACCGCCGGCCGGGACCGGGTCGAGCTCGAACCGGTCGTCGGCTATCTCAGCGACACCCTGGTCATGCGCGGCGACCTGTCGGCCGACCCCGTCTTCTCGGACCTGCTCCGGGAGACCAGGACCGGTGTCCTGGACGCCTTCTCGCACCGCGGCGTGCCGTTCGAGGAGCTGGTGCGGGCCCTGGGGGGCGAGCGCGACCTCACCCGCACACCGCTGTTCCAGACCATGCTCATCCTGCACACGCAGGACTCCGGGCAGGCCCGCGACGCCTTCGGCGGGCTGACCGCCACGGTGTTCGAGCACGGCATGCGGCAGGCCAAGCTGGAGCTGATGCTGGAGGCATGGCAGGACGAGCACGAGCTCATGCTCAGCTTCGCCTACGACGCCGAGCTCTTCGACCGGGCCACGGTCGAGGCCATGGCCGCACGGTTCCACCTGCTGCTCACCGCGCTGCCCGGCGCGTCCGGCGACCGCGTCTCGGAGCTGCCGCTGCGCACCGAGGACGACGACGCCCTGCTCCTGCGCCTCTCCCGCGGCCCGGTGCGGCCCACCGCCGCCTCGGTGCCCGACCTGTTCGCGGCGACCGTACGCGACACGCCGGACGCGGTCGCGATCGGCTGCGGAGGTGCCACGCTCGGCTACGCCGGGCTGGACGCCCGCGCCGACGAGCTGGCCGCGCTGCTGCGGGGGCACGGCGTCACCGGTGGCGATGTGGTCGGCGTCTGCCTGGACAGATCGCCCGACGCCGTCGCGGCCCTGCTCGCGGTCTGGCGGGCCGGGGCGGCCTATCTGCCGCTGGACCCGGACCACCCCGCCGAACGGCTCGCCTTCATGCTGGACGACAGCGCCACCCGCCTCGTCCTCACCTCGGCGGCCCTGCGCGACCGGCTGCCCCCCACCACCCCGGTCGTCCAGCTGGACGACCGGCCCCCCGCTCCGGAGGCCGGCCGGCCCGCCGATCCGGCGGCACCGGACGGCGGGGCCGCCTACGTGATCTACACCTCCGGGTCCACCGGAACGCCGAAGGGGGTCGTGGTCTCGCACCGCAACCTGGCCGCCCGCGTCGCATGGATGCGCGAGGCGTACGGGCTGGGTCCGGGCGACCGGATGGTCCAGTTCGCCTCGCTGAGCTTCGACACCCACGCCGAGGAGATCTACCCGGCGCTGGCCGCCGGGGCCCGGCTGGAGCTGCTGCCCGAGGGCGGCGTCACCCTGCCCGACCACCTCGACCAGGTCACCGTGCTCGACCTGCCCACGGCCTACTGGCACGCGCTGGTCGACGACATCGACGAGATCGCCTGGCCGCCGACCCTGCGCCTGGTGATCCTCGGCGGCGAGCAGGTGCACGAGGCGGCCGTGGCCCGCTGGCGCCGGCGCTTCGGCGACCGGACACGGCTGGTCAACACCTATGGCCCGACCGAGGCGACGATCATCGCCACCGCCGCCGAGCTGGACGGCTCCCCGGGACGGCCGCCCATCGGCGTCCCGATCGCCGACACCTCGGTCCTGCTCCTGGACGCCGCCGGCCAGGAGGTCCCGCCGGGAGCCCCCGGTGAGCTCTGCGTCGGCGGGGCCGGGGTGGCCACCGGCTACCTCGCCAGGCCGGGCCTCACCACCGAGCGCTTCCCCGTCCTGCGCGGAGAACGGATCTACCGGACCGGCGACCTGGCGCGCTGGCGGTCCGACGGGCGGCTGGAGTTCCTCGGCCGCCTCGACGACCAGGTCAAGGTCCGCGGCTTCCGGATCGAGCCCGGCGAGATCGAGGCGTGGCTGCTGACCCACCCCGGTGTCGGCCAGGCCGCGGTGGCGGTGCGCCGGGAGACCCTGGTCGGCTACGTCGTCGGCACGGCCGGCGGCGAGGAACTGGCCGGATACCTGGCCGGGGCGCTGCCCGCCCACATGGTCCCCACGCTCTGGGTGAACCTCACGACCCTGCCGCTGACCGGGAACGGCAAGCTCGACCGGGCCGCGCTGCCCGCGCCCGAGGCCGGCCCACGGACGAGAACCGCCCCGCGCGGCGACGCCGAGGAACTGGTGGCCGAGATCTTCGGCGAGGTGCTGGGCATCAAGGAGGTCGGCGCCTTCGACGACTTCTTCGCGCTGGGCGGCCACTCGCTGCTGGCCACCCGCGCCGTCGCCAGGCTCCGTGCCGCCGTCGAGGTGGACGTGCCGATCCGCACCCTGTTCGCGCGGAGCACCGTGGCCGACCTCGCGGCGGCGGTGGAGGAACTGCTCGTCGCCGAACTGGCCGAACTGTCCGACGAGGAGGCCGCGCGCCTCATGGAGACCGGGAGCTGAGATGGACTACCACGTCGTGGTCAACCACGAGGAGCAGTACTCGATCTGGCCGGACGGCCGGGACCTGCCGGACGGCTGGCGGCACGAGGGCGCCCGGGGTACCAGGGAGGACTGCCTCGCCCACATCGACCGGGTCTGGACCGACCTGCGCCCGCTCAGCGCGCGGAGGTCCTGAAGATGTCCGACCGAGTGGTGCCGGGGAGCGTACGAGAGGAGACCGTCATGGTCAGGGAACGGCTGGCGGCGATGGTGGCCTCGGCGTCCGACGGTGCGGTCACGGCCGGGGAGGCACTGAGCGCCACGGTCCCGCTGTCCGCGCTGGGGGTCACCTCCCTGGCGCAGATGCGGCTGATCGACGCGGTGGAGGCCGAGTTCGGAGTGGAGATCGACCTGTCGGACGACGGGCTCGACCTGCTGGACGACCTGGGCGCGCTGGAACGCCACATCGACGAGGTACGGCGCTCGCACTCCTGACCTCCGACTCCTAACAGCAGGGGGAGCACATGGACATCCGGTTCTCGGGGAGCCGGTCGGGGACGGCACCGCTGACCTGGGGGCAGCGCGCCATCTGGGACACGATCCAAAGGACGGCGCCGGACGACCACTACTTCAACTTCGGCCGGGTGCTCGCCGTGCCCCGGCGGGCCGGACCGCTCACCGTGGCGCGGGCCGCCGAGGTGCTGCGCGCGCTGGTGGAACGGCACGAGTCGCTGCGCACCAGGCTGGGCGAGCCCCCGTACGGTACCCCGGACGCTCGCGGGTACGGAGACAGCGGCGGCCCGGAGCCGTGGCAGGTGCTGGAGACCGGCGGGGCCGTCCCGGTCACCGTCTCCGAGGGCGACCCCGAGCGGCTGCGGGACGCGCTGGCACAGACCGCCTTCGACTACCGGAACGAGTGGCCGCTGCGGATCGGGCTCGTCGTCGAGCGCGGCGAGGTCACCCACATCGTGCTCGTCTTCTGCCATCTGGCCGCCGACGGCCTCGGGGCCGAGGTGGCGGTCACGGATCTGCGGCTGCTCCTGCTGCGCGGCTCCCTGCCGGGCCCGCCCCCGCCCTCACCGCTGGATCTGGCCCGCTGGCAGGGCTCCGAGCGAGGTCTGAAGGTCGCGAGGATCGCCGCCGAGCACTGGGAGAGCGAGTACCGGCGCATCCCGCCGACCATGTTCGACCGGCGCGAGCAGGCACCCGCGGATCCGCCGATCTGGCGGGCGCGACTCGTCTCGCGGGCGATGGACCTGGCGGTGCGGCGGATCGCCGCCGTGCGCGGCACGAGCACCTCGACGGTCCTGCTGGCCGCCGCGTCCGTACTCGCCGGGAAGGTGAGCGGCCACGACGTGTGCGCGATGCTGCCGATCGTGGGCAACCGCTTCCGCGGCGACACGGCCGGCGCCGTCACCACGCTCTCCCAGGAGGGCCTGTTCGTGCTGGACCTGCGCCGGGGCGACTTCACCGGGCTGCTGCGCGCGGCCAGGCCCGCCGCGCTGCGTGCCTACCGATCCGCCTACCACGACCCCGCCGAGCGGGACGGGATCACCGAGCGGGTCAGCCGGGAGCGGGGCACGCCGATCCACCCGTACTGCTGTTTCAACGACATGCGCTTCGCCGACCAGGTGGACGCCTCCCCCGACGAGCGGACCGTGCGGGACGCGCTGGCGGAGACGACCCTCGGCTGGCCGCTCAGCCAGGAGAAACTCAACTGCCGGTTCTGCCTGCACGTGACCGGCGAGCCCGGCGGGCTGGGCGTCTCGCTCACCGCCGACACCCGCCACCTGTCCCGCCCCGCGATGGAACGCTATCTCCTCGATCTGGAGTCCCTGCTGGTCGAGGCCGCGTTCCGCGAGGTGCTGGAGCCCGTCGGTTGACTCCTCTCCCGGACCGGAACCCGGACGCTCCCCGCCGGAGGTGCCCGACGACGGTCCACGCCCACCCCGGCCGGCGCCCACCGCCCGGCCTCCTGCCCGGAACCGGAGCCCGATGACGGTCCACGCCTACGCCGAGTCGACGTCCTGCGTCCAGGGCGGCTCACTCCGCTTCCACCTCGCCCGCGCCTCCCGGGCCCCGCTGTGCGGCTCGGTGCTGATCGAGGACGTGGCCACGGGCCTGGCGGTGCTCGAAGGGGGGTTCACCGGCCCGTCCTGGACGCTCGACGTCTCCGCCGGCTGGCCCAGCTCGCTCTACCGCGCGATCTTCACCGCCGACGAGGGTGTCTGCGAGGTCTACTTCGTGGTACGGGCCGCCAGGGCCGGCTCGCCGATCCTGCTGTCGATCCCGTTCCCGACCTGGCAGGCCTACAACCGGGCGGGCATTCCCGGCGAGTCCATCTACTGGACCGAGCAGGCCACCCGGGCCTCGCGCGTCTCCTTCGACCGGCCGGGCGGCGGGCCGCCGCCCGAGCGCTGGGAGGAGGGCATGATCCGCTGGCTGGGCCCCGCCGGATACGACGTCGACTACTGCTCCGCCCTGGACCTGCACTCCGGGTGCGAACTGCTGGCCGGCTACCGGCTGCTGATGGTCAGCGGGCACGACGAGTACTGGTCGGCGGGGATGCGCGACAGCGTCGAGGAGTTCGTCGGCCGGGGCGGAAACCTGGCCGTCTTCTCCGGCAACACCTGCTGGTGGCAGTTCCGGCTGGAGGACGACGGGCGCACCATGGTCTGCTACCGCGACGCGGTCGCCGATCCGATGGCCACGGTGAATCCCGCCCTCACCACCGTCGAGTGGTCCAGCGCGCCGGTGAACCGTCCCGAGAACGGCCTGACCGGGGTCAGCTTCCGGCACGGCGCGGGGACCTGGGGTCCGTACATGCGGCTCATGCACGAGGAGTCCTACACGGTCCGCTTCCCCGAACACTGGGTGTTCGAGGGCACCAAGCTGGGCGAGGGCGACACCTTCGGCAGGGGCGCCATCGGCTACGAGACCGATGCCTGCGACTTCACCGAGGTGGACGGCGTGCCGGTGGCCACCGGGCGGGACGGCACCCCGCCCTCCTTCGTCATCCTGGCCACCGCCGACCTGCGGCACTGGCACCGGTACGGCCAGGGCGGCATGGCCACCATGGGCGTCTTCGGCCTCGGCGCCGGGACCGTGTTCACCGCCTCCACCGTGAACTGGGGAAACACCCTGCACGACCCGGCGGTGGAGCGGATCACCCGCAACGTGCTCGACCGGCTCTCCCGCCGCGTCTCCGGCTGGGAGGTGATCGGCTCCGGTGGCTCGATCCGCGCGCTGACCGCGTGCGACTCGCGGCTGTACGGGGTGGGCACCGACGACGCGCTGTACCGCAGGGACGTCGGCGGCCAGAACCTGCGCTGGCGCCGCATCGACTCGGGCGGCGGCGTCGTGGCCATGGCCACCCCGCGCGAGGCGTCCGGCACCAGGCCCGTCGGCCTGTACGGGCTGACCGGCGACGGGCGTCTCGTCTACCGCGACCCGGGCACGAGGGCCCCATGGGTCACCCTCGGCGACGCCCCGCCGGGCGGGGTGGGGCTGGCCCTGGTGGACGGCGACCTGTGGGCCGTCACCACCGCCGGTGGGCTGTGGCACCTGCCCCCGGACGCCGCGGAGTGGATCCCGGCCGACGAGAACATGGGCGAACTCCCGGGCGCGGTGGCCATGACCGCCATGAACGGCCGCTTCTACGCCGTCGACCTCGCCGGTCGGGTCCGCACCCGGCTGCCGCTGCCGGGCCCCGGCGAGTGGGCCGACCTCTGCCCCGCCGACGGGAGCACCACGCTCACCGCCCACGCCGGCCGCCTGATCGGCACCGCCCCTGGCGGGCACCTGCGCTGGCGGTCGCCCCTGCCGGACCGGTAGCCTCTTCCGCCGCGGAAGGGGCGCGTAGGGCGCGCCTCACCGGCGCGCGGGACCTTTCGACCGTCAGACGGAGACCGGGCCGTAGACGGCGCAGGGGGCGCCGGTGGTCATGGCCCAGTAGCGGTCGCCGTAGGACCAGTGCCACCACTCGGTGGGGTAGTTGACCAGGCCGGCCGTCTCCAGGGCCGTACCGAGGATCCTGCGGTGGTGACGGGCCTCGGCGGACAGGCCCGGGGCCTCGGTGTAGCAGGCGCCGCCGCTCTGCTCGGGGGTGGCGTTGAGCGGGGTGCCCATGTCGAGCTCGGTCCCGTCCTCGGCGGACAGGGTCAGATCGACCGCCGCTCCCGCGGTGTGCGGGGCGATCTCGACGGGCGAGACGTAGCGGCTCGCCGCGCTCCGGAGCTCCGCGGGCGACATTTCCGGAAATGTCGCCCGCAACTCCGCCGAGTAGTCATCGAAGATCTTTTTCTGGGTCGCCGGTGGCCGGTAGCCCTCCACGACCAGCAGCCGGTATCCCCCAGGAAGCTGCGCCTGCGCCTTCTCCAGCCGGTCCAGCAGCCCGAGCCGCAGGTGGGCGAAGGCCCCCTCGGCGTCGGCGAGGCGCCGGTCCGTCTCCAACCGCCCCCGCACGTCGATCAAGGGTTCACCGGACTCCTCGACGGGGATCGAGGCGACTCTGGCGTCGGAGATCAGCACGATGTCACGCATGACGGCAATTCTTCACCAAACACCCGTCGGCTGGAGACCCGGTTCTCCAGAAGGAGGGCACGGCCTGGTCGGCGGATCGTCAACTTCGGCCTTCCCGGCAGAGCGGAGCTCAGTCGGCCGCCGGCGTCCTCCGGGTGGAAGGACGTCAGACGGTGACATCAGACGGTGTCGGAGAACACCTGCTCCCGAGCCTGCTGCAACGCCGACACCAGCGCGCCGCGCAGTACGGGGTTGCCCCTGACCCGCGAGACCACGACCCTGGGCTGGCTCGGGCAGACCCGGGCCACGGCATCCTGCACCCTGGCGGCGAGCGCGTCCCCTCCCGCCCTGCCGACGTCGCCGCTGAGCACGATCAACCCAGGGTCCAGGACCACGGCGACCGCGGCGACGCCGACCGCCAGCCGTCCGGCCAATTCGTCCAGGAACGCCTCGGCGCCCGCCGCGACGGCCGTGCGGACACGTTCCCCCACCGGAGTCGCCTCGGTGACGGAACCGATGCCGTAGGCGCTCGCGAGCCCGGCCACGGCGTCGCCGCCGACCAGGCGCTGGAACGAGCCCGACTGGGGTTCGCTCACGTCGGTGGGGAGCGGCTCGCCCGGGACGGGAAGCCAGCCGATCTCACCCGCGCCGCCGGTGAAACCGCGGTGCAGCCGCCCGCCCAGCATGACGCCGAGCCCCTGGCCGACCCCGGCCCAGACGAGCACGAAGTCGTCGACGCCCAGCGCCGCGCCGTGCGCGCGCTCGGCCAGCGCGGCCAGGTTCACGTCGTTCTCGATCGTCACCGGGACGCCGAGGTCGCGACGGAGCTCGGCGAGCACGCCGTTGTGCCAGGAGGGCAGGTCGAAGGAGAAGCGCACGTCGCCGGTGCCGGGGTCGACGACGCCCCGGGTGCCGATCACGAAGGCGCGGAGCCGGTCCGCGGCGATGCCCGCGGCCCCGCACGCCTGGCCGACCGCACCGCGCACCAGCCGTACCGGGTCGTCGTGCCCGCTGGGGTCGGCCGAGACCTCGGCGACGAGTGTGCCGGTGATGTCGGCGATCCCGGCACTGATCCGGTCGGGGAGCACGTCAAGCCCGGCCACGTACGCGCAGGAGGGCACCACCCCGTAGAGCGCGGCGTTGGGGCCGCGCCCGCCGGCCTGCTCGCCGACCACCGCGACAAGGTCTCGCTCCTGGAGCCTGGCGAGCAGCTGACCCGCGGTCACCTTGGAGAGCCCGGTGTGTTCTCCCAGCTCAGCCCGGGTCAGCGGGCCGCTGGACAGCAGGAGCTCCAGCGCCGCGCGGTCGTTGAGCTGGCGCAGCAGCCGGGGTGTTCCCGGGCGTGTGGACAAGGCCGTCCTCCCCGTCACGATCCGCTAACGATCGTTTCTTTTAAGAAAGTTTCTTGTTAGTTTAACCCTAGCCAGCCCGCAGGCAAGTGATCGGAACCGCGGGTTGCGACAGTTCCGACAGCTCCCAGTGAGTGCAACGGGTCGCGGGGGCCCCGGCCATAACAGATGAGTGCAAACTCCGGCGAAAGCCTGAAAGGGAGAACTCCAGTGAAGTTCGCGAGAATCGCCACCACGACGGCCACCACGGCCGCCCTCGCCCTGGGTCTCGCCGCGTGTGGCAGCAACGAGCCCGCCACCCCGGCCGCCGGCTCCGACGCGTCGGCACCCGCCGCGTCCGGCCCCAAGTTCGCAGGTCAGACCCTGACCGTCTGGCGCCTCGGCGCTCCGGACGAGAAGCAGGACAAGCTCATGGGCGACCTGAACGCCAAGTTCAAGGAGACCACCGGCGCCGAGGTCAAGCTCCAGTGGGTGCCGTGGCCCGACGCGCAGGCCAAGTGGACCGCCGCGCTCGCCGGCGGCGAGGGCCCCGACGTCACCGAGTTCGGCAACGACCAGGTCGCCGCCTGGGTGGCGCAGGACGCGCTGACCGACATCACCGAGATCGTCAAGGCGAACCCCGACTTCCAGCAGATCCCGCAGAACCTGTGGGGCTACGAGACGGTGGACGGCAAGATCTACGCCGCCCCGTGGGGTGGCGGCACCCGCGCCGTCCTCTACCGCAAGGACTGGTTCGAGGACCTGAAGATCGAGGTGCCCAAGACCTGGGAGGAACTCGTCGCGGCGGGCAAGAAGATCGTCGCCGAGAAGGGCAAGGACGTCGACGGCTTCGCCTTCAACGGCGGCTCCGACGCCAACATGTCGCTCTCCCCGTTCGTCTGGTCGGCCGGCGGCGACTTCGCCGCGTTCGAGGGCGGCAAGTGGGTCGGCAAGCTGACCGAGCCCGGGTTCAAGGAGGGCTTCCAGTACTACACCGACCTGGTCACCAAGCACGGCGTCTCGCGCAAGTCCGCGCTGACCCAGAACTCGGTGGACATCGCGACCCGCTTCGCCAACAGCAAGGTCGGCATGTACGTGACCGGCGGCTGGGACATCACCACGATCAAGGAGCAGAGCGGCGGCAAGGTCGACGACTCGAAGATGGCCTTCTTCTCGCTCCCGGCCAAGGACGGCAGCGGCCCGGCCCCGGCCTTCCAGGGCGGCAACGACATCGCCATCTGGAAGGACACCAAGAACCTCGAACTGTCCGCCGAGTACGTCAAGCTGGCCGCCGGCAAGGAGTTCGGCACCCGCTACGCCAAGGAGGGCGGCCTGCTGCCGCTCTACCCGGAGGCCCTGACCGAGTACGCGTCCGACCCGGTGCAGGCGCCGTTCGCCGAGACCTTCAAGGTCGCCAAGGGCTTCCCGAACGACACCAACTGGGCCGAGGCCAACGACACCAAGGCGGTCCTGCAGAGCGCGGCCCGCTCGGTCATCGAGGGTAAGAAGGACGTCGACACCGCGCTGGCCGACGCCAACAAGGAACTCGAAGAGATCCTGAACCAGTAGTCATGGCGAACACCTCAACCATCGCCCGGGACGGGGGCTCCCCCTCCGTCCCGGCGCGGGGGCACCGAGGCGCCAAGCCCCCGCGCAGGTCCAGCGGGCTGCCCGTCCGGGTGGTCCCCTACGCGCTGCTCGTCCCCGGCCTGATCGTCATCGCGGGCCTGCTGCTCTACCCGCTCTTCCAGATGGTCGTCATGTCCTTCCAGAACGTGGGACTGCGGCAGATCCGGGGAGTACCGGCCGAGTCCGTCGGCCTGGAGAACTACCAGAAGCTCATCGAGTCCGAGTTGTTCTGGACCTCGCTGCGCAACACGGTGGTCTTCGCCGTCGTCACGGTGGCGCTCACCCTGCTGCTGGGCACGCTGGTCGGCCTGCTCCTGCACAAGCTGGGCAAGAAGATGTCGACCTTCCTGATCATCGGCATCATGGCCGCCTGGGCCACCCCGCAGATCGCCACCGCGATCATCTGGCGCTGGCTGTTCGACGCGGAGTCGGGCGTCATCAACTGGGCGCTCAACGCGCTGCCCGACTGGCTCTCCTCCCTGCTGTTCGGCCGCTCCGACTGGACCGGCGAGCCGTGGCTGAACGACGCGTTCACCATCTACCTGGTGCTGATCATCGCGGTGGTCTGGGCGTCGTTCCCGTTCATCGCGGTCTCGGTGCTGGCCGGGCTGAAGAGCATCTCCAAGGAGCTGTACGAGGCGGCCAGGGTGGACGGCGCCTCCGCATGGCGGATCTTCTGGAAGATCACCTTCCCGCTGCTGAAGCCGGTCTTCGCGGTGCTCACCGTGCTCTCGGTGATCTGGGACTTCAAGGTCTTCACCCAGCTGTTCGTGCTGGCGGGCGGCACCTCCAACCGGGAGGCGTTCAACCTGTCGCTGTTCGCCTTCACCCAGGCCTTCAGCGCACCGCCCAAGATGGGCATGGGCGCGGCCATCGCGGTGGTGCTGACGCTGATCCTGCTCTTCATCACCTTCTTCTACGTCCGCCAGATCGTGAAGACGGAGGACGTGCGATGACGACGTACGGCAGGCGCGGGCCGCAGGGAGCTCTCCGGCGGCGTAAGCGACTCGGCACCATCGGCCTGAACACCGCGGCCGTCCTGGTGTTCCTGTTCGCGGTCTTCCCCGTCTACTGGATGGTGAGCACCGCCTTCAAGAGCAGCGAGCAGATCTTCACGACGGACTTCATCCCCTTCCCCACCGATCCCACCCTCGAACACGTGCGGCGGGTCTTCACCGAGGGCGTCGCCGGCCACTCCATCTGGCGTTACCTGCTCAACAGCTCCATCGTGGCCCTCGGCACCGTGCTCATCGGCGCGGTCTTCTCGCTGCTGGCGGCGACCGCGGTGGCCCGCTTCCGCTTCCGCGGGCGCACCTCGTTCCTGATCCTGCTGCTCATCGTGCAGATGGTCCCCGGCGAGGCACTGCTCATCCCGCTGTTCATGATGGTCAGGCGGGCCGGGCTGTACGACCAGCTCCTCGGCCTCATCGTGGTGAACGTCGCGATGACGCTGCCGTTCGCCATCTGGATGCTGCGCACCTTCGTCGCGGCGGTTCCCAAGGAGCTGGAGGAGGCCGCCTGGATCGACGGCGCGAGCCGGTTCAGCACCTTCTGGCGGGTGCTGTTCCCGCTGGTGGCCCCCGGCCTCGTCGCGACGAGCATCTTCTCGTTCATCACCGCGTGGAACGAGTTCGTGTTCGCGCTGACGCTCATCGGCGACCAGGGCAGCTACACCATGCCGGTGGCGCTGCGCTACTTCGTCAGCCAGCGGTCGGTGGACTGGGGCGGCATCATGGCCGCCTCCACCCTGATGACCATCCCGGTCATCGTCTTCTTTCTCCTGGTGCAGCGGCGGATGGTCTCCGGACTCGTCGCTGGCGCCGTCAAGGGCTGATCCCCCATCGGTGCTGGTACGGCTCGCACCCACAAGGCGCGAGCCGTACCAGCCCTGCCTGTTCCATGTCCGCTCCCCCTACATCTCAGGTAAGGAACACCTACCGCCATGTCTGAGCTCATCGCGGATCGCGGCGATCAGGGGCTGCGTCGTCTCGCGGCCGGCACTCTGCTCGCCGCGTTCCAGGGCACCGAGGCACCCGAGTGGGTCCTGCGGGAGCTGGCGAACGGTCTCGGCGGCGTCACGCTCTTCGGCTTCAACGTCGCCGACGCCGCGCAACTGTCCGCCCTCACCTCCCGGCTGCGTGAGACAAGCGACCCGGTCATCTCGCTGGACGAGGAGGGGGGCGACGTCACCAGGCTCGCCTACCACGTCGGCAGCCCGTATCCCGGCAACGCCGCCCTCGGCGCCGTGGACGACGTCGAGCTCACCCGGCGGGTCTACCGGTCCATCGGCGACGACCTGGCCCGGTGCGGCGTCAACCTGGACATGGCCCCGTCCGCGGACGTCAACACCGCCGAGGACAACCCGGTGATCGGCACCCGCTCGTTCGGGGCCCAGGCCGCGCTCGTCGCCCGGCACACCGTCGCCGCCGTACACGGCCTGCAGTCGGCCGGTGTGGCCGCCTGTGTCAAGCACTTCCCGGGCCACGGCGCGACCCGGCAGGACTCCCATCTGGAGGTCCCGCTCGTCGACGCCTCCGCCGAACTGCTGCGCGAGCGCGAACTCGTGCCCTTCCGCGCCGCGATCGAGGCCGGAACCAGGTCCATCATGACCGCGCACGTGCGGGTCCCCGCCGTCACCGGCGGGCTTCCCGCGACGCTCTCCCCCGCCACCCTGACCGGTCTGCTCCGCGGCGAGCTGGGCTACGACGGTGTGATCGTCACCGATGCCCTCGACATGCGGGCCGTCACCGACACCTACGGCCTGGCAGGCGGCTCGGTGCTCTCCCTCGCCGCCGGAGCCGATCTGCTCTGCCTCGGCCCGATCCCCACCGAGGACGACGTCCGCCGGATCCTGGACGAGATCGTCGCCGCCGTACTGGACGGGCGGCTGCCCACGTCCCGCCTGGAGGAGGCCGCCGAGCGGACCTCCGCCCTGCGCGCCTGGTTCGGCACGCCCCGCACGGGTGAGGCCGAGCGGGACGTGATCGGCCTCACCGCCGCCCGCCGCGCGGTCAGCCTCACCGGCTCGGCGCCTCCCCCGGTCGACCCGCTGGTGGTGGAGGTGGACACCCCGCCGACCATCGCGGTCGGCGACGTGCCGTGGGGTTTCACGCCGCTGCTGCCGCGGGCGGAGGTGCTGCGGGTCAAACCGGAGGCCGCCGACGTGCCGGGCATCCTGGAACGCGCCTCGGGCCGCTCCCTGATCGTCGTCGTCAAGGACGCCCATCGCTACGAGGCCAGCAAGTCGGTGATCTCCGCGCTGCTGGCCGCCCGCCCCGACACCACGGTGGTCGAGATGGGCCTGCCGATCTGGCGCCCCGAGGGCGTGACCTACGTGGCCACCTACGGCGCCGCCCGCGCCAACGCGCAGGCCGCCGCCGAGCTCCTCGGCGTCTGAGCGCCCGTCCCGGGCCCTAGGATGGCCCGGGGCGGGAAGGCTCCAGCAGTTCCGAGACCCTCGCGCCGGGTTCCACGGCGAGGGCGCGCAGCAGCGCGCGCAGGTGACCCGCGATCCGGGACACATCGTCGTGACCGATCACGGCGGGGTTGAAACGGAGGCCGAGGGTGAGACTCCGCGCCGCGTCCACGGCCTGGACGTGCAGCGCGCCGTGGGCCACCCCGTTGAAGACGGTCCACTCCACCCCCGCCCCGATACCGGGGAACTCCGGGACGGCCGCCCTCCTGCGGTAGCTGAACAGCACCGGTGCGGCGGGCGGCTCCGGCGGCGCGTGCCGGAACCGGTACATGGCGTGGAGCTCGGCCCGGACCGTACGCAGGTAGGCGGGGAACTCCTCGTCGGGGCCGGGATGCGGGGCGAACGGCACCCGCGCGACGAACGGCCCGATGCGCTCGCGCGTCCGGCAGGTGCGGGTCCCGAGGTCGAGGGCGAGCGGCGAGACGACGGTGCCGTAGCCCCGCAGCAGCACGCCCACCGCCGCCAGGAGCAGCTCGAACCTGGTCGCGCCGAGAGTCGCGGCGGCCTCGGTGAGGGCGCCGGACTCCGCGGCGCCGAGCACCATCTCGACGATCTCACCGGGACCGGTGCCGTGCGGGACGGTGCGCAGGCCGGGCAGGACCGGTTCGACGGGCTCGCGCTCGCGCCTCCTCCAGAACTCCTCGGCACCGTCGGGCGGCGCCGGGTCCCATGTCGCGGACGGCGTACCGTCCGGCGGTGGAAGGGGCGCACGCGAGAAGTAGGCGTCGGCCAGGTCGCGGACCAGGAGGTCCTTCGAACCGGCGTCGAACACCCGCGCGTGCGCGGTGAAGAGCAGCCGGACGCGCTCGTGCCCCACCCTGACGAGCGTGAACCGGGCGAGCGGACCGCGCTCCAGGTCGAACGGGCGGGTGGCCTCGGCCGTCGCGACCCCGGGGTAGCCCTCGGGGGTCGACTCCGTACGGGTGACCCTGACCCGGCCGAGCACCGGGTGCCTGCCGGCCACGGCGGCGCACGCGCCCAGCAGCGCCGGGGTGTCGACGGGGCCGTTCAGGTGCAGCGCCAACGGGATTCCCCGCAGGTCGAAGGGGGTGTGCGCCATCCTGTCCTGCTCCCTCGCAGGTGATCTCTCCTCGGGTGGGCACCGGGGCGCGGGTCACGCCCGGTAGAAAATTATTAGGAAAGTTTCTTGTTTATTTATGCATCCTGAATGCTACACATGTGGTACGCCTGAGACAAGCGACGTGTGACGAACCGAGCCGGAGGCGTTGATGATCGTTCGTGGCGGCCGGACGGGCGGGCCCAATGGTGCGAGCCCCGAACTGGCCCGGCTTGCCGACACCGTGCTGCAACCCGGATTCGTGGGCGTGGAGGCGCCCGACTGGCTGCGGAGGCGGCTCGCCGAAGGGCTCGGCGGGGTCGCGCTCTACTCCCGGAACCTCGTGGACGGCGAGCAGGTCAGAACACTGACCGCCGCGCTGCGCGCGGAGAACCCCGACGTGGTGATCGCCACCGACGAGGAGGCGGGCGACGTCACCCGGCTGGAGGCGCTCACCGGCAGCTCGCGCCCCGGCAACCTCGCACTCGGCGCGGTGGACGACCCCGAGCTGACCGAGCTCATCGCCCGGGAGGTCGGGCTGGACATGGCCGCCGCGGGCATCGACCTCAACTACGCCCCCGTGGTCGACGTCAACTCCGACCTGGACAACCCCGTCGTCGGCACCCGCGCGTTCGGCACCGACCCCTGGCTGGTCGCCCGGCACGCCCGCGCCTGGGTCACCGGCCTCCAGTCCGCCGGGGTGGCCGGCTGCGCCAAGCACTTCCCCGGTCACGGCGCCACCGCCGTCGACTCGCACCACGACCTGCCGACCGTCGCCTATTCGGCCGAGGAACTCGCGGCCACCACGCTCCCGCCCTACCGGGCCGTCATCGAGGCCGGGGTACGGGCCGTGATGACCGGCCACCTGCTCGTCCCCGCCTACGACCCCGACTCTCCCGCCACCATGAGCGGCCGCATCCTGGTCGGGCTGCTCAGGGAGGAACTCGGCTTCGACGGGCTGATCGTGACGGACGGCGTGGAGATGCCCTCGGTCGCCGGGCGGTACGGCGTGACCGGGGCGGCGGTCCGCGCCCTCGCCGCCGGAGCCGACGCGATCTGTGTGGGCGGTGAGCGCAAGGGGCCCGGAGTGGTCGGCTTCATCCGCAACGCCATCATGACCGCGGTGGCCGACGGCACCCTTCCCGAGGAACGCCTGGCCGAGGCCGCCTCCCGGGTTCGCAGCCTGGCCGCCTGGTCCGCCGCGCGGCGCCGGACGGCCGGGGCGGCGGCCCCGGACGGCGGACCCGCCGGCCTCGCCGCGGCCAGGCGGGCCCTGCGGGTCCGCGGCGACGGGCTCCCGCTGCCCTCGGCGCCGCAGGTGATCGAACTCGTCTCCGAGACGAACATCGCCGTCGACCGTGCCACCCCGTGGGGTGTCGCCTCGCCGCTGGCCGCACTGCTGCCGGGCACGACGGCTCTCCGGCTCGGCGCCGAAGACGCGCTCCCGCCTCCCGCCGCCGGGCGCCCGCTGGTGGTCGTGGTCCGCGACGCCCACCGGCACGCCTGGGTCGCGGACCGCCTGGGCGCCCTGCTGTCACGCCGCCCCGACGCGATCGTGGTGGAGATGGGCCTGCCGGGTCCGGCCACCCCCGGTGCCACGCACATCACCACCCACGGTGCGACCGCCGCCTCGGGCCGGGCCGCCGCCGAAATCCTGGCGGGCCACCACCGGCCGCGGGACTAGAGCGCGTTCTGCGGCGTTGTCGTCGCCCGCGACTCCGTCATGAGCTCCTCCTCCGCCTCGCGGGACGTCCGTCCGGCCGGTCCGCAGCGCGGGTGAAGATCCACAAAACCCGTCTCAGGAGGCGAAGATCTCTTCCCGGGCCTGTTCCAGAGCCGCGATGACGGCCCCGCGCAGCACCGGGTTGCCGGTCACCTCGCTGGCCACCACCTGCGGCCGGACCGGGCAGCTCCTGGCCACCGCCTCCTCGATCCTGAAGGTGAGCGCGTCACCTCCGGCCCTGCTGACCTCGCCGGCGAGCACCACGAGCCCGGGGTCGAGCACGACGCACACCGACGCCACGCCCAGCGCCAGCCGCCCGGCGATGTCGTCGATCAGAGGCTCTCCCCGCTCCCCCGCCGCGACCGCCGCCGCGACGCACTCGGCGGCGCTCTCCCCCTCGAAACCGTACGTCGCGGCGAGTTCGGCGACCGCCTCGGCGCTGACCAGGGACTGCAGGCCACCGGCGAGCGACGGCAGCCTGCCCGGCACGGCCCGCACGTCCTCGGCCAGCGGCACGCCGGGCACCGGCAGATAGCCGATCTCGCCCGCGCTGCCGGACCGGCCGCGGTGCAGCCGCCCGCCGAGCACGACACCGAGGCCGATGCCGCGGCCCACCCACAGGAGCACGAAGTCGTCGACCTCCCGGGCGGCGCCCAGGGTGCGCTCGGCGATGGCGACGAGGTTCACGTCGTTCTCTATCCTGACGTCGCGGCGCAGGTCACGGGCGAGCGCCTCGTGGATGCCCTCGTGCCAGCCCGGCAGGTCGAAGGAGAACCGCACGTCGCCGGTGCGGGGGTCGACCACGCCCGGAGTGCCGATGACGACCGCGCGCAGCTTGGAGAGCGCGACCTTGGCGGACCGGCAGGCCTTGACCACCCCGCTGTGCACGAGGGCGACCGGATCCTCATGCCCGTTCGGCGCCACCCGCACTTCGGCGATGATCTCCCCATGGATATCCGCGATGGCGGTCGTGACGAATTCCGGGCCGACATCCAGGCCCGCCACATAGGCCGAGGAGGAAATAATCCCATAAAGCGCGGCATTAGGCCCGCGTCCCCCCGCCTGCTCCCCCGCCACCTCCACCAGGCCACGGCCTTCCAGGCGGGCGAGCGTCTGGGAGGCCGTCACCTTGGAAAGACCCGTGAGCTCCCCGATCTGCCCCCGTGTCAGCGGCCCGGAGGCGAGCAACAACTCCAGGGCGGCCCTGTCGTTGATCTCCCTCAATAGCCTGGGCACGCCAGGACGTCGCTCCATACGCATGCTCTCTTGTTCGCCGTTTCCCTGTCGCAATTACATTCAAGCAAGAATAACGGTTCTATTCATTAATAAGACTTCCCGATAGTTTAGCCCGGCGGAGGCCCGGCGGAGGTGCCGCGAGGGCCCCCGCCGCGCCGCACCCCCGTTCGCGGTCACGTCCTCCAGGACGGGCCTCTCCGGTTTTCGCACGCCGCCCGCGCACCGCCGCCCAGGCGTGGCGAACCACCGCGAATCCAGAAAATCAAGGGCTTGCGACGTCGACACGGTGCGTGGAACACTCCCAGAAATGGTAAAGATTCTTTTCAGTAAGCCCCTTGCCGACCGGTGACGAGGCAGGTCTCGACATGGATACCGTCCCGAGGATCACGGCCGACTACACGGGGCCACAGGCCCGGCGGGGGCCCGTGACCATGGGCCAGGCCAACATGGCGCGTTGCGTGCTCCGCGACCCACCGCTGCACATGAACTTCCGCGTCACCAAGCGCGTCCCCGGGAGGAGGTCCCTGCCCGCCGTCGCCGAGGCGATCGGACGGCTGCTCTCCCGGCACGAGGGACTGCGGGCCACCATCCACTCCGGCGTCCAGGTCGTGGCCGGTTCCGGCTCGCTGCCCGTCGAGGTGCACGGCGCCGGGACCGGCCTCGCGGACGAGGTCGCCGAGGATGTGGGCCTGCGGATGCAGGGCACCCGATTCGATCTGGAGGGCGAGCTTCCGATCAGGGTCGCCGTGATCACCGAGGACGGGGAGCCTCGCCTGGTGGTGTTCGTCCTGCCCCACACCTCGGTCGACGCCATCGGCCTGGCCATCCTCATGCGGGAGTGGGAGCGCCTGATCCGGGGAGTCGCCGTACCGGCGCCGTACCCGATGCAGCCGCTGGACCTCGCGACCGCCGAGGGCACCCCGGTGGCCCTGCGCCGGACCGAGGCGGCGCTGCGGCACTGGGAGGACGGCCTGCGGCGGGCACCGCAGTCGATGTTCACGGTCGACGAGACCGCCGACGCCGACGCGATCCGGCCCCGGTTGCGGGTCCGCTCGGCGCCGGCGGCCAAGGCGCTGGAAGCCGTCGCGAGCCGCACGGGGGCCAGCCGCTCGGCGATCACACTCGCCGCGCTGGGCGTCCTGATCGGCCTGTGGAACACACAGCGGACCTGCGTGATCGCGTCGCTGGCGAGCAACCGGGTACGGCCCGAGCTGCGTGACTACGTCGGGCCGCTGGCCCAGGACGCGCTGATCACCGCGGAGCTGGACGTCCGCACCTTCGACGAGGCCGTCCGCCGCTTCCGCGGCGCCTCCCTCTCCGGATACCAGCACAGCCGTTTCGACTCCACGGCGCTCTGGGAGGTGATCGAGGCGGTCAACGCCGAGCGGGGTGTGAACTTCGCCCGTGACTGCGTCTTCAACGACATGAGCGGTGTCATCGGCTCCGCGCCGGAACCGGCGCCCGCCGCCGAGGTCGAGTGCGACTGGCTACCGGAGGCCTCGCTTCCCGCACACCTCGCACTCTGGGCCAACCAGCTGACGGAGGTGGTGGACCTGACGCTCTGGATCGATCCGCGAGTGATGAACCGGGAGCAGGCGGAGGGCTTCGGGACCGGGCTCGCCCGGCTCCTGATCGCGGCCGGAGACGGGGACGTCCAAGCTTGCGACATTACGAATATATCGGGAATTTCGCCTATCGAGCGTGATGCGGACTGGATCTACACCGACTCCTGCTGGGTGAGCCTCCGCGCGGTGGAGCGGCTCGTCGGTGAGGCGGTCCAGGGAGGACCTCATCTCGTGACACACACCCCGGACGGGCTCCTGACCTGCCACGTCACCTCGGGAACCGCCGAGGAGATCCACGCGGCCTGCCTCGCCCTGCTGCCGGGCCGCACCGCCGCGATGGCCCCCCACCGCTACGTCGTGCACGCCCCGGCACCCACCGGCGCGTCGCCTTACGGCCCCGTCCTCACCGAGGGCGACGGACGTCCTTCGACGTCTCGGTGCCCCTCGCGCGTAAGTAACCAATAGCAGGCGGGATAATCGGTTACATGCGCCTATCCGCTCGTGTCGACTATGCCCTCCGTGCCGCCGCCGAACTCGCCGCCGCAGGTGACGGCCCCACCACGGTAGGGGAGCTGGCCAAAGAGCAGGACATGCCTCCCAAGTATCTTGAGAACATCCTGCTCCAAATGCGCCGCGCCGGGCTGGTCCGCGGCCAGCGCGGTCCCGAGGGGGGCTACGTGCTGGCCCGCCCGCCCGCCGAGATCAGCCTGGCCGATGTGATCCGTGCCGTTGACGGCCCGCTCGCCAACGTCAGGGGGGAACGGCCCGAGCACGTCGGCTACCGGGGTCCCGCCGAGTCGCTGCAGCAGGTCTGGATCGCACTGCGCGCCAGTGAGCGGGCGATCCTGGAGGAGGTCACGCTTGAGAACGTGGCCACCGGGGCCCTGCCCGAGCGGGTTCGCAGCCTGTCAGCCGACCCCGCGGCCTGGGACTGACCGTGCCGCCCGCGACATCCCCCGTGATCGTGCCGGTACCGCCCGCCCGCGGCCGGCACGTGTCTCCCGGCGGGTGCCGTGCCCGAGGGTGATGTCGTCCACCAGGCCGCACTGCGCCTCGGCCGGGCACTCGACGGGCGGACGCTGATCCGCTCGGACTTCCGGGTGCCGCGCCACTCCACGGCCGATCTCACCGGGCGTGCGGTGCTGGAGACCGTCTCACGCGGCAAGCACCTGCTCACCCGCGTCGAAGGCGGCCTGACCGTCCACACCCATCTGAGGATGGACGGGAGCTGGCAGATCTCGCCCTCGGGGCGGGGAGGACTGCCCCGGGGCGACGTCGTCCGCCTGGTGCTGGCCAACGCGGAGTGGCAGGCGGTGGGGGTCCGGCTGGGCATGGTCGACCTGGTACGCGCCGAGGAGGAGGAACGACTCGTCGGGCATCTCGGACCCGACCTGCTCGGAGGTGACTGGGACGAGGCCGAAGCCGTACGGCGGCTGGCCCGGCGGCCTGAGACGAGCATCGGGGTCGCGCTGCTCGATCAGCGCAACCTGGCGGGAATCGGCACCATCTATCGCGCCGAGACGCTTTTTCTCACCGGGGTGTGGCCGTGGCGACCGGTGGGTGCGGTAAAGGATCTGGAGGCGATCGTTTCGCTAGCGCGACGGTTGATGGACGCGAACAAGGAGCGCCCGAACAGGACCACGACGGGCGACCCCCGTCCGGGACGGGGCACCTGGGTCTACGGCAGGGCCGGGCGGCCTTGCCTGCGCTGCGGGCATCGGATCAGTCGCGGGGAGATGGGCGCACAGCCGCAGGAACGGCTGATCGTCTGGTGCCGTCACTGCCAGCCGGAAGAACCGACCGGCTAGGCGGCGACCATGTCGTTGACCTCGGGAAAGACGGAGTCGGGCACGGTCTCGGGAATCGGCAGACGCTCCCGCTCGGGGACATCGCCCGCCAGCACCGGGGCGTGCTGGAGTTCGGCCAACGCGAACTGGTCGGAGACCTCACGGAGAACCTGTGAAAGCGGCACGCCCAGGGCACCGCAAATCGACGCGAGCAGCTCTGAAGAGGCCTCCTTCTGGCCACGCTCCACCTCGGACAAGTAGCCAAGAGAAACCCGAGCCAGTGTGGACACCTCACGCAGGGTGCGACTCTGCCGCACCCTCAGCCGCCGCAGCACGTCACCGAGCAGCTGACGCAGCAGGACCATCTGTCGCTCCCTCCCCGGCGCGGATGCCTTCGCGACACTCCGCGCTATCGGTTCGTGCCGCCCGTTCTTCGAACGCGACCCTTGGTACATACTCCTCGCCGTCATCATCGCTTGACCTTTACCTCACTCACAGTTCCACCGTACCTGTATCCACCGACGCCGCGGCAGACCATGGTGAGCATGTTCGCTGGGGACGTAACGCGGTAATCACCCGGAATGTTCCCCCACGTTCGCCTCCAGCACACCTCGAAGAAGGTCTACGGCCTCATTCACCGTCGATTCCCGGATCTGCTCACGAGTTCCCGCGAGTTGCGGGTCCCGGTGCCATACCCGTCCGTCCGGACCGCTAACGGCCAGATGAACCGTACCGACCGTTTTACCATCCTGTGGTTCGGGACCGGCCACACCGGTGACGGCCAGACCGTAGGTGGAGCCGGCCAGCAGGCGCACCCCGGTCGCCATGGCGGCGGCGACCCGCGGGTGCACGGCGCCCTCACGGTCGAGCAGGTCCGCGGGAACGTTCAGCAGCCGCCGCTTGAGCTCGGTGGAGTAGGAGATGACCCCTCCCAGGAAGGCCGCGGAGGCTCCCGGCGGCTCCGTGAGGGCCGCACCGATCAACCCGGCGGTCAGTGACTCGGCCACCGCCACCGTCTCGCCCCTGCGGATGAGGAGGGAGAGGACCGTGGTGGTCGCGAGCAGGCGGTGGTTCATACGGCCCGCGCCCGCTTCGCGACCTGCCTGAGCTTGATCGCCCGGATCACGTAGTCAAGGCCGGTGCCGACGGTGACGACGGCCGCCGCTCCCATGACGACCCAGCGGACCGGGTCGGGCACGCCCGGCCAGATGTAGGAGACGATCGCAGTGATCTGCAGGACGGTCTTCACCTTCCCACCGTAACTGGCCGGGATGACGCCGTGCCGGATGACCGCGAACCTCAGCGCGGTGACGCCCAGCTCCCTGCCCAGGATCACGACGGTGACCCACCAGGGCAGCTCCCCCAGCACCGACAGGCTGATCAGTGCGGCACCGATGAGGGCCTTGTCGGCGATCGGATCGGCGATCTTCCCGAAATCGGTGATCAGGCCGTAGCGGCGAGCCAGCTCGCCGTCGAGCAGGTCGGTGAGCGAGGCCACCATGAAGACCACCAGCGCGGCGACCCTCCAGCCGGATCCCGGCAGGAAGAGGCAGGCCGCGAAGAACGGAACCATCGCCAGTCGTATCACCGTCACGACATTGGCGATGTTCCAGGCGCTCACCTTGGGGCGCGCGGGTGCCGCTGTCGAGTCGGTGCCGGTCTCTGGCGTGTTGGTCATACGCTCTCCCGGCCCGGTGGCGCGTTCATGGGGCCGCCTTGATACGGGCGATCAGGTCGACCCCCTCCGAGTCGACCACGACGGCCCGGACGATCTGGCCGGGGACCAGTCCGATGCCCTGGACCGTCACCGAGCCGTCGACCTCGGGCCCCTGGTGGGCGGCGCGGCCCTCGTATCCGCCGTCGCCCAGGTCCTCCTCGATCAGGACGTCGACCTCGGTGCCGATCCGCTCCTCGGCCCGCTGGGCCATGAGCTCCTCGGCCAGCTCGGTGAGCGCGGACACCCTGGCGTCGACGATCTCCTGGTCGAGCTTGCCCGGGAGCGAGGCCGCCTCGGTGCCCTCCTCGTCGGAGTAACCGAAGATGCCGATCACGTCGAGCCTGGCCTTCTCCAGGAAGCCCACCAGCTCGCCGAACTCCTCCTCGGTCTCGCCGGGGAAGCCCACGATGAAGTTGGAGCGCACGCCCGCCTCGGGAGCGTGCGCGCGGATCGACTCCAGGAGGTCGAGGAAGCGCGCGGGGTCACCGAAGCGGCGCATCCGGCGGAGCACGGGACCGCTGGCGTGCTGGAAGGACAGGTCGAAGTAGGGGGCCACCCCCTCCGTCGAGGAGATGATCTCCAGCAGCCCCGGGCGGAGCTCGGCGGGCTGCAGGTAGCTGACGCGCACCCGTTTGATGCCCTCGGTCGCGGCGAGCGAGGGCAGCAGCTTCTCCAGCGCCCGCAGGTCGCCCAGGTCCTTGCCGTAGGAGGTGGAGTTCTCGCTGACCAGCACCAGCTCCTTGACGCCCTGCTCGGCCAGCCAGGCGGCCTCGCCGAGGAGTTCCTCGGAGCGGCGCGAGACGTACGCCCCGCGGAAGGCGGGGATGGCGCAGAAGGTGCAGCGCCGGTCACAGCCGGAGGCCAGCTTCAGCGAGGCCACCGGCCCTTCGCCCAGGCGCTTGCGGAGCGGCCGGGGACCGCTGGCGGGTGCCAGGCCCTCGGGCAGCTCGCCGTGGCCGGGAATGGCGGTCTTGGGGGCGGCGGCACGCTCCACCGGGGAGATGGGCAGCAGGGTCCTGCGGTCACGGGGGCTGTGCGGGACGAGCGGCCTGCCCGCCAGCACGTCGTCGAGGCGGGTGCCGATCTCGGTGTAGTCGTCGAAGGAGATGACCGCCGCGGCCTCGGGCAGCGCCTCGGCGAGCTGGTCACCGTACCGCTCCGCCATGCAACCCGCGGCGACCACCTTGGCCCCGGAGTCGGCCGCGGCGAGCAGCGTGTCGATGGAGTCCTTTTTCGCTGAGTCGATGAAGCCGCACGTGTTGACGACGACGACGTCGGGATCGTCGTCGCCCAGCTGCCAACCGGCAGCCTCAAGACGAGCGGCGAGCTCTTCGGAGTCGACCTCGTTGCGTGCGCAACCAAGTGTGATCAGCGATGCGGTTCGGCGGGATGACATGGTGAACACTACGGTATCGGGAGTTGGCCACTACCCGATGCACCTCCCCCACTCCAGCACCGCCGCATCCCCGTCCGCCCCGGGTGTCCCGCCGTGAGGACGGGGGTCCGGAAGGCGAGGAGCACCGCGCCGACCAGGGACGTTCACCCGGCCGGGTGACCCCCGGGCCCGGCCGGAGCCGTCACCGCGGCCCCGGCGGAACTCCCGGTCGCCACCTCAGCGCTCCTTGGCGGCGGGGGCCTCGTAGGAGCGGTTGACGATCTGCCCCGGACTCCCCGGGGCGCCCAGGCTCTTGCCGTTCACCTTCAGGGTGAACGCCCCTCCGTCGCCGAAGGTGACCCTCATCCTGTCCTTCGCCTTCCAGGTCGAGGTCTTGCCCTCCTTGAGGGTTCCGGAGAAGAGCCTCTTGCCGCCCGCGTCCTCCACGTCCAGCCAGGAGGTGCGCTCCGCCCTGACCTGGAGGACGACCATGTCCTTGCGCTTCTTCTCGGCCAGGGACGCCGCCCGGCCCGGTGAGCCGGGAACGCCGCCGACCGGCGGCGGCAGCGCGGCCGGCACCGGCGCGGGGTGGACGTCCGCTATGGGCGTGTCGCCCCCGCCCATGGTCCGTACCACTCCGAAGATGACCACGATGCCCAGCGCCACCGCCATGGCCGTCGTCCAGTTGGGCGAGCGACGCTCACGGATCTTCAACGGCATGTCGGCCTGGAAGACGCTGGACGCCCGCACCGGCAGCGGGACACCCCCGTGTTGCTCGTCGTAGCGGTGCACCAGCGTCTCCGGATCGAGCCCGACGACCTTGGCGATGTTCCTTATATGTCCCCGCGCGTAGAAGTCACCTCCGCACTGGGAGAAGTCGTTCCTCTCGATCGCCTGGATGAGCACCTCGCGGATGCGTGTCCGCGCGCTCAACTGCCCAACGGTCATCCCCATAGACCGCCTGGAATCCGCCAGATCGCTTCCAATGCCCATGGCGCACGCCCCCCAGCCCCCGACGTTGCGTAGCGGTTCCCATTCAATCAGTAACCGGACGGAAGGTGTGCGGCGGGGGGTCCGTTCCCTCCCGGTGTGTCATCCTCCACGCAGGTCGGCCAGCAGACCGGGAAGCTCGTCGGGCTTGACCATGACCTCCCGGGCCTTCGACCCCTCGCTGGGCCCGACGACGTTCCTGCTCTCCAGCAGGTCCATCAGCCGGCCCGCCTTGGCGAAGCCCACCCTGAGCTTGCGCTGGAGCATCGAGGTCGAGCCGAACTGGGTGGTCACGATGAGCTCGGCCGCCTGGATCAGCAGGTCGAGGTCGTCGCCGATGTCCTCGTCGATCTCCTTCTTGGAGGTCGTCGCGGCGGCCACGTCTTCGCGGTACTCGACGGTCATCTGGGCCTTGCAGTGCCCGACGATCTCGCCGATCTCCTTCTCGGAGACGAACGCGTTCTGCAGTCGCATGGGCTTGCTGGCGCCCATCGGCAGGAAGAGCGAGTCGCCCTGACCGACGAGCTTCTCCGCGCCCGGCTGGTCCAGGATGACCCGGGAGTCGGCCAGCGAGGAGGTGGCGAAGGCCAGCCGGGAGGGGACATTGGCCTTGATCAGCCCGGTGACCACGTCCACCGAGGGGCGCTGGGTCGCGATGACCAGGTGGATGCCGGCCGCGCGGGCGAGCTGGGTGATGCGGACGATGGAGTCCTCGACGTCGCGCGGGGCGACCATCATCAGGTCGGCGAGCTCGTCGACGATCACCAGCAGGTAGGGGTAGGGCTGGTAGACCCGCTCGCTGCCCGGTGGCGGCACCAGCTTGCCCGTGCGCACCGCCTTGTTGAAGTCGTCGACGTGCCGGAAGCCGCTGGCGGCCAGGTCGTCGTAGCGGCGGTCCATCTCCCCGACCACCCATTCCAGGGCCTCGGCGGCCTTCTTGGGGTTGGTGATGATCGGCGTGATGAGGTGCGGGATGCCCTCGTAGACGCTGAGCTCGACCCGCTTGGGATCGACCAGGACCATGCGGACCTCGTCGGGGGTGGCCCGCATCAGGATCGAGGTGATCAGGCCGTTGACGCAGACCGACTTTCCGGCACCGGTGGCACCCGCGATGAGCAGGTGCGGCATCTTGGCGAGGTTGGCCACTATCGTGCGCCCCTCGACGTCCTTGCCCAGCCCGACGATCATCGGGTGGTGGTCCGCCTGGGCCACCGGGGAGCGCAGGATGTCGCCCAGGGAGACGAGGTCCTTGTCGGTGTTGGGGATCTCGACGCCGATCGCCGACTTGCCGGGGATCGGAGACAGGATCCGGACGTCGGCCGACTTGACCGCGTAGGCGATGTTCTTGGTGAGCGCGGTGACCTTCTCGACCTTCACCGCCGGGCCGAGTTCGATCTCGTAGCGCGTCACCGTCGGCCCCCGGGTGAAGCCGATCACCTGGGCGTCGATGGCGAACTGCTCCAGCACGCTGGTCAGCGCGTTGACGACCACCGTGTTGGCCTTCGTCTGCGGCTTGGGGGCGGTGCCGGGGCGCAGGAGCTGCGACTCGGGCAGGGTGTAGGGGCCCGCCTGCGGGGACAGGACGAGCTGCTCGACCTTGCGCGGTGCCGGGGTCGGAGCGGGAGGCTCGGACGTGTCGGCCCTGACCTGCGCGGGTTCGGCCTCGTCCACCAGGCCGGGCACGATCTCCGGGGAGTGGTCTCCGAGCCCTCCCGGCGACTCGGCGACCACGGGCGTGTCGTAGGGCTTGACGTGGTCGCCCGGCTCGGTCCCGCCGGGGTCCGGCTTCTTGCGGGCGGGAGACCGCTTTTTGGACGCCCGCGGCGCGGTGGGCAGGTCCCGGTTGAAGAGCATGTGCCTGATCTCGGCCAGCCGCTCGGGAACCCGGTGCACAGGGGTGGCGGTGATCACCAGAATGCCGAAGCCCGACAGGATCAGCAGCAGCGGGATGGTGATGAAGGGGGGCAGGATGCTCGCCGGGGGCGCCGAGACGATGAAGCCGATCATGCCTCCGGCGGCCGCCACCTTGTCCATGCCGTCCGAGCCGCCCCCCGAGGGGTACGGCGTGTCGTGAACGACGTGCACGACGCCGAGCACACCGATGGTGAGGGCGGACCACCCGATGATCATCCGGCCGGTGTCGGCGTTCTGGTCGGGGTGCCGCAGCAGCCGCCAGGCCAGCAGCACGAGCAGGATCGGGACCAGCCAGGTCAGCGATCCGAAGACGGCGCGCATGACCTCGTCGACCACCGTGGAGACCGTGCCGGTGTTCTCCCGCCAGGTCATGGCCGCCAGCACGATCGCCCCGGCGAACACCGCCAGGCCCAGCCCGTCGCGGCGGTGGACGGGGTCGAGTTCGCGCGCGTTCTGCCCCAGGGCCCGCGCGGCGCTGCCGATGCCTCCCGCGAGGAGCATCCAGATGCCCATGAACAGCTTGCCGATCATGGTGAGCACCCAGCTGATCGGGTCGTGCTGCGGCGAGGCCGGCCTGCGGGCCGCACCCGCTCCCCTCCCCCGGTTGGCGGACGTCCGCCGAGCGGGGGCCGTACGGGCCTGGGAGGCGCCCGAACGACCGGGGGAGCCCTTGCCGGGGGGCTTTCCTGAGGAGCCTTTAGACGTACGGGTGGCCATGCTAGGGAGGTTAACGAGACGGGTGGTGGATTGCTCGCCGACTCGCCGGAAGGGCACCCTCTCCCCAATCTTTCACAAAATCGGCTGATATCTCGTGAACAGTGATGAAGAGCACTAAAGATCCCATTAATCCCTAGGAAAGCGCATTCCATTCTATGTATTGACATTGTGTTTCATGTAGTAGAACCTCCTCACCAACAGGGCGTTGGGAGGAGACACATGTCCGCACTCGACTGGTCCGTTCTGGGCGCGTACTTCCTTGTCATGGTCGGCATCGGCGTGTGGTCGAAGAGCCGCATCAGAAACGTGATCGACTTCTTCACCGCGGGAGGCCGCATCCCCTGGTGGCTGTCAGGCATCTCCCACCACATGTCGGGATACAGCGCGATCATGTTCGTGGCGTTCGCGGCCGTCGCCTACGACTACGGGCTCGCGATGTACGTCTGGTGGGCGCTGACGATCGGAATCGGCGTCGGCATCGGCGCCTTCGTCTGGGCGGCCCGCTGGAACCGGCTCCGTTCCAAGCACGGCGTGGTCTCCCCGCTGGAGTACCTCGCCCGGCGTTACAACCTGCCCACCCAGCAGGTGCTGGCCTACAGCGGCGCGCTGCTGAAGGTCGTGGACATCGCCGCCAAATGGGTGGCGATCGCCATTCTGCTCAGGGGCTTCGCGGGCATCCCGATCCAGTGGGGCATCCTGGTCACCGGGGCCGTCACGATGGTCTACATCACCGCGGGAGGGCTCTGGGCGGACGTGCTGACCGACTTCGGGCAGTTCGTCATCCAGGGGGTCGCGGGGATCGCCATGTTCGTCGCGATCATGGCCCACCTGGACGGCGTCGCCACGCTGTGGACCATGTGGGAGAAGCTGCCGCCCGGCCACGGCGACCCGTTCGCCGGGCCGTACACCATGACGTTCTTCCTCGCGCTGCTCTTCATCAAGACCTTCGAGTACAACGGCGGCATGTGGAACCTGGCCCAGCGCTACATGGCCTCCCCCTCCGGTTCGGCGGCCAGGCGTTCGGCACTGCTGTCGAGCGTGCTCTGGCTCGTCTGGCCGCTGGTCCTGTTCATCCCGATGTTCGCCGCGCCGCTCATCGTGCCCGGCCTGGCCAACGCCGAGGAGGCCTACGTGCGGCTGGCGCAGACCCTGCTGCCGCAGGGTGTGATCGGCCTGGTGCTCGCGGGCTTCTTCTCGCACACCATGGCCATGGTCGCCTCCGACGCCAACGTGATCTCCTCCGTCATCACCAGGGACATCGCCCCGGTGATCGTCCGCAGGGTGCGCGAGCTGTCGGAGCGGGCCGAGCTGACCTTCGCCCGGGTCACCACCTTCACCTTCGTGCTGGTCAGCATGGCGATCGCGATCCTGACCGAGGGCCAGGGCGTCGTGTTGAAGATCGTCGTTGACCTGGTCGCGGCGACGATGGGGCCGATCTCGATCCCGCTGATGCTGGGCATGCTGCCGTGGTTCCGGCGGAGCGGCCCGACCGCGGCCATCGCCTCCTGGGCCGCCGGCCTGGGCGTCTGGGCGTACGTCAAGTGGATCGTCGAGTCCAAGGACACGGCCGTGGTCGTCGGCCTGCCGCTGGTCACCTCGCTGATCCTGTACGTGGCCATCGGGCTGCTGAAGCCGGAGAACCGCGGGGACCGCGACGCGCTCGTCGACTCGCTGTCCACCGATCCCGAGCCGGAGCGGGCCGACTCGGCCCGCTGACGGCCCCGCGACCACCCCCGGGCGCGGCGGCTCCTCCGACCCCGCCCGCCCACCGGCCGGCTCCCCCGCCCCCGAGAGGGCACGGGGGAGCCGGCGGTGCTTTCGAGGGTCCGGACTACTTGTCGGACTCCAGAACGCCGCCGTTGGCCACGTCGGACTTCTCGATCTCGGTGAAGACGACACGCACCGCCTCGCGGCGCGCCTTCAGGATGTCCACGGCCGCCTCGGTCAGCGCGGCCACGAACTCGCGGCGCTGGTCGAGGGTCCTGCCGGACAGGAGTTCGACGGTGATGTTCGGCATGCTGACCTCCGGGCTCATGATGTTGCATAACATGAGATCAGATTTCACTACATAGAACAAGAAGTGGGCATGGCCGTATCGGGCAGGCGGGACGGAGGGGTGACGCGGGCGCGGCGCGGTCAGCCGTTGGGCACCGGCGCGCCGGGGGCACCGAGGGCCGCGGAGACCTCGCGGGCGGCGGAGACGACCTCGGGCGCGAACTGCTCGACGTCCTCGCGGCTCATGTCCATCGCCAGGGCGGAGATGGAGATGCCGCCGAGCACCTGACCGGTGTGGTCGAAGACCGGGGCCCCCACGCAGAGGACGCCGGGCAGGTTCTCCTCGTCGTCGATCGCGTACCCGCGGGACCGTACCAACGCCAGGTCGGCCAGCAGTTCCTCCGGCGTCGCCAGCGTGTTGGCGGTCGGGGTGGGCATGCCGGTACGGGCGCAGATCGCGCGGACCTCGTCGGCGCCGAGCTGGGCCAGGACCGCCTTGCCGATCGCGGTGCAGTGCAGGCGCAGGCTCATGCCGATCCGGGAGGGCATCTGGTAGGGCCTGCGCCCCTCCAGCTTGTCGACGTAGACCGCCTCGTCCCCGCTGCGGATGGCGAAGTGCGTGGTGTAGCCGATCCGCTCGTGCAGGGCGTTGAGCGCGCCGGAGGCCTGACGGGCCGGGTCGAAGCGGTTCATGACCCGGCCGGCCAGCGTGAGGATCCGGGGACCCGGCTCGTAGCCCCCGCGGCCGTCGGCCCGCGCGAACCCCCACTCGACGAGCGACTGGAGGATGCGATGGACCGTTGACTTGGACACGCCCGTAGCGGCGGCTATGTCGGTCACGCGGTGGTGCTCGGCGATCGCCTCCAGCACCGCCAGCGCCTTGTCGATGGAACTGCCTTCCCTGACCACGATCATGAGCCTACTGGTCAGCGCGCCAACCAGCCTCCGTCGACCGCCAGCAGGTGCCCGTTGACGTAGTCGGAGGCGCCGGACGCCAGGAAGACCGCGGCACCCACGAGATCCTCGGGGGCGCCCCAGCGCCCGGCGGGGATGCGCGTCCTGATCTCCGCCTCCCGCACGGGATCGTCCCAGAGCCGCTCGGTGTTGCCGGTCCTGATGTAGCCGGGGGCTATCGCGTTGACCTGCACCCCCGAGCCCGCCCACTCGCAGGCCAGCGCCCTGGTGAGCCCGGCGACACCGTGCTTCGCCGCGGTGTAGCCCACGACGTTGACGCCTCCCTGGAAGGACAGCATGGAGGCGATCATGATGATCTTCCCGGAGCCCCTGGCGAGCATCCGCTTCCCGACGACCTGGCTGAGCAGGAAGACCGCGTCCAGGTTGACGTCGAGCACCTCGCGAAAGGACCCGTAGGGATGCTCGGCGGCCGGGGCCCTGCGGATGATCCCCGCGTTGTTGACCAGCACGTCGACCGGCCCCAGGCGCCCGGCCGCCGCGCCTACGGCTCCGGGGTCCGACAGGTCGAGGATCCACCGGGAGGCCCGCCTGCCGGTCTTGCGGACCTCGGCCTCCACCTCGTCCAGGTCGTCGTCTCGGCCGTGCAGCACGATGTCGGCCCCCGCCGCCGCCAGGCCCACCGCGAGGGCCCGCCCGATCCCGGTCCGCGCGCCGGTGACGAGCGCGGTCCTGCCCTCCAGCGAGAACATCAGCGCAGCTCGCCGATCTCGACCTGCTCCATGTCCTCGAAGGCCTGGTTCTCCCCGCCCATGGCCCAGACGAAGGAGTAGCTCCTCGTGCCGAAGCCACAGTGCACCGACCAGGACGGGGAGATGACCGCCTGCCGGTCCGCGACCACCAGGTTGCGCGTCTCCTCCGGGCGCCCCATCAGGTGGATCACCCGTTCGCCCTGCGGCAGATCGAAGTAGAGGTAGACCTCGGTCCTGCGCTCGTGGGTGTGGCAGGGCATGGTGTTCCACATGCTGCCGGGTTCGAGCACCGTCACGCCGAGCACGAGCTGGCAGCTCTGGATGCCCTTGGCGTGGATGTACTTGTAGATCGTCCGGTCGTTGGAACCGTCCCGGCCGCCCAGCCGCACCGGCTCGGCGTCCCGCGTGGTCGCGGCGGCCGTCGGGAAGGTCGCGTGCGCGGGGGTGGAGACCAGGTAGAACGCGCCCCCCTCGAAGCCCACCTCGCGGGCCCCCCGGCCGGCGTAGAGGCACTCCCCGTGGGCCAGCGGGTACGCGGTGCCGTCCACGGTCACCGTGCCGGGCTCGCCCACGTTGACCACGCCGAGTTCGCGGCGCTCCAGGAAGTACGCGGACCTGAGCGGATCGGGGCAGTGCAACCTCAGCGGCTCGTCTCCGGGCAGGGCTCCGCCGACCACGATCCGGTCCTCATGGGAGTAGAGCAGGCGGACCTCCCCGGGTACGAAGAGCCGCTCCACCAGGAACCGGCGGCGCAGCCAGTCGGTCGTCATCCCGGTGATCTGGTCGGGTGCCGTGGCGTGCCGTACCTCCATCGACCCTCCATTGTTCTATTACACGGAATTACAAGCTGCTACATAGAACAATGTGAGCATACAACGGCGCCCCTCTCCGCGCCCACCACCGGCGCCCGGAAAACGGTCCCCTCCGGAGCCGGAACCTTCCCCACCCGGCCCGGATCCCACGTGTATCGGACCACCGCTGAACGGACGAGAGGCGAAACATGACCGGCGTGACACGGACGGCGATCCGCCTGACGGCGGGCACCCCCTCGCGGCCGTCCGTCTCCGGTCCGGCGACCGCCGGAGGGTGCGTGACCGCGACTTCACCGAGCCGCCGAGGAACGCCGGGAGGACGGCGGGCGGGGCCTGCTTCCCGCGCGGCGTCCGCCGGCCCGCCTCGACCGGCGGAAGGGATGGCACCCGCGTCCGTACGACGACCGGTGCGGCCGCCGTACGGAGGTGAGGATCAGACCTCGATGACGACCGGAACGATCATCGGGCGGCGGCGGTAGGTGTCGCTCACCCAGCGCCCCACGGTCCTGCGGACCACGCGGCGGACCTGCTGGATGTCCACCACCCCGTCGGCCGCGTTCTCCTGCAGCGCCCGCTCCACCTGCGGCAGGATGTCGTCGAACATGGCCGGGTCGATGCCGGACCCCCTGGCGTGGATCTCCGGGCCCCCGGCGAGCTTGCCGGTGGCGGTGTCCACCACGATGACGATGGAGATGAAGCCCTCCTCGCCCAGGATGCGGCGGTCCTTCAACGCGAAGTCGGTGACGTCGCCCACCGAGGTGCCGTCCACGTAGACGTAACCGGCGGGAACCGCGCCCACGATCTTGGCCCGGCCGTCGACCAGGTCCACCACGACGCCGTCCTCGGCGATCACGATGTGGTCGTCCGGCACCCCGGTCAGCGCGGCGAGCTTGGCGTGCGCCCGCAGGTGGCGCCACTCGCCGTGCACCGGCATGAAGTTGGACGGCCGCGTCAGGTTGAGCACGTACAGCAGCTCGCCCGCGGCGGCATGCCCGGAGACGTGCACCTTCGCGTTGCCCTTGTGCACCACGCGGGCGCCCCAGCGGGACAGGCCGTTGATCACGTTGTTGACCGCGGTCTCGTTACCCGGCACCAGCGAGGACGCCAGGAGAACCGTGTCGCCCTCGGCGATCCGGATCGGGTGATCGCGGTTGGCCATCCGCGACAGCGCCGCCATCGGCTCGCCCTGGGATCCGGTGCAGATCAGCACCACGTCCTCCGGCGGCCAGCCCTCGATCTCCTTGGAGTCGACGATCAGCCCCGGCGAGACCCTCAGGTAGCCCAGGTCACGGGCGACGCCCATGTTGCGCACCATCGAGCGACCGACCAGCGCGACCTTGCGACCGTGCTTCTCAGCCGCGTCGATGACCTGCTGGACACGGTGGATGTGGGAGGCGAAGCTCGCCACGATCACGCGCTTGCCCGCCGTACGGACGACCTCGTCGATGACCGGCGCGATCTCCCGCTCACTGGTGACGAAGCCCGGTACCTCGGCGTTGGTCGAGTCGGACATCAGCAGGTCGACGCCCTCCGCGCCGAGCCTGGCGAACCCGCCCAGGTCGGTCAGCCGCCCGTCGCTGGGCAACTGGTCCATCCTGAAGTCACCGGTGTGCAGGACGATGCCCGCGGGTGTCCTGATCGCGACGGCCAGCGCGTCCGGGATGGAGTGGTTGACGGCGAGGAACTCGCACTCGAACGGCCCGAACCTGTGCCGCTCGCCCTCCACGACCTCGCGCTTGACCGGCTGGATGCGGTGCTCGGTGAGCTTGGCCTCGATCAGCGCCAGCGTCAGCTTCGATCCCACGACCGGGATGTCGCGGCGCTCGCGCAGCAGGTACGGCACGGCACCGATGTGGTCCTCGTGCGCATGGGTCAGGATCACGGCCTCGACGTCGTCCAGGCGGCCCCGGATGTACTCGAAGTCGGGCAGGATCAGGTCGATGCCGGGCTGGTCGGGCTCGGGGAACAGCACCCCGCAGTCGACGATCAGCAGACGGCCCTCGTACTCGAACACGGCCATGTTGCGGCCGATCTCACCGAGGCCGCCCAGAGCGACGATGCGCAGGGCGCCTTCGGGCAGCATGGGCGGCGGCCCGAGTTCAGGGTGGGGGTGACTCATCGGGCCACACCTCTCTCAGCGGTCTCACATGCGACAAAGGCCCCCGTGGACAGCAGGACCACTCTCTCGCCGAGCACCCCGCCCCCAAGCGGACCAGTGTGTCTTCTTTCTCGCAAACTCTCGTTCCTCCCGTATGCGGCCGGTGAGGGCCGCGGTCGTCACTCTCATGTCACAACTTCGTCGGACAGCTTCACACCGCCCGTGATCAAGTCTTCGCGCAGCCTGGCGAGCTGCTCATCGGTCGCCTCCACCAGAGGCGGCCGCGTCGGTCCCGCGGGCTGCCCCACCAGGCTCAACGCCGCCTTCGCCATGATCGCGCCACCGGCCTGCATCATGATCCCGGAGACCACGGGGAGCAGCCGGCGGTGGACGGCGAGCGCACCCGCCACGTCCCCGGAGCGGTACGTCTCGATCATCGCGGCGATCTCCGCGCCCGCGACGTGGCCGATCACGCTGACACATCCCACGGCCCCCACCGACAGCCACGGCAGGTTGAGCGTGTCGTCACCCGAGTAGTAGGCGAGGCCGGTGGACGCGATGACCTGCGAGCCCTCGAACAGGTCGGCCTTGGCGTCCTTCACCGCGACGATCCGCTCGTGCCCGGCGAGCCGCGTCAGCGTCTCCCGCTGGATCGGCACACCACTGCGACCTGGGATGTCGTAGAGCATGGCCGGCAGGGCCGTGGCGTCTGCCACTGTACAGAAGTGACGGTAGATCCCCTCCTGGGGGGGCTTGCTGTAGTACGGCGTCACCAGCAGGAGACCGTGGGCCCCGGCGCGCTCGGCGGCTCGGGCCAGTTCGACACTGTGGTGCGTGTCGTTGGTGCCGGCTCCGGCGACGACCGTGGCCCGGTCGCCGACCGCCTCGACGACGGCGCGCAGCAGGCGCTCCTTCTCCTCGTCCGTGGTCGTCGGGGACTCTCCCGTCGTGCCGCTCACGACAAGGCCGTCGTTGCGCTGCTCGTCCACCAGATAGGTGGCCAGACGACGCGCTGTCTCGTAGTCGACCGCTCCGTCACTCGTGAACGGCGTGACCATGGCGGTCAGCATGCGGCCGAAGGGGGCGTCGTAGGTTCCAGTTGGCGCTGCCATAGACCGAACGCTACCTGGATCCGCTGAAACGGTGGACCCCGCCACCCCGCCTAACCTCCGTCCACCGATGGGCCCAAGAGTGAGCATCTCCCCAAGGTGCCCGCTGCACACCGTACACGCGGATATACGACGCCGCGGCGGGGGACTCCGATCCGCACTCGTCACGGGGCTCCGGGCCCGCCACGCGGCCGGAACCGTGCACATCGACCCGGGGATGACCTGGGGTGATCAGGGGCCGACGACGACATCCAGGACTTCACATCCGGTTACATGGTTAACGATACTTTTGTCCGCTTCGGCGGCGACGGGGAATTCCTTGAAGGAAAAGAGGCCGCCGATATGTGCTCGGGGGTACACACATCGACGACCTCTACCGTTGAATCGGCGCTCCTTACGCGGGCGTTACACGGTCTCTGAGATATTTTTGGGCACTTCTGGGAGCGGCACGCAAAGTTGGAGTTCCAAATCTCCACCATCACCCTGCGTTGCGCATCGAATACGACAGGATGGGACAACGCCCCAGAACCCAGGGATGGACACGTGGCAAGCTCCGATCCTGTCTACCTGCGCGTCGTCGCCGACATCCGGCGCCAGATCGTCGACGGCTCCCTTCCCCCCGGCGCCCCGATCCCCTCTCGCGCCCAGCTGACCAGGAAGTACGGCGTGGGCGAGACCGCCGCCAGGCATGCGCTGCGGGTGCTCACCGCCGAAGGCCTGATCGTCGGCCGCGTCGGCTCGGGTCACTACGTGCGGGAACAGCCGGCGCTGCTCCCGCTGCACCGCTGGCGCTTCCACGACCACCACGCCCCCTTCGCGGCCGACATCCAGTCGCAGGGCACCCGGGCCACCTGGGACTGGCGGGCCGAGCCCGCCGACGCCACCCCCGACATCGCCCACCGCCTCCGGCTGGACGAATCCGCCCCGCTGACCCGCACCCGCTACGTCTTCCGCGGCGACGGCAAGCCGATCCAGCTGACCACCTCCTACGAGCCCGCCGAGTTCGGCGAGCCTGTCACCGAGGAGAACCCGCGCAGCCTGATCGCCCGCCTGTCCGCCTTCGGCGTCAAGATCACTGAGGTCGTCGAGCAGGTCCACACCCGCGTGCCGCAGCCCGCGGAGAGCGACGCCCTCGCCCTGCCCGCGGGCGTCAACGTCCTGCACGTCGAGCGCACCCACTGGGCCGGAGACCGCCCGGTGGAGACCAGTGACATCATCATCCCCGGCGATCGCTTCCGCCTGGTCTACTCCCACCCCCTGCACCCCTGAGAGACCTCGGCCACCGCCCTGCCCGCGCCTTTCGCCCGGATGGCCGAGAGGTCAGGGGCGGGGACGGGAACGCAGCACCTCCAGGGCGCGGTCCGCATGGGCCTCCATATGGGTCTCACTGTGGATCGCTTCCAGCAGGCGGTGGTCCTCGCCGATGACGAAGGTCATCCGGCGGGTGAGGAAGGGCCCCACCCCGACGGTGCGGCGGGCGCCGAGGCGCCGGGCGACCGCGCCGTCCGGGTCGGACAGCAGCGGAAAGCCCAGCTGGTTGGCCTGGGCGAACCTCGCCTGCCGGTCGACCCCGTCACGGCTGATTCCGATCCTGGTCGCCCCCACGGCGGCGAAGTCCGCCGCCAGGTCGCGGAAGTGGCAGCTCTCGGCCGTGCATCCCGACGTCATGGCCGCCGGGTAGAAGAAGAGCACCACCGGCCCCTTGGCCAGAAACTCACCGAGCCGCCTTGGCGTGCCCGTCTCGTCGAGAAGCTCGAAGTCCTCGACCATGTCTCCCACCGCGAGGTTCATGCCCACGGGTCGTCTCCCTACGCCGTCGGAGGACCTCCGCTCGCACCGCCGGGATCCTCGTACCCGGCCAGAGCGGAAGCCGCTGTGCCGCCCCCATTCTCCGGTGAATCACCGACGGCACAACAGGGCCCCGCCCGCCCCGGTTCTCAGGAGCGGGATCGCTGCGTCAGGGCCACGCAGGCGAGGACCACCAGTGCCGCCGCGATCGTGACCGGGCCGAACGACTCGTCGAGCAGCGACCAGGCCCAGAGCAGCGTCAGCAGCGGCTGGGCGAGCTGGGTCTGCCCGGCGCGGGCGATCCCGCCCATGGCCAGGCCCGCGTACCAGGGGATGAAGCCGAGGAACATCGAGATCAGGCCGACGTACGCGAACCCGGCCAGCGACGCGGCGCCGGGCCGCACGTCGGTGGTCAGCGCCAGCGTCACCGTGATCGGCACGGTCAGCGGGGCGGCGAGGACGAGGGTGTGGGAGATGACCCGCCAGCCGGGGGTCTCCCGGGCCAGCCGCCCGCCCTCGGTGTAGCCGACGGCGGCCGACAGCAGCGCGCCGACGAGCAGCACGTCGGCGCCGGCGATGTGACCGCCCCCCATGCTGAGGGTGAAGGCCGTGATCGCCACGGCACCGAGACCACAGGAGATCCAGAACAGCGCCCTGGGCCGCTCCCCCGCCCTCAACACGGCGCAGGCGGCGGTGGCCGCCGGCAGCAACCCGATCACCACGGCGGCGTGCGAGGTGGAGGCCCCGGCGTCGAGCGCCAGGCCACTGAAGACGGGGAAGCCGAACACCACACCCGCCACGATGACGAGGTAGGACCGGATTCGGGACCTGGGGGGCAGCAGCGGCACCCCGGCGGCGAACAGGAACGCGGCCGCCGCGACCGCCGCGACGGCGGCCCGCCCGACCGCCACCAGGTAGGGGTCGAAGCCCTCCATCGCGAAGACCGTCGCGGGAAACGACCCGGAGAACGCCAGCACCCCCAGCCCCGCCAGCAGGGTCCCCCGCCACGCCGTGCCCCGCGATTCGGGCGGCACCGTTTCCAGGGCTCCGGCCGCTCCGGCCGCTCCGCCGATGCCGTCGACCGCTACTCGATCCGAGACGATAGCGCTACTATTATCCCTCATGAATGACGATAGCAGTATTGCCCGATTGGCCGCCACGCTCCGCGAGGAGATCGACCGGCTCCGTCCGGGCGACAGGCTACCGTCGAGCCGTGAGCTGGTCCGGTTACACAACGTGAGCCCGGTGACCGTGTCGCGCGCGATCGGCAGGCTCTCCGCCGAGGGACGGGTGATCACGAAGCCCGGTAGCGGCGCCTACGTCGCCCCGGTGGTCGCCCACGGCGCCGACAGCGCCGACATGTCCTGGCAGACGGTGGCGCTCGGCGACCGGGTGGTGGACGACAGCGAGGTCAACGGCCTGCTGACCCCTCCGCCGGACGGGGTCATCCCGCTCACCGGCGGCTACCTCAACCCGGCTCTGCGCCCCTCCAGGGCCCTGTCGGCCGCCGCCTCCCGCGCGCTCCGCCGCCTCGACGTCTGGGAGATGCCACCGCTGACCGGCTCCGCGGAGCTGCGCAGGTGGTTCGCCCAGGAGCTGGGCGGCGACGTCACCCCTTCGGACGTCCTCGTCGTCAGCGGCGGGCAGGCGGCGCTCACCCACGCCCTCCGCTCCCTCGCCGCCCCCCAGACCCCCGTCCTCGTCGAGACCCCCACCTATCCGGGCGCGCTGGCCGCGGCGCGGGCGGCCGGTCTTCGCGCGACGGCCGTTCCCATGGACCGTGGCGGGGTCCGGCCCGAACTCCTCGCGGAGGCGTTCGCCATGACCGGCGCGCGGGTCTTCCTCTGCCAGCCGACCCTGCACAACCCCACCGGCGCGACCCTGACCCTCGAACGGCGCGAGCAGGTGCTGGCGATCGCCCGCGCCGCCGGAGCGTTCGTGATCGAGGATGACTACGCCCGTTACTTCACCACGGTCCCCGTACCGCCGCCGATGGTCGCGCTGGACGCCCACGGCACGGTCGTGCACATCAACTCCCTGACCAAGGTCCTGTCTCCCAGCATGCGCCTCGCCGGGGTCGTCGCCCGCGGCCCCGCCGCCCGGCGCCTGAGGGCGAACCAGCTCGTGGAGTCGTTCTTCGTGGCCAGGCCGCTCCAGGAGACCGCCCTGGAGTTCGTCAGCTCGCCCTCCTGGCGACGCCACCTGACCGCGCTGAACACCGAGCTGACGCTCCGCAGGAACACCCTCGCCGCCGCGCTGACCGCCCACATGCCCACCGCCGAGATCCACCTCGTCCCCCGCGGCGGCCTGCACATGTGGGTGCGGCTGCCCGACGAGGCGGACGAGGACGCCGTGGTGGAGGCGGCCAAGAGGGCGGGCGCCCTGGTGAGCCCAGGGCGCATCTACTACCCGGCCGAGCCTCCCGGCCCCCGCATCAGGGTGACCCACTCGGCGGCCGCCCACACGGCCGAGCTGGTCGAGGGCGTTCGCAGACTGGCCACCGCCCTGGACGCCTCCTGACCTTTCGCCCCGCGGGAGACACCAGGACGACGGGTGGCCGTGAACTCACCCTCGACCGGGAAGCGGCCGTCTCCGGCCTCTCCACACTCCCATGATCATGATTGCTCCCACGGTGCGACTCGCGCCTGCGGCCCTCCCCGAACACGCGGTACCGCTTTTCGAGACACCACCCGGGAATCACAACCCCCTAACGGCGTACAGTGGTTGCGGAGAGGAGTGAAGACATGGGCAATCCCGCCGACCTGGTGATCGACTTCGTCAACACCTACGACGTCGAGAGCGACGCCGACTCGATTCCCACCCCCGCGGCGCTGGCCGCCTGGCTCGGCGGGCGGGGCCTGATCCGGCCGGGAGAGGTGGCCGACGAGACGGACCTGGCGACGGCCGCAGGCCTTCGCGAGGGTCTCCGCGCGGCGCTCCGGCACGACCGTGACCGTCCCGGCGGTGAGAACGACCACGAGCCCGGGGCCGGGCTGCCGCGGGCGTTCCCCGCCCTCCCGCTCCGGGTCGCCCTGACCGCCGACGGTCCGGTGCTCGAACCGGTCGTGACGGGAGCGCTCGGCGGGCTGGCCGAGATCGCCGCCGCCGTGATGAGCACCCACGCGTGCGGGATGTGGCCGCGCCTGAAGGTCTGCGCCGAGAGCACCTGCCAGTGGGCATTCGTCGACTCCTCCAAGAACCGTTCACGCTCGTGGTGCTCCATGAGGGTCTGCGGCAACCGCACAAAGACAAGGGCATATCGGGCCCGTCGGCAGACGGAGCCGGGTTCACGTCATCTCTGAGTCGGATTCCCCGATACGGTGTAAGAGCCTGACTCACGGATCCACCCGCCTGATGCCCGCTCGCGTGGCATGAGATCCGCGAGACAGCGCGTTCCGAGGCGACGGCAGACGGCAGAGAAGGAGCGGGCCGAGATGGCAGACGTAGGCGTGCGGGCGGCTCGGCACGAGGATGTCGCCGCGGTGACGAGCACCCAGATCCGCGCCTGGAAGTACGGCTACCGGGATTTCCTTCCCGAAGGACCGCTGGAGCAGATGACCGGTCCAGCGGCCGAGAACATGTGGCGGCAGCAGTGGGACGACGCGATCACCTCGCCACCCAGCTCCCGGCACCGCGTGCTGGTGGCCGTGGAGCAGGTGGTCCTCGACACCGACGCCTTCCCCGCGCTCGGCCCCGGCGGCATCGAGGCCATGGCGGCGATGCAGGGCGCCGAGAAGGTCGCGGGCCTGGCCTCGCACGCCCCGGCAGAGGACCCCGACCTCGACCCGACCATCGCCGGCGAGATGCTCACCTTCCTCATCGACCCCGACCACGTCCGGCGCGGTCACGGTAGCCGGCTGCTCAACGCCACCGTCGACTACCTCCGCGACGACGGCTACCACACCATCGTGACCTGGGTGTTCGCCGACAACTACGCGGTACTCGGCTTCCTGGAGTCCGCCGGTTGGGGTGCCGACGGAGCCGAACGGGTCATCGACATGGGCCGTACGGTGCGGATGATCCGCCTGGCGACCGACATCAGCTAGAGCCGGAGAGGAACACCGCACCCCCATGGCCACCCCGAGCCAGTGGATCGCCGGAGCACGTCCACGCACCCTTCCCGCCGCCGTCGTCCCCGTCGCCATCGGCACCGGAGTCGCGATCGGATACGGCGGAGGGGTGTGGTGGCGGGCCCTGCTGGCCCTGTTCGTGGCTCTCGCCCTCCAGGTGGGCGTCAACTACGCCAACGACTACAGCGACGGGGTGCGCGGCACCGACGAGGGCCGGGTCGGCCCGATGCGCCTGGTCGGCTCGGGTGCCGCGCCGCCCCGCCAGGTCCTCGCCGCGGCCCTCGCCTGCTTCCTCGCCGCCGCGCTGGTGGGACTGGTGCTCGTCGTGGCCACCGGGGCGTGGTGGCTGCTGCTGGTCGGCGCCGCGGCGATCGCCGCCGCCTGGTTCTACACCGGCGGCTCCAAACCGTACGGCTACCGCGCGCTCGGCGAGATCTCGGTGTTCGTCTTCTTCGGTCTGGTGGCCGTGGCGGGCACCACGTACGTCCAGCTCGAGTACCTGCCCCCGCTCGCGGTGGCGGCGGCCGTCCCGGCGGGCCTGCTGGCCTGCGCGATGCTCGTGGTCAACAACCTGCGCGACATCGTGACCGACGGCCCGGCGGGCAAGCGCACCATGGCCGTGGTGCTCGGCGATCGCCGCACCCGCGTCCTCTACACCCTCTGCCTGGTCCTGCCCCTGCTGATCGCCCCCGCGCTGGCGCCCTGGCAGCCGTTCGCGGCGCTGGCGCTGCTCGCCGCCCCGCTCGCCGTCGCCCCGGTGAAGGCGGTCCGGGCGGGCGCCACGGGCCCGGCGCTCATCGCGACGCTCCAACAGACGGGCCGCTTCCAGCTCGGGTACGGGCTGCTGCTGACCATCGGCCTGGCGCTCTGACCCACCCTGGGACGCCTCCCCGCTTCTGCCGGAGGGGCGGCGGGCGGCTCAGAGGACGCGGCGCATCACGACGCGGGGAGCGATCTCGATGCCCGACTCCCGCTCGTGGCGCACCAGCTCCACCAGCTCCGGACCCCACTCGGCGGGGTCGAGCACGGCGAAGCCGTGCCGGGCGTACCAGGGAGCGTTCCAGGACACGTCGCGGTAGGTCGTCAGCGTCACGGCGGCCAGACCGGCCGAGACCGCGTGGTCACAGACGGCCTCCAGCAGGCGCCCGCCGACTCCCCTGCGCCCGTGGCCGGGATGGACGGCGAGCTGGTCGAGGTGGAGCTGCCCGTCGACCAGGCCGACCATGGCGAACCCGATCGGCGGGTCACCCGCGACGAGCACCCGGCCGGGGTCCTCGGTCTCCTCGATCATCGTGGTCCCCGGCGGGAAGGTGATCCCGACCTCGGCGAACAGCCCGTCGGCCGCGAGTTCCACCGCCGCCAGCCCGGACAACTCCTCCGACCGCGCCCAGCGGACCTCAGTCGAAGTCGAAGATCGAATGCTTGTCATAGAACTGGAGGATATAGCGGCACCGTGCGCAGATCATAAGCGTTACCCGGTGGGAGGTGACGCCCCAGCGGCTGTCGAGCCTGCCCTTCTCCTTCTGGAACTCGGTGCCATGGCAGAGCGGGCAGGAAAGCTTGGATTCCGTCATGGTCACGCAACGAACGGCTCCCGCGCAGGGGTTCCGGTGAGGTCCCGGAGGGACCTCACCGGAACGACGGACCGTCTCGCAGCCGTCAGAGGTCGAGCAGGGGCTCCAGCCCGACGGTCAGGCCGGGGAGCTCGCGGACCCGGCGCACGCCCAGGAGCACGCCGGGGGTGAACGACGAGCGGTTCATCGTGTCGTGACGGATGGTCAGGATCTCGCCGGCGCCGCCCAGGATGACCTCCTGGTGGGCGATGAGCCCGGCCAGCCGTACCGCGTGCACCCGCACCCCGTCGACGTCGGCGCCGCGGGCCCCGTCCAGCTCCGTGCTGGTGGCGTCGGGCATCGGCGCGGAACCGGCCTTACGCCGGGCCTCGGCGATCAGCTCGGCGGTGTGGCGGGCGGTGCCCGAGGGTGCGTCCGCCTTGTTGGGGTGGTGCAGCTCGACGATCTCGGCGGACTCGAAGTAGCGGGCGGCCCGCTGGGCGAAGTGCATCATGAGCACCGCCGCGATGCCGAAGTTGGGGGCGATCAGCGCGTTGACGCCCGGGTTGGCGTCCAGCCAGCCCCTGACCGTCGCCAGCCGCCCGGCGTCGAAGCCCGTGGTGCCGACCACCGGGTGGACGCCGTGAGAGATGCACCACTTGAGGTTGTCCATGACGACGTCGGGGTGGGTGAAGTCGACCACCACCTCGGCGCGCTCCAGTTCCTCGATCGGGTCGCCCTGGTCGACCGCCGCGACCAGCTCCAGATCGTCCGCCGCCTCGACGGCCCTGCACACTTCGACACCGACGCGCCCTCGGGCGCCGAGAACTCCAACCCTGATCACGGCCCCAAGGCTATACCGTGCGGGCCCGCCGGGCCGTCGCGGACCACCGTCCGCCCCCCGCGCCGGACGGGCCGTACGGGGGCCGGGGAGCGGTCTCGGAGACGCGGGCGGCCCCGGCGTGGGAAACGCCGGGGCCGCTCGCAGACGGGGTCGTCAGCCGGCCAGAACCTCGCTGAAGTCCCTGTCCTCGTCGTAGGGGCCGATGACCGCGAGGGACATCGGGCGGTTGAGGACGTCCGCGGCGACCGCGGTGATCTCCTCAGGGGTCACCGCGTCGATCCTGCCGAGCAGGTCGTCGACCGAGAGCAGCTCGTCGAAGACCAGCTCGCCCTTGCCGATCCTGGACATCCGGGAGCCGGTGTCCTCCAGGCCGAGCACGAGACCACCGCGCATCTGCCCCTTGCCCCGGACGATCTCCTCCTCGGTGATGCCGTCGGCGATCACGCGGAGCACCTCCTCGCGGCAGATCTTCAGCACGTCGTCGATCTTCGACGGCAGGCAGCCGACGTAGATGCCGAACTGGCCGGTGTCGGCGAGGGCGGAGGTGTAGGAGTAGGCCGAGTAGGCGAGCCCCCTCTTCTCCCTGATCTCCTGGAACAGCCGCGACGACATGCCGCCGCCGAGCGCCGCGTTGAGCACGCCGAGCGCGAAGCGGCGATCGTCGGTGCGGGTCAGCGCGGTCGTACCGAGGACCAGGTTGGCCTGCTCGGTCGGCCGGTGCACCACCCGGATACCCGAGCGGGCCTCGACACCGGGCCCCGACAGGCGCGGGAGAACCGGCGAGGCGTCCCCGCCCAGGGCCCCCGCCCGCTCGTAGGCCGCGGCGACCAGGGCCACGACCCGCTCGTGGTCGATGTTGCCCGCCACCGACACCACGGTGTGGGTGGGCAGGTAGTAGCGCCGGTAGTACTCGGCGATCCGGTCGCGGGTGACCGCGGTGATCGACTCGACGGTGCCGAGGATCGGCCTGCCGACGGGCGTGTCGCCGTACAGCTCGGCGGAGAACTGCTCGTGCACCACGTCGGAGGGGTCGTCGTCGTGCATGGCGATCTCCTCCAGGATCACGCCCCGCTCGGCCTCGACGTCCTCGGGGGTGATGAGCGAGGAGGTCACCACATCGGCGAGCACGTCGATCGCCACCCGCAGGTCCTCATCGAGGACCCGCGCGTAGTAGCAGGTGTACTCCTTGGCGGTGAAGGCGTTGATCTCGCCGCCGATGCCCTCGATGGCCGCGGAGATCTCCAGCGCGTCCCGCGTGGGAGTCCCCTTGAACAGCAGGTGCTCAAGGAAGTGGGAGGAGCCCATGTGCCGGGGGGACTCGTCTCTCGATCCGATGCCGACCCACATGCCGACCGCGACGGAACGCACGGTCGGCATGGACTCGGTCACCACCCGGAGCCCACCGGGGAGGACGGTGCGCTTCACCACCCCGGCGCCGTCCTTACCGGGGTGCAGAGTGGTGGTGATCACGAGTTGCGGTCTTCCCCTCCGCCACGGCTGCCGCTGCTGCGGGTACGGGTGCGGCGGGGCCGCTCCTCGCGCGGCCGGTCGTCGGCGGGCGCCTCGGCCTGCGGGGCCGCGGAGGTGTCGGAGTCGCCGGCCTCGGCCTTGGCCGCGGCCTCCTTCTCGATGACCTCGACGGGCACCAGGGAGAGCTTGCCGCGCGAGTCGATCTCGGCGATCTCCACCTGGATCTTCTCACCGACGTTCATGACGTCCTCGACGTTCTCGATGCGCTTGCCACCGTGCAGCTTGCGGATCTGGGAGACGTGCAGGAGGCCGTCCTTGCCCGGCATGAGGGAGACGAAGGCGCCGAAGGCGGCGATCTTGACGACCGTGCCCAGGTAGCGCTCTCCGACCTCCGGCATGTGCGGGTTCGCGATGGCGTTGATCGCCGACCTGGCCGCCTCGGCGGACGGGCCGTCGGTGGCGCCGATGTAGATGGTTCCGTCGTCCTCGAGGGTGATCTCGGCGCCGGTGTCGTCCTGGATCTGGTTGATCATCTTGCCCTTCGGGCCGATGACCTCTCCGATCTTGTCCACCGGAATCTTGATCGTGATGATGCGCGGGGCCGTGACGTTCATCTCCGCCGGGGAGTCGATGGCCTCCTGCATCACGTCGATGATGGCCAGGCGGGCGCCCTTGGCCTGCTTCAGCGCGGCCGCCAGCACGGAGGCCGGGATGCCGTCCAGCTTGGTGTCGAGCTGGAGCGCGGTGATGACGTCCTTGGTGCCGGCGACCTTGAAGTCCATGTCGCCCATGGCGTCCTCGGCCCCGAGGATGTCGGTCAGCGTGACGTACTGGTCGCCCTCGTTGATGAGCCCCATCGCGATGCCCGCGACGATGCCCTTGAGCGGGACACCCGCGTCGAGCAGCGCCATCGTCGAGGCGCAGACCGAGCCCATGGAGGTCGAGCCGTTGGAACCCAGCGCCTCGGAGACCTGACGGATCGCGTAGGGGAACTCCTCGCGCAGCGGCAGGACGGGCAGCAGCGCCCGCTCGGCGAGCGCGCCGTGGCCGATCTCGCGCCGCTTGGGAGAACCCACCCGGCCGGTCTCGCCGGTGGAGTAGGGCGGGAAGTTGTAGTTGTGCATGTAGCGCTTGGTGCGCTCGGGGTTGAGCGTGTCGATCATCTGCTCCATGCGCAGCATGTTGAGGGTGGTGATGCCCAGGATCTGGGTCTCACCGCGCTCGAACAGGGCCGAACCGTGCACCCGGGGCACGACGTGGACCTCGGCGCTGAGCTGCCTGATGTCCTTGACGCCACGGCCGTCGATACGGACGCCCTCGGCGATGACGCGCTCGCGCATGAGCTTCTTGGTCAGCGACCTGAAGGCGGCGCTGATCTCCTTCTCGCGGCCCTCGAAGTCGGGTCCGACCTTCTCCATCGCCAGGGCCTTGACCCGGTCGAGCTCGGTCTCGCGCTCCTGCTTGCCCGCGATGGTCAGCGCGGCGGCGAGCTCGCTCTTGATCGCGCCGGTCACGGCCTCCAGGACGTCGTCCTGGTAGTCGAGGAAGAGCGGGTACTCGGCGGTCTCCTTGGCGGCGACCTTCGCGACCTTGGCCTGCGCCTCGCAGAGCACCTTGATGAACGGCTTGGAGGCCTCCAGGCCCTGCGCCACGGTCTCCTCGGTCGGCGCCGTGGCCCCCTCGGCGACGAGCTTGAGCGTGTCGCGGGTGGACTCGGCCTCGACCATCATGATCGCGACGTCGCCGTCGTCGAGCACGCGGCCCGCGACCACCATGTCGAAGGTGGCGTTCGCCAGCTCGGAGTTGGTCGGGAAGGCGACCCACTGGCCCTCGATCAGCGCGACGCGGACGCCGCCGATCGGGCCGGAGAAGGGCAGCCCCGCCAGCTGGGTGGAGAGGGACGCGGCGTTGATCGCGATGACGTCGTACAGGTGTTCGGGGTGGAGCGCCATGATGGTGGCGACCACCTGGATCTCGTTGCGCAGGCCCTTGACGAACGAGGGGCGCAGCGGCCGGTCGATCAGGCGGCAGGTGAGGATGGCGTCCTCGGAGGGACGGCCCTCACGCCGGAAGAACGAGCCGGGAATGCGGCCCGCGGCGTACATCCGCTCCTCGACGTCCACCGTGAGAGGGAAGAAGTCGAGGTTCTCCTTGGGATTCTTGGACGCGGTGGTCGCGGAGAGGACCATCGTATCGTCATCGAGGTAGACGACGGCGGAACCCGCCGCCTGGCGTGCGAGCCGCCCGGTCTCGAACCGGATGGTACGCGTGCCGAATGAACCGTTGTCTATAACGGCTTCGCTGCTGTGGACACCCTCCACGGGGGACCTCCTTGTGGGTCGGTCGCCCGCGTCCGGCCAGACGCACGTGCGCGCCTGGTTCGTCGTGTTGCCGGCTCCCCGTAGGTGCAGCGCCGGTCTTCGATCGAAGCGCCCGGTTCCGTATGGCTTGTGCCAAGATGACCGGGGGCCACTACCGAGGACCGGCCCTCCGACGCCGTGGGGCGCGCTTGCTTGCGGACGCGGGGCACTGTCTCGGCTATTCAGTTTGCTCACTGGAACGGTGTCTTCATGGCGCGACGCGCCGACACCGAGCCATATGAGATGAGGGAGCGGCACGCGGGCCGCTCCCTCATGACTCTATCGGCGCAGGCCGAGCCGCTCGATGAGCGAACGGTAGCGCGCGATGTCCTTGCTCTGCAGGTACTTCAGCAGCCGGCGGCGGCGGCCGACGAGCAGCAGCAGACCGCGACGGCTGTGGTGGTCGTGCTTGTGCACCTTCAGGTGCTCGGTGAGCTCGCTGATGCGCTTGCTCAGCAGCGCGATCTGCACCTCGGGGGAACCGGTGTCGGTCTCACCCTTGGCGTAGTCACCGATGATCTGCTTCTTTGCGGCGGTGTCGAGCGACACTTCTCTCCTTGAACCTCTACGGGCACGCGCAATTCCGGCTCCCCGAACGACCGTGCGTGCCTACAGTCGCCGTGGCGAGATCAGCATCGGGATCACGAGAACACCGATTACAGAGCTGACATGCCAGGCTACCATCGGCCTCGCAGCCCCCGCACATCATGCGGGAGCAGCATGGTCCCGGTTCCCGGGAACCGCCCCTCGAAGGGGCCCCGCAGGGACGGTGACGGCCTTGTGGGACGGGGACCGGCGCGGGAGGAGATCAGCCTGTCAGGCGCCGCACCTCGTCCACGTCCGCGTGGATCTGCTCGATGAGCGCCTCGATCGAGTCGAACCTGGTGTTGCCGCGGAGCCTCGGCCCGAAGTCGACGGCCACATGCGCGCCGTAGAGGTCGAGGTCGTCACGGTCGAGCGCGTACGCCTCGACGGTGCGGGGCACGCCCTCGAAGGTCGGATTGGTACCCACGGAGATCGCCGCGGGCCAGCGCTCGCCCCCGTACACGGCGGGCAGGTTGCCGGTCTCGACGCCCTGCAGCCAGCCGGCGTAGACACCGTCGGCGGGGATCGCGGTGAACTCCGGCGACTCCAGGTTGGCCGTCGGGAAACCGAGCTGCCGGCCGCGTTGGTAGCCGCGGACCACCACGCCCTCGACCCGGTGCGGGCGGCCGAGCGTCAGCCTGACCGCCTCCATGTCACCGGAGGCGATCTGCTCGCGGATCAGCGTGGAGGAGATCGTCTCACCGTCGCTGACCAGCGGGACCGCCTCGGCCACGAAGTCGTACTTCTCGCCGAGGGTGCGCAGCGTCTCCACGTCACCGGAGGCCTTGTGGCCGAAGCGGAAGTTCTCCCCCACCACGACCCCGGCGGCGTGCAGCCGGTCGACGAGCACGGTCTGCACGAACTCGTCGGGGCTCATCCGGGAGAACTCCAGGGTGAACGGCAGGACGCACACCGCGTCGACCCCCAGCCCGGCCAGAAGCTCGGTGCGGTGCCTGGCCGTCGTCAGCCTCGGAGGGTGCGTGCCGGGCCGCACCACCTCCTCCGGATGCGGGTCGAAGGTCACCACCACCGAGGGCACACCAAGATCTGCGGCCATCGCGACGGCTCTAGCCACCATCTGCTGATGCCCGCGGTGAACGCCGTCGAAGACGCCGATCGTGACGACGGACCTGCCCCAGTCCTCGGGCACGTCGTCCAATCCGTGCCAGCCTCGCACCGCAGCCTCTTCCCCTTGTAGCGGATCGACCCCTAAAGCCTGCCATGCTCTTGGACCTTCTCCCCAATCGGGGAGCCCCTTGGCGTCGGCGCGCCCCCTGACGTCGGTCGAAGGCGCACCCACCACGGTACGGCCGTCAGGGGACGAACACCGCCAGGGACTTGGCGATCTTGCCGTGCTCCTCCACCAGCGCCACCAGCGTGCCGTCGGGGCCGAACACCCCGATGGGCCCCTCCCCCATGCCCAGCGCGGGAAGCCGGCCACCGTGCGCGACGGAGCCCGCCTCCGCCGCGGTCACATCCCGGCGGGGAAAGGCCGCCGCGACGGCGTCGGCCATCGGCAGGATCACGCACTCGGCGGCGAGCCCCTCCAGGGTGTGGGCCGCCGACAGGTCGTAGGGGCCCACCCGGGTACGGCGCAGGGCGGTCAGGTGGCCTCCGACGCCCAGGCCGGCGCCCAGGTCGCGGGCGAGCGCGCGGATGTAGGTGCCGCTGGAGCAGGAGACCGAGGCATCGACGTCGACGAGGTCACCGTGCCGTCGCACCGCGGTGATCTCGAAACCCGACACGGTCACCGGGCGCGGCTTGAGCGCGACCTCCTCCCCCGCCCTGGCTCGCTTGTAGGCTCGTTCGCCGTTCACCTTGATGGCGCTGACCTGCGGCGGGATCTGCATGATCGGACCGGTCAGTGCGGCGACCCCCTTGCGGACGTCCTCCTCGGCGACACCCGCCGCCGACGCCGTAGCGATGATCTCCCCCTCGGCGTCGTCGGTGTTGGTGGTCTGGCCGAGGCGGATCGTGGCGTCGTAGCCCTTCTCGGTGAGCGCGAGGTGGCCGAGCAGCCGGGTGGCCTTCTCGACGCCGACCACCAGCACCCCGGTGGCCATCGGGTCGAGGGTGCCCGCGTGGCCGACCTTGCGGGTGCCCGCGATGCCGCGGAGCTTGGCCACGACATCGTGCGAGGTCCACTCGGCGGGCTTGTCGACGATGATCAGCCCGCTCGGCGGCGGGGTGCGCTTGGCGCGAGCCGTGCTCAATGGGATTCCTTTGACAGACGTGTCAGGGGAGTTCTACAGCAGTGCCCGGAGACTGGCGATCGTCTCCTCGACGGGCAGGTGGGAGGTGAAACCCGCCGCCTTGGCGTGCCCGCCGCCGCCCAGTTCGGCACAGACGCGCGAGACGTCCACCCCGCCCTTGGAGCGCGTCGAGACCTGCCAGGCACCCTCGTCGTCCTCCTTGAGGATCGCGGCGACGTCCGCCTCGTTGGTGCGCCGGACCACGTCGATGATCCCCTCCACCTCGTCGTACGGCAGCCCGTGCGCGGCCCGGTCGGCCCGGGTGACGAACGTCCAGACCAGGCCACCGCCCACCTCGGGCTCCAGCCGAACCCGCTCCAGCGCGGCACCGAGCACCTTCAGGTAGCCGAACGGGGAGCGGTCCCACAGCTCGCGGGCGATCTGCTCGGGGTCAGGCCCGCATGCCACCAGCCGGGCGGCCATGGCGTGCGCCCGCGGGGTGGTGGAGGAGTGCCGGAACGAGCCGGTGTCGGTGACGAGCCCGACGTACAGGCAGGTCGCGATGGCCGCGTCGATCGGCAGGCCGAGCCTGCGGATCAACTCCTCGGCGAGCACGGCGGTGGCGGCGGCGGCGGGATCGATCAGGTTGAGCGTGCCGAACCCGGTGTTGGACGGGTGGTGGTCCAGCACGATCAGCTCTCGTGCCCTGACCGCGTTTCCGGCCAGCGTGCCAAGGCGCTCGACGGTGGGGACGTCGAAGGTGACCATCACCGCGGGCACCGCGGGATAGTGCGCGGGGTCGGTCAGCAGGTCCTGCCCCGGCAGGAAGCGGAGCAGCCTGGGCACCTGGAAACTCCGGTCACCGAAGGACGCGGTGACCCGCTTGCCCGCCGCGCGCAGCGCGAGCCCGACGGCCAGCGTGGAACCGAGCGCGTCACCGTCAGGCGAGACATGACAGGCCAGCGCGACCTCGTCCGCGGCCGAGATGAGCTCGACGGCCCGGTCCCAGTCCTGACCGGAGACCGGGCCGTCGTCACGCGGATCGGGCGTCACGTCGCGGAGCGTCCCGCACGCTCCGAGGATTCGTCCTCTTCGTCCTCGAAATCGTGGTCCCTGTCCTCGGGCTTGCGGTAGGGGTCGGCGTCCCCCGCGTGCAGGGCCCCCTCGGCCCGCTTGGCGATCTCCACGTCCCTGGCCTTCGCCTCGGCGAGCAGGTCCTCCAGGTGACGGGCGGTGTCCGGGAGCGGGTCGTGGGTGAACGTCAGCGTCGGCGTGTGCCGCAGACCCGTCTGGCGGCCCACCTCCGAACGGATGAGCCCCTTGGCGCTCTCCAGCGCCAGGGCGGAGTCGGCCCGCTCCGCCTCGGAGCCGAAAACGGTGTAGAACACCGTGGCGTCGCTCAGGTCGTTGGTGATCCGCGTGTCCGTCACGGTCACGAACCCCAGCCTGGGGTCCTTGATCCGGCGCTCCAGCATCTCCGCCACGACCTGCTGGATCCGGTCGGCGATCTTGCGTGCTCGTGCGGCGTCCATAGCTCCCCCCTTCTTGTGGGAACGGCCGGAGCGGGAGGGGTGCCTCCGCCGCCGGCCGTCTCCACACCTAGTCTTCGTCCTCGTTGTAGAGCCGGTGTCTGGCGGACAGCAACTCGATCTCCGGGCGGAAGGCGATCAGCCGCTCGCAGTCGTCCAGCACCGCACCGCAGTTGGCCGCGGTGGCGGAGACGACCGCGATCCCGATCTCGGTACGGCGGTGCAGGTCGAGATGACCGGTCTCCGCCACGGCCACGCCCGGGAACCGTCGCTGCACCTCGGCGACGATGGGACGCACCACCGAGCGCTTCTGCTTCAGCGAGTGGACCTCGCCGAGCAGGATGTCCAATGTCAGGGCACCTACATACATAGTGGATCACCCGCCACGATCGTCACTGTGCCACCTCAGAGGCCGACCGCCCGCCGGCCGCCCCGGAGGGGGCGGCCGGCGGGACGGCCCTGTCGCCTTGTCCTGGCATCAGGCGCGCGGCTTCTCCCGCATCTCGAAGGTCTCGATGACGTCATCGATCTTGATGTCGCTGTAGCCGACACCGATACCGCACTCGAACCCTTCGCGCACCTCGGTCGCGTCGTCCTTGAAGCGACGCAGCGAGGAGACGGTGAGGTTGTCGGAGATGACGACCCCGCCGCGGATGAGACGGGCCTTGCTGTTGCGGACGATCGTGCCCGAGCGGACCAGAGCACCGGCGATGTTGCCGATCTTCGGCACCTTGAAGACCTCGCGGACTTCCGCGGTGCCCATCTGGACCTCTTCGAACTCCGGCTTGAGCATGCCCTTGAGGGCCGCCTCGATCTCCTCGATCGCCTGGTAGATGACCGAGTAGTAGCGGATGTCGACGCCCTCGCGCTCGGCCAGGTCGCGCGCCCTGACCTCGGGACGCACGTTGAAGCCGATGATGACCGCGTTGTCGTCGGCGACCGCCAGGTTGACGTCGTACTCGGTGATCGCACCGACGGCCCGGTGGAGCACCCGCAGGCGCACCTCGTCACCGACGTCGATCTTGAGCAGCGCATCTTCCAGAGCCTCGACGGAACCGGAGACGTCACCCTTGATGATGAGCTTGAGCTCGTCGACCTGGCCCTTCTCCATCTCGCTGAAGAGCTCTTCGAGGGTACGGCGACGGCCGGACTTGGCCATGTCCGCGATGCGCTTGCGCGCCGCGCGCTGCTGGGCGATCTGGCGTGCCATCCGGTCGTCGGTGACGACGATGAAGTTGTCACCGGCACCCGGCACCGCGGTCAGACCGAGGACCGCCACCGGACGGGACGGGTCGGCCTCCTGGATCGCCTCGCCCTTGTCGTCGAGCATCGCCCGGACGCGGCCGAAGGCCTCGCCACAGACGATCGAGTCGCCGACCCGGAGCGTGCCGCGCTGGACCAGCACGGTCGCGACCGGACCACGGCCCTTGTCGAGGTGTGCCTCGATGGCGACGCCCTGCGCGTCCATCGTGTCGTTGGCCCGCAGGTCGAGCTCGGCGTCCGCGGTGAGCAGGATGGCCTCGAGCAGGTTCTCGATGCCGGTCCCGTTCTTGGCGGAGATGTCGACGAACATCGTGGTGCCGCCGTACTCCTCGGCGACCAGGCCGTACTCGGTGAGCTGGGCGCGCACCTTGCTCGGGTCCGCCCCCTCCTTGTCGACCTTGTTCACCGCGACGACGATCGGCACGTCGGCCGCCTGGGCGTGGTTGAGCGCCTCGATGGTCTGCGGCTTCACACCGTCGTCGGCCGCGACGACCAGGACGGCGATGTCGGTCACCTTGGCACCTCGGGCACGCATGGCGGTGAACGCCTCGTGACCCGGGGTGTCGATGAAGGTGATCTTCCGGTCCTCGCCCTCGTGCTCGGCGGCGATCTGGTAGGCACCGATGTGCTGGGTGATGCCACCCGCCTCCTGCGCCACCTCGTTGGTGTTGCGGATGGCGTCGAGCAGCTTGGTCTTACCGTGGTCGACGTGACCCATGACGGTCACCACCGGCGGGCGCGCGACCAGGTCGGACTCGTCGCCCTCGTCCTCGCCGAACTCGATGTCGAAGGTCTCCAGGAGCTCGCGGTCCTCCTCCTCCGGGCTGACCACAAGCAGGTTGTAGTCGAGCTCGGCGGCCAGAAGCTGGAGCGTCTCCTCGTTGACCGACTGCGTGGCGGTCACCATCTCGCCCAGGTGCAGCATGATCTGCACCAGGGACGCCGGGATCGCGCCGATCTTGTCGGCGAAGTCCGACAGGGAGGCGCCACGCGACAGGCGGATCGTCTGCCCGTTGCCGCGAGGAGCCTGCACGCCGCCGATCGCCGGGGCCTGCATGTTGTCGAACTCTTGACGCCGCTGGCGCTTGGACTTGCGACCGCGGGTCGGACGTCCGCCGGGACGGCCGAACGCGCCCGCGGTGCCTCCACCGCGGCCACGGCCACCGCCACCGGGACGGCCGGCGAAACCGCCGCCACCGCCACCGGGACCACCGGTTCCGGTGCCGGGACGACCAGCGCCGCCACCGCCACCCGGACGGCCGGCGAAACCGCCGCCGCCACCGGGACGACCGCCGCCGCCACCGGGACGACCGGCACCGCCACCGGGACGACCGGCACCGGCGCCGCCACCGGGACGGCCCGCGCCGCCACCGGGACCGGCGGGCCGGCCCTGCGGCATCATCATCGGGCTGGGTCGCGGACCACCGGGACGCGGACCGCCGGGGCCACCCGCACCGCCACCGGGACGCGGGCCACCCGCGCCGGGACCCGGACGCGGGCCGGCCGCACCGGGCGGACCGGAACGGGCGCCGGGCGGACGGGGACCGGCGTTGTCGCGACCCTCGCGGGGACCGCGATCCTCACGCGGACCTGGGCGCGGCCCCCTGTCGCCGGGGCCGCCGTCGCGGCCGGGGCCACCGGGACCGCCGGGACCGCCGGGACCGCCGGGACGCGGCGGACGGGCCTGGCCCATGCCGCTGGCGTTCGACGAGAACGGGTTGTTACCGGGGCGCGGACCACGCGGGCCCGGACGCGGACCCGGCTTGGGCGCACCCGCGCCGGCACCGGGCCTGGGACCCGAGGGCGCTCCGCCGGGGCCGCCCGAGGGACGACCCTCCGGACGTGCCTCGGGGCGCGCCGCCGGACCGGGGCGCGGAGCGGGCCGCGGGCCCGGCTTGGGACCGGAGGCCGCCGGGCGGCCGCTGTCGCTGCGGGGCGCCTCGAAGCGCGGCGGCTGCACCTGCGGCGGCTGCTGCCGCGGCGGCTGCGGAGGCTGCGCCTGCTGGGGCTCCGGCCGGGAAACGACCGGCGGGGCCTGCGGCGCGGGCGCCGCGGGGCGAGCCGGTACGGGACCCGGTCGCGGTCCCGGCCGAGGGGCCGGTCCCGGCTTGGGGATGGATGTCGGCGCCGAGGAGACGCCGTTCGGCTGGCCGTCACCCGGCCGAGGTGCCGCCTGAGGCGGCCTGGGGCCTCTGCCCCTGTCGGACGAACCCTTACTGGGGCCGCCCAGCGCTTCCGTGAGCCTGCGGACTACCGGTGCTTCGATAGTCGAGGACGCCGAACGCACGAACTCGCCCATCTCCTGGAGCTTGGCCATGACGACCTTGCTCTCCACACCGAACTCCTTGGCGAGCTCGTATACCCGGACCTTCGCCACTGCACTCCCTTGTCTCGGCCCGGGAGGCGGTGCCGCCGGACCGTCGTTACGTTGACGTACTCATCGCCGCATGCTCATCAGGCGCTCATAGCTATCTGACCAGCCCATCAAATCGGCGTCCTACATGACAGTCGGTAACCATTTCACCCGATCCTTTCAGCCTGTTGCTCTTCCAGGTGGCCACGCAGCCGCGACAGGTCGAGCGGAACCGCAACGCGAAACGCACGCGGAAACGCTCGGCGACGCTCTGCGAGTTCGAGACAGCTCAGGGTTGGATGCAGTGAAGCACCACGCCCCTGGAGCCGTCTTCGCAGGTCGGGGACTATGACGCCCTCGACCACCACCAGGCGGAGCAGCTCGGAGGAAACCGTGCGAACCCGGCACCCCACACACGTTCTCAGTGGGGCAGCCTGGCCACCATATTCCAGCTTACCGTGTGGACGCATCTGCGGAACCTGCCGCGTCCCCCGGTTGGGTGTCGGGGCGGATGTCGATGCGCCAGCCGGTGAGGCGATTGGCCAGCCGGGCGTTCTGCCCCTCCTTGCCGATGGCGAGGGAGAGCTGGTAGTCCGGCACGGTCACCCGCGCGGCACGGCCGTCGGAATCGATCACCTCTACATGGGAAACACGCGCCGGTGACAGGGCATTCCCCACGAACTCCGCGGGGTCCTCCGACCAGTCGATGATGTCGATCTTCTCACCGTGCAACTCGGTCATCACGTTGCGCACACGCGAGCCCATCGGACCGATGCAGGCGCCCTTGGCGTTCACCCCCGGCCGCCGCGACCTGACCGCGAGCTTGGTGCGGTGACCGGCCTCGCGGGCGATGGCGGCGATCTCCACCGTACCGTCGGCGATCTCCGGCACCTCCAGCGCGAAGAGCTTCTTCACCAGCCCGGGGTGGGTGCGCGACAGGGTCACCGAGGGGCCCTTGTGCCCCTTCTTGACCTGGACCACGTAACAGCGGATCCGCTCGCCGTGGACGTACTCCTCACCCGGGACCTGCTCGCTGTGCGGCAGCACCGCCTCGATCTTGCCGAGGTCGACCAGGACCACCCTCGGGTCCTTGCCCTGCTGGATGACGCCGGCCACCAGCTCGCCCTCGCGGCTGGCGAACTCCCCGAAGTTGATCTCGTCCTCGGCGTCACGGAGCTGCTGCAGGATGACCTGCTTGGCGGTGGTCGCGGCGATGCGGCTGAAGTTGCCCGGGGTGTCGTCGAACTCCCTGAGCACCTCCCCGCTCTCGGAGTCGAGTTCGGCGGCGAAGATGGTCACGTGCCCGGACTTGCGGTCGAGCTCGGCGCGCGCCTTGGCCGCCGCGCCCTCGCTCCGGAAATATGCGATCAGCAGCGCGTCCTCGATCGCCTTGACGACCAGGTCGAAGGAGATGTCCTTCTCCCGCTCCAGGCTGCGCAGGACGCTCATGTCGATGTCCACGAGGCTCCCCCTTAGCCCTCGTCGCCGTCTTCGCCGTCGTCTTCGGCGTCGTCGAGCCGGCGGAATTCCACCTGAACCCGTCCTCGGGTCAGGTCCTCATAGTCGATGCGGCGCGGCGCGCCGTCGACGTCCAGCTCCACGCCGGTCTCGTCGGTGGCGACGATCCGGCCCTCCACGGCGGTGCCGTCCCTCAGGTCGGCCTTGACCAGCCTCCGTACCGCGCGGCGCCAGTGGCGCGGCTCGGTGAGCGGGCGGTCCACCCCCGGGGAGGAGACCTCCAGCACGTACGGGGCGCCTCCCATCGCGTCGTCGGCGTCCAGCGTCGCGGAGACCGCGTGGCTGACCTCCGCGACGTCGTCGAGGCTCACGCCGCCGTCACGGTCGACGACGACACGCAGCAGCCGCCTCTTGCCCGCGGGGGTGACCGTGACGTCCTCCAAGTCGAGCCCCTCGGCTCCGACGACAGGTTCCAGAAGCTTCATCAGGCGGTCGCGGGATGTGGCGTTGCCCATGCCGACCTCCCATTGTCACGATCTCAGCCGGGCGGACCTCGCCCATGCGATTAACCAGCCTATCCACACCAGGGCGTGGAAACAGCGCCACTCGGTGTGGCGGAGCCGTCCGAGAAGCGAGGTGGGTGCCATTATTCCAAGCCCGTACGATGCTAGGTGCGTCAGCTGCCGACACAGAACCGGAGGTCGTCCGTGCGTTCCGTCTCCCGGCGCGCCCTGTTGCGGGGCGGCGCTCTCGGGGCGGCGGCCGTGGCCGCCGCGGGCTGCGCCGCCGAGGAACGGGTGCCTCCGGTGGCCGAGCGTCCCGATCCCGAGACCGTGCTCCTGCGGGAGCTGATCGCGGGCAAGGAGCGGACAGTGGCCCTGTACGCCTCGGCCTCCTCGGCCAGGCTCGTGCCCTTCAGGCGGCGGCACGAGGCCCATCTGGCCGAGCTCCGCCGCCGCCTCCCGCCCGCCGCCTCCGCCTCCGCCTCCGCGACACCCACCCCTTCGCCTTCGCTCTCCGGCGGCGCGTCCGCGGGCGGCAAGGTGTCGGTGCGGGCCCTTCACGATCTGGAGCGCAGGGCGGCCGCGCTCCGTGCCCGGCAGGTCGAGGGGGCCTCGCCCCCGCTGGCCCAGCTGATCGCGTCCATCGGCGCCTGCGAGGCCGCGCACGCCCTGGCCCTGTCGAGATCACTGTGAGGGCCGACCGGGGACTCGAAGCGGCGCTGGCGGCCGAGCACGCCGCCGTGTACGCGTACGGAGTCATCGGAGCCAGGAGCACGGGGAGGCTGCGCACCGAGATGACGGCGGCCTACAACGCCCACCGCGCCCGCCGTGACCAGCTCCGCGCCATGATCATCAAGATGGGCGGCACCCCGGCCGAGCCGGCGGCGGTCTACGAGCTCCCGGTCACGCCGTCCACGGCGGCGCAGGCGGTGGAGCTGGCCGTGCTGGTCGAGCGGAGGGTGACCGGCACCTACCTGGAGCTGACGGCCTCCGCCGACACTGCGCTGCGCAAGATGGCCGCGCTGGCCATGCAGGAGTGCGTCACCCGCTCCTACAGCCTGCGCCCGGAGATCGACACCTTCCCCGGCATGCCGCCCGCGCCCGCCGCCTCCCCGGGCTCCTCACCCACCGTCTCCCCTCCGGCGACCGCCACCGATTGACTTTCACCGATGGCCGCTTTCCCGTTTCCCGGAGTGACGAGCTGGTCAGCGCGGTATCGACGCCTGATTACGGCCCCGGCGTTCGTGAAATGAGATTCAAACCCGCTTTCGAGCATGTTTGTACGGTGCCTGCCGGGTAGCTGAATCTCCGTGAAACACGCCTGAGGAGGAGCAATGGGCTGGGGATACCGGAAATCCATGAAGTTCGGTCCGTTCCGTCTTAACCTTTCGCGGAGTGGAGTGGGTCACAGCTGGGGAAACCGCGCCTTCAGAGTCACCAAGACGGCAGATGGGCGCCGCACGCTGAGCGTCAACCTGCCCGGCGGATTCCACTGGCGCAAGACGATCGGCGGCGGTGCGCGTCGCTGACGGGTGTTTCCCGGGAACCGTACGCGAACGCCGGTCGTTCTCCTGACACGGCACGAGGTTCGGGGAGAGAACAATGGGCTGGGGATACAGAAAGTCGATCAAAATCGGTCCCTTCCGGATCGACCTGTCTCCACGAGGGGTCGGCCACGGCTTCGGTAATCGCAGATTCCATATCGCGAGAACTCCCGACGGCCGCAAACACGTGACCGTCAACCTGCCCGGCGGATTCCACGTGGGCAGGACGATCGGCCGGAGTTCCCGTTACCGTCACCGCTGAGACGGGACCACGGACACGAAGGAGCGGCCCACCCGCGCGGGTGGGCCGCTCCTTCACATGCGCGGTGACGCGGGACGGGCCCGCGGGGTCACTCCCGGCAGGCAGCGACGACGCGGTCGACCGCCTCGGCGAGCGGGATCTCCTCCTTGGTGCCGGTGGCGCGGTCACGCAGCTCCACGACGCCCTGGGCGAGACCCCGGCCGACGATCAGGATCGTCGGCATGCCGAGCAGCTCGGCGTCCTTGAACTTCACGCCCGGCGAGACACCGGGGCGGTCGTCCACCAGGACGCGCAGGCCGCGCCCCTCCAGTTCCTCGGCGATCTCCACAGCGGCCTCGATCTGGCCGTCCTTGCCGGTGCCCACGATGTGGACGTCGGCCGGGGCGATCTCGCGGGGCCACCGCAGGCCGAGTTCGTCGTGCCGCTGCTCGGCCAGCACGGCCACGGCGCGGGAGACGCCGACGCCGTAGGAGCCCATGGTGATGCGGATCGGCTTGCCGTCGGGGCCGAGGGCGTCGAGCTTCGCGGCGTCGGCGTACTTGCGGCCGAGCTGGAAGATGTGGCCGATCTCGATGCCGCGGTCGATGGAGAGGCCGGAGCCGCAGACCGGGCAGGCGTCGCCCGCGCGGACCTCGGCGGCCTCGATCGTGCCGTCGGCGACGAAGTCGCGGCCCGCGACGACGTCCGCGGCGTGTTTGCCCGGCTCGTTGGCACCGGTCACCCAGGCGGTGCCGTCGACCACGCGGGGGTCGACGAGATAGCGGATGCCGAGATCCCGCAGGACCTGCGGGCCGATGTAGCCGCGGACCAGGCCGGGGTGCCTGGCGAAGTCCTCGGCCTCGAAGATGGCGGGCTCGCCGGGGGCCAGGGACGCCTCCAGCCGCTTGAAGTCGACCTCGCGGTCGCCGGGCACGCCGACGACCAGGGTCTCGGTCTTGCCGGAGCCCGGGACGGTCACCTTGACCACGATGTTCTTGAGCGTCTGGGCGGCGGTGATGCCCAGGCCGTGGTGCTCGTTGACGTGGTTGACCAGCGACTCGATGGTCGGGGTGTCGGGGGTGTCGAGCACCCGCATGGCGGGGCGCTCGCCGGCGCCCTCGGTGGCCGGGGCGGGGGTGACGACGGCCTCCGCGTTGGCCGCGTAGCCGCAGTCGTGGCAGGCCACGAAGGTGTCCTCGCCGGTGGCCGCGGGGGCCAGGAACTCCTCGGAGGCCGACCCGCCCATCGCGCCTGACGTGGCGAAACAGATCTTGTAGGCGATGCCGAGCCTGTCGAAGGTCTTGATGTAGGTCTCGCGGTGGCGCTCGTAGGAGTGCTTGAGACCCTCGTCGTCGAGGTCGAAGGAGTAGGAGTCCTTCATGACGAACTCGCGCCCGCGCAGGATGCCGGCCCGGGGCCTGGCCTCGTCCCGATATTTCGTCTGGATCTGGTAGAGGGTCACCGGATAGTCCTTGTAGGAGGAGTACTCCCCCTTGACCATGTCGGTGAACATCTCCTCGTGGGTGGGACCGAGCAGGTAGTCGGCACCCTTGCGGTCCTTGAGGCGGAAGAGCGTGTCCCCGTACTCGGTCCAGCGGCCGGTCGCGTCGTAGTACTCACGGGGCAGGAGCGCGGGGAAGAGCACCTCCTGGCCGCCCATGCGGTTCATCTCCTCACGCACCACGCGCGTGACGTTCTCCAGGACCGTCTTGCCGAGGGGGAGCCAGGAGTAGACGCCGGGGGCGACGCGGCGGACGTAACCGGCGCGGACGAGCAGCTTGTGGCTCGGGACTTCCGCGTCTGCCGGGTCGTCCCTCAGCGTTCGAAGAAACAGCGACGACATGCGCAGCAGCACGGCTACTCCTAGCTAGTGGGGATCGATGCTCTACAGGCTATCGAGTCCGGCAAGCCGATTGTCTGCCATCGACCGCTTTAGATTCCGGTGGTGAAGAAGACGAAGTGGAAGGCCCCGAGGGCCAGCGCGATCAGCGCGGCGCAGATCCGGTCACGCCTGCGGGCCAGTGAGATCAGCATTCCCACCGCGAGCACGAGCATGACCGCCGCTCCCCATGGCCAGAAGCCCGGCACGAACTCGGGGCCGGGCATCAACTTGTCGATGCCTTCGAACAGGGCCAGCCCGACCGCCCCTCCGGCCGCGAGACCTCCCCAGCGGTCGGGGCGCTTGGTGAGGTAGGAGAGAACCCCGATCGTCACGAGATTGACGACCGTGAGATTCATCGTGGCGCCGTCGTCGCCAAGGCCGGTGAGCCAGTCCCCCGGTTCGAAGAGAGTGGCGCTCAGCGTCGAGAGCAGCACTCCGAACGCGGCGAGCACGCTGGAGAGCACCGCCCAGCCGAAACCGGCCGCGGTCCGGCCCACGACGACGGCGAGGAGGACGTACGCGTACGGGTTGTAGATCGCGTTGGGCAGGCCGGGCCCGTAGGCCGACAGCGCTCCGACGCCACCCAGCAGCATCCCCACGAAGAGCGAGAGGACCATGTGCCGGAGAATGGCGCGATCCCGTCGGTCCCCCGCAACGAAGTCAAGCGTGTAGTTGCGTTCTACCAAAGCCACCGATCCCCCGATCACATGTACTCGTGGCCACCGGCAGTATATCTGACCTGCGCTAACACCCAGGGGGAGGCAAACTTCGCGAGGCAAGCGAGCGCTTGGTTATGCTGTTGCCGTGAGTCTTTTCGCGAGCGTTTCCCCACCCCTTTCCGAAGAGCGGCTGGAGCTCCGCGACGCGGTCCGCTCCTTCCTCGCCCGGCACCCGGACGCCCCCTGGGTCCGGTTCGCCGCCGAGCTGGGCGTGGCCGGCCTGGCGGTCCCCGAGGAGTACGGCGGCGCGGGCTGCGGCATGGCCGAGGCGGCCGTCGTGTGCGAGGAGATCGGCCGCGCCCTGTCGCCCCACCCCTACCTGCAGACCGCGGTGCTGGCCGTGGAGGCGATCAAGGCCGCCGGCGACCGGGCGGCCATGGCCAGGTTGCTCCCCGGGATCGCCGAAGGCACCGTCACCGCGACCGTGCTGCTCCCCGGCGACGCCGAGCTGGCGCTGGACGGCGACCGGCTGACCGGGGTCGCCCGGTACGCCCTGGACGGCGAGCTGGTGCTGGCCTACGCGGGCGGCGCGCTCTTCGAGGCCGCCCCCTCCTCTCGCACGCCGTTGCCCACCCTGGACCAGACCCGCCCGCTCACCGCGTTCGCCTTCGACGCCGTCCCCGCCGTCCGGATCGGCTCCGGCGCGGCGCACGAGCGGGTCCGCGACCTGGCGGTCGCCGCACTGGCCGCCGAGCAGGTGGGCGGGGCGGACCGCTGCCTGGAGACCGCGGTGGCCCACGCGAGACGGCGCCACCAGTTCGGCCGCCCGATCGGCTCCTTCCAGGCGGTCAAGCACAAGCTCGCCGACGTGCTCCTGCTGGTCGAGTCGGCCCGCTCGGCCGCCCTGGCCGCCGCGCGCGCCCCGCTGGAGGAACTTCCCGTCCGGGCCGCCGTCGCGGGCTCCTACTGCACGGAGGCCTACCTGGCCGCCGCGGGCGAGAACATCCAGGTGCACGGCGGCACCGGCGTCACCTGGGAGCATCCGGCCCATCGCTACTTCAAGCGGGCCACCTCGGACGCCCAGCTCCTCGGCACCCCGCAGGCGCACCGCGCCCGCCTGGCCGCCGCCGCGGGCCTGTAGGGAGGGCGCCTCACGCGTCGGCTTGTTGAGGTCCCGGCATGCTGGTAATCTCGCCAAGCGAGCGCTTGGTTAAGTGAGGGGCCTCGGCCGGGGGTCGGATGGACACACAACGGAGGCGTGGATGACGTCCCTAAGGATCAGCCTGGGCTACGAGCTGGAGGTCCGCGGACGCTCCCGGGAGGTCGAACAGCAGGCGTTCCGCAACGTGATCGACCAGGTGGTCCTCGGAGACCGGCTGGGGTTCGACACCGCGTGGTTCGTCGAGCACCACTTCACCCGGGGCTTCTCCCACTCGTCGGCCCCCGACCTCGTGCTGGCCGCCGTCTCCCAGCGCACCGAGCGGATCCACCTCGGCCTGGGCGTGGTGCTGCTGCCCTTCCAGTCGCCCATCAGGACCGCCGAGCGCGTCGCGACCCTCGACGTCATCTCCGGCGGCCGGGTGGAGTTCGGCACCGGACGGGGCGCGTCTCCGCTGGAGTACCAGGCGTTCCAGAAGCCCTTCGAGAAGTCGCGGCAGATCTGGGAGGACTCGCTGGAGGCCACCCTCGCCATCTGGAACGCCGACGGCGAGCCGATCAGCCGGTCCAACGAGTTCTTCGAGATCCCCGACGTCTCCGTCTACCCCCGGCCTGCCCAGGTGCCGCACCCTCCCGTGTGGGTGGCGTCCACCTCCCTGGAGGGCTACCTGGCCGCGGCCAGGCACGGTTACAACCTGCTGGGCATGACGATGCTCAAGGGCCTCGACGACGTCGCCGAGGACATCGCGAGCTACCGGCAGTGCCTGGCCGACAACGGCTTCGACCCCGACAGCCGGCGGGTCGCGCTGATGATCCCGTGGTTCGTCGGCGGCACCAAGGAACGGGCGTTCGAGATCGCCTCCGACCCGGTCCTGTGGTACATCCGGCGCCAGGTCAACCTGGTCACCCCTCCCGACTACTACGACGCCCGGCACGCCACCCACAAGGTCCTGGGTCAGCTCGCGGCCGGCATGCCCCCCGATGAGGCCATGGCCACGCTCCGCGAGCACCACATGGTCGTGGTGGACGACGTGGAGGGCTCCCGGAAGGCCACGGCCCGCATCGCCGAGGCCGGAGCCACCGACCTGATCCTGCAGGCACAGGTGGGCGGCCTCTCCCACGAGCACGTCTGCGAGTCGATGCGGCTTTTCATGACCGAGGTGATCAATTGACGACGAACCCGGCGGCCCGCGACGACGGTGCCGCGCCCGCCTCGAACGCGGCGCCCGTGGGAACCGTCCCGCTCGGCGCGCCCTCCGTATGGCTGACCAGGGACGACCTCGCCGCCGGTGGCCGTAGCGCGTCCGGGCTGCTGCTGGTCTCCGCCGACGCCGGCAGCGTGACCCCCGCGGGCGAGGTGGGCGAGCTGACCGCCGCCTACGCCGCCGCACTGCGGGCGGCGGGCGTGGACGGGCGGGACCGGGTGGTGGCGGCGCTGTCGGGCGACGGCGAGCTGGCGGGCCCGCAGTGGGCGCGCGCCGCCGCCGAGGTCGCGGCGGCGGGCGCCTCCGTCGGCCCCCGGGGCAGGCTCAGGCTGCACCACGCGCTGGAGTCGCTGGGCGCGACCACCCTGGTGATCACACCGACCGGCGCGATGGACCTGCTGGCCCGGCTGCACCTGGAGTTCCTGCTGGACCCGCTGGACCTGGGCCTGCGGCACGTCGTGCTGACCGGGGAGATCGCCTCGCGCCGCACGATGGCGCATCTGGCGACGGAGTTCGGGGCCCGGGTGACGGAGGTCTACTGCTCGCCGTTCACCGCGGTGCCGCTGGGCTGGCGGTCCTCGGAGTCGGCGCCGCTGACCCTGCTCGTGCCCGGCTCGGTGGGCCTGGCCCCGTTGGAGAAGGACGAGCTGCAGGCACCGCCGTACGCCTCGGGGCCGGCCGAGCTGGTCGTCGCCGGCGCGCGGGCCGGGGAGGCGGTGCGCACCGGCCAGGTGGTCCGGGTCTCCGGCGGTGAGGCGATCCCCGCCCCCGAGCACACGGTCGGCGACCACGTGCTGGTACGCGGGGTGTGGGTGTCGCTGAACCGGATCCAGCGGGCGCTCAACAAGATCGACGGAGTCTCCGGCTGGGAGCTGGGCGTCTCGCGGCAGGGCACGCTCGACGCCGCGGTCCTGACCGTGACCTTCAAGCGGGAGAGCCTGGTCGGGAATCCCATGTGGAGGTCGCGCCTGCAGCAGTCGCTCAAGGCGCTCACCCCGGTCACGATCGCCGTCGAGATCTCCGACCGGATCTCGGAGACGGTCTCCCCCGGCGTGGTGAACGACACGCGAGGCCACCACCTGGGCAGGGATCGCACAGCCATCGCCCGCTGATCCACGAAAGGCGCGACCGCTATGGAAGTACCCGACTGGCGGACGATTCCCCGCATGCTCCGCGCCCTGGCCGACGATCATCCCTCGGACGTCGTCGTGGACGACGGGACGGTCCGGCTGACCCTCGCCGAGCTGCGCGACCGGGCGGGCGAGGTCGCCAGGGGCCTGATCGCACTGGACGTGCTGCCGGGCGACCGGGTCGCCGTCTGGGGCCCGAACGACGCGCACTGGGTGATCGCCGCGTTCGGCGTCTGGGACGCCGGCGCGGTGCTCGTGCCGCTGTCGTCGCGCTACAAGGGCATCGAGGCCGCCGCGACGCTCCGCTCGACCGGGGCGAGCGTGCTGATCACCGGGCACGGTCACGACGGCGCCGTGCCGGCCGACCTGCTGGCCGAGGCCGCCGGTGAGACGGGCGGCGGCCTGCCCTTCGCCGGCCTGCCGGACCTGCGGCACTCGATCGTGCCCGAGGGACTGGAGCGGCCCGGCTCGGCGCAGCCCTCGCAGGTGCTCGTCGCCGGCTCCCTCATCGGGCGCGCCGAGGCCGAGGAGCGCGCGCTGGCCGTACGACCTGACGACCTGTGCGAGATCATCTCCACCTCGGGCACCACGGGCACGCCCAAGGGCGTGATGCTCGAACACGGCCGGATGCTGCGCGGCTACTGGGACTGGGCGGAGATCGTGACGCTCGGCCCCGGCGACCGCTACCCGGTGATCGCCCCGTTCGCGCACGGCTTCGGGCTCAACGCCGGGCTGCTGGCCTCGGTCATGCGCAGGGCCACGATGATGCCGATCGCCACGTTCGGCCCCGACCGGCTGGCCGCCCTGATCCGCGACGGCGGGGTCACGATCCTGGCCGGGCCTCCGACGCTGTTCCACCGACTGCTGGAGGAGACCGAGATCGGCGAGCACTCGGTGCGCGTGGCGATCTGCGGTGCGGCCTCCGTCCCCGCCGAGCTGATACGCAGGCTGCTGGAGCGGATCGGCCTGGAACGCATGATCAACGCGTACGGGTTGATGGAGGGCACGGTCGTCTCCATGACCAGGGCCGACGACCCCGTCGAGGTCATCGCGGGCAGCACGGGCCGCCCGGTGCCGGGCATGGAGGTGCGGATCGTCGACGACGACGGCCGGGAGGTACCGCGCGGCGAGCGCGGCGAGGTCCTCGTCCGCGGGTACGGGGTCATGCGCGGCTACTGGGGCGAGCCGGAGAGAACGGCCGAGGTGATCAGGGACGGCTGGCTGCACACCGGCGACATCGGCGCCCTCGACGCCCGCGGCGACCTCGCGATCGTGGACCGCAAGAAGGAACTGTTCATCGCCGGGGGGTTCAACGTCTCCCCCGCCGAGGTGGAGGGACTCCTGCTGCGGGAGGGTTCCCTGGACCAGGCCGCGGTGGTCGCGGTGCCCGACGAGCGGATGGGCGAGGTCGGCTGGGCGTTCGTGGTCCCGAGGCAGGGGGCGGCCGTCGAGCCGGAGAAGGTCATCTCCTGGGCCCGCGACAACATGTCCAACTACAAGGTGCCCAGGCGGGTGATCGTGGTCGACGCCCTTCCCGTCACCGGCAACGGGAAGATAGACAAACGCGCCCTGCGCGCGCGGACGACCCCGTAGACAGCGTGCGAGCAGGCCCCGGGGACGGGTCCGGCGCACGGGAGCGGGCGTCTCGGCGGCACGTCCTCGCGGGGAGTTTCCCGGGGAATGCGGAGAACCTCCGGGGCACGTGCTCCCGCGGGAGACCGGGCCCGCCGGGAACACCGGGAACACCGTGTGCGCAGGGAATGTTCGGAGATATTGGAAACGTATCCGCCGGGTGCCCCGTGCCGGATGACCGGTTCGATCACAACGGACCGCCGAGACTGGCCCGGCGGGCACCGGTAATGGAGAATCGCGTCATGAGCGCCAGCACCCTGGGAGGCGATGTGTCGCTGAGAGTCGCGATCGTGGGGTCGGGGCCCGCCGGGATCTACACGGCCGAGGCCCTGCGGAAACAGGCCACCGTGCCCCTGCGGGTGGACGTGCTGGAGCGGCTGCCGACCCCGTACGGGCTGGTGCGCTACGGGGTCGCCCCCGACCACACCTCGATCAAGTCGATAGCGGGCTACCTGCGCGGTGTGCTGGAGCTTCCGGACGTGCGGTTCCTCGGCGGTGTCGAGTTCGGCAAGGACATCGGCGTCACCGATCTGCTCGACTGCTACGACGCCGTGGTCTACTGCACCGGCGCGATGGTGGACCGGCGGATGGGCATCCCCGGCGAGGACCTGCCGGGCAGCGTGGCCGCCACCGACTTCGTCAACTGGTACTGCGGCCATCCCGACATGCCCGGTGACCGCTTCGTCCTCGACAGCCCCGAGGTCGCGGTGGTCGGCGTGGGGAACGTGGCGGTCGACGTGGTGCGCGTCCTGGCCAAGACCGCCGACGAGCTGCGCGCCACCGACGTGCCGCAGGAGGTGCTCGACCGGCTGGCCGCCAGCGAGGTGAAGGCCATCCACATGATCGGCCGCAGGGGGCCCGAGCACGCCAAGTTCACCCTGAAGGAGCTCAGGGAGCTGGGCGAGCTGGCCAACGCGGACGTGCGGGTGCGGCCCGAGGAGAGCGCAGCGGACGTCTCGACGGCGTCCCGGCAGATCAGGGGCAACGTCGAGGTCCTGCAGAGCTGGGCGGCCCGCGGCCTGACGGGCCGTCCCCGGCGGCTGGACGTGCGGTTCTGGATGCGTCCGGTGGAGATCCTCGGCGAGGGACGGGTGGAGGCGCTCAAGCTGGAGCGAACCCGGCTGCTGGACGGCCGGGTGGTCGGTACCGGCGAGTTCGAGACCCTCCCGGTCGGCATGGTGCTGCGCTCGGTCGGCTACCAGAGCGTGCCGCTGCCCGGCGTTCCCTTCTCCGAGGCCACCATGACCGTGCCGAACGAGGCCGGCCGGGTCCGCGACCGCGAGTACGTGGCGGGCTGGCTCAAGCGTGGTCCCAGTGGTGTGATCGGCACCAACAAGTCCGACGCCGCCGAGACGGTCCGCACCCTCCTCGCCGATCTCGCCGACCGCGATCCGGTACACCGTACGGACCCGGACGAGCTTCTCGCCTCCCGGGGCATCTCGCCGATCACCTACGAGCACTGGCTGGAAATCGAGGCCGCCGAGGCGACACTGGCCAGGTCCCTCGACCGGGGCGAGCGGGTGAAACTCCTCGGTCTCGCCGCCATGCTCACCGCCTGCGGCCGTCAATGACGCGGCCGCGGCCGCGCCCGGAGGACCGGGGCGCGGCCGCGGCCAGAACGCTATTCGCCGCTCTGCTCGCCACCCGAGGCGTCGGGGCCCTGCCCCTCCGCCGGGCCCTGCGGGTCGACGCCGCCGTCGCCACCGTCACCGTCACCGCCGTCGCCGCCGCCGTTCTGCGGCGCGCAGGAGATCACGAAGTTCGCCTTCTTGGAGACGACCTTGCGCGGGCTCAGCACCTGGAGCGCCTGCCAGCCCTTCAGGTCGCCGCGGAAGGTGGCGCGATCCTTCAGGGTCTTCGTCCCGCTCACCTTGACGGTCTTCACGGCACTGGAGGAGCCGTCGCCCCTGAGCCAGCGGTAGGCCACCACGGTGGGCGCGCTCACCTTGATCTTCGCCGTGAAGCCGACGGTCACCGGGCACTTACCGGTGTGCTTGGCCGGACCCGCCTTCACCGCCACGGCCACCTTGGGCTTCGCGGGCGCGGCCGCCGCGGCGGCCGGAGCCGCCTGCGTCATCAGCAGTACGGCCAGCAGGGACCCGGCCAGCGCGGAGAGTCCCTTGAGTCTGTTCATGTCATCCCATCGCCGAGTGATCGAACTTCGACGGCAAAGTTTAACCATGGTGACTTGTGATCCGGTTGGGACCGGCTGAGACCACTGATCGGTTCGGGGCGACGGTGACGGGGGTGACCGGCGGCGAACGGCTGCGGCTAAGGTGCGTTCGAAACGGCACGTCCACAGCGACACGTCCGCAGAGGAGCACCAGCATGCGCGTCACGCTCGCCGACCCGTCCGCCCTGATCCCGGGCTTCGAGCGGGTCCACCTCGAGCAGTCGGCGCTGTACCCGTACGGGCCGGTCGGTTGGCAGCCGGTGCACACGGTCTACGTCCCCGCGGACCGGTTCGACGCCGGGACGGTGCGGGCCTGGGGTGACGCCGCGCTGGAGCTGATGCGGCGACACCTGCCGCAACGCGAGCTGGCCGCGATCCTCGGCGTGGGCGGGGACCTCGCCGACGCCGTCCACGGCCGGGTGGCCGCCAAGCTCGGTGCGGAGCCCGTCGAGGACCTGCGCGTCGACTTCGAGGACGGGTACGGGCAGCGCCCCGCGGAGGAGGACGGTCACACCTCCGCCGCCGCCGAGGCGATCGCGGCCATGCACGCGGCCGGAACGCTCCCCCGCCGCTGGGGTCTACGGGTGAAGTCGTTCGCCGACGGCGACCCGGTCCGCTCCCTCAGGACGCTGGACGGCTTTCTCACCGGTGTGGTCGAGCGGGTCGGGCGACTGCCCGGGGGATTCGTGGTCACCTTCCCGAAGGTGCTGATGAGGGCCTACCTTCACCAGTTCGCCGACTGCCTGCGGGCACTGGAGGACGGGCTGGGCCTCGACGAGGGCGCGCTCCGGTTCGAGATCCAGGTCGAGGCGCCGCAGACGGTGCTGTTCCTCGACTCCGGTCTGGTCGCCTCCCTGCGGGGCAGGCTGGCCGCGGCGCACTTCGGCGTCTTCGACTACACGGCGAGCTGCGCCCTGCCCCCGCACGAGCAGCGGCTGGACCATCCCGTCTGCGATCACGCCAGGAACGTCATGCGGACGGTCTTCGCCGGGACCGGCGTGGAACTGTCGGACGGTTCGCTGGCGGCCTCCCCTGCCTCGGATGACCGGCGTGCCGTGCAGGAGCTGTGGCGGCGCCACGCGGAGCTGGTCGGGCACTCCCTGGGCCACGGCTTCTACCAGGGCTGGGACATGCACCCGTCACACCTGGTCAGCCGGTACGCGACGGTCTACGCCTTCCACCTGTCCCGTTACCGGGAGTACACCCACCGGGTGCGCGCCTGGCAGGAGCGGCGCGAGGCGGGCGAGGGCGTGATGGACGAGCCCGCCACGATCAAGACCATGACCGCCGCCCTGCGCCGCGCCGACCTGGCCCTGGGCGCCGACCCGGCTCCACCGGCCTGACCTCGGTCGCCGGCTCCCGGCACTCCCGGCCGATCACCGCGAGACCTGGTGCGCCTCAGTCGATCAGGGCCCGCCACTGGCGGACCCGGCGCTCGTCGACCGGTTCCGACCAGGACGCCCGCACGGCGCTGCCGACGTGGAAGGCCCGCACGCCGTACTCCATCAGCGCCCCGACGTGGCCGGGCCTCAGCCCGCCCCCGGCCATGATCAGCGGACCGTCGCCCGCCTCGCACCGGGTCTTGAGCAGCGGCAGCCCGTCCGCCACGCCACCGGGCGCACCCGAGGTGAGCACGGTGGCGAGATTGGGCAGCAGGCGGACGGCACGCCAGCTCGCCTGGGTGTCGGCCGCGTGGTCCACCGCCCGGTGAAAGGTCCAGGGCAGCGGTGCGACCGCGTGGATGAGCGCCTCGGTGGCGGCCAGGTCGACCGCCCCCGCCCGGTCGAGGAACCCGAACACGAAACCGGCCGCGCCCGCGTCGGCGAGTGCCCTGGCCTCGCGGCTCAGGGCCTTCAGCGACTCGGGCCTGGCCAGGAACGAGGCCTCGCCACGCAGCATCACCATCTGCGGCAGCGCGCACTCCTTGGAGATCGCCGCGACCGTCTCCGCGGCCGGGGTGAGCCCGCCTACGGCCATGTCGGCGACGACCTCCAGGCGATCGGCGCCACCGGCTTCGGCCGCGACGGCATCACGCACGTCAAGCGTGATCACCTCAAGCAAGGATCCGGTCATGAATGGAGGCTATCGGATGGGTTTGCCCTGGGATCGCCGTGGTTCAGACATGCTCGGGGACGGACAGCGCGAGACCGGACGCGTGGACGCGCAGGCCCCCCGGCCGCTGGAACAGGGCGCCGGAGGCGCGATGCGACAGGTCGACCGTGCGGAGGTGCGCGAAACGCTGTCCCCGATAGTAGTCCTGGAGCCGCGAGTTGTCCTTGGAGCAGTCAAGCCTGAGCCATCTTCTCCCCAGGGCCAGGACCCGCAGGCCCGCCCAGTCGAGCAGCGCCTCTCCCAGCCCCCGGCCGGCGTGGGCACGCGCCACGGCCAGCTTGTGGACGTAGAGCGCCGAGCCCGGGTCGTCTCCCGGAGCCCAGAACTCGGGGTCGGCGTGGGCGTCCAGGGCGAGGGTCGCGGCAGGCCCGTCCTCCCCGTCCAGCAGGTACATGACGCCCTCGTCGATCAGCGGGGTGATGCGCCCGGCGGGGAAGCCGGCGGCGGGCCACTGCCGCACACCGCGGCGGTTCAGCCATCCGGCGGTTTCGGCGAGGAGCGCGAGCACCCCGTCGAGATCACCGTCCGTGGCCCTGCGCAGCGTGAACGGGCGCACGGTGGTGGGACTGGCGGTGTTCGAGTGCATGGTTCATCCCTTCGTTGCGTTCGGTACGCGAGTTGACACGGAGCGTGTTCGCCTGGTGGCGCACGGCACCCATGTCGGGCTAGGCGGGCGCCTAGGGGCTGGGGGCGAGCGGCGGGGAGACGCCGGTCGGGGTGAGCGGCGCGGGCGGGAGGGCCGCGAGCCGGAGGGCCTCGGGCGAGACGGCCGGGGTGAGAGAACACCCGGCCGGAAAACCGCCGGGCGGCAGAGGAACGGCCGCCCCGAAGGCGCGGCCCGCCGGGCGTCCGCGGCGCGGACGGAGTGGAGGCCGGCCCGTCAGGGCGGTTACCGAGATGTCAACGGCTTTCCAGCTCGTACCTGATCAGGTGCTTGTCCGCGGGCAGCACCGACACCGCCACGCGCACGGGGACGTCCTCCGCGTCGTAACCGACCCGGACGTAGACGACGACCGGCGTGCCGAGCTGGAGCTGGAGCCGCTCGGTCTCCGCGCTGTTGGGCATCCGCGCCCAGATGTCGTCCACCATCCGCACCTGGCGGTGGCCGAGCTCCTCAAGGACCTTGTTGGCCCCGCGCCTGATGTCGCCGGGACGGGTGATCTCGGAGTCGGCGACCAGGGCCAGCGGGAAGTAGGAGTCGTTGGTGTTGTACGGCTGGCCGTCCACGAAGCGCAGCCTGCGGCGGACCACGGCGAGCTCGTCGTCCGAGAGCTCCAGCCTGCTGGCGATCTCCTCGGCCGGTTGCACGATCGAGACCTCGATCTCCTGGCTCGGCGCGCGCCCCTCCTGCGAGACGGCCCAGGCGAAGGCCTCCAGGGTCTCCTCGCCCCGCGGCTGCAGCTCGCGCTGGGGGTACATGAGCAGCGGACGGCGCTCCCGCACGACGGTGCCCCTGCGGGGGGTGCGGGTGACCAGGCCCTCGTTCACGAGCTCGCCGAGAGCCAGCCGCACGGTGTTCCGGCTCACCTGGTGCACGAGCATGAGCTCCGCCTCGGTCGGCAGCTGATCCCCCGGTCCGAGCGCACCGGAGTAGATGGTCCTCCTCAGATCGGAGGCCACCAGTTGATACAGCGTTGACCGCGCCATTAAGTCCCCTTTGTGCCAACAAAACTAGACGATCTGGTTCTAGCGGGGAACAGCCCCTTGACCCAACCTCCCAAGACCCGCATCATCCAATCGTTGGTACAAATCCATCGAAAGGCCAGCGAAGGGGTGGAGGCCTGTGCTGTCGGTCCGTGTGGACGCGCCGTACCCGCCCTGGCGCGACCCCCGCGAGGCGACGCGTCTGCTGCGCTACGCGTTGCACCGCCAGGGGTTCACCCACACCTACCAGAGCAACGGAAGCGGGATGTCCGTGCTCTCGGTGCTGACCGATCTAACCGTTTGGTGCAAGAACGGGTTCTTCATCTGGAACGAGGACGGCGTTGAGTCCTCGCATCCGGCCGACGACCCGGCTGGGGCGGCCCGCCTCATCTCGCAGCACTACCGGCGGCCCACGCCTGACGACGACCTCGCGGAGGAGGAGGCGGACCACCAGGTCCGCGCCTTCGCCGACACAGACTCCGAGCGCGACTAGCCGGCGAAGGACCCCACCCCTCGCCGGGGTCCTCCGCCGTCGCGCCGGAGCGGAACGCGTCCTGGCGGGTCCCCCACGCCCGCCAGGGCGCGCTCCCCATCTCCGGAGCGCGACCGGCGGGAACGGGGCCCGCCGGGGCGCGCCCGTGCCGCGGCCCTGATGAGGGGACCCACCGCGAACGCGCCTCAGCCGAGCGGGCGCCAGTCGATCAGCGACAGCTCCTCGTCCACCTTTCTGAAGCACGCCCGGACGGGCAGGCCGGCGACCGGCGGCTCCGCACCGCACCAGTTGCCGTACATGACGCATTCGGGCGCCTCGTCCAGCCGCACCATCACCACCGTGTACGGCTCGCTCACCCCGGCCAGGAAGGGCTGGTGGCTGACGATCCAGCTCTCGACGCGGCCGGCCGGGGCGACGGGCTCCCAGTGCCACTCGCGGGTCCTGCAGCGGTGACAGTAGGCGCGGGCGGGGAAGCGCGGCGTGGCGCAGGAGTCGCACCGCTGGAGCACGAACTCCCCGCCGGCGGTCCGCCTCCACCACTCCGCCGAGTCGCGATCGGCAACCGGACGCACCCCTCACCCCTTCCGCAGGATCAGCGCCGAGGTGGCGGGCAGGATGTAGCCGGGCTGGGCCGTGGAGAGCGCCACCTCGGCCCCTGCCACCTGCCTGTCCCCCGCGTCCCCCCTCAGCTGTGAGACGGCCTCGGCGATGTGGTTGACGCCGTGCACGTACCCTTCCGACAGGAACCCGCCGTGGGTGTTCACCGGCAGCTCACCACCCGGCGCGACGGCACCCGAGGCGACGTACGGGCCGCCCTCGCCCTTGGCGCAGAAGCCGTAGTCCTCCAGTTGCACGATCACCGAGTAGGTGAAGCAGTCGTAGATCTCGGCCACGTCGACGTCGGCGGGCCCGATGCCCGCCTGGCGGTACAGGCGCGGGGCCAGTTCGGCCGCGCTGGTCACCGTGGTGTCCGCCCGGCCGCCGGACAGGAAGGAGTCGCCGCCTCCCCACGCGGCGGCGGAGATGAGCACCGGCGGCCTGCGCAGGTCGGCGGCCCGCTCGGCGCTCGTGACGACGAGCGCGCAGGCGCCGTCGGTCTCCAGGCAGCAGTCGAGCAGCCGGAACGGCTCGGCGATCCACCGGCTCGCCAGGTAGTCGTCCAGGGTGATCGGGGTGCGCATGAGCGCCCGGGGGTTCTTGGCCGCGTTGGCGCGCTGGACGACCGCCAGCGCGCCGAAGTGCTCGGGACGGGTGCCGTACCTCGACATGTGGGCGCGGGCGAACATCGCGTACTGCTGTGGCGGCGCGAAGTAGCCGTACGGCGCCTGGTACTGGACCTCGGGACTGACCGGCAGCCCCCGGCCGGTGCCGCCCATCCGGAACTCCGAGCGCGCGTTGATCGCCCGGTAGCAGACGACGGTCTCGGCGACGCCCGCCGCGACCGCGAGCGCCGCCTGGCCGACCACCGAGTGGGAGACGCTGCCGCCGCCGAACTGGTCGAGGTACCAGGAGGGCTCGTGGATGCCGAGCGCGGGACCGACCAGGCAGGGCGCGGCGGAGTCGCCGACCCGGTGGGTGGCGATGCCGTCGACGTCGTCGGCGGTCAGGCCCGCGTCGTCCAGGGCCGCCAGAACGGCCTCGCAGGCCAGGGTGAGGGTGCTGACCCCGGAGTCCTTGGAGAACCGGGTGTACCCGACGCCCGCGACGGCCGTGCGGTCCCGGAAACCACCCACGTACCACCCTCCGATCACAAGCAAGCGCTTGGCCAGAGGCTAGGCCGGGCCGATCACGGATGTCAACGACGGACCCGGGCCGGACGGCCGCCGGGGACTTTTTCCGGCACTCCCCTACAATCCAAGCAAGCGCTTGGTAAGATGGCGCCAGACGGCGGAGGACGTCGTCCGCCGCCGAACCCCCCTCGGAGGCCGATCGGGCGCGATTGAGGAGGCGAGTAGCACCATGACCACTCACGCGGCCCGGCTGCTGGAGACCGCCGGCCACCCCCGCGCCACCTTGGCCGGGTGCGGCACCACCGCCAACGGAGTCGCCATGCAGAGTGGCCTTTCGCAGGGCCCGTCCAGCGGAGCCGAGAGCAACGGGGCCGTGGACGGCCGGTGGTTCCGCTCCGTTCTCGGCCACTTCGCCACCGGCGTGGTGGCCATCACCTCCATCGACCCCGACACCGGCGAGCCGTGCGGCCTGGCTGCCAACTCCTTCACCTCGGTGTCGCTGGACCCGCCGCTGGTGGCCTTCTGCGTGGCCCACAGCAGCACGAGCTGGCCGCGCCTGCGCGCCGCCGGAACCCAGACGATCAACGTGCTCGCCGAGCACCAGCAACCGGTCTGCGCCGCGCTCGCCGGCCGGGGCGGCGACAAGTTCGCCGGGCTCGACTGGACGGTCTCCCCGGGCGGCAACCCGGTGATCGAGGAGAGCCTGGCCTGGATCGACTGCTCGATCGAGGCGGAGCACCCCGCCGGCGACCACGTCATCGTCGTCGCCAGGGTCCACCGGCTCGGTGTCCACGGCGACGGCGGCCCGCTGCTCTTCTTCAGGGGCGGCTACGGCCGTTTCCACGCCTGATGCCTGGAGGCACCCCATGACCCTGCGCGAGGAGGCACGCTCCTGGCTGGAGGAGAACCTCACGGGCGAGTTCGCGCACGCCCGTGGACTGGGCGGGCCCGGCCGCGAGCACGAGGGGCACGAGGTCCGGCTCGCCTGGGAGCGGCGGCTGGGCGAGGCCGGGTGGACCTGCCTGGGCTGGCCCGGAGAGTACGGAGGCCGGGACGCCACCCTGGAGGACCAGGTCGCCTTCCACGAGGAGTACGCCCGCGCCGCCGCCCCGGCGCGGGTCGGGCACATCGGCGAGGGACTGATCGGGCCGACCATCCTGGAGCACGGCACCGAGGAGCAGCGGCGGCGCTTCCTGCCGCCCATCCAGCGTGGCGAGGAGCTGTGGTGCCAGGGCTACTCGGAGCCTGAGGCGGGCTCCGACCTGGCGGGCGTCCAGACGCGGGCGCGCCTGGACGACGGCGAGTGGGTCATCACCGGCCAGAAGGTGTGGACCTCGCTGGCCCACGTGGCCGACTGGTGCTTCGTGCTCGCCAGGACCGAGCCCGGTTCGGCACGCCACCGCGGCCTGTCCTACCTGCTGGTCCCGATGGACCAGCCGGGGATCGAGGTGCGGCCCATCCTCCAGATGACCGGCACCAGCGAGTTCAACGAGGTCTTCCTCGACGGCGCCCGCACCGCTGCGGGCAACATCCTGGGCGCCCCCGGCGAGGGCTGGCGGATCGCGATGGCCACCCTCGGCTACGAGCGCGGCGCCTCCACCCTGGGCCAGCAGATCGGCTTCCAGCGGGAGTTCGCGGAGGTGGTGGCCACCGCCAGGCGCACCGGAGCCGCCGAGGACCCGGTGCTCCGAGACCGGCTGGTGCGCTCCTGGCTGGAGCTGGACGTCATGCGGCTCAACGCGTTGCGCACCATGACCTCGCTGTCGGCGGGCGAGCCGGGACCCGAGGTGTCGATCGGCAAGCTGTACTGGTCGGAGTGGCACCGGCGGCTGGGCGAGCTGGCCCAGGCCGTCCAGGGGCGCGCGGGCCTGGTCGCCGACGCCCCGCCGTACGACCTCAACGCGCTGCAGCGGCTCTACCTGTTCAGCCGCGCCGACACCATCTACGCCGGATCCAGCGAGATCCAGCGCAACATCATCGCCGAGCGCACCCTGGGTCTGCCCAAGGGCTGAGACACGACCACCGGAACGGAGCCCGTATGGCGACACCTCCCCCCTACCCCCGCGCCCACGGCCTGCTCGACGGAAAGGTCGTCCTGGTCACGGCGGCGGCCGGGACGGGCATCGGGTACGCCACCGCCAGGCGCTGCGCCGAGGAGGGCGCGACCGTGGTCGTCTCCGACCGGCACGAGCGGCGCCTCGGCGAGGCCGCCGAGGCACTGGCCGAGCTGAGCGGGGTCAAGCCGCTCGCGGTGCCCTGCGACGTCACCTCCGAGGCCGAGGTGGGCGCCATGTTCGACGCGGTGACCGAGGCGCACGGGCGGGTGGACGTGGTGGTCAACAACGCGGGCCTGGGCGGTACGGCGCGGCTGGTGGAGATGACCGACGAGCAGTGGGACGCCGTCCTGGGGGTGACCCTCACCGGCACGATGCGCTGTACCAGGGCCGCCCTGCGGCGGATGGTCCCCCGGGGCTCCGGGGTGATCGTCAACAACTCCTCGGTGATCGGCTGGCGCGCCCAGGAGGGGCAGTCGCACTACGCGGCCGCCAAGGCCGGGGTGATGGCCCTGACCAGGTGCGCCGCCCTGGAGGCCGCCCCGCACGGCATCCGGGTCAACGCGGTGGCCCCCTCGCTGGTCATGCACCCCTTCCTGGCCAAGGTCACCACCGACGAGCTGCTCACCGAACTGACCTCCCGCGAGGCCTTCGGCCGCTCGGCGGAACCGTGGGAGGTGGCCAACGTGATCGTCTTCCTGGCCAGCGAGTACTCCACCTACATGACCGGCGAGGTCGTCTCGGTCTCCAACCGGCACCCTTAGCGAAGAGCTAGGCCTGCATTCCGCACGTGACCCTGGTCGACCTGGGATGATTACCCACGGAACTGGATCGGATATAGCTGCTGACCGGCAACGACGCGGCGCGTGCGGAAAACGAGGCTAGGGGCACTGCCCTGCTTACCGGTGTGCGCCCCGGCGACCAGCGAGGCGCGAAGCGGAAACCACCGGGTGGCCCAAATTCGCAGATACCACGACACATGCCATCAAATCGGTAGAACGAGATTTTCGCACCTTGGATCTCCACACCCCAAAGATTGCATTCCCTTCACGTTCCCGACCTACTCGGACTATTCTCCTTCAGGCTCATCGAGTTCGAACCCGACGGGCCCGTCCGGACGAGGTACGCGGAGGAGCACTTGGAGATATGGGAGCGTTCATCGATTCGCTTCATGCTCAATGTGAAGCTCGACGAACTTCACGGCGAAGGGTTCGAGGATTTCTTCCATGGCGTCATGTCTATTTCAAACCCTGGATTCCTTGATGTCCGAACCGCCGGATGTCATGGAGACCAGGGGGCGGACGGCCTTCTCCTTGTCGGAAAGAAGCTGTACGCATGTTACGCGCCCCAGACCGTTGTTCCCTCGGCGGTCGCCCGCAAGTTCCGGAGCGACCTCGACAAGGCCATCACGAAGCGCAAGGGCGAGTTCGACACCTTCGTTTTCGTACACAACGACCGCAGAGGCATCCACCCCAAGCTGACCTCGCTACTGATGACCGCACACGATGATCACCCCGAACTCTCTTTCGAGAACTTCTCTCGGCGTCACTTCTATACCGAGTTCTGCAAGATGGAAAAGTGGCAGGTCGAGGACTTCCTTGGCCCCTTCCCCGCAGAGCCGGTGATTGTCGGCATCGTGCTCGAAGAGCTGATTCCGCTCCTGGACCACCTCACCATCTACCGGCGCCCCCTCGAAGACCTGCCTGCCATCCCCAGGCCTCCGCTCACGAAAATGGAATACAACGGGTTCTCCTGGGATATTCGACACCGCATGAAGCTTGCTCTGTCCTACGTCAACCACGTGGAGGACTACTACCGGAGCAGGCTAGATCCCAACGAACGGGACGAGGTCGCGGCGGGCTTTCGCGAGCACTACGAGATGATCGCCCAGACGTGCGAAGACTCCGACGACATCCTCTGGCAGCTTGAGCGACACGTCCTCGGCAACGCATCTCAACAATCCCCCCTGGAATTGAACGCGCTCGTTGTCCTGATGTACTTCTTCGGTGAGTGTGAGATCTTCAAGGTGCCGCCCCCGGGTTGGATCCCGGAGACCGAGATGGGAGTCGCCACGTGATCGTGCCGACCAAGGGAGTCGCTCCTCAACGCGCTCTGCTGGCGGTAGGGGCTCAGATCGTCATGGCCACCGATCGTCAGCCGGTGACCGTCACCCAGGCATGGCAGCGCCTGTTGACCTGGCGCGAGGACAACAACCACCGTGCACCCGTGACGTTCTGGTGGTTCGCCCTCGCGCTCGACCTGCTCTACGCCTTGGGCCTGGTCGAGCTCGAACAGGACATACTGATCTTCCAGGCTCGTGACAATGCTGCATGACCTGATCTGCGACGACCGCAGGTTCCGAACGATTCGCTTTGGCCCCGGCCTGAACCTCGTGGTCGCCGAACGCACCGACGCCTCCACTGACACCGACAGCCGCAACGGCGCCGGTAAGTCGAGCATGGTCGAGTTGCTGCATTTTCTGCTGGGTGCCCGCAATGATGCCGATGCCGTCTGGGCGAACGAGAAGCTTCGTGAGCATACATTCACCCTGAAACTGGACTGGCCAGGTCGATCGAAGCCACTGACGGTGACGCGCTCAACGACGCGACCGAACAGAGTGGTGCTCGATCCGGACATAACCCGAAAGACCTTCGACGGCTTATTCGAACATGCTACCGAGGTGTCGACAAAAGACTGGCAGTGGGCGATAGAGCGGGATCTTTACGGTCTTACCGCCGACGGAGCAGAGGCCAGCGGTCGAACACTGTTGTCATTCGCGATTCGCCGGGTCGACGCCGGGGGGTTCCTCGAACCCACCAGGACGTTCGCGCAGCAGTCACCCCATGACGCGATGGTCAACCTGTGCCATCTCTTCGGCCTGGACGTTGCCCTGGCCGCACGGTATCGCCTCCTGTCCAACCAGGAGACGATGAGAAAGAAACTCGTCGAGGCCGCAAAAGACCCCGTTTGGGGGAAAATCGTGGGCCGTTCCGCCGAGATCCGGGGGGAAATCGGCGCCATAGAACAGCGGGTAAATGAGCTCGGCCGCCAGATCGCAGATTTTCAGGTTGTTCCGGAATACGAAAAAATTCGCCAGGAGGCCGACGAGCTCGATCGGCGTATCCGGTCACTCCGGGCATCCGACGCGGTCGACCGGCGCAACCTCCAGGACATGGAACAGTCCGTGGACGAGGTGGCCGAACCAGAGGACCGATATCTGGAGGCGGCCTACAAGCAGTTGAACCTGATTCTCGGCCAGGAGGTCCGCCGTCGATTCGACGATGTGCGCGCCTTCCACGAGACGGTGGTCCGGAACCGCGAGAAGCAACTACACGAGGAGATATCCCGGCTCCGCCAACTCCTGGAGGAGCGCGCTCGGACGCGCGCGCGACTCGGCGAACGACAGGCTGCCCTGCTGCGCACGCTGAACTCAGGGGGCGCACTTGACGCGCTTAATGCCCTACAATACGCCCTGGCTCGCGAGCAGGCTCACCTTGAGTCTCTCCGGCACCGTTTCCAAGCCGCGCAGGCACTCGAAGCCAGTCGGCGAGAAATCGAGGTGAAACGCCTTGAGCTCGAACAGGAGATGGTGACCGACCTCGAAGATCGGAATTTCGCCACCCGCGAGGCAAACAGCCTCTTCAACACATACGCTCGGCGCCTGTACGGCGACGGAAAAAATCCCTACCTGGCCTTTAGCCCGGGTAGGCAGCGAATGCAGATCGAGCCCAGGATCGAGGATGACGGAAGCAGGGGGATCCACAACATGGTGATCTTCTGCTTTGACCTGACCGCCGCCGTCATCGCCCACCGTGCCGGCCGGGGTCCGGACTTCCTCGTTCACGACAGCCATCTGTACGACGGTGTGGACGAACGTCAGGCGGCACGAGCCCTTCAACTGGCGGCCGAGGTTACCGAGACCGAGCGGATGCAATACATCGTCGCCATGAACTCCGACGATTTGAACAAGGCGGTTTCAGTGGGGTTCGACGCGATTCCTCACATCATCGAGCCTCATCTGACCGACCAGCCGGACGGCGGACTGTTCGGCTTCAGATTTTAACGGCCACTCCCCGTTCTGGATCGCCCCCTATCCGTCATGTCGAATTCGTCGGGGCCGCTCTGGCAGCTCAGGCTTCCGGCCGAGAGTCAGTCCGGGGTGCACCGCGACACGGGTTCGGGGCACCGGGGAGGACCGCCTTCGCGACATCGGACGCCGCGAAGACGATCCTCCGGAATGGTCCCCCTGGGAACGCCGCCGAAACGGTTACCGCAGGCCCGCGTCCAGGGCGGTGGTCAGGGTGCCGGGGTCTCCGGACATCTCCCAGATCATCGCGCCGAGCAGGTTCTTGCTCCGCAGCCACGCGGTCTTCTTACCGATGGACCAGGCGTCGTCGAAAGTCCACCACTGGCCACCGTTGCCGGTGAAACAGTAGGTCGAGACCGACTGCTCGTCGTGCTTGACAGCGCATCCCGGCACGCCGGCCAGCAGGTTGGCGTACCCTCGGGTGCCCGCCTCGTCCTGGAACTGGCCCGGTGCCGCGCCGGTGGCCGACTGCCACTCCCCGGACCGGCCTCCGTCGGCGACGCCCTGCCAGCCCCGGCCGTAGTAGGCGAGTCCGATGGTGAGCTTGCGCGGGTTCACCCCGGCCCGCAGGTAGACGTCGACCGCGTTCTCCACGCTGAACTTGAACGGGTACGGGTCCTCGGTGTCGGTGTACAGGTTGCCCTGGTGGCCGGCCCGGTTGGGCTCCCAGGAGTTGTCGCTGCCCGCCCCGTGGAAGTCGTAGCCCTGGATGTTGAAGATGTCCAGGGACTTGGCGATCTCCGGCAGGTCCCAGCCCGCGGCGACCTTCGCCGGGTCGGCAGGGGTGAACGCGGTGAGCTGGTAGCGCTTGCCGGTCTCCTGGGTCAGGGCGTCGAGCTGCTTGCGGAACTCGGCGATCAGCAGCGTGTTGTTCGCCTTGTCGTTCGGGCCGATGTGGTTGCCCGCGTGGCCCTCCGAGCCCGGCCACTCCCAGTCGAGGTCGATGCCGTCGAAGATCCCGGCGGCGCTGCCGGGGCCGCCCGCGGCGTTGTAGAGCGGCAGGTTTCCCTTGATGTAGGTGTCGATGCAGGAGCTCACGAACTTCTTCCTGGCCGCGTCGGTGGCCGCCACGTCGGAGAAGTACTTGGAGTAGGTCCAGCCGCCGAGTGAGATCAGCACCTTGAGGTTCGGATACTTCGCCTTGAGCTTGCGGAGCTGGTTGTAGTTGCCGCGCAGCTTCTCCCAGCCGGTGTCGGCGACGCCGTCCACCGACTGCGCCGCGCTCATCGGCCTTCCGTAGTCGGCGTCCGCGTCACCGGCGCCGTCGCCCTGGCTCGGGTCCTGCGGGTTGCCGGTGGTGCCCTTGGTGACGCCCTGCAGGCAGGTCAGGTTCACCGGGTCGATGTTGCCGAAGGCGTAGTTGAGGTGGGTCAGCTTCGCGGCGGCGCCGGTCGTGTCGAGGTTGCGCACGAAGTACTGGCGGCCGTAGATGCCCCATTGGACGAAGTAGCCGATCCTGGCGTATCCGCTGCCGATGATGTCGTCGGTGCTCGCCTTCACCGCGTCGCTCGCCGCCGACGTGTTGTCGTACACGTCGCGGGCCTTGACGGTGAAGGTGTACTCGGTGGACGGCGAGAGCCCGGCGACCGTGGCCGAGGTGCCGGTCACCGTCGTGGCCAGGGTCGCGCCGGTGTAGACCTCGTACCCGGCGATGCCCCTGTTGTCGGTCGAGGCGTCCCACGCGAGCGAGACGCCGGAGGAGCTCTTGCCGGTGACGCGCAGGTTCGCGGGCACGGTCGGCGGCTGGGTGTCGTCACCGGCGTTGTTGGTGGTCACCTTCAGCGCGGCGCTCGCCGGGGAGAGGGTTCCCTTCCGGTCCCTGGTCTTCACGGTGAACGTGTACTCGGTGTTCGAGGTCAGGCCGGTGACGGTGGTGCTCGTCCCGGTGACCGTCGCGGCGAGGTCGGCGCCCCGGTAGACCTGGTAGCCGGAGATCGGGAGGCTTCCGGGGGTCGCGGCGTCCCAGGCCAGCGAGACGGTTCTGGTGGTCTTGACCGGCGAACGCAGGTTCCCGGGCGCGCCGGGCGGCGTGTCGGCGGCGCCGTCGCACCTGATGTCGTTGATCCTGCAGTTCTCCGGCTCGGCGGACGCGCTGCTGAGCGTGAACGCGGGGCTGTACGGCTCGGTGGTACCGCGTGCCGCCACCGTCGTGTTGTAGTGGGCCGGGCTCAGCGTGACCTGGCGCCCGCTCTGACTCAGTGATCCGTTCTGGGCGCCGCTCGCGGTGACTCCGGCGGGCAGGTCGAAGGTGATCGACCAGCCGTTGAGCGCGGCGTCCGTGTTGTTGGCGACCACGAACCTGCCCTGCGTCCCGCTACCGGAGTAGGTGGCGGTGACCGGCGCGTCCGGCGGGGGTGGGTCGCCGCTGCCGTCGCAGTTGGCGCCGTTGATCGTGCAGCTCACCGGCTGGGCCGCCGCGCTGAGGGTGAAGGTGGGGCTGTACGGCTCGGTGTCGCCGTTCGCCCGCACCGTGTTGATGTAGAAGGCGGGGGTCAGCTTGACCCGCGTCCCGTTCTGCGTGGTGGTGGCGTTCTGAGCGCCGCCGACCGTGATGCCCGCGGGCAGGTCGAAGGTGATCGACCAGCCGGTGACCGGAGTGGTGCCGGGGTTGCTCACCACGAACTTGCCCTGGGTGCCGGTGAGGATGAAGGCCGCGGTGAGCCGGGCGGCGGCCGAGGCGGGGGACGAGAGGGCGGCGAAAGTGGCTGCCAGAGCGAGAACCAGCAGCGCGGAGGCTAATCGGCGCACGTGAACACCTTTCCATTTAGGAAAGTTTCCTAATAATTACGCGGATCGTAACTCCGGCGCCCCAGGTCGACAAGGCCTAAAACAACGCCTCTCGCCCGGCTCGGACCGTGCGGCCGCCCGCTCGGACGCCCAGGAACGGAAGGCCTGTCAGGTCAGGCCACCGGCCGCGGGCAGGGGCGGTCGGACGATCAGGCGGAACAACCCGGCGGCGCGACGGCCGGCCGCGAGGCACGACACGGCACGGGAAGGTCCGGCCGCCGGCAGTGGTCTCGACCGGGTGGGAGGCGCTCGCCTACGTCCTCAGCCGAGGCCGCCGTCGGCGCGGAGGTTCTGGCCGGTGAGCCAGCGGCCGTCCGGGCCCGCCAGGAAGGCCACGACGTCGGCGATGTCCGAGGGCTCGCCGAGGCGGCCGAGCGAGGTCATGCCCGCGACCTGGGCCAGGGCCGCCGCGGGGTTGGTGCCGCGCAGCAGATCGGTGTCCGTGGCACCGGGCGAGACCGTGTTGACGGTGATGCCCCGGCCGCCGAGCTCGCGGGCCGTGACGGCGGTCAGCTGTTCGAGCGCGCCCTTGCTCGCCGCGTAGGGGGCGATGCCCGGTGCCGGGCGGACGGTGTTGAGAGTGGAGATGTTGACGATGCGCCCGCCGTCGCGCATGTGCCTGGCGGCGTACCGGATGGTCAGGAAGGCGGCCTTGGCGTTGACCGCCATGGCGCGGTCGTACGACTCCTCGGTGGTCTCCGCGATGGGGGTCGGGGTGAAGCTCAGCGCGGCGTTGTTGACCAGGATGTCGAGGCCGCCGAGAAGCTCCTCGGCGGTCTCCATCAGCCGCTCGGCGGCGCCCGGCTCCGCCAGGTCGGCCTGGACGGCGCGGGCGCTCCCACCCGCCTCCTTGACCGTCCGCTCGACCTCGGCCGCGGCGCCGGTGTCGCTCGCGTAGCCGAAGAGCACGTCCGCCCCGTCGCGGGCGAGGCGTTCCACGATCGCCCGGCCGATGCCCCGCGACCCTCCGGTGACCACCGCCGCCTTGCCCGCCAGCACCGCCATGCCGGTCTCCACTCCCCTCGCGGACCTCATCTCATCGTCGAACCTATGATCGTGCGGTGCGGTTGTCGACACCCGCCACGCCGTGCGAGCCGCACCCGGCCGTTGGTGCGTTCCAGATCTGTAATCTTGGGGAACTGGCGGAGTTTCGGTCGTACGCCCTAGCGTGCGGACCATGACCATCGATGGGCGCTCGGCGCACATTCTCGACGTCCTGATCACCGAGTTCGGCGACTCCATGAAGCGCGACCCCGCCGCCTTCCGGCGCAAGTTCCGGAAGATGGCCGCCTCGCCGTTCGCCTTCTACCGGGGCAGCGCCTGCCTGTTCTACGCGGACATGACCGGCGAGTTCGCCGACGACGCCTTCCTGGACGACCAGACCAGGCGGGTCTGGATCCACGGCGACCTGCACGCCGAGAACTTCGGCACCTACATGAACGCCTCCGGCGTGCTGGTCTTCAACGTCAACGACTTCGACGAGGCCTACGTCGGACCGTACATCTGGGACCTGCGGCGCCTCTCCGCCAGCATCGCGCTCATCGGGTACGCCAAGGCGCTGTCCGACGACGTCATCGGCGCCCTGGTGACCGAGTTCGCCGGCGCCTACCACGCCGAGCTAACCGGCATCTCGGAGGGCGGGGACGACGCGATCGGTTCGCTGACCCTGGAGACCACCACCGGCGTGCTGCACCGGGTGCTGCAGCACGCCCGGCTGAACACCCGGGTGGCGCTGCTGGAGTTGGAGACCACCGTCGAGAACTTCGACCGCAGGTTCGCCGTCATGGACGGCCGCTACCCGGTAGACGAGGAGACCCGGCGGCTGGTGGAGGCGGCCTTCCAGGACTACCTGACGACCCTGCCCGCCGTCTCGGCGGTCGAGCACAAGATCAAGGACTTCGCGCTCCGCACCGGCATCGGGATCGGCTCGGCCGGGCTGCCCTCGTACAACATGCTGCTCGAGGGCCACACCCAGGCCCTGGAGAACGACGTCATCCTCTACATGAAGCAGGCCCAGGTACCGGCCGTGGCGCGGTACGTGACGGACGAGAAGGTGCACGGCTACTTCAAGCACCAGGGCCACCGCACCGCCGAGTCGCAGCGGGCCCTGCAGGCGTACGCCGACCCGTGGCTCGGCTACACCACGCTGAACGGCGTCGGCCAGATGGTCGCCGAGGTCTCCCCCTACACCGCCGACCTGGACTGGGGCGACGTCAACGAGCCGGACGAGCTCGCCTCGGTGATTCGCGACCTGGGCCGGGCGGTGGCCAGGATGCACTCGGTGGCCGACGACGAGTCCAGCCACGACCTGGTCGACTTCTCCACCGAGGACGCGATCGTGGCCGTGATCGGCGGCGACGTCGAGGGCTTCACCCGCACCCTGGTCGACTTCGCGCACGCCTACGGGGCGCGGGCCAGGGCCGATCACGGGCTCTTCGTCGACCTGTTCAGGAACGGCCTCCTCCCCGGCCTCTGAGGCGGGTTCCGGAACCGTTCTCCGGGCACGCCGTTGAGGGACCGCGCCTGGGCGCGGTCCCTCTCCGCCTCACAGCCGCTCCGCCTCCGTCCTCGCCTCGCGCCGGGCGGAGGCGGAGGCGTGGTGGCAGGCGACCTGGGCCTCGGCCGAGGAGGGCAGGACCGGCAGTTCCCCGGACGCGCACAGCCCGTCGACCCCCGCCTCGGCCGCCGCGCCCGAGGCCAGCACCTGGCAGCGCGGGTGGAAGCGGCAGCCGGCCGGGATCCGGGTGGGGTCCGGCGGCTCTCCGCCCAGCACCACCGGCGAGGGCGACTCCGGCAGGACCGACAGCAGTGCCCGGGTGTACGGGTGCGACGGCGAGGTGAGGATCCGCTCCACCGGCCCCGACTCGACGATCCTGCCGAGATACATCACCGCGACCCGGTCGGCGATGTTCCAGGCCAGCCCGAGGTCGTGGGTGACGACCAGGGCCGACAGGCCCAGCTCGGCGCGGAGGCGGAGCAGCAGGGCGAGGATCTCGCCGCGTACCGACGCGTCCAGCGAGGCCACCGGCTCGTCGGCGACCAGCACCCTGGGCTCCAGCGCGAGGGCTCCGGCGATGACGACGCGCTGGCGCTGGCCACCGGACAGCTCGTGCGGGTGCCGGTCGAAGAACCGTTCGGGAGGACGCAGCCCGGCCCTCGACAGGGCCTCGGCGACCAGGGCGCCCTCGCCGGGCAGGCGGTGGATGCGCGGCCCCTCGGCCACCGCCTCGTAGACGGTGTGCCGGGGGTTGAGCGATCCGGTGGGGTCCTGGAGCACGAGCTGCACCTCGCGGCGGTGGGCCCGCAGGGCGCGCGACGAGTAGGCCAGCGGGACGCCGCCGTAGCGGACCGATCCCGAGGTGGGCCGCTCCAGGCCGAGCAGGGTCCTGGCCAGCGTCGTCTTGCCGCAGCCGGACTCGCCGACCAGCGCGACGATCTCCCCCTCGCCCACGGCGAGGTTCACCCCGTCCACCGCGCGGGCGCGGCGCCCCCGCGAGGCGAACTCCACCCGCACGTCCCGTGCTTCGAGCAGGGTCATCGGCTCTCCTCGCTGACGTGCACGCACGCGGCGGTGTGCGGTGCTTCGGTACCGTCTCCCACGGCCCGCAGCTCGACCGGCTCCGACGCGCACGAGACGAGCGAGACCGGGCAGCGGGGGTGGAAGGAGCACCCGGCGGGCAGGTGCGCGGGGTCGGGCGGATCACCGCCCAGTCCCCTGGGCGCCATCCTGGAGGCGGGGTCCCCGACGGTGGGGAACGCCTCGGCCAACGCCCTGCTGTAGGGGTGCCGCCCGCCCGCGAAGACCTCGCGCGAGGGGCCGGACTCGACCACCCGGCCCGCGTACATGACCGCCAGCCGGTCGCACGTCGACGCCAGGACCGACAGGTCGTGGGAGATCATGACGAGGCCGATCCCGTGCTCGGCGATGAGCGAGCGGATCAGCGAGAGCACCTGTGCCTGGATCATCACGTCCAGCGCGGTGGTCGGCTCGTCGGCGACGATCAGGCGGGGTGAGCAGGCGAGCGCCATGGCGATCATCACGCGCTGGCGCTGGCCGCCGGAGAGCTCGTGCGGGTAGCCGCGCGCCCGCCAGGCCGGCAGGCCGACCTGTTCCAGCAGTTCCGCCACCCTGCGCCGGGCCTCGGCCCCGGTGGCCATGCCGTGCACCCGCAGCGGCTCGGCGATCTGGTCGCCGATCCGGCGCACCGGGTTCAGCGCGTGCTGGGCTCCCTGGAAGACCAGCGAGGCCGAGGCCCACCGGACCGCGCGCAACCGCCCCCAGCTCATCGTCAGGACGTCCTCGCCGTCCAGCAGGATCTCCCCGGACACCGACGCGTCCCTGGGCAGCAGCCGCAGCAGCGACATGGCCAGCGTCGACTTGCCCGACCCCGACTCCCCCGCCACGCCGAGCGCCTCGCCGGCCTCCAGGCCGAGCGAGACGCCCCGCACGGCGGGCACGTCCCCGGCCGTGCTCCGGTAGGTCACCGCCAGGTCGCGCAGTTCGAGCAGGGTCACGAGGCTCCTCCCAGCCGCGGGTTGAGTACGGTCTCCAGGGCACGCCCGCAGAGGGTGAACGCCAGGACCACCGCGATGATGCACAGGCCGGGCGGCAGCACGTACCACCAGGCTCCCGAGGTGGCCGCGCCCCAGTCGTAGGAGCCGCGCAGCATGGTGCCCCACGAGACCTGGCCGGAACCCGCGCCGAGGAAGGCGAGGGTCGACTCGGTGACGATGGCGCTGGCCACCATGAGCGTGGTGTTGGCCAGGACCAGCGGGGCGACGTTCGGCAGCACGTGCCGGGTCATGACGTGCCAGTGTCCCGCGCCCAGTGCCCTGGACCTCTCGATGTACGGCCTGGCCTCGACCGCCAGCGTCTGCGCCCGGATCAGCCTCGCCGTGGACGCCCAGGAGGTCACCCCGATCGCCACGATGATCGTGGACGGGCCACCGCCGAGGATGGCCGCGAGCACCATGGCCAGGACCAGCGCGGGCAGCACCAGGAACCAGTCGGTGACGCGCATCAGCACGGCGGCGACCCAGCCCCGGAAGTGCCCGGCCGCGATGCCGAACACCGTGCCGATCACCATGCTGAGCAGTGCCGACATGAACCCGATGAGCAGCGAGACCCGCGCGCCCCACAGCAGCATGAGCAGAACCGAGCGGCCGGACTCGTCGGTGCCGAGCGGGAAGTCCATGCTCGGCGGTGCCATCCTGGCGCCCGTCGCCTTCGTCACGTCCATCCCCGACGGGTCGGTGAGCAACGGTGTGAGCAGGGCCGCCAGGACGACGACCAGCAGGATCGCCGCCCCGTACAGCCCGGCCCGCTGCCTGGCGTACCGGCGGCGGAACCGCGTCAGAGCGGCGCGGCGGCGGGTACGGGCCGTCGTGCTCAAGCCGACCTCACCCTCGGGTCCAGGATGTGGTAGACCACGTCGGCCAGCGTGTTCATGACGATCACCGCGACGCAGACGAGCATGAAGGTGCCCTGCATGACGGCGTAGTCGGGTCCCCTGATCGCCTCGACGAACAGCAGCCCGAGACCGGGCCAGGAGTAGACGAACTCCACCGAGACCGCGCCGCCGACCACGAACCCGATCTGCATGAAGACCAGGGTCACCGTCGGCAGCAGCGCGTTCGGCACCGCGTGGCGGCGCCGGACGTCGTCGTCGCGCAGGCCCTTGGCGCGGGCGGTGGTCACGTAGTCCTGGCCGATCTCCTCCAGCAGCGAGGAGCGCATGACCAGCAGGTACTGCGCGTAGACGACGGCGACCAGGGTGAGGCAGGGCAGCACCAGGTGGTGGGCGACGTGCAGCAGGTAGAGCGGCCCGCCGGGGGCGTCGACGTCCTGGATGCCCCGGGTGGGGAACAGGCCGGGTATCGGGCCTACCCCCGCGGCGAGGACCATGAGCAGCAGCAGCCCCAGCCAGAAGGTCGGCACCGACCACAGGGTCAGCGCGGTCCCGGTGGAGAGGCGGTCGAAGCGGCCGCCGTGGTGCCAGGCGGCCCTGGTGCCCTGCCACATGCCCAGGCCGACCGCGACGGCCAGCCCGGTGCCCACCAGCAGCAACGTCGGTCCCACCCGCTCGCCGATGAGCTCGGCGACCGGTCTGCGGTACTCGTACGAGGTGCCCAGGTCCAGCCGCAGGGTCCGGACCACGAAGTCCAGGAACTGCGCGCCCAGCGGCCGGTCCAGGCCCATCTGCCGCCTGAGCAGGGCGAGCTGTTCCGGGGTCACCGGCACGTCGCGGGTGTAGGCGATGGTGGGGTCGCCGGGGATCAGGCGGAACAGGAAGAACGTGGCGACGATCACCAGTCCGATGCTGAGCAGTGCCCCGCCGAGCTTGACCAGCGCGTAGCGCGCCACGGCCCGGCGGGCACCGCCCTCCTCGGTGTCGTCCCTCACCTGTTGCGGCGATGTGAGCATCGGCCGCTACTCGCGGTCGTCGGCGGAGGCGCGGCGGCGCCGCATCAGGAGGAAGCCTCCGGCGCCGAGGACCACCACGACGGCCACCGCGACGGCCACCACGGTGCCGCTTCCCGAACCGCTCCCGGCCGGGGCGGCGGCGCGCTCCACCGCACGCAGCGAGTAGACCGGCCAGTAGCTGCTCCCGCCGTACAGGATGCCCTTGTCCTCGGGGATCGGGGTGATGGATGCGATCCGGTCCTTGCGGTAACCCTCCAGGTTGTTGGGGTAGTAGATCGCGACGACGGGGGCCTCGGTGTAGAGCCGCTCCTGCATCTGCTTGATCAGCGCGACCCGGGCCGGCCGGTCGAGTTCGGCCAGCTGCGCCTGGTAGAGCCGCTCGAACTCCTTGTCGCAGAAGAACGACTCGGTGCCGCCGCCCTGCCCGCTCGCGGTGGGCCTGCGGCTGCACAGGTGGGTGGCCAGGATCTCCTCCGGGTCCGGGTTCACCGACCAGCCGCTGATCGCGATGTCGTAGAGCGCCGTACTGCCCGTCTCCTCGGTGAACTTGTTGGAGTCGAGCCTGCGGGTGGTGAGCTGGATGCCGATGTCCTTCAGCCAGCCGGTGAGGAACTGGGCGATCTTGTCCTCGACGGGCTCGTCGGTGTGGATGCTGAAGCGCATCTCCAGCCTGCGCTTGCCGTCGGGCATGGTGCGGACGCCGTCCGCGCCCTTGGCGTAGCCGGCCTCGTCGAGGATGCGGTTGGCCTCCGCCAGGTCGAAGGTGACGGCTTTGTCGCCCTCGGCCTTCCAGAAGAACTCCTGGTACATCGGCGGGACGATCGAGCCGTCCGCCGGTACGGCGAGACCGTTCTGCGCCTGCTCGACGAGGGTCTTCTTGTCGATCGCGTGATGGATGGCCTGGCGCACCCTGACGTCCTTCAGCGCGGGGTGCCCGTCACCGATCGGCTCGCCGCCGGCCGTCGCGGCGCCCGGGTTGAACTGCAGGTAGGCGGCCCGGCGGCCCTGGGTGTTCCACTGCGTGATGTTCGCATCGCCCGCGAGGGCCTCGAACTGCGGGCCCTGCAGACGGCCGATCCAGTCGATGTCGCCCTTCTTCAGGCCGGCGATCGCCGCCTCGGGGTTCTCGTAGAAGATGACGTGCAGCTCGTCGATGCCGGGGGCGCCGCGCCAGTACGACGGATTGGCCTTGAGCTTCACATAGCCGTTCTTCTTGTGCTCGACGGCGATGTAGGGGCCGCTGCCGACGGCGGGGTAGGTCTCGTTCTCGTAGGTGCCGATGTCCGGGACGCTCTCCCAGACGTGCTTGGGCATGATCGGGATCGGCAGCTCCAGCATCGAGGCCTGGGGCTTCTTGGTCTTGATGACCAGGGTCCGGTCGTCGGAGGCGGTCACGGTGTCGAAGTTCTCGACGGCGGGGCCGTTGGCCGTCTTGGCTCCGTCATCCGTCATGATCTTGTTGAAGGTCCACGCGGCGTCCTGGGCGGTGACGGGCTTGCCGTCCGACCAGGTGGCTCCGGCACGCATGGTGAAGGTCCAGGTCAGCTTGTCCGGTGAGGTCTGCCACGACTCGGCGAGGTCGGGGCTGGGCTTCAGGGTCTTGGAGTCGGGCACCGTGAGGAAGCCGTACATCCAGCGGTGGATCGACGTGGAGACCACCCGGACCGCCAGGAACGGGTTCATCGAGTCCATGCTCTGCGTCGCGCCCAGCCGGACGATCCTCTTCTCGGTCTGGGGTGACCGCACGGCCGTCCCCTGGGAGGTCTGGGACGCTTTCGCGGCAGAGGGTGATGCGTGTGCCACGAGAAGTGTCGCCATCGACAGCGCCAGGCTCAGCGCCGCCAGGCGCGTCCCCGTTCTGACCATGGTGTGCCCCACCTTCGGATCGGTGATCTATTGACAACGAAGGCACACCATATAAACGGCGCGTGTCAACGCGTGGTGGAAAATTGTTTCATTCTCGTTTTGTTTGTCGACATTATTTTTCAGGCTCTCCGCTACAGGTCGACACAAAAGTGCTTATGAGCGCAAAAGGTGATATTTCGCGAAATGTTGGACCGACCGCTCGGTATGGACGAGGCGGTCGGGGGTGCGGCATGCTACAGAACATGACTCTGTTCTCGGTGAAAGGCAAGATCGTCGTCGTCACCGGCGGCTCCAGGGGAATCGGCCGGATGATCGCGGCCGGGTTCGTCGACGCGGGAGCCACGGTCTACATCTCCTCCAGAAAGGCGGCCGAGGTCGAGAAGACCGCCGCGGAGCTGGGATGCACGGCCGTACCGGCCGACCTGTCCACCGAGGACGGGGTGTCCACCCTGTTCGAGGCGGTCGCGGAGCGGGAGTCCCGGCTGGACGTGCTGGTCAACAATGCCGGGGCGACCTGGGGCGCGCCGCTGGAGGAGTACCCCGAGCAGGCGTTCGACAAGCTCTGGGGGATCAACGTCAAGGGCGTGTTCTACCTGACCCAGCGCTTCCTGCCGCTGCTCCGTGCCGCCGCGAGCCCCGAGGACCCGGCCAGAGTGATCAACATCGGCTCGGTGGACGGCATCCGGGTGCCCTCGATGGAGAACTACGCCTACTCCGCGGCCAAGGCGGCGGTGCACATGCTCACCCGGCACCTGTCCCAGCGGCTCGCCAAGGAGTCGATCACGGTCAACGCGATCGCCCCCGGGCCGTTCGAGTCGAAGATGATGGCCTTCGCGCTCCAGGACGAGACGATGCGCGCGGCGGTCGCCTCCCACGTCCCGCTGGGCAGGATCGGCCGCCCCGACGACATGGCGGGCACCGCGATCTTCCTGTCCTCACGCGCCGGCGCCTACCTCACCGGGACCGTGATCCCGGTGGACGGCGGCATCTCCGGCCACGCATAGCTCCCGGACTCTTCACCCACGACCGGATCATCCACTCCTTCGATCACACTTTGCCCCAAAAGCACCATTCGTAACGCAAGTGTAAAATTTTACCTCTTGCTGTCATTTCTCACAGGTGACAGCTTTACTTCATGCAGAAGCGCTTCAAGGTGGTGGCGCCGGCCGTTCTGGCCGTCGCCATCGCCCTCCCAGCCGGTGCCGCCCAGGCGGACCCCACTCCGGCCGCACCACCCGTGACCACCTGTGACGCCACCCAGACTCCCGCCGTCTACCACGGCAAGGTGCCGACGCCGAAGAGTGTCCTCGGCTTCGACCTTGGCGAGCGGGAGGTCACCTCGGCCGAGTCCGACACGCTGCTGACCGCGATCGACGCGGCCAGCGACCGGGTCGTCTCCGGCACCCTGGCCACCACCGCCCAGGGACGTCCGCTGAAGTACGCGATCGTCGGCACCCCGCAGAACATCCGGAAGCTGCGCGCGATCGAGAACTCCATCAAGCTGCTGCGCAACCCCCTCACTCCCGCCCCCGCGGCGAAGGTCCTCGCCAGGAACACGCCCGCGATCCTGTGGGTCGCCGGAAACGTGCACGGCGGCGAGGAGAGCGGCACCGACGCGGCGCTGAAGACCCTTTACGACCTGGCCGGGCGGGACGACTGCGCGGCCAGGCGAATCCTGGACAACGCCGTCGTGGTGATCCTGCCGACGCAGAACCCCGACGGCCGCGAGGCCGACACCAGGCGGAACGCCTACGCCTTCGACATGAACCGCGACTGGTTCGCGCGGACCCAGCCGGAGACCGACGGCAAGATCGAGCTGATGCGGAAGTACCCGCCGCAGCTCTTCATCGACGCCCACGAGATGGGCGGCACCGAGTACTTCTTCCCGCCGAACGCCGACCCGATCTACCACGACATCGCCGAGCCGACGGTCGACTGGGTCAACAACACCTACGGCGCCGCGATGATCGGCGAGTTCACCAAGCGCGGGATCCCGTTCTTCAACCGCAGCGTATACGACCTGTTCTACATGGGCTACGGCGACACGGTCCCGGCAGGCGGGTTCAACGCGGCGGGCATGACCTTCGAGAAGGGGAACGCCTCGCCGATCGCGGCCCGGACCTTCGAGCAGTGGCTCACCCAGTGGGTCTCGCTCTCGGCGGCGGCGGCCAAGAAGACCGAGATCCTCACCACCTGGCACGGCATGTACGCCGACGCCCTCAAGCAGGGGCTCGAAGGCCACCTGGAGCCGAACCAGGTCTACAACCCGGGCCACGAGGTCATCACCCAGGTGCCCGACCGGAAGGTGCGCCACTACTTCCTGCGCGCCGACGACCCGGCCAAGAAGGCGGAGACCGACCTCGTCGTGCGGCGGCTCCAGCGGATGGACGTCCAGGTGTTCAAACTGGCCACGCCGCTGACGGTCAAGGACTTCAAGGCGTACGGCAGGCCCGAGGCGAAGACCACGCTGCCCAAGGGCACCTACTGGATCCCGCTGGCCCAGGCGCAGAAGCACTGGGTCCAGGCCATGCTGAACGAGGACACCTACACCCCGTTCCCCTACTTCTACGACGTGACCGCGTGGAGCCTGCCGCTGCTCGGCAACGTCTCCGGCGGCTCCTCGGGCCAGGTGCTGCTGCCCGTCGCGACGCCGGTGCGGGCGGTGGACGCCCCCTCGGTCAAGGTCACCACCTCCCGCAAGATCGGAGTCCTGCAGCTGTCCGGTGGCACCGCGCAGAACGCGGCCGAGTCCTCAGGCTGGCTCCGCCACCGCCTGGACCGCGACTGGAAGCTGACCTACCAGGTGCTCACGCCGGCCGACGTCGCCGCGGGCAAGCTGGGCGGGCTGGACGTGCTGCTCGTGCCGGACGGTTCGGCCGGCTCGGCCAACAACGCCCTCGGTGAGGCCGGGCGCGCGGCGCTGCGCGACTGGGTCGGCGGCGGCGGGCGCTACGTGGGCTGGGCGGGCGGTGCCCGACTGGCCGCCCTGGCCGGTGTCTCCAGCGTGACGCTGACCGAGCCGACCTCGGACATCCCCGGCTCGCTCCTCCGGACGAACGTGGCCCAGGGTCCGCTGAGCAAGGACGTCGGGTCGAGCGTCATGCAGTTCTACGCGTACGACCTGGTCATGCGGGCCTCGAACCCCTCGCACGTGGTGACCTCCTACCCGGCCGCCGACTCGCCCGACTGGTTCCTGTCCGGTTTCGCGCTGGGCGCCGAGGAACTCGCCGGAACGGCGGCGGTGGTCGACGAGCCGGTGGGAGGCGGCCACGCGGTGCTGTTCGCCGCCGAGCCGAACTTCCGTGCCTTCAGCGACGGCACGGCGAAGATCGTCGCCAACGCGATCACCGCCGACCTGCCGTCCGCCTCGGCGCGGGCGCGGTCGCTCGCCCCGGCCCCGGACGCCTCGCGGGCAGCCGCGGCCATCCCGGAGCACGAGTCGCCGATCCGCGTCACGGTTCCCGCGTCCGACCGGGACAAGGCCGCCGCGGCGCTGAACGGCTTCGGGGCCACCTGGACCGAGCAGGCCGCCACCGGCGGCGCGGTCCGGTTCGTCGTGGCCAACCCCGAGGGTCTCGACACGCACGAGCACCTCTGGGCGCGGAAGCTCCCCGGGGCGCTGCGCGACGCGGGGGTCTCGCCGCTCGCGGTGGTACTGCCGCAGTAACCCGGCACGGCGCGCGTCCCTTCGCGGGGCGCGCGCCGTTTCCGGTGTGCTTCCACGGGCCTGTTCTCCGCGGGCTTTCAGATCACCTTGGCCAGGGCATTCGCCAGGTTGGCGGCGGCGTCGGGCGCGTAGTGCAGGAACAGGTAAGGCTCGGTGAGCTCGATCTCGATGAGCGCCGGGCTGCCGTCGGCCAGCCGGACCAGGTCCACCCGGGCGCAGAGCAGTTCGGGAAACTCGCCAAGCACCTGCTCGGCCAGCGCGAACTGGTCGGGGTCGGGAGTGCGGAACTCCCCGTGGCCGTCGCCCTGTCCCGGCTTGGTGGCGCTCTCGGTCAGCATCGGGCTGCGCCGGACGGCGTGGCTGAACCTGCCGCCGAAGTAGAGCATCGAGGTCTCCCCCTCGCCCTCGACCATGTCCAGGTACGGCTGGATCATCGCGGTCCGGCCGTTGGCGGCCAGCTTGGCGGCGTGCTCCTCGGCCTGTTCGCGGTCCGCGGTCCTGATCGTGTCGCGGGCTCCGGCCGAGATCGACGGCTTGACCACGTACTCGTCGAGGACCGGAAGGTTCGCGGCCTCGCCCGGCGCGACCCACGAGGTGGGGATGATCGGCGCCTTCAGGTCACGCAGGTAGACCTTGTCGGTGTTGCGTTCCAGCACGGCGGCCGGGTTGAGCAGCCGGGTGACGGACTCCACCTGCCGGGCCCAGTCGAGGAACTCCGCCCGCCTCGTCACATAGTCCCAGGTGGTGCGGACCACGACGGCGTCGAACGCGGCCCAGTCGACCTCGGGGTCGTCCCAGCGCACGATGTGGCCGGTGATTCCCACCTCGGCCCAGGCCGCGACGGCGAGTCCCTTCTCGTCATCGAGCTTGTCCGGATCCGCGAAGGTCACGTACGCCGCAGAAGCACCCATGAGGCATCCCTTTATGTCAGCATCAATTAGACATAAGGCACCTTACCTATAGCCGTGTTTTCGACCGCCGGCCGGTTCCGCGGGTCGTGCTCTCACCAGCCGAGCAGCGGGCGGGGCACGTTTCGCGGCGTAGTCGTACCGCGAGAAGGGAAGCCCACCCCCAGCCCACCACCGCCATGAGACGGAGCAGGAGACTCAGCGGCTGCGAGTTCTCACCGCGCTCCGACAGCACCCCGGACAGCACGTAGATCGTTGGCAGCGCCACCCCGACCACGGCACAGACGACCGCCCATCGCCGCTCGCCAAGCGCGGCGAAGCGCCGGGCGAAGACGGAGCAGGCCGCGATGAGCGAGGCGAACAGCACCGCGAAGCCGACGCCGTGCACCACGTAGCTCACACCGATGTCGGTCGGCAGACCGGCCGGCGCCCCTTGCGGATAGCCCCACCCGGGGCTGGTACGGAAGATTCCCACGGTCACCAGACCGAGTCCGAAGGTGCCGATCAGCAGTGGCCCCCACGTCCCGCCACGGCCGGAACCCAGCACGCGTCGCATCCCCACGGCGAACGCGACATAGAGAACGCCGGTGAGCACGAAGTTGCCGATCTGGATCCAGCCCAGGTCTCCCAGGCTCAGCAGGCTGAGCGGCTGTCGCCGGGGGTCGATGCCGGGACGGGTGTAGTCCTGGATCAGCACCAGGACGATGAACAGCGGGCCGGCGAGGGCACCGCACGCCAGTAAAGCCCTGGTCAGTCGCATTCCCTATCTCCTTAGCAGCGCTAAGGAAGAGCTTGGCTTAGCACTGCTAAGGTGTCAATGGTGAGTGAGACCAAGCGCCCGGCGCTCAGCAGGGACACTCTGATCGAAGCCGCACTCCGCCTGCTCGACCAGGTCGGGCTGGACGGGCTGACCGTGCGCCGCCTCGCCACCGAGCTCGATGTGCGGTCCCCCGCGCTCTACTGGCACATCCGCACCAAGCAGGAACTTCTCGACGGCATGGCCGACGCGATCATCCTGGCCGCCGGAATGGGACCGCCCCACGCCGGCGAAACCTGGCAGTCCTGGCTCACCCGCCGCGCTCACGCCTACCGCGCCTCGCTGCTCGCCCACCGCGACGGCGCCCGCCTGGTCGCCAACGCGGCGAGCCTCAGCCCGGCCACGATCAGGCTGTTCGACGAGGAGCTCACCGCCCTGGTCGACTGCGGGTTCTCCCCCGCCCTCGCCCTGCACACCATCGGTGGCTGCACCAGCTACATCAACGGTTTCGTCCTCCGAGAGCAGGCCGAGCGCCAGGAGAGCTCCGACGACCCGTCACAGCGACTCGCGGCTGTGGCGGCCCTGCTGGACGCCGGCATGGACGCCACCCTGCTCCGGGCGCTCCGCGAGGGCGGCAGCTCCGTGGGCGAGGAAGCCTTCGACCACGGCCTCCGCGCCCTGATCGACGGCACGACCGCAGCCCTCCAGCGTTCGCACACCCACTGAGGAACGCAGCACCGCGACCGTCCTTTGATCAACGGCCGGTGTCGCGGGGTCACGCCGTCAGGCCACGCCCGGGCACTTCCCCTCAAGATCGAAGAGCCCCTTGATCGCGGATCCGATGTACGCGCTCCGGCGGGTGGGTGCTCCGGCCGGCCGTCTCAGTCGCTCTCCGGTGGTTCAGGCCTCCGGCCTGCTCGGGCGCGATGGTCGCGGGCTTTTATACGCCGGCCGGAACACCCACCCACCTCCGCGCCTTCTGCCCCGCCGTACCGGGTGCAGACCGTAGTCGCTCACTCTCCGACCGCCCAGTGATCTCTCCGGCGCTGAAGCTCTCGCGACGACCTCTCAGGGCTGATCACCGTAGCTGACGCGTGTCTCTCCGACACAGCGCAGGGTCGATGCCGTAGGGATCGGAAGCCGGATCGCTCCCAGAAACCCGCAAGTCAGCCCCAAGACGATCTCCAGTGCCGCCCGCAATCTTGTCCCCAGACCCGATGGCGTGAGCTGTCGGCGCATGCGCTCTCAGTGCATATCGGACAAAGCGGAACGCGAACCGGAGGACATGGAAATGTACAAGAAGGCCCTGACCGTCGCGATGGCGGCGGCCGTCCTGGTCACTCTGGTCCCGGCACCCGCGGCTGCGGCTCCGACGATCGAGACCGTCTTCGGAGCCGCCGTCACCCTCAGGGAGCCGGACAGCACCTTCGTCTGCCCGGCCGGAGAGGTGCTGATCGACCGTGCTCACTGGGGGGACGAGGACGGCTGGACCAGATACCGGTGCGGCCAGATCCGCATCGACGGTGAAGCGGTCACCGTGCAGACCGGAAACTGGAGCTACGGCATGAAGGAGAGCAACTCGTACTTCGCCGCCCCTGCCGATCAGGTCCTCATCGGCAGGAAGCACAACGGTGACGAGAACGGTCTGACGTGGTACCTCGCCGGCACGCTGCACTGGCGCGGAAGCCAGGTGCGGCTCACCTCCCGGAAGTGGACCGCGGCCATGACGGAGAGCAACCACTCCTCGCAGGCGTTCGCCCCTCTGGTCATGACCGGCCGCCAGCACCAGGGGGACGAGAACGGCCGCACCTTCTACGAGTACAGCAGGGTCACCGCCGGCTGATGCCTCCCGCCCGCGCAGACCGTGTGACGCACGAACCTCAGCCTGTCCTCCTGCGGGGCCCTGGAGGACTGGCGGTGCCGCGGTCTACGCGCCGTTTTTCAGACCTGCCACGAATGCCGCCCAGGTGTTACGGGCAAAGACGAGCCTGGGCCCCTCGGGGTCCTTGGAGTCCCGGACGGCTACCGCATCGCCCAGGTTCGCGACTTCGACGCAGTCTCCGTTGGCTCCGCTGAACGTACTCTTCCGCCAGGTGGCGGTCAGGTCTACCGGGTCGGACATCACGTGGCCCTTCCGCTGGACACTCACATCAGGTTGTTTGATGCGTTCATCAGCATAACCGCCGTATCCGCCGGGCTGAGTGCCGCTGCTCTGAGGTAGTCGAACACCGCGACGTAGCGCCGGACGTCAGTGGCATCCTCCAGATACAGACCACTGGACATGTTCTCCAGGTAGATGACGTCCAGGTCGCTCGGAGCAGGAAATCCCACGATAATTCTCTTTTCTCCCAATGAAGGCAGTTGGTGAGACTACGGTGGCCTCCATGAGGACACCCAAGAGCGTGATGGTCTTGTCCGACAACCGGTCGTTCATCGATCGGTGATCTGCTCACCCAAGCGGATGCGCGAATCACCGCAGAACCTGACCTCGTACGGAGTCAAGGTAAGGCGACCAGAGCGCGTATGGCCGACGTGGCCATCTCGTCCGGTGACGATTCATGGCACTGGACACGAGTGTCCAGTGCCATGTTTTTTAAAATGGGGCTTCATGATAAGAGATTCATTGAAAACAAGGAGATTTCTACCTTTCTCGACATTGGCCGTTTTTCTTCTGAGTGGCTGTTCTGCGCTCAACCTCGACATATGGAACGACAAGCAAGGGGTGACCCAAAGCAATTACCCTCCTTTTGGTTCGGTGAAGGATTTTGTGTTGCCGATGGATGTTTATGATTTGGACAATGTCCGGCGCGCGTATGTACAGGAAGCTCGCTTCAAGGTTCTGGGATCCTGTCTAAAGAAGTTTGGATTCACGATGCCGAAGCATGATGTAACGCCTATACGTTATCCAAAGAATGCCGCCTACCTGGGTTGGCTGGGCGAGAAAGACGTCGCGCATTACGGCTACCTCGGGCCGAAAGATCAAGATGCTGAAGAGTTTGCAGCTCTTGATGGGCTTCGCATGTTCGTGATCCCGGCCGAGCAGGATGCCGCCCATTCAGGGATCGGTGCTTCTAGGGTCAATGGGATTAAAATTCCCAAGATGGGTTGTGCGGGCGAAGCCGAGCGGGCGCTAAACGCTGGAGCAACCGGCCTGGACGGAACCAAGCTTGTCAAGGAATACGACTTCAAAAGGCTGCATTCTCTGATGGAGGACGCAGCTGTAACAGGTTTTAAGGATAAGCGGATCGCCGAGGCCGCAGTGCGGTGGAGTGACTGCATGAAGAGCAAGGGATTCTCTTACAAGGAGCCGTTCGAGGCTCAAAGTGACCCGCTTTGGCAGGCGGGATACTCCGGTCGCGGCCGCCGTACCGTGAGCACGCTAGAGATCAAGACTGCTGTTGCCGATGAGCAGTGCCGACTGCAGGTGAACTACAGCGGTGTCAGGCGGGCCGCTTATGTCGATGCTCAAAACGCGATCATCATAAAGAATCGAGACTTGCTTCAAAGGCTACAGAATTTGATGGAAACGCGATACGCCAACGCCACCGAGATTCTCGAATGACGATGGCGAACGAAGAGGGTGCACGCATTCAATCGCCGCAGCATGGTAACGGGGCATGATCTGTGAGTTATCGCCGCTGGGCCGCCATGTCGTGTATGTCTCTGCTTGTGGCTGGCACCGTCTATGCGCATGGGCTCTGGAATGGTGAACTCGTGACACTTTTCCCACTCAGTGAGCACTGCAATAGCAAGCCTTTGGGCTCCCCATCTGTTTCCTGGACGTGGTTCCCACTCCGGCATCTCTGTCATTGGGAAGATGGAACGACGAGCGATCTGGTGCCGGCCTACGTCAATCCAGTGTTAGTGACGTCTCTGACGGCGGCTGTCGTCTTTATGGTCATGGCCGTCCGAGCACGAAGACGGAAATGATGGTTCTCAACCATCACTTCTCTGGTCAAAGGGGTGTCGGCACCTGACTCCGCATTCCGCTTATCGCGTCGCCGCCTGCTGACGATCGGGGTGGGCATCGTCGACGCCGTGGTTATCAGAGCCATTGACGACGGCGGCCTGGACGCAGTCGGCGCCATTGGCGCTCAGGTTGCTGGTTCGCCACACGATGTGAGGGTGCATAGGGGTTGCCATCCCGTGACTCCTTCCATCGAGTTGACGACCACAGCCCGTTGGCCACGACAGAGATGCGCCCATTTTCAATCCAGGCCGAAAAATCCACCCTTAACACTACCGATAAAGGTTTCCCACTGACCTGCGGCAAAAATCAGGGCAGGGCCGTTCTTGTCCTTGCTATCACGCACAGCGACGTATCTCTGGGCCAACATGGCTACTTCGACACAGTTGTTTTGCCCGTCACTCTGACTGCTCTTGTACCAGGCCACATCCGGCAGATCGATCTTATTCATAGTTCATCGCCATGTAAGAGATCAGGTACGGCCTTCGGTGAAACATCGATGTCGCCCCTGGTTGGCAGGTCAGGACAGATCGCTGAATTTGTCGTCTCTCACTCCATCGAGAAAAGCATGCCATTCTCCGGGAGTGAAAGTCAGGACCCCACCGTCCGGGTTTTTGGAGTCGCGAACAAGGAAGAGTCGGCTCGCGTGGTTCTTGTGGCTGTCGGAGCCGTTGACGACGGCGACCTGGACGCAGTCGGCGCCGTTGGCGCTCAGGCTGCTGGTTCGCCATACGGCGTGAGGGTGCTCGGGCATCCGGTGACTCCTTCCATTGAATCGACGATCACAGTTCGTCGGCCACGGCGGCGATGAAGGAGAAAGACTCCTCGACCTCGTATGCGGTCGCGCGAAGGTGATCAAATGCAAGTGTATAGCGGTGAACGTCCCTTTCGTCTTCTACCCAGAGGTTGCTGGTGAGCGTCTCGACGTACACGACGTCATCGTCGTAGCGGGCCGGGAAGCTGAGGATGGAGAAGGTTCCCGCCGTTGCGGGATGGGTGCCGGAGGTGAAGGGCAGGACCTGAACGGTGACGTTCGCGGTTCGGCTCAGTTTCATCAGGTGATGGCACTGGGCTCGCATGTCCTCGGGAGAGCCGACCCTGTTTCGCAGGGCGGCTTCGCTCAGGATGATCCAGTAGTTGAGAGGGGATGCTGCTCGGCTGAGGAGTTGCTGGCGGGTCTTGCGTGCCTCCACGCGGCGTTCGACTTCGCCTCGGGGCAGAAGGTCCATGAGTCCGGCGCGGATGACGGAGCGCGCGTACTCATCTGTTTGGAGCATCCCGGGGATGATCTGCGCGGAGAAGCCGCGAATTGACGCGGCTTCGGCTTCGAGGGCGATGTAGGAGGCGAGTTCGGTGGGCAGGGTGTCGCCGTAGGCGTCCCACCATCCTTTGAGGCGTGCGTTGCGTGCCAGATCGATGAGGGCCTGTCGTCTGTCATCAGGGACCGCGTAGAGGTCGAGAAGTACCTGCAGATCCTTGGGCTGGACGCGTCTGCGGGCGGTTTCGTAGCGGCTGAGCTTGGAGGGGTCCCAGCCCAGTTGTCTGGCCGCCTGGTCGCCGGTGAGACCTGTCACCTCGCGTAGGCGTCGCAACTCACCCGCGAGTCTGCGGGTTCGTATGGTGGCCGGTTGCTCGGCGCTCACAGTGATTCCCCCTGTGTTGAGATCGCTTCAGTCTGCCGTCACCGAGGGTGGCGGGCAAGCAAGACCGAAGATCCTTTCTGACATTCATGTTGTCAATATTGCCAATCGTATTGCCAGTTCCTTCGAGCTGCCCACATGATGGCGGTGCACCAAGCGTGGATCGGGCCACGCCCCAGGTGAGAGCCCCAGGGCGGCTACACCTGCGATCTCGCAGCGCCACCACGCTGACGATCACACCCGTGGAACCTGCCGTATGTCAGCGAACTCGGGAGCCGAGCCATGGACGTGCGTGATCCACAACAAGTGCAGTACATCCACCTGGTACGACTCGGCTGGGACCTGCGGGTTCTTGGGGTGGCCACCTCGGTGGTCGTTCCCGTCGGCGGGGCACCGGTGCTGGAGATCATGTCTCCCACCGGGGTTCGGGTCCGGATCCAGGTCACCCGTCGCGCCTGCGGCTGGGTCTTCGTCTGGCGTCCCTGGTGGTCGGTGACCTGGCGGCGCGACTGGATCTGGGCCGAGGCCGACAACGCGGCCGACATGATCGCATCGGCGGTGGCCGCGTGAGCACGCGGGAGCAGGGCGGCCCCGGCGCGACGGAGGCGGCGATCAAGCGGTGGGACGGGCTTCGGATCGTGGGGCAACGGGACTTTCCCGGCGTCGCGCAGTCGGCGGGGGCCGCCCGCAGGTGGGTGCTGGGAATCCTGGACGGCCACCCGACCGCCACCGAGACGCTGGAAACGCTCGAACTGCTGGTCAGCGAGGTGGTCACCAACGCCATCCTGCACAGCGACTCGGCCGGGCCGGACGGGCTGATCACGGTCCGCGTGGGGCTGGGCGGCGGCCTGATCCAGGTCGAGGTGATCGACGACGGCTCGGCGACCAGCGTGCCCGCGATCCGGACGACCGACGACGACAGCCTCAGCGGGCGCGGCCTGAGCTGGGTGGACCGCCTGGCCCGCGCCTGGGGCGCCGATCACGACGACGAGGTGGGCGGGGTCGTATGGTTCCGGCTCGCGATCGGTCACCCGTCAGGACACGATCCCCTTTCCTCCCGGTGATTCAGGCCTCGGTGAGGAGCGTTCGGCGCCGTCAGCCGCCGGGCCGGACTCCACCGGGAGGCGCTTGTCCATATCATCGCGGTCAGTCGTCGAGGCGGTAGCCGGGGTCGCGTGGTAGGTCGGGCTTGTCCATGATGGCCCTCAGCCTCGGCGGGGTGCTACGGGCGAGTCGCCTCGTAGTCGGGGAGTGCGGCCGGGGTGGTGCGGGTCGCCGGGCGCATGGTCAGGATCAGTACGGCCAGCCCGGCGAAGAGGACCGCGGCGACGACACCGGTCACGTGCAGGCCGGCGGTGAACGCCTCCCGCGCGGTGTGCAGCAGTTCCGCCCCCTGGCCGGCGGGAAGGTTCCGGCTGGCGGCGACCGCGCCGGCCAGCGAGTCGGACGTGCCGTCCATCCGGCTGCGGTAGACCACCGCGGCCACCACACCGAGCAGCGCGAGGCCGAGCGAGCCGCCGAGGTAGTTGCCGGTCTCCGACATCGACGCCGCCGAGCCGGCGCGTTCCGGTGGTACGGATCCGACGACCAGCCCGGTGCCCAACGCGAACAGCGGGCCGGCGCCCAGGGCCAGCACGGTGATGCCGATCATCACCAGCGGCAGGGCATACGCACCGTCGACGCCGACCAGCAGCAGGCTGCCCAGCGCCGACCCCACCAGCCCCCCGGCGATCGCGGTCGTCTGCTTCATCCGCCGGGCCAGTGCCGGCGCGACCATGGTGCCGACCGCCACGCCCAGGCCCATCGGTGCGAACAGCACCGCCGACGCGAACGGCGAGAAGCCCAGCACGCTCTGCAGGTACTGGGTCACCAGCAGACCCGTACCGGCCATGGCGATGCCGGCGAAGGTCAGCCCGAGGAGTACGGCCGTGAGCGGGCGGTTGCGGAGCAGCCGCAGGTCCAGCAGCGGCGTCTCCAGCCGCAGTTGCCGGCGTACGAACAGGAATCCGATGGCTGCGCCGGCGACGAGGGCCACCGCCGGCACGACCGGCACGCTCTCGACGGTCAGCTGCTTGAAGCCGTAGACCATCAAAAACACCGCCACGAGCGACAGCCCGACGCTGGCCAGGTCCAGCCGGCCGGCCTGGTCGCTGCGGAACTCCGGCAGCAGGACCGGCCCGGCGAGCAGCAGCAACGCCATCGCCGGCACGGCGACCAGGAACACCGATCCCCACCAGAAGTGCTGGAGCAGGAATCCGGCGAGTACGGGTCCGAGCGCGCCGCCGGTGAACTGGCAGGTCGCCCAGATCGCGATGGCCTGCCCGCGCCGCCGTTCGTCGCGGAACATGTTGGTGATCAAGGCGAGTGTGGACGGCGCCAGGGTCGCGCCGGCGACACCCAGCAGCGCACGCGCGACGATCAGCATCAGCGGGCTGGTCGCGAAGGCGGCCACGACCGACAGCACCGCGAACGCCGCCCCGCCGATCATCAGCAGCCGTCGGCGGCCGATCCGGTCGCCGAGCGTACCCATCGTGATGACGAAACCGGCCACCATGAATCCGTAGCTGTCACTGATCCACAGCTGCTGGACGTTGGTGGCACCCAGATCGGCAGCCAGCTGTGGGAGCGCGAGGAGCAACGCCGTCGTGTCTATCGCGACGAGCAATGTCGGCAGTATGAGGATGACCAGTCCCAGCCATGCCCGGTTGACTCGCATATCCGAAACTCCCTGTTCTCTCGATGTCTCACCGGTCAGTCGGAGCGGTCGGGAGCTTCTTGACATCGGTACGGGCGGACACCGGGCGCGTTCTCGCCGGTTGCTATCGCTCCAGCCTTTCCGCCCTGTCTCGCAGGTAGCGCTGTTCGGGGAGGCTCGTGGTACGCCGGGCCGCCAGCCGGTAGTTCTCCCGTGCGGCGGCGTACTCGCCCGCCAGCTCCTGGAGGTGGGCGCGCACGGCGTGGAGACGGTGGTGGCGGGCGATCCGGGGATCGCCGTCCAGGCTTTCCAGCAGTTCGAGTCCGGCCTGTGGCCCGCGGGTCATCGCGACCGCGACGGCGTGATTGAGGGTGACCATCGGGTTCGGCGCGATCCGGCCGAGGATCGCGTACAGGAGGCGGATCTGTTCCCAGTCGGTCTCCTCGGCCCGCCGCGCCTGGACGTGCAGCGCGGCGATCGCCGCCTGAAGCTGGTAGGGGCCGAGGGGGGAGACGGACATGGCGCCGGTGACCAGCGCCGAACCCTCTTCGATCAGGGCGGCGTCCCACCGGTTCCGGTCCTGCTCGGCCAGCGGAACGAGGGCGCCGTCCGGGCCGGTGCGGGCCGCACGGCGGGCGTCGGTCAACAGCATCAGTGCCAGCAGTCCGGCGACCTCCCCGTCCTCCGGCAAGGACCGGTGCACCGTCCGGGTGAGCCGGATCGCCTCCGTGGTGAGGTCGCCGCGGTGCAGGTCGGGTCCGGAGCCGGCGGTGTAGCCCTCGTTGAAGATCAGGTAGAGCACGTGCAGCAGGGCGCCCAGCCGTTCGGCCCGCTCCTGGGCGCCCGGCATCTCGAACGACGCGCCGACGGCTTTGATCCGCTGCTTGGCGCGGCTGATCCGCGGCGCCATGGTGGCCTCCGGCACGAGGAACGCCCGCGCCACCTCGGCGGTGGTGAGCCCGCCGACGGCGCGCAGCGTGAGCGCCACCTGAGAGGCGGGCGTCAGCGCCGGATGACAGCACAGGAACAGCAGCGCGAGCGTGTCGTCCCGGCCACCAGGGCCTTCCTCGCCGGGCGCCGGCGCGAGGTCGGCGTCCGGCGCCTCCCGCACCGCCGCGGTGACCTCCCGGCGGCGGCGCGCCTGCTCGCTGCGTACCTGGTCGACCAGGCGGCGGGAGGCGACGGTGACCAGCCAGGCACGCGGGCTGTCCGGAACCCCGCCGTCGGGCCACTGTCCGGGCCACTGCGTCGCCGCGGCGAGCAGCGCCTCCTGGACCGCGTCCTCGCACTCCTCGAACCCGCCGTAGCGGCGCAGGAGCACGCCGAGGACCTGCGGCGCCAGTTCGCGCAACAGGTCCCCGAGGTGTTCGGTCGTGCTCACATCTCCATCCCGGCCGAGTCCATCAGCGGCCGTACCTCCACGCCGCCGGCCTGACCGCCCGATATCAGGGCGGCCAGGTCCAGGGCGCGTTCCCGGCTCTCGCAGTCGATCACGTACTGGACGGCGACATGATCGGGGGTCCGCAGGTACGGGCCCTCGGTCACGGTCGGCACACCCTCCCGAGCCCGTACGACGGCGCTGAGGGACGGATCGGCGAACAGGTGGGCGCTGATCAGTTCCCCTGCCTGCCCGGCCGCGGTCAGGAACTCCTCATGGTCGAGCCCCTCCCCGGGCAGGGCCGCGGCGCTCAGGTAGAGACTCAGCAGGAACTTCACCGCGTGCTCAGTCGTCGGCCGTGCCCGAGAAGAGCACCGGCCGCACCTCGACGCCCAGGCCCTCGATGCCTGCGTCCGGGATGAGCGCGGCCAACTCCAGGGCGCGCTCCCTGCTGTCGCACTCCACCAGGTAGTAGCCGCCGAGGTACTCCTTGGCCTCAAGGTAGGGTCCGTCGGTCACCGCCGGGACGCCGCCTCGGACCCTGACCACGGCGCTCTGCGACGGGTCGGCCAGCGCGGTGGTGCTGATCATCTCCCCGGACTTCCTGATGCTCTCCATGAACGGGCCGTGGCCGCTCATCACCTCGTTGCGCTCCTCCTCGGTCAGCGCGTCCCAGATCCGCGGGTTGTTGTGCATGATCAGCAAGAACTTCACGTGTCGTCTCCTTCAGTGGTCGGGCGGCCCCCGAAGGCGCCGTTCACCATGGAGTCGGAGCAGGTGCCACATTCTTGCGGTACCGGACCGCGAGAATCTCCCGCCCGCGGTGTCTTTTCTCCCGCATTCCGGGTTTTATCCCCCCCGAGTCACGGTCGCGCCGGGCAGCGACTCCTGCTGAGCCTCCCGCGAGCCGACAACGGCGTCGAGCCCGCCGTTGACGAGCTGCGCGACCGCGTCGCCGGAGACGAAGGGCTTCGACGTCTCCCCCTCGACCCTGATCAACATCCTGGTGGGGGTGCAGAACAGACTGACCTTGCCCTCGCTGGAACTACCCACCGCGGGCTCCACCGGCCCGGAAAACCCCTCTTCCCGCCCCGGGTGCCCCTCAGACTTGGTCAAGTCGACGTACGTGCTCCAGTCGGAGCCGGACAGCCCGCACAGGCCGGAGGAGTGGATCCACGCGATCAGGTCGTAAGAGCCGACCGTGATCTGCGCCAGTGCCCGCTCCGCCTCATCAGGCAGTGATTTCGGGTGGTCGGTCAGGCCCTTCAACTTGACCAGTGGCCACTGAGCCGGGTTCTTCAGCAGCGGGTTCACGGTTGGCGCGGAGCACGCCCCGAGGGCCGGTAACACCAGGAAAGCGACCACGGCACGCGCCAGACGATCGATCACTGCGGTTCCCCGTTCGTGCGACTCAGTCGATCTTGAGTCTACGCATTCACCTGATGCGAAGCGCCACACGTTCCGCGAGACGCCGCTCGACGACATGAGCTGACCTCCGAAGTCGGGAGCTCGTCAGCTTCTCGGCCGTAAACGACCGAGAAGCTGACAACCTTGTCTATGGCGACGAACGCGGCACGGAACTCATCGGTACGGCCGAACCCGACCTCACCGGGTGTCGCCGCCTCTACTTCGACGAGATCCCCAGGCTCGCACGCTGGCGCATCGTCTATCGCGAACTTCCCGCTCCCCGTCCAGGTGTACTTCCGGTGATTCAGGTGCTGGCCGTCGGCCCACGCGCCCAGATGGACGTCTACGAGCGCGCGGCACTCCGCCTCGGGCTGCTCGGTCCGGAGGACATGAGTTGAGTGCTCGTCCCTCGTCAAAGGCCGTGGCCCGGTGGCTACACCCCGTAGACCGGCTCGGGGTCGGCGGCCTCGGTGAGGAGTTCGGCGACCGCGTCGCCGATGTCGGCGGGGTTCCAGCGGGCCCCCCGGTCGACGCGGGGGCCGTGCCGCCAGCCGTCGGCGAGGGAGACGACGCCGCCCTCCACCTCGAAGACGCGGCCGGTGACATGGCCGGAGGCGGCCGAGCCGAGCCAGGTCACCAGGGGGGCGATGTTGGCCGGGTGCATGGCGTCGAAGCCGTTCTCGGGTCTGGCCATCATGGTGGCGAAGACCTCCTCGGTCATCCGGGTGCGGGCGGCCGGGGCGATCGCGTTCACCGTGACGCCGTAGCGGCCGAGTTCGGCGGCGGCGACCTGGGTGAGCGCGACGATGCCGGCCTTGGCCGCGGAGTAGTTGCCCTGGGCGACGCTGCCGAGCAGTCCCGCGCCGGAGGAGGTGTTGATCACTCGGGCGTCCACGGGTTCGCCCGCCTTCGACAGCTCCCGCCAGTGCGCGCCCGCGTGCCGGAGCGGCAGGAAGTGGCCCTTGAGGTGGACCCGGATCACGTCGTCCCACTCCTGCTCGGTCATCGAGACCAGCATCCGGTCGCGGACGAAACCGGCGTTGTTCACCAGGACGTCCAGCCGCCCGAAGGCGCTCAGCGCCGTCTTGACCAGCCGGTCCGCGCCGTCCCAGTCGGTGACGTCGTCGCTGTTGGCGATGGCCCGGCCGCCCAGGGCGCGGATCTCCTCGACTACCCGCAGGGCCGGGTCGCCGGAGCGCCCGCCGCCCTCGCGGCCGGTGCCGAGGTCGTTGACCACGACCCTGGCCCCCTGCCGGGCGAACTCCAGGGCGTGCTCCCTGCCGATGCCGCGCCCGGCACCGGTCACGATCACCACGCGCCCGTCACAGATCCCGCCCATGCCAGGGCTCCTTTCATCGTGATCATGCAGAGTTTCCCGGCTGTTCACCCGTCGTGTCCAGACGCGATCCGGCGCCAGGCGGGGATCTCCCCGCCGCCGTGCACGAGGATCTCCGCGCCGGTCACGTAGCCGGGGACCGCCAGCCACAGGCACACCCCGGCCACGTCCGAGGGAAGGGCCATCCGGCCCGCGGGAACGGCGGCGCCCATCCGCGCGACCCCGTCGGGGCCGCCGTAGTGGTCCGCCGAGTCCTCCGTCTCGGCGAGGCCGACGACCACCGTGTTGACCCGCACCCGCGGCGCCCACTCGGCGGCGAGGCAGGCGGCCAGGTGGTGCAGGCCCGCCTTGGCCGCGCCGTACGCGGAGGTGCCCGGGGAGGGGCGGGTACCGCTGGAGCTGCCGATCATCACGACCGAGCCGCCGGAGGCGGCGAGCAGGGGGTGGGCGCGCTGCGCGACCAGCAGCGGGGCGATCAGGTTGAGTTCCACGACGCGGGCGTGCAGCCGGGGGGAGGTTCCGGCCAGGAGCGCCTGCGGTGAGCCTCCGGCGTTGTTGACCACCGTGTCGAGCCTCCCGTACCGCTCCTCGACCTCGGTGACCAGCCGGTCCACGTCCGCCGCGTCGCGCACGTCGGCCGCGACGAACGCGAGTCCATCGGGCAGGGTCTCCGGCTTCCTGCGGGCGCACACGACCACCTCCGCCCCGGCGGCCAGGAACGCGTCGGCGATGCCCGCGCCGAGCCCCCTGGTGCCCCCGGTCACCAGCACGACCGATCCGGTGTGGTCATAGCGGACCCGGCCAGGTGCTCCGTCGCTTCCACGAGCCTCGGCGTCCACCTCGCCAGGGGAACCCGTCGCGCCGTCCACATCGCCCTCAGCGTTCACGGCGCTCGCCTCCGCACCCTCGTTCTCGAAGCGGTCACCCGGGTGAGCGGCCGCCGTCACAGGTGGACCGCCCTCGGAAGGACGCCCGGCGGCAGCCGCCGGGCGCACTCCTGTGTCCGGCCGTCGCGTGCTACCGTACCAAGCAAGCGTTAGGTGCGAACAGTGAGGCGCGATGAGAATCACCCTGCACGGCGGCGGAGCGGTCGCCGAGGTCGTAGTGGACGTGCCGCCGGTCAACGCGTTACCCGTCTCCGGCTGGTTCGAGCTGGCCGAGGCCGTCCAGGAGGCCGGGCACGCGCCCGAGACCCGCGTCGTGGTGCTGCGCGCCGAGGGACGAGGGTTCAACGCCGGGGTGGACGTCAAGGAGATGCAGGCCACCGCCGGGCACGCCGCGCTGGTCGGCGCCAACCGGGGGTGCTTCGCGGCGTTCGCGGCGGTCTACGAGTGCGAGGTCCCGGTGATCGCCGCCGTGCACGGCTTCTGCCTCGGTGGCGGGGTCGGGCTGGCGGGCAACGCCGACATCGTGGTGGCCTCCGACGACGCCTACTTCGGCCTGCCCGAGGTGGACCGGGGCGCGCTCGGCGCGGCCACCCACCTGGCCAGGCTGGTCCCCCAGCATCTGATGCGGGCCATGGTCTACACGTGCCGCACCGTCACCGCCGCCGAACTGCACGCCTTCGGCTCGGTGCTGGAGGTCGTGCCCCGCGACCGGCTGCGCGAGACCGCCTTCGAGGTCGCCGCCCAGATCGCCGGAAAGGACCCCTACGTCATCCGGCGGGCCAAGGAGTCGCTGAACGGCATCGACCCGGTCGATGTCAGGCGCAGCTACCGGTTCGAGCAGGGCTTCACCTTCGAGCTCAACCTGATGGGCTCCGGCGACCGGCACCGCGACGCGTTCATCGCGAGGAACAACGGCTCGGAGGAGGTGGGCGGTCGGTGAGCGGAGAGCGCGGCAGACGGTTGCGGGGCGGAACGATCCGCGGAGCGAGCGAAGGGGTGGTGGGCGACCGGTGAGCAAAGTGATGTCGGTCGAGGAGGTCGTCGGGTCGTTGCGCAGCGGCATGACGATCGGGATCGGCGGCTGGGGGTCGCGTCGCAAGCCGATGGCACTGGTCCGGGCGATCTGCCGGTCCTCCCTGGAGGACCTGACGGTCGTCTCGTACGGCGGGGCCGACGTCGGCCTGCTGTGCGCGTACGGCAAGGTCGCCCGGGTGGTCGCCCCGTTCGTGTCGCTCGACTCGATCCCCCTCGAACCGCACTTCCGGACCGCCAGGCAGACCGGGACCGTGGAGTTCACCGAGTACGACGAGAGCATGTTCATGTTCGGCCTGCTCGCGGCGGCGCACCGGCTGCCGTTCCTGCCGACCCGCGCCGGGCTCGGCTCGGATGTGATGCGGGTCAACCCCGAACTGCGGACCGTGCGGTCGCCCTATGCCGGAGGCGAGGAGCTGGTCGCCGTCCCCGCGCTGACCCTGGACGTCGCGCTCGTCCACCTCAACCGGGCCGACTCCCGCGGCAACGCCCAGTATCTCGGCCCCGACCCCTACTTCGACGACCTCTACGCCAAGGCGGCCGAGCGCTGCTACGTCTCCTGCGAGCGCGTGGTGGACACCGCCGACCTGCTCAAGGAGGGGCCGGTCCAGTCGCTGCTGATCAGCCGGTCCATGGTGACCGGTGTGGTGGAGACCCCCGGCGGCGCCCACTTCACCACCTGCGAGCCCGACTACGGCCGCGACGAGGCGTTCCAGAAGGCGTACGCGAGCGCCGCCACCGGCCCCGAGACGTGGCGGGCCTTCACCGGCCGCTACCTGTCCGGGGACGAGGCCGCCTACCAGGAAGCCGTACGCCGGTTCCGGGAGGAGTCATGACGGTGACCGTCGCCACGCGGGCCGAGGTGTGCGTCGTCGCCTGTGCCGAGGCGTTCAGGGGGGACGGGGAGATCCTGGCCGCGGGCATCGGCGGCGCGATCACCGTGCTGGCCGCCCGGCTGGCCCGGCTCACCTTCGAACCCGACCTCGTCACGCACGACGGGGTGTGCCTGCTGACCGGCGACGTACCACCGCTGGGACAGAGCCCACAGGTCGTCGAGGGATGGCTGCCGTTCAGGGACCACCTGTGGCTGGTACTCAACGGCAGGCGGCACGTCATGCTGGGAGCCAGTCAGATCGACCGGTACGGCAACAGCAACATCTCCTGCATCGGCGACTGGTCCCGGCCCAGGTCCCAGCTCCTGGGTGTGCGCGGGGTGCCGGGCAACACCGTGTGCTGCCCGACCAGCTACTGGATCCCCCGCCACTCGACCCGGGTGTTCGTACCGCGGGTGGACATGGTCAGCGGCGTCGGCCACGACCGCGCGGCCGAGGCGGGGCCGAGCGCCCACCGCCACCACGACCTGCGCCGGGTGGTCACCGACCTGGCGGTGCTGGACTTCCAGAGCCCCGACCACTCGATGCGCCTGGCCTCGGTCCACCCGGGCGTCACCGTGGACGAGGTCGTGGCGGCGACCGGCTTCCCGCTGGTCGTCACCGGCGACGTCCCCGAGACCCGGCAGCCGACCGGCGAGGAACTCCGCGTCCTGCGCGAGGTCCTCGACCCCGGCTCACTCCGCGACCGCGAGATCCCCGCCTGACCTCCTCCCCACCGCCGGAACCGGGGACCTCGCCCCCCGCGTCCCGGCTCCGGCCGCCCGCCAGGAGAACCTTCATGACCTCGCACCCCGTCCCGGGCCCGCCGGGAGCCGCGACCGGCGCGTCCGCACCGGCGGAGGAGCCGCCGGGGCTGGTGACACGGCTCACCGAGATGGTCGGCTGCCGCCATCCCGTCGTACAGACCGGCATGGGCTACGTGGCCGGGGCCCGGCTGGCCGCCGCCACCTCCGCCGCCGGAGGTCTGGGCGTCATCGCGGCGGCCACCATGCCCATCGAGCAGATGACCGCCGCGATCCGGTCGGTCAAGGAGCGCACCGACGCGCCCTTCGGGGTGAACATCCGCTCCGACGCCGACGACGCCCGCGAGCGGATCGACGTCATGATCCGCGAAGGCGTACGGGTCGCGTCGTTCGCGCTGGCCCCCAAGCGCGAGCTGATCGCCCGGCTGAAGGACGCCGGGGTGCTGACGATCCCCTCGGTCGGCGCGCGCCGGCACGCCGAGAAGGTCGCCGCCTGGGGCGTGGACGCGGTGATCGTGCAGGGCGGTGAGGGCGGCGGGCACACCGGGGCCGTCCCCACCACCGTGCTGCTCCCCCAGGTCGTGGACGCGGTGGACATCCCGGTGATCGCGGCGGGCGGGTTCTGCGACGGGCGCGGGCTGGTCGCCGCCCTGTCGTACGGCGCCTGCGGGGTCGCGATGGGCACCCGTTTCCTGCTGACCTCGGACTCCACGGTCGGCGACGAGGTGAAGAAGGTCTACCTCGGCACCGCCGAGACGGTGGTCACCACGCGGGTGGACGGCGTTCCGCACCGCGTGCTGCGCACTCCGTTCGTCGACTCGCTGGAACGCTCGCGCCTGCGGCTGCTCCGCGCGGTGGCCAACGGGGCCAGGTTCAAGCGGCTGTCCGGCATGTCGTGGGCGGCGATGATCCGCGAGGGCCGCCGGATGCGGCACGGCCGGGACCTGACCTGGGCCCAGGTGCTCCAGGCGGCCAACACCCCGATGCTGCTGCGGGCCGCCATGGTGGACGGGCGCGCGGACCTCGGCGTCATGGCCTCCGGGCAGGTCGTCGGGCTGATCGACGACCTGCCGTCCTGCGCGGAGCTGATCGGCCGGATCATGTGGGAGGCGCACGCCGTACTGGACCGCTTGGACCGTCTGGACCGGTCGGGCAGGAGCGTGCCCCCGCCGAAGTGAGCCCGGATCGGGTCAGTTCACGGTCAGCCCTCGGGAGGCGAGGATCAGGGCGGCCTGGGACGGGCTGATGATCGCTCCGCGCAGCGAGCGGAGCCGGGTGTCGTCGACCTCGCCGAGGTCCAGGCCGCGCAGGTCGGCCATGGTGAAGACCGTGTCGACGGTGCGGGCACCGATCATGCGGCAGTCCTCGAACACGGCGTTGGTGAAGTCGCAGCTCGACAGGTTGGCCTCGTCGAGGCGGGTGCCCCGCAGGTGTGCGCCTCGGAACGAGCAGCCGATCAGGTCGGCCAGCATCAGGTTGGAGCCGTCGAACCGGTAGCCGATGCCCCGGCAGCCGGTCAGCACCGCGCCGATCATGCGGCAGCCGGTGAAGACGACGTCGGTGAGCAGTGCCCGCCCGAAGTTCGCACCGGACAGGTCGACGTCGGTGAAGGCCGCGTCGACGAGCTCGGCGTTCGCGAACCTGAGCCCCGCTCCCCCGCCGCCGGAGAAACGCGCCCCGTCCAGATCCGTACGGCGGAAGTCGGCCCGCTCCAGCGCGCATCCCTCGAACGAGGCCCCCACGAGCGACGCCCCGCTGAAGTCGGCGCCGGTGAGGTCGCACTCCTTGAAGACGTAGGGCCCCTCGTCGGCCAGGTGATCGCCGAGCGAGAGCTTCGCCAGATCGACCCCGTTGATCTCCCGCTGGTCCGCCAGCAACCGTGCCACATCCATCCGGCGATTCAAGCAGTCCGCCCCGACAGAATCACCGCGCCGCCCGCCCCGTACGTCGACGCCGGGACGCGCCGCCGATCAGGTCGCGCTCTCGTCCCCGGCGAGGAGTTCGGCGGCCGCCTGGCCGCAGACGCGGGCGGATCCGTGGGTGGCGACGTGCACGGCGCCGAGGTCGGAGCGTCCGGGCAGGCCCATCTCCACCACGACGGCGTCGGAGCGGGCGGCCAGCAGGTGCCGGAGCGCGTCGGTCTGCCAGGGGTGGCGGTGCGCGTCGCGGACGACGATGACCAGGGGGCGTCCGGCCGCGGTGGCGAGTACGGCCTCGATGGCGCTCCCGGTGGCGGTGGAGGCCTCCAGCCGGGTCACCGTGGTGCCGGGGAGGAGCTTGCCGAGCGGCTCGCCGACGCCCCAGGGGGTGTCCTTCTCGATGGCGAGGTTCATCTCGGGGGCGAGTTCGGCGACGTGCGGCGGGGCGGACAGGGGGAAGGACGCGGTCGCGGAGCGGCGGGTGACCCGCAGCGCGCGCCGGGCCGCGGCCAGGCCGATCGACGCGTCGCCGGAGCCGCCGGAGGCGGCGCGCGCGGGCGTGTCCCGGTGGGCGGTCACGGTCCAGAGGGCGAGCTCGCGGACGCGGCGGGCGGCGTCGGCCAGCCGTTCCTCGGGGAGCCTGCCCTCGATCACGGCGTCCGCGATCGCGTTTCTGATCGCGATCGCGGTCTCCTCTCCGGCGTGCTCGCCGCCCACGCAGATCGCGTCGGCGCCCGCGGCGACGGCGAGGGCGGAGGCGCCGCCGATGCCGTACGGGCCGGAGACCGCGGTCATCTCGATGCCGTCGGTGACGATGACGCCTTCGAAACCCAGCTCGGCCCTGAGCAGGTCGTGCAGGACCCGGCGGCTGAGCGTGGCGGCCATCACGGGGTCCAGGGCGGAGACGAGCAGGTGGCCGGTCATGACCGTGCGCACCCCCTGCTCGACGGCCGCGCGGAAGGGCCGCAGCGCCACGTCGCGCAGCTCCCCCGCGGTGGCGGCGACCAGCGGCACGCCGTGGTGGGAGTCGACCGAGGTGTCGCCGTGGCCGGGGAAGTGCTTGGCGCAGGCCGCCACGCCCGCCGACTGCATGCCCCGGATCCAGGCCGCGGTGTGCCTGGCGACGAGATCGGGGTCCGCGCCGAAGGAGCGCAGGCCGATGACCGGGTTGTCGGGGTTGGAGTTCACATCCGCCGAGGGGGCGAAGTTGAGGTTGACGCCCGCCAGGGCCAGGTCACGGCCGAGGTCGGCGGCGATCTCCTCGGTGAGGCCGGTGTCGTCGACCACGCCGAGGGCGAAGTTGCCCGGCCGGGTGCTCCCGCCGGCCGCCTCCAGGCGGGTGACCTCGCCCGACTCCTCGTCGATGCCGACGAGGACCTGGGGGTTCTCCTCGCGGAGCGCGGCGGTGAGGTCGGCGACCTGGGTGGGGGTGGCGATGTTCCTGGAGAAGAGCACCACCCCGGCCAGCCCTTCACCGAGTCGGCGCCGCACCCAGTCGGGCGGGGTCTTGCCCTCGAAACCGGGAAGGACGACGGTCTCCGCCAGACGGAGCAGCTCTGGGCCGCGCTTCATTCACCACTCCTCGCCTGACGACCGGCCGGCGTCCCATGCCGAAGGCGCGCAGACCCCACGTTGTCCAGAACCTCCGGGGAAAGCGCTCCCACGGCGGCTTGGCGCAAATCTAATAGGAAAGTTTCCTAATTGCTAGTGGGCTGACCATTGGTCTTCGAGTAAAGGCTCGCGGGCCGGAGCCAGGAGTGAGGAGCGTGGCACGGAAAGCGAATCGAGGGTCCGGCCACTCACCCGGGGCGGTGTGCCGAGAACCCGCATGGGGAGCGCGGATTCGCCGACGGCTCCGGGGTCGTCGGCGACGTCGGACGCGTGGTGTAAGTAACCAAGTCCTACTAGATGGAACATTCGTCATCGAGGTACCAGCCGTACGGGCTCGGAGCCGCCCCCGCCGCCACGCGCGGAGCGTAGTGGCGGGTATGCAGTGAGGCCACCAGCTCACCCCGGCTGTGGGTTCCCGTCTTGGCGAAGACCGCCTTCAGATGGTCCTGCACCGTGAACGGCGAGATGCCGAGCGCGGCGGCCATCTGGCGGGTGCTGCGCCCCTGCGCGGCCAACGCCGTCACCTCACGCTCGCGCGAGGTCAGGTCGTAGGCCCTGGCGATGATCTGACCGAGCACGGCGGGACGGGCACCCTCGATGATGAGGGCCACCCGGTCCGCCGACCCCTCGATCGGCGAGCCGTGCAGCACCACCCACCGTCCGCCCCGGGCCGGCAGCGCGGCAGTGGCCGGACCGTTCCCGGCCTGGGCGGCGGCCACGACGGACCTGACCACACTCGGTATGCGACCCCGATCGTCGATGGCCTCCAGCCACGTGCGCGCCTGGGTGCTGAGCGTCTCGACCTCGCCACCGGAGCGTACGAGCAACATCCCCGGAGGATCTTCGATGCCCTCGGCGACGTCCAGGGCGGCACGGAGCAGGGTCAGCCGGAACAGGTCCGCGATGGGGGAGACCGCCCCGGTCAACGCCGCGAGCTCGGCCGCCCCGAACGGCGGCGACGGCGTGCACCGGTAGAGCGTCAGCGACCCCCAGCAACCGTTGCGGGACCGCAACATCACCCGGGCCTCGTCGCAGATCCCGAGCTCACGCAGCAGCGGTTCATATCGCGCCGCCTCGGAGAGCCGGCCGCCGGTGGCCTGGTGCAACCCCGCGACGGGCACGGCGGCGTTGGCCAGCCGGGTATAGCCGTTGAGGTCCGCGTCGCGGAACTCGAGATCGAAGATGATGCGCTCGCGGTCCGCGCCGCCTTCGTGCCCGATCCCGGTGACGAAGCAGCTCGTCCACAGCAGGGTGGCCGGGTCGACCGTCGAGATCGCCGCGATGTCGTACCCGACGACCCGGCGCAACAACCGGTCGAGTTCCGTGCGCACCTCGGTGAGGTCACCACCCCGCACCGCGATCCGGCGCAGCCCTTCGTGCAGGTCCATGTTCAAAGGATCGCCCGTACATGGCCTCCTCACCACCCCCATGTTTATGGGATACCGCTGCCCGGCGGCCCCTTCCTAGCCTTTTCAGCATTCGATCTGAAGGAGCCGAACATGGAACGGGACGACCTGTTCACCCACATTCACAAGGCACTGCGCCGGGGCCTGTTCGAGGTCACGATGCTGGCGGGCGCCACCGACTGGGCCGACGACGACGACGTCGAGCGGTTGGCGGCGCGCTGGCAGCCCCTGCTGGCGCTGCTGCGTTCGCACACCGAACACGAGGACCGGCACATCCTGCGCGTCCTGGACCCGTACGAGCACCAGGCCACCGACGCGATCGCCGAGCAGCACACGGACCTGGAGGAGCTGGAGCATTACCTGGCCGAGAGCTTCGACGCGCTCGTCGTCAAGCCCGATCCGGTGGCCGGCCTCGCCTTCTACCGCGACCTGGCCAGGTTCACCGCGGCCTACCTCCCGCACCTGCACGAGGAGGAGACCGTGGTGATGCCACGCATCTGGGCCCGCTGCACCGACGAGGAGATCGCGGCGGCACGGGCGGCGTTCATGGCCGAGATGACGCCGGAGATCCAGATGATCAGCCTGGAACTGATGTTGCCGTCCCTCGACCGACCGACCCGGACCGGGCTCGTCCGGCGGATGGCCGCCACGGCTCCGCCGGAGGTGGTGAAGGGTGTGCTCGCGATCGGCGACCGCGTGCTCGGCGCCGCCGACTCGGCCGCGCTCCACGCCCTCGTCTCCACTGCCCCGGCGAGCGGCGAACTCCATGCGTGACCGCTTGTTCCGCAGCACCGCAGCGGCCCCTCGACCGCTACGCCCCGCCTTGACGAACCGCCGGCTCTAGAGCCTTTCGATGATCGTGACGTTGGCCTGGCCGCCGCCCTCGCACATCGTCTGCAGCCCGTACCGGCCGCCGGTCCGCTCCAGCTCGTGCAGGAGCGAGGTCATCAGCCGGGCGCCGGTCGCGCCGAGCGGGTGGCCGAGGGCGATGGCACCGCCGTTGGGATTGACCCGGCCGGGGTCGGCGCCGGTCTCCTTCAGCCAGGCCAGCACGACGGGGGCGAACGCCTCGTTGATCTCGACGGCGTCGATGTCGCCGATCGTCATACCCGCCCTGCGCAGGGCGTACGCGGTGGCGGGGATCGGCGCGGAGAGCATCATGACGGGGTCGTCGCCGCGGGCGGAGATGTGGTGTATCCGGGCGCGCGGGGTCAGCCCATGGGCCTTGACCGCCCGCTCGGAGGCGACGAGAAGCGCGGCCGCGCCGTCGGAGATCTGCGAGGAGAGCGCGGCGGTGAGCCTTCCCCCCTCGACCAGGGTCTTGAGCCCGGCCATCCGCTCCAGACTGGTGTCACGACGCGGGCCCTCGTCGACGGAGACGCCCTCGTAAGGGACGATCTCGGCGGCGAAGCGACCCCCGTCGATCGCGCCGAGTGCCCGCCGGTGGGACTCGTACGCGAACTCCTCCATCTCAAGTCGCGATATATCCCATTTTTCGGCGATCATTTCGGCGCCTCGGAACTGCGACACCTCCTGTCCGCCGTACCGGGCCTGCCAGCCCTTGGAGCCCGCGAACGGGCTGTCGAAACCAAGCGCCTGCCCGGCGGTCATGGCATAGCCGATCGGGACCCGGCTCATGTTCTGCACACCGCCGGCGACGATCAGGTCGGCGGTACCCGACAGCACCGCCTGGGCGGCGAAGTGGAGTGCCTGCTGGGAGGAGCCGCACTGGCGGTCGACGGTGACGCCGGGCACCCCCTCGGGCAGATGGGCGGCCAGCCAGCAGGTGCGGGCGATGTCGCCGGCCTGCGGGCCGACGGTGTCGACGCACCCGAACACGACGTCGTCCACGGCCTCGGGGTCCACGCCGGTGCGCCCGACGAGTTCGCGGATGGCGTGGGCGCCCAGGTCGGCGGGGTGCGCGTCGGCGAGACCGCCGTTCCTGCGGCCCACCGGGGTACGGACCGCGCCGACGATGTATGCCTCGGTCATTGCTTGATCCCTTCGGTCTTCACCTGACGACAAGGGTAGCAAGCGCTTGGTTACAAAGAGGGGCCGGGATGAGCTGGCGCGTTTCGGTGAACAAGCGATTGCGCAAGGGCTCATAATGGTGGGGTGAACACGCGAAAGAACTCCGGCGGCGCGACCACGACCCCGGTCAAGCGCCAGGGCGGAACCAAGCGCGCGGCCGCATCCGGCCCCGCGTCAGAGCGCCGCGACCATCTCGTCAAACTCGCCGCCGAACTCTTCGCCCGCAAGGGCTTCCAGGCGACCACCGTCCGGGAGATCGCCGAAGAGGCCGGCATCCTCTCCGGAAGCCTCTACCACCACTTCGACTCCAAGGAGACGATCGTCGACGAGGTGCTGACCACCTTCCTCGACGACCTCGTCGGCCGCTACCGCGCCGCCCTGGAGCAGGACGGCGACGCCCGCACGATCCTCTCAGAGATGGTGCGCATCGGGTTCAGCACTCTGGAGCCCCACCGCGCGGCGATCACCGTCATGCAGAACGACTGGAACTACCTGCAGTCGCTCCCCGGTGACCGCTTCGACTACCTGGTCAAGGCCGAGGACGAGGTCGAGCGGATGTGGGTCGGGCAGATCAAGCTCGGCCAGGCCGCCGGCCTGTTCCGCGCCGACGTCGATCCCAAGCTCACCTATCGCATGATCCGCGACACCATCTGGGTGGCGGTGCGCTGGTTCCGCCCGGGAGGACGCCTCAACACCGCGGGTCTCGCCGAGCACTACATCACCGTCCTGTTCGACGGCCTGGCGACCGGCGAGCGGAGCAGCCAGAAGGCCTGACGCGTGAGCGGAACCCCGCGCGGAGAGCGACCCGGCCTGTGAGAATCAAGCCGTCCGCGAAGCGAACGGAAGTGGTGGGCGAGCGTGGAGATACTGCAGAAGGCCGTGCGCATGGCACTCACCGAGGTGGCCGACTCCGCCAAGGCCCCGGTCATGCGGGCCTACATGAAGTCGGAGATGCCCTTCCTCGGGGTGCAGGCCGCACCTCGCCGCGCGGCGCTGAAGCGGGTGTTCACCGAGTACTACATGGAGACGGCGCCCGCCTGGCGGGAGGCGACGCTGGCCCTGTGGCACGGGGCCGAGTACCGCGAGGAGCGCTACGCGGCGATCGAACTGACCGGCTTCCGTCTCTACCGGGGCTTCCAGACGCTCGACGCGCTGCCGATGTACGAGGAGATGATCGTCACCGGAGCCTGGTGGGACTACGTCGACGATCTCGCCGTCCACCGCGTCGGCGGCCTGCTCGCGGCCTTCCCCGACACCATGCGCCCCCTCGTGCTCCGCTGGGCCCGCGGCACCGACCTGTGGAAGCGCCGGACGGCCATCCTCTCCCAGAACCGCTTCAAGGCCGCCACCGACACCGGCCTGCTGTACGCCTGCATCGAGCCGAGCCTGTCGGACAACGACTTCTTCGCCCGCAAGGCGATCGGCTGGGCCCTGCGCGAGTACGCCAAGACCAACCCCGACGAGGTCGTCCGCTATGTCGACCACACCGGCATCAGCGGCCTGAGCCGCCGCGAGGCCCTGAAGAACCTCCCGGTGCGCTGACTCGCGTCCCACCGCGCCGCCGATCTCCCTCCAAACCCCCACGGTGACCGTCGGCCCGTTCGCGATCTCTCGGATGGGATACGGGTACGAACTCGGGAGCCCGCGTTCTCGTATGGCTGACGACGACTCTCGTCATTCGAGAGTGTCGAGGTGGAGTGGCGCCGGGACCCCGGTGGGCGCTATTTGAGGGCGCCCGCGGTGAGGCCCTTCTGGATCTGGCTCTGGAAGAGCGTGTAGACGATCATCATCGGCAGGATGGCCATGCTCAGCGCGGCGAACAGGGCCGACCAGTCGGCGTCGTAGCCGGCCGCCGTGGAGATGTCGGCGATGCCCTGGGTGAGCACCCATTTGTCCCTGTCCGAGGTGAGCAGCACCAGAGGCAGCTGGTACTGGTTCCACTGGCCGAGCACGTTGAAGATGGTCACGCTGACGATGCCCGGCTTGGCCATCGGGAGCATGATCCGGAAGAAGACCCGGGCGTGCGAGGCCCCGTCCACGAAGGCCGCCTCGGCCACCGCGCCCGGCAGCGTCCTGAAGAACGCGGCGAGGAAGAAGACCGTGAAGGGCAGCGAGTAGGCGATGTACACCAGCACCAGCCCGCCGTGCGTGTTCAGGCCGATGAACCGGCCGATCAGCGGGACCGTCCCCATGTTCTGCACGACGAAGAACAGCGGGGTCAGCGCCAGGTAGACCGGGAAGGCCAGGCCGGAGACGAACAGCAGATAGATCGCCCGGTTGCCGCGAAAGCGGTAGCGGGCCAGCACGTACGCGGCCATCGAGCCGAACAGCATGGTGCCGAAGGTGCCGAAGGCCACCACCACGATGCTGTTGATCATGTACTGGCCGATGTGCGCCTGCTCCCAGGCACGAGCCCAGTTGTCGAAGCGGAGGGAGGCAGGCAGCGACCAGGCGTCGCCGAAGATCTCGTCCTCGCTCTTCACCGAGGCGAGGAAGGTCCACACGATCGGCACGACGACCAGGACCGTCCAGACCAGCAGTGCGATGTGCGTCAGGGCCGACAGGGGGCCGAGCCGCCTCCTGCGCTCCTCGCGGGCCCAGGCCCGGCTCCGGGGAATCACGGCGTCCGCCACTAGAACTCGATCCGCTCACGTCGCGACAGGCGCAGGGCCAGTGTCGCGAACCCGATGGTGAAGAAGAACAGCACCACGCCCATCGCGGAGGCGTAGCCGAACTTGAAGTACTGGAAGGCGGTGCGGTAGATCTCCGCCGCCATCACGGTCGTGGAGTGGTCAGGACCGCCGTGCTCCGCCGTCATCACCCACACGATGGCGAAGACGTCCAGCGCGGCGATGCCGAGGTAGACCCAGCCGACCTGGATGGTGTCCCAGAGCAGCGGCAGCGTGACCCGCAGGAACAGCTGTATCCCTCCCGCGCCGTCGATCGCCGCCGCCTCGAACAGGTCGCGGGGGATGGAGGAGATGCCGGCGGAGAAGAGCACGACGTAGAAGCCGACGGCCTGCCAGACCAGCACGGCGAGGATCGACCAGAACGCGACCCTGGTGTCCGACAGGAAGCCGATCGGCTCGAACCCCAGGGCGATGAGCGGCGCGTTGAGCATCCCGCTGCGGTCGGGCCTGAAGACCTGCTGGAACAGTACGGCGACCACGGCTACGGCCAGCACCTGGGGGAAGAAGAACACCACCCGGTAGAACTTCGACCCCCAGATGCCCCCGGTGCCGCCCCGCCCGCCCGCGTTGAGCAGGAAGGCGAAGAAGAGCGCGATCCCCAGGGTCAGGATCGGCATCAGGACCAGCAGGATGAGGTTGTGGCCGACGGCCTTCCAGAACACGTTGTCGGCTCCGAGGCGCTGGAAGTTCTCCAGGCCCACCAGCCGCGGGCTCGCGTTCACCCCGCGCCAGTCGGTGAACGCGATGTAGAAGGCCTGCGCGTAGGGCGCGATCACGTAGATCACGTAGAGGGCCACCGGGATCACCAGGAATCCCGCGACGAACCGTGTCCGGCCGTGGTTCATGAGCGACTCGCCGTTCGGTGATCGGCGCGCCGCCGGGCGGGCCGGTGAACCGTGGACCTCAACGCGATCTCCTGCCTAGGGGGTGGTCGGTGCCGGCGTCCCCCGCTGTCGGACGGGGGCGGACGTCAGCGGCTGAACTTCTTCACCGAGGTGTCCTTCTTGATCGCGTCGGCCTTCTGCTGCGCCCGGTCCGCCCACGCGTCGACGGTCAGCTTGCCGGCCATGAGCTGCCCGGTCGCGGCGGCCACCTCGTCGTGCAGCTCGACGTACCACTTGCGGAACAGGAACCAGACGGCGTTGTCGCCGGCCGCGTTCAGCGCGGCCGCGGCGCTCTTGAGACCGGGCTTGAGCGTGTTGCCCTCCCCCGCGCCCTTGACGACGGTGAGCGTGGAGACCAGCTCCATGAACTTGCCCGCGCCCTCCTTGGAGAGCATGGCGCGCATGTACTCCAGGCCCGCGTTGGGGTTGGCCGACTTCGCCGAGACGACGTACTCCTCGCCGGGCCGGGCGTGCAGGGTGCCGTACGGCAGGGCGTCCGAGGAGCCGAAGTCGGGCAGCGGGAACATCGCGTAGCCGAAGTCGGCCGGGGTGGAGTCCTTCTGCTCGTTCTCCAGCCAGGAGCCGCAGGGCAACATGGCGACCTGGCCCTTGTTGTGCGCCGTCTGGGTCTGCACGTGGTCGAGTCCCGCGGTGCCCTGGAGCAGGTACTTCGACCCGAGCTCGGCGAAGGCCGTCGCGGCCTGCTTGACCGGCTCGGCCTTCCAGGCGCCGTCCTCGAGGTTGTCGATGTTCTTCAGCACGTCCTTGCCGCCGATCTTCGCGGCGAGCGTGAGGATGGTCTCGTAGATGTAGAAGGGGTGCTTGCCGGCGTAGGTGAAGGGCGCGATCTTGCCCGCCTTCTTGATGGTCTCGCACAGGGCCAGGAAGTCGGCCCAGGTCTTGGGGACCTGCCAGCCCTCGGCCTCGAAGAGCTTCTGCGAGTACCAGATGCCCCAGACGGTGGTGGCGTAGTTGAGGACGTAGGGCGTGCCGTCGTACTTGCCCAGCTCGATCGCGTTCGGGTCGATCGTGTCGCGTACCTTGACCGCAGGGTCGTCCCAGCTGGGCGCGTCGTACAGCGGCGTGAGGTCGGCGAGCTGACCGTCCTGGACCAGGGCGCCGAAGTCCATCGCGTTGGCGCCGGAGTTGTTGATGAACTCCGGCGGGTTCCCGCCGGCGAAACGCGGCTGGAGGGTCTTGGCGATCTCCTTGGTCGCGTTGTGCTTGATCTCCAGTTTGGGGTGCTTGGCCTGGAGCAGCTTCTCGTGGACGTCCTTGGCGTAGCCGTCGCCGAAACCGCCGTCGAAGATCCAGATCTCCAGGGGCCTGTCCTCGGCGAAGCCGAGCGGGTTGGCCGCGCTGGTGGCCCCGGGAGCGGGTGCCGAGGACGCGGCGCCGCCGTTGCTCGCGGGTGTGGCGCACGCGGACAGGGCGGGCAGGGCGAGGCCGGCCAGGGCCGCGCTGCGCAGGAGCTCGCGCCTGGATAGCTGGGTCATGCTTCCTCCTGGGGGTGGCCTGGAAGTGGCAGGCAGTGGTCAGGCACCTCGCCGGATCCTTCCGGCGTAGCGGTTCTCGAGAACACGGTTGTGCTCGTCTCCGCCGGTCACGTTGGCGGAGCGGTAGATCGGCGGAGTGTGGCCCGCCTCGACGAGCGTGCGCACCACCTCGGCCACGACCATCTGGGCCAGCAGCGCCGAGGTGATCGTGGAGACCGCCCCGAACGTGCCGCCGTCCGGGAGCGGGAGTACCGCGTCGCCGTACGGGGCGCGGTTGTCGAGCACCACGTCGGCGAGGTCGAGCAGCTTGCGGCCCGAGGGGTGGCGCGAGGTCATCTCGGTGCTGTGCCGTACGGAGGTCAGGGCGATCAGGCCGTGCCCCCGCTCCTTGACGATCGAGGCCAGCTCGACCACCGAGCCGTTCACCCCGGAGCTGGAGATCAGCACGAACACGTCCTGCGGCCGGACGGGCGCCAGGTCGTAGATCCGCCGGGCGACCGACGGGTCTCGCTCCAGCTCGCCGGGAGCGCCGAGGAGGGTGCCGACCGGGGCGTCTCCGTACAGGACGACGTCACGCAGGGCCAGACGGTTGCTGGGCACCAGGCCGCCCGCGCGCCCGGCGATCTCCATGGCGATCGCCTCGGAGTGCCCGGAGCCGAACGCCTGGATCACTCCGCCGTCGAGCAGGGAGGTGACCATCAACGCGGCCGCGTCCCGTACCGCGCTCTCCTGGCTCCGGGAGACCTCGTCCACCAGGGCCTTCACCTCATGGACGTACTCGGCGGCCCCGATATTGATGTCCACACTCAGTTCCTCTCCACGCGGTGGCTCTCCAGAGCCCGGATCGTCAGCTCGAACGCCTCGTTGGTCTGCTCGTAGGTGCGCTGCGCGACCGCGACGTAGACGGTGTCGAGGACGAAGAGCTGGGAGTGGACGGCGGCCAGGCCGCCCAGCCGGAAGGTGGTCTCGCGGCTGGCGGTGGTCAGCACCAGCTCCGACAACTCCGCCAGTGGGGAACGGGCGAAGGAGGTGACCGCGACGGTCAGCGCGCCCCGGTCCCCGGCCTCGCCGAGGGACTCCAGCACCTCGCGGGTGCGGCCCTGGTGGGAGATGCCGATGGCGACGTCGCCCTCGCCGAGCAGCGCCGCGTCGGCGAGCGCCTCGTGCGCGTCGGCGTGGCTCCAGCAGGGGACCCGGATGCGGCGCAACCGCCCGCCCATCATCCCGGCCACCGCCCCGCTGGTGGAGACCCCGAAGATGAGGACGCGGCGGGCCGCGACGATGGCCTCGGCGACCTTGGCGACGGTGCCCGCGTCGAGTTGGGCCGCGGTCTCCTGGATGAGCCGCGAGTCGGCGGCGGCCATCACGCCGATCGCCGCGTCGAGCGGGTCGGTGGGGCCGATCTCGTGGCCCACCCCCATGTCCCAGTTGGCCTGCGCCGCACGGCCGGTCTCGGTGGCCAGCGCGACCCGTAGCCCGGCGTACCCCGCGAAACCGAACACCCTGCAGAAACGGGTGACCGTGGCGGGCGAGCTGCCGCTCCGCTCGGCCAGCGTGATGATCGTGGATCGTGCCGCCTCCGCGGGGTCGGCCAGGATCGCCTCCCCCACCCGGCGCAGTGCCTCCGGCAGCGCGGGCGTCTCGGTCTGGATGCGTCCGAGCGCACCTGCGGCCACAAGCATTCCTTTCATCAAGAATCATCTGGGTGAAAATTATTCTCAACTCGGGGCCACGTCAAGACCATCGGGGGCATAGTGGAGGGCGTGACACCGGTGGCTCCGGAGCCCGTGGAGAAGTTCCGACAACCTCCGCCGCCTTTCGAGCGTCGTTCATGGCAAAGGTTCCAGAAAAGGAGCCGCCCGACGGAGGCGAACCCCACGATGACTCCACGTCCGGCCGACACGCCGCATCAGGTTTCCGGTGCGCACGTCCACGACGAGCTGGCCGCCCGGCGCGCCCGGCGCGCCCGGGACCAGAGACTGCGCAACGACCCGCACCTCCGGCTGCTCGAACGCGAGCACGGAGTCCGCTTCACGGTCGAGGAGCTCCAGGCCGCGGACCGGCAGGCCCAGGAGACGCGGGCGCCGCGCCACGAGGAGCCGACGCTGGACGAGGAGACGCGCTCCCTGCAGCTGCTCGTCTGGCGCCGCCTGGGCCCGAGGGGGTTCCAGGGGTTCATGCGGGATCTGGAGGAGATGGAGGCCGAGCTCGCCAGGTCTCGGGAGGACGACTGGGACGAGTCCAGCTGAGCCCGTCCGGCCCCGCGCCCGCCGCGCCCCGCCGAGTGGCCGCCCCGGCGTGGCCGGCGCTCGCCCACCCCCCGCGCGCGTCGCGGCCTCAGCCGGGACGGACCAGCAGGGCCGCGCTGCCGTAGCTGCCGCCGAACCCGGTCACCAGCGCGGTCTCGCGACCCGCCCTGAGCTCCCTCACCGCCTGTGCCACGTTGTTCAGCCCGTGCACGTACCCCTCCGACAGCAGGCCGCCGTGCGGATTGACCCGGGCGTGGCGGCGGGCGAGGAGGAACTCGCCCAGCTCGGCCCGGCGGGCCAGGCCGAAGTCCTCCAGTTGCCGGGGCACCAGCCAGGAGTAGGCGTCGTAGAGCAGGGCGACGTCCACGTCCCGGGGCCGCATGCCCGACGTCTCCCACAGGGGGGCCGCGACATGGGCGGAGAAGACCGCGGTGACGTCGGGCGAACGGTCCATGGACGAGCAGCCCGGCCCTCCTCCTCTGACCACGGCGTGGATCCGGGGAGCCTCAGGGGCGAGCCGCGCGTCACGGATCACCAGCGCACAGGCGCCGTCCGTCTCCTGGCAGCAGTCGACGGTCCGCAGCGGTGCGCAGACGTACGGCCTGGCCAGGTACTCCTCCAATGAGAGCGGATCGCGCCGCAGGGCACGCGGGTTGGCCGCGGCGTTGTCGCGCGACTGGGCGACCACCGCGTGCAGATGCTCCTCTCCCAGGCCGGTCTCGTGCAGGTAGCGCTGCGCCGCCAGGGCGAACATCGGGATCGGTCCCGCCATGCCGTACGGGATCGTGAAGCGCTCCTGCGGGCCGGTGGAGACGGTGTTCATGCGCCTGCCCGAGCGGCCGTTCAGCGCCCGGTAGACCAGCACGCTGCTCGCGACGCCGCAGGCGATGAGCATCGCCGCGTCGCCGAGGATGGACGCCGCCTGGGTGCCGCCGCCGGAGATGTCGTTGTGCCAGCCCAGCCTTTCGATCCCCAGTGCCCTCGCGACACCGACCACGGGGACCGAGTCGTTCATGTGGTAGCTGAGGACCGCGTCGACCTGCCCGGCCGCCAGGCCGGCGTCGGCCAGCGCGGCGCGGGACGCCTCGACGGCGAGTTCCAGCTCGGTCCTGCCCGAGGCCCGCGTCAGGGCCGTCATCCCGAGGCCCGCGACGGCCGCCCTACCTCGCATCCGACTCCTGACAGATCGGGTCGCCCGCCGAGACGGGGCGCGATCCGTCCCGGCGGACGACGTCCGTGGACCGCCGGGACGTCGTGGACGCGGGCGGATCTCGGCCATCGCCCGTCACGGTAACGCGGCCCTCGCTCTTAGGCAAGCGCTTGCTCGGTTAACTGGACGACGGACCGGCCCGGGGGCGAAGGGCCGGCCGCCCTCGACCTCCGCCCGCCGTTCCGCGGCACGCCGTCTCCCACGCGGTGGACGGCCACATCGCGCCGATCATCCGACAAAAGGGCAGCTCACAGGGGCAGAGAGCGGCATGTGCGGTTTTCGGGGCGGCCGCTGCCTGCCCGGATGAAGCCGGGTAACACTCTGTTCACATACGGGCAACAGCTGCGAAATCGCGACTTGCGAGTCTTTGGTGGCAGCAGACACCTCCACCCTCAAGGACTCCGCCGATGACCTTCAAGGCCGAATACATCTGGATCGACGGTACCGAGCCGACCGCCAAGCTCCGCTCAAAGACCAAGGTCATGGCGGACGGTGCCGAACTCCCGATCTGGGGCTTCGACGGATCCAGCACCAACCAGGCCGACGGTTCCTCCTCGGACCGCGTGCTCAAGCCGGTGTTCACCTGCCCGGACCCGATCCGCGGCGGCGGCAACGTGCTGGTGCTGTGCGAGGTGCTCAACCCCGATATGACCCCGCACGCCAGCAACACCCGCGCGGCCCTCGCCGAGGTCGCGGAGAGGTACGCCGCCCAGGAGTCGTGGTTCGGCATCGAGCAGGAGTACACCTTCTTCAAGGAGGGTCGTCCGCTCGGCTTCCCGCTCGGCGGTTTCCCCGCTCCGCAGGGTGGTTACTACTGCGGCGTCGGCGCCGACGAGGTCTTCGGCCGCGAGATCGTCGAGAAGCACCTCGACTACTGCATCGAGGCGGGCCTGGCCATCTCCGGCATCAACGCCGAGGTCATGCCCGGACAGTGGGAGTTCCAGATCGGCCCGGCCGGTCCCCTGGAGGTCTCCGACCACATGTGGATCGCCCGCTGGCTGCTCTACCGCACCGCCGAGGACTTCAACATCGCCGCCACCCTGGACGCCAAGCCGGTGAAGGGTGACTGGAACGGCGCGGGCGCGCACACCAACTTCTCCACCAAGGCGATGCGCGAGGGCTACGACCCGATCATCACCGCCTGCGAGGCCCTCGCGGCGAACGCCCTGGAGCACGTCAAGTACTACGGCGCCGGCATCGAGGACCGTCTCACCGGCCTCCACGAGACCGCCCCCTGGAACGAGTTCAGCTACGGCGTCTCCGACCGCGGCGCCTCGGTCCGCATCCCCTGGCAGGTCGAGGTGGAGAAGAAGGGCTACATCGAGGACCGGCGTCCGAACGCCAACGTCGACCCTTACCTGGTGACCCGCCTCATCGTGAACACCTGCTGTTCCGCTCTGGAGAAGGCCGAGCAGGTCTGATCCCGACCGAAGAACGCGAAGGCCGCGAACGTCCTGCCGGGGGCGTCCGCGGCCTTCCGCTTTCCCCGGCGGCGACCGCACGGTGGCCGGCGCCGGTGGACCGAAATATCAAACCCCAAATAAAAGCAAAATGTCGGCATACCGCCCCTCGGGTCGGTCCGTCGTCCGGTTCCGCGCCCCTACCACCCCGGCGGGAACGGCCTCTCGCCCCGCCCTGCCGGTACAGGCGGGCGCCAAGCCCGCGACCGTCTCGAACGTGGGAACCACAAACGGGGAGGCGATTCACCGGCCGGGTAAACCCGATGGCCGCCAACCCGGGTGCGTGACGAAAATCCCACGAAACAGCTGCTTTAGGACAGCGCTAAAGGGGTAGCTTGCGCCGTACCATAACTGCGATGCAGGACGTAGTGGAGCAATTACAGCGTTTGGGGATGTCGGGCTACGAGGCCAAGGCGTACGTCACCCTGGTCGGTGCCGGCAAGCCTCTCAACGGCTACGAGGTCGCCAAGCGTTCAGGCGTGCCACGCAGCATGGTCTACGCGACCCTGGGCAAGCTGGTGGCCAAGAGCGCGGCCTACGAGTTGCGTGGCGCCGACGACACCGTCGACTACCTGCCGCTGCCACCGCGCTCCCTGCTGGAACGCATGCGCCGGGAGTTCGACGACTCGATCGAGTCGCTGGAGGTCTCGCTGCCCGTGATCGTGGCGTCCCCCAGGGCCCACCTGATCCACAGCCTCAAGGGCTCGGAGGCACTGCTCGCGCGGGCCGAGGACGTGGTGGCCGAGGCGCGCACCGACCTGTTCCTGTCGATCTGGCCCGAGGAGATGGAGCGGCTCTCCCCGCTGGTCGGGCGGGCCGTCGAGCGCGGGGTCGAGACCGCGGTGGTGCACTTCGGATCGGCGCGGAAGCCGGTCGGCGGCTTCTACGAGCACCGTTTCCCCTCCCCGTGCGCGACCGCCGAGGAGCAGGAGGGGCAGGCGGGCCAGGACCACCGGCTGCTGGTCGTCACCGGCGACCGGCGGGAGACCCTGGTCGGCGGCTTCTCCGGCGGCACCGTGTGGGGCGTCTACACCGAGGACCCGGCCGTCGTCGCGATGGCCGTCCAGTACGTCAGGCAGGACATCGCCCTGCAGATCATCGCCGACCGGATCGGTCACGAGAACATGCGCGAGCTCTGTGCCGGCGACCCCGAGCTCAGGCGCTTCCTCACCGGACACGGCTGCGCCACCGCGCTGCTACACGCCGCCGGGATGCCCGGCGCTCCCGATTCCACGCCCGATGGACGGTTGCTTTAACACGAATATGACATCCTTCGGAGGGATTATCCCCATATCGAGGGCCGCTATCTTGGGGGAAGACAGCAGATGGATAAACCGGTCATCATGACGGTCGACGACGATCCGGGGGTATCCCGCTCCGTCGCGCGCGACCTGCGGCGCCGCTATGGCCATTCCTACCGGATCGTCCGGGCCGACACCGCTGCCCAGGGCATCGAGAGCGTCCGCGAACTTCGGCTCCGCGGCGACGACGTCGCGGCGATTCTCGCCGACTACCGGATGCCCCAGATGAACGGCGTGGAGTTCCTGGAACAGGCCATGGACCTGTACCCGTACGCCCGCCGCGTGCTGCTGACCGCCTACGCCGACACCGAGGCCGCGATCCAGGCGATCAACGTGGTCGACCTCGACCACTACCTGCTCAAGCCGTGGGATCCGCCGGAGGAGAAGTTCTACCCGGTGCTGGACGCCCAGCTCGACGCCTGGCAGCGCACCGACCGGCGCGAGTCCGACGAGCTGCGGGTGGTGGGCGCGCGCTGGTCGGCTCCCTCGTACGAGGTCAGGGACTTCCTGTCGCGCAACCAGGTGCCCTACCGCTGGATGCTGGACGACTCCCCCGAGGGCGCCGAGCTGCTCGCGGCGGCCGGGGAGAAGGCCGACACGGGTCCGGCCAGGGTGCCGCTGGTCGTCACCGGCGACGGCGCGAAACTCAGCGCGCCGAGCCTGTCCGAGCTGGCCCAGGCCGTCGGGCTGTCCACCGCGCCGGCCACCGACTTCTACGACCTGATCGTGATCGGGGGCGGCCCCGGCGGGCTGGGCGCCGCGGTCTACGGCGCCTCCGAGGGACTGCGCACGGTGATGGTCGAGCAGCACGCCTCGGGCGGGCAGGCGGGCCAGAGCTCCAGGATCGAGAACTACCTGGGCTTTCCCGACGGCGTCTCCGGCGCGCAACTCGCCGACCGGGCCAGGCGCCAGGCCCTGAAATTCGGCGCCGAGCTGCTCACCGCCCGCACGGTCACCAGCCTTGAGGTCAAGGGGCAGGCCCGGGTGGTCGGCTTCGCCGACGGCGGCACGATCGCGGCGCACACCGTCATCCTGGCCACCGGCGTCTCCTACCGGCGGCTCGACGCCCCCGGCCTCGACGACTTCATCGGCTCCGGCTGCTACTACGGCGCGGCCGTGACCGAGGCACCCGAGTGCGCCGACCGCGAGGTCTACATCGTCGGCGCCGCCAACTCCGCCGGGCAGGGCGCGGTCTACCTGTCGGGGTACGCCAGCAAGGTCCACCTGGTCGTCAGGGGCGACGGGCTGGAGCGGACCATGTCGCACTACCTGATCGAGCAGATCTCGCAGATCCCGAACATCGAGGTGCTCACCGAGACCGAGGTGGTCGGCGCCGAGGGCGAGGGGCACCTGGAGCGGATCACGCTGAAGGGCCCGGACGGCGAGCGCACGGTCGGGGCCGAGTGGCTGTTCGTCTTCATCGGCGCCGAGCCGTTCACCGACTGGCTCGGCGAGACCGTCGAGCGCGACGCCAGGGGCTTCGTGCTGACCGGCCCCGACCTGACCGCCGACGAGAGCAGGCCGCGCAACTGGCCGCTCCGGCGGGAGCCGTACCACCTGGAGACGAACGTTCCCGGGGTGTTCGCCGCCGGCGACGTCCGGGCCGACTCGATCAAGCGGGTCGCCTCCGCGGTCGGCGAGGGCGCGATGGCCGTGGCCCTCGTCCACCGCTACCTGGAGAAGACCTGATCGGCAAGGAGGTCACATGATCGACACGGATGTGCTCCGCGGGCTGTTCCTCTTCGAGAGGCTCGACGAGGACAAGCTCCGCTGGCTCGCCGAACACGGGACCGAGGAGGAGTACGGAGCGGGCGAGCCGATCGTCAGGCAGGGTGATCCGGCCGACTGCTTCGCCGTGCTCATCGACGGCGAGGTGATGATGGTCACCGAGACCCCCGCCGGACCGGTCACGATGACCCCGACCTCGCAGCCCGGCGTCTACGCCGGCGCGGTCCTGGCCTACCTGGGCGACCGCGCCCCGGCCACCTACGCCCACTCGCTGCGCGCCACCAAACCGACCCGCATGTTCATGCTCCCGGCCAGGAAGTACGGCATGATCATGGCCGAGTGGTTCCCGATGGCGGTGCATCTGCTGGACGGGGCCCGCCTGGGCGGGCTGGCGCAGCGGGAGCTCATCGACCGGCGGCAGCGGCTGACCGCGCTCGGCACGATCACCGCCGGGCTCACCCACGAGCTCAACAACCCGGCCGCGGCGGCGGTACGGGCCGTGGACGACCTGCGGGTGAAGGTACGGAGTTCGCGCAGGCGGCTGGCCGCACTGGCGGAGGAGGGCATCGAGCCCGAGCGGCTGCGCGAGTTGGTCGACCTGCAGGAGGCGTGCGCCGACAGCACCTCGAAGGCGCCGCCCCGCTCGCCGCTGGAGACCTCCGACGCCGAGGACGAGCTGTCCGAGGCGCTGGAGGAGGCCGGGGTCTCGGACGCCTGGGAGATCGCGCCGGCGCTGGTGGCGGCCGGGTTCGAGGTCGGCAGGCTCGACGCCGTCCGTGAGGCGATCGGCGACCGGCACCTGGACGCGGCGATGCACTGGCTGTCGGAGGCCACCGAGATCTCCCAGATGCTGAACGAGGTGACGGACGCGACCGAGCGGATCTCCTCGCTGATCGCCTCCGCCAAGCAGTACTCCCAGATGGACCGGGCGCCCTACCAGACGGTGGACGTGCGGGAGCTGCTCGACAGCACCCTCACCATGTTCCGCGGCAAGATCCCGCCGGGGATCACCATCGCCACCGACTACGACCCCGGGCTGCCGCCCATCCCCGCCTACGCGGGGGAACTCAACCAGGTGTGGACCAACCTGATCCACAACGCGCTGGACGCGATGACCGGCAGCGGTGTCCTGACCGTCCGCACCCGCCTCGAACACGACACGATCGCGCTGATCGAGATCTGCGACACCGGCCCCGGCGTCCCCGAGGCCCTGCGCGAGCGGATCTTCGAGCCGTTCTTCACCACGAAGTCGGTGGGCGAGGGCACCGGGCTCGGCCTGGACATCTCCTTCCGCATCGTCGCCGGTCGTCACGGCGGCGACCTGCGCGTGGAGTCGAAGCCCGGCGACACCCGCTTCCAGGTGCGCCTCCCCGTCACCGAGACGTCCGTCCCGGCCTGATCCGGCACCGCCGGGCGCCGGGGTCGCCGGGCCTCAGGAGCCGTGGACGCCGCCCGCGATGTCCATCAGGCGGGCGAGGACCTTGCCGCCGGAGACCCGGACGCCGTCGTGCTCCCACTCGTTGGTCACCCAGGTCCGCACGTTGCCCACCGCGCGCGCGGTGCGCATGGACAGCCCCTCATCGACGTACATGTCGTCGTAGTAGACGGCGGCGACCACCGGGACCCGGTTGGCGGCCAGCCGGGCCGGGTCGTAGAGGGCGGGCCAGCCGGAGACGGTGGCGAGGATCTCGGCGGCGCCCCTGAAGGGGCGGAGCGCGGCGATCTCGTCGAACATCCAGGGGTAGATCATCTCCCCGGTGGGGAGCGTCGGTCCCGCGTCCTCGTGGAACTCCTCGGGCAGCAGCCGGTGCGCGGCCCAGTCCGTGGCGGCGCCCTGGGCGTAGATCGACTCGTGCAGGACCGCGTAGAGCGGGTTGCCGACGAAACCGGTGGCCATCATGACCTCGTACCGGAAGAGGTCGGAGAGCCTGCCGCCGGTCCAGGCCTCCTCCAGCAACCAGTGCAGGTATTCGGCGCCGTCGCTCATCCCCAGGCACATGCCGAGGGTCTGCAGGCGGCGTACGGTCAGCACGTCGCCGTCGGGGAGCGAGACCTCGTGCAGGCGCAGGTGGGCGGCTATCGCGTCCAGGCGGCCCGAGTCCTGCGGGTAACGGGCGAAGTAGCGGCGCACCTTGTCCAGGACCCGCGGGTAGGTGCGGGAGTAGACGTCGTCGGCGGTGGCGTCGAGCCCGGCCAGGCCGCCGGTCACGTAGCAGGTCGCCAGGCCCTCGGGGGCCAGCGAGAGGTAGGTCAGCGTGATGAAGCCACCGTAGCTCTGGCCGAGGGTCTCCCACGGCCGGTCACCGGCGAGCTCTCGCCGGATCAGCTCGGCGTCGGCCACGATCGAGTCGGCGCGGAAGTGCCCGAGGCGGGCGGCGAGCTCGGCGTCCGTGCCGCGCACCGTCTTCGCGGTGACGGGGGTGCTGCGGCCGGTCCCCCGCTGGTCGAGCAGGAGGACGCGATGGGTCTTCAGCGCCTGCCCCAGCCACCCCTCCGCGGCGGTCGGGCGCGGCGACTTGCCGCCGGGACCGCCCTGCAGGAAGAGCAGCCACGGCAGGTCATCCCGCCGCCTGGCCGGGTCCACCGCCTCCCGGGCGAAGACCTCGATCGTCTCGCCACCGGGGTCGGCGTGGTCGAGGGGAACGGTGAACACGTGGTCGGTGAGCGCCACACCGGGCAGAAGGACAGTCACCCCGGAAAACTACCCGACCCCGTGGCCGTCGTTTCCTGGCGGGCGCGGCACTTCCCCGGAGGCGGAGAACTGGTACGCTTCCCAAGCGAGCGCTTGGTTTCGCGCGGCCTGCCGCGACCGAGACCGCGGAACGGGACAGCCGGAGACGACCGCCAGGGGACAAGCCGATGAAGTTCTCGACCTTCCATCTCTTCCACCGGTTCGACGGCCAGAGCTTCAAGGATGTCTACGACTACCATCTCGAACTGGTCGAGCTGGCCGAGGAGCTGGGCTTCCACGGCGTACGGCTGGCCGAGCACCACTTCCGCGACTACGGAGTGGTCCCGAACCTGTTCACCATGCTGGCCAACATGGCCGCGCGCACCGAGCGGCTCCGGCTGGGCACCGGCATCGTGGTGCTGCCGCTGCACAACCCGATCCACGTCGCCGAGGAGGCGGCCATGGTGGACGTGCTCTCCGGCGGGCGGCTGGAGCTGGGCATCGGGCGCGGCTACCAGAGCTTCGAGTTCGAGGGCTTCGGCATCGACCTGGCCGAGGCCCGCGACCGGTTCAACGAGGCGCTGGAGGTCGTCCTCGGCCTCTGGGGCAGCCCCGCCTTCCGGCACGAGGGCAAGTTCTACCGGACCGGCACCGAGGTCGAACTCGTCCCCCGGCCGCTCCAGACCCCGTCCCCGCCGATCCATGTGGCCGCCGTGTCCCCGGAGACCGTGACCATGTACGCCGAGCGCGGCCTGCCCATCCTGGCCGACCCGGCGGCGCCGTTCCGCAAGGTGGTCAAGGCGGCGGAGACCTGGCGGACGACCGCGGAACTGGCCGGGCACGACGTGACCAGGCACGAGCTGGTGGTCGCGCGCAGCGTCTACGTCGCCGCCACGGCGGAGGCGGCCCGCGAGGACCAGGCCAGGTTCGAGGCGGGGTTCGACCGAAGCCGGATCTTCAACGAGAAGAGCGCCCCGATCGACCCCAGGACCGGCAAGGCCGCACAGGGCTTCGAGTACTACCAGGACCGCTACCTCAAGGGCGGCTCGGTCTCCAACGACTTCCGCTGGGAGCAGCTGGAGGTCATCGGCGACCCCGAGCGGGTGATCGGCCAGATCCGGCTGCTGCGGGACGCCGGATTCGCCAACCTGCTCTGTGACTTCGGCAGCACCAGGCCGATGCCACTGGAGAAGATGAAGAAGGTCATGCGGTTCTTCGCCGCCGAGGTCATGCCGGCCTTCAAATGATCCGTCCCCGTACGGCTCGCACCGGCCGAGGCGGGAGGGCGCGGGCCGTACGCCACCCCCACCAGGAGGCGCGATGATCCACCAGTTGACCCTGTCCGACGTCCTCGCCGAACACGCCCGCAGCCGCCCCGGGGTGACCGCGGTGGTGGACGGCGAGCTGCGGCTCACCTATCCCGAACTGGACGCGCGGGTCACCCGCCTGGCGGGCGCGCTGGCCGCGCGGGGCGTGACGGCCGGGGAGCGGGTGCTCTGGCTGGGCAGGAACGACCACGCGGTGCTCGAACTGCTGCTCGCCTCGTCCAGGCTCGGCGCGATCCTCTGCCCGGCCAACTGGCGGCAGTCGGCCGAAGAGCTCTCCTTCGTCCTTTCCGACCTCGCTCCGAAGGTCGTCGTCTGGGAGGAGTCCGAGGTCGCCGCCCCGCTGAGCGGCGAGGACTGGATCCTCGCGGGGGCGGGCTACGAGGCGTTCCTGGCCGGCGGGTCCCCGGACGCCGTGCCGGACGGGTTCGCCGACGGCGCCGACGACGCCGACGACGCCGACGACGCCGACGACGCCGACGACACTGCGCCGGTGCTCGCGCTCTACACCGCCGCCTTCGACGGCCGCCCCAACGCGGCGCTGCTCAGCAGCGCCGCCCTGGTCGCGCACAGCACCTCGCTGCTGGTGGTGCGGCAGATGGAGCCGGGCTTCACCTTCCTGAACAGCGGCCCGCTGTTCCACGTGGGCACGATGATGTTCTGCCTGGCCACACTCCAGATCGGCGGGACGAACGTGTTCACGCCGGCTTTCGACGCCGAGGAGGTCTGCCGCCTCGTCGACGCGGAGAAGGTCACCCAGGCGTTCCTGTTCGGGCAGATGATCGACGCGGTGGTGAAGGCCAACGAGGGCGGCAAGTACGACCTGACGTCGCTCCGCTTCGTCTCCCACTCGGCCGAGTGGGACGCCATGACGAGCGTGGACGACTCCCCCTGGTGCCGGTCGAAGATGGGCGGCTACGGGCAGACGGAGGTGGCAGGGATGCTGACCTTCCTGGGTCTCGCCCCGGGTGCCTCGGGGTTCGCCGGACGGCCGTCACCGCTGGTCCAGGTGCGCATCCTCGCCCCTGACGGCGACGAGGTGCCCGCGGGAGAGGTGGGCGAGATCTGCGCCCGCGGCAAGTCCCTTTTTTCCGGATATTTCAACAGACCTGAGCTCAATGAGGCGAAGAGCCGCGGGGGCTGGCACCACACCGGCGACCTCGGCCGCCGCGAGGCCGACGGCACGATCACCTTCATCGGCCCCCGGCTCCGCATGATCAAGTCCGGCAACGAGAACATCTACCCGGCCGAGGTCGAGCGGGTGCTGAAAACCCATCCCGCCGTCGCCGACGCCGCGGTCATCGGTGTCCCCGACGAGCGGTGGCGGCAGGCGGTGAAGGCCGTCGTGGTCCTCCGGGACGGGGCCGACGCCTCCGCCGAGGAACTCGTCGAGCATGTGCGGGGCGGCCTCGCCTCGTACAAGAAGCCACGGCAGGTGGACTTCGTGGCGGCCATTCCCAAGAAAGGCTTCACCCCCGACTACGACGCCCTCGACGCCGCCCACGGCGGGGGCGGCTACCCCGGCACCTGACGGTCCCGCGCGGTCCGCGACGAGAGCCGGCTCCCCGGAGCCGGCTCTCGTCGGCCGTTCCGGCACGACTCGGCGACTCCGTCTTGACGCGGACGGAGCTTTTCCACTTAAATTTCATTATGAATTAAGATTCAAAGTTGAGCGGCCACCACTCCCCTCGGGCGCCCGAAGAGCGCGGGAGGGTGGAACGGCACCCCTGCCGTCGATCGTCGACCCGACGCCGCCCGACAGGCGCCCCATCCGCGTGACCACGCAAGGAGCAGTCAAAGGATGACCCAGATCGACGACCGGACCGGCACCGGCCTGGCCCTGTTCCCCCCCGGTTTCCGCTGGGGGGTCGCCACCGCGGCCTACCAGATCGAGGGCGCCGCCGCGGAGGACGGCCGCACCCCCTCCATCTGGGACACCTTCGCCAGGACCCCCGGCCGGGTGCACCTCGGGCAGACCGGCGACATCGCCTGCGACCACTACCACCGCTACGCCGACGACGTGGCCCTCATGCGGGACCTCGGCATCGACACCTACCGCTTCTCCGTCTCCTGGCCCCGGATCAGGCCCGACGGCACGGGGCCGGTCAATCCCCTCGGCCTGGACTTCTACGACCGGCTGACGGACACCCTGCTGGCCGCCGGCATCGCGCCCATGGTCACCCTGTACCACTGGGACCTGCCACAGTGCCTGGAGGACCGGGGTGGCTGGACCGTGCGGGAGACCGCCCACCACTTCGCCGAGTACACCGGAGCGGTGTACGACCGGCTCGGAGACCGGGTCAGGACCTGGACCACGCTCAACGAGCCGTGGTGCTCGGCCTTCCTCGGGTACGCCACCGGCGATCAGGCGCCCGGCAGGACCGAGCCGGACGCGGCCTTCCGTGCGGCGCACCACCTGCTGCTCGGCCACGGTCTGGCGGCCCGCGCCCTGCGCGCGGCGGGAGCCCGGGAGATCTCGATCACGGTCAACCTCACCCCGGTGTCCCCCCGCGACCCGCAGGACCGGCACGACGTCGCGGCGGCCGGGCTCGTCGACGGCCTGCACAACCGGATCTTCCTCGACCCGATCCTCAACGGCCGCTACCCCGCCGACATGCTGGAGCACATGGCCCGCTTCACCACTCTGGAGCACATCGCCGACGGCGACGAGGAGCTGATCGGCGCCCCGATCGACCTGCTGGGAGTCAACTACTACGCGCCGACCCTCGTCGCGGCGAAGGTGGGCACGCCCTCCTCGGACCGCTTCCCCGGCACCGAAGGCGTCGAACACCTCGACCCCGGCCTGCCGGTGACCGCCATGGGCTGGCCCGTCGAGGCCGACGGCCTGCGCAGGCTCCTCGTGCGGCTGGCGCGGGACTATCCCGCCACCCCGCTGATGATCACCGAGAACGGGGCGGCCTACCACGACTCCGCCGAGGACGGCCGGGTGGCCGACGCCGAGCGCGTCGACTACCTGCGCACCCATCTGCTCGCCGCCCACCGGGCGATCGGCGAGGGAGCCGATCTGCGCGGTTACCTGGCCTGGTCGCTGATGGACAACTTCGAGTGGGCGTACGGCTACGAGAAGCGGTTCGGGCTGGTCCGCGTCGACTACGACACCCAACGCCGCATCCCCAAGGACAGCGCCCTGTGGTACAGCGGTGTCATCGGCAGGAACGGGATCTGAGGCGACGTTCCCCGCGTCTCCGTCCCCGGGAGAGGCCCGGGGAACCCGGGGACACCGCGTCGGGCCCCGGGTGGGCTCGTACTCGGTGGGTGCCGCAGGTCCGCGGACCGGTGATCGCCGCCGGAAAAGTACCGGGCGTGGTCGACGGTCGCGGCACCCGGCGCGGAGACCGGTCAGCCGTGCGCGGGCCCGGCCGCCCGAGCCGGGGTCTCGTCCCGCCCCGCGGGGCGCACCGTGTGGCTGCGCAGCAGGAAGTCCTCGACGACCAGGGTGGCCGCGCCCAGGGCGACCGCCTCGGGGCCGAGCCGGCCCAGCTCGATCGACGCCTGCGAGAAGGGCAGGGGCAGGGCGTACCTGGCGGCGGCGGCACGGATCTCGGTGAGGAACTCCCGCCCGAGCAGGGACCCGGCCCAGCCGCCGAGGATGACGCGCTCGGGATTGAACAGGTTGATGAGGTCGGCCAGCCCCGCCCCGAGACAGCGGACGGCCTCCTCGAACGCGGGCCTGGCCAGCGGGTCGGCGAGAAGCGCGGCGAAGACGCTCTCCTCGTCGTCGTCCCCCAGTTCCCTGCCCGCGCCGGCGAGGATCGCCTCGGCGCCGACGTACGCCTCCAGGCAGCCCTGGCTGCCGCAGCGGCAGGGGCGCCCATCGAGGACGATCTTCGTATGGCCCCACTCCCCCGCGCCGTTCGCCGTTCCCCGGTAGGTGACGCCGCCGTTGATGACGCTCGCCCCGGCGCCGGTGCCGATGAAGGTCATGACCAGGTGCTGGGCGCCCTTGCCCGCCCCGAACCAGAGCTCGGCCTGGCCGGTGGTCTTGACCCCGTTGTCGGCGAAGACCGGGATCGAGGTGCCCTCGCGCAGCAGCGCGCCCAGCGGTACGCCGTCCCAGCCGAACGCGCGGGCGTGGATGAGCAGGTCCGGCCCCTGCTCGGCGACACCCGGGACGCCCAGCCCCATGCCGAGCACCTCGGACTCGTCCGCCCCCGCCTCCGACAGGACCGCCTCCAGCCCGTCGAGGATGTGACGGGCCACCACGGCGGGCTCGTGGTGGCTCGGGTCGAGGGCGAACTCCTTCCTCGCCCGCTCCCGCATCGCCAGGTCGTACAGCTCGACGCGGACGCGGGTCTCCCCGACCCCCACCCCGACCACGTACCCGTACGAGGGGTCGACCCTGAGCATGATCCGCGGCCGCCCGCCGTCGGAGTCGACGGAACCGGCCTCGACCACGATGCCGTCCGCGATGAGGCCGCCGATCACGTTGCTGACCGTCGCGGCGCTGAGACCGGTGGCCTGGGCCAGGTCGTGCCTGCTCAGCTCGTTGGCGAAATACAACGTCCACAGGACCACGGACCGGTTGCCCTTCCGCACATCACGGAGGGTCCCCCGCTGTGGACGGCTCATGCTTCTCCCCGGGGAAGTAATTTCAAATGTTAGTACAACTACTACTCTAGCCACTCGCGGACAATGCCCACCGAGCACACTCCTGCCCGGCGGGGGCGCGCCGCACCCGCGCCGGACGCGAGGAGAGTTTCCCAGGTCGCACGGGGAATCGCCACGTCCGGCACAGACCCGTGGAACCGTCTCGAAGGCACCGCTCCGCCCGCCGCCCTCCCGGCCTGATCCGGTCAGGACGGTGACGGTCAGGACGGTGACGGCCAGAAGGCGAGGTTGTGGTCGGCGGCGTAGTCGACGGGCCACACCGCGCCCGGCTCCAGTGACTGGGTGTACGGGACGCGCGCGGCGCCGTCGAAACGCTCCCAGCGGGGCAGTCCCGCGCCGTTGGGATCGCCGGTGCGGGCGAAGTTGGTCCAGTAGGCGATCATCTGGTCGGACAGCCTCCGCTGCGCCGGGGTCAGTGTGACGTTCCGCTCGGCGAACAGGTACGGCAGGTCAGCCGCGTGAAAGGCGCCGAAGGGGAAGTCCGTCCTCAGCGGCAGGAACATCGGGGCCCGCCGGTCGGCGAACCGGTAGGCGTAGAGGGGGGCCTTCCGGCTGAGCAGCCTGTTCTGCTCGAAGGTCGCGCGAGCCCACATCCTGTCGGTGATCACGGCGGCCCAGGCCAGCGACGGCGAGCCGTACCCGGCGGGCGGGTACTCCGCGGCCACCCGCGCCGCGTCCGCGCCGAAGGCGGTGCGCAGCAACCTGCCGTAACCCCTGGCGGTGATCGGCCTGCCCGCCAGGTCGTACCGCATGCCGACGAAGAGCCGATGCTCATCGCGGGTCGCCCCGGAGATCACCGGGACCGGGTGCCCGCGACCCGCCCGCAGTTCCGCGGACGGCAACCGGGGCAGCGTCTCGTTCCCGTACGCGTAGCTCTGGAACATGTTCATGATCTGCGGGACCTTGAGGATCCGCTCCACCGGCAGGGCGCGCAGACACCGGAGGTCCTCGCAGCCGAGCATCGGGGCCACGTACCCGCCCATCTCCTCGACCTCTCCGGCGGTGCGCCAGGCAAAGGCCGGGTAGCCGGGCACGCCCTCGCCCATGCTCCCGGCGAGCATGTCCATCATCCCCTCGCCGCTCTGCAGGACGGCCCGGTCGAACAGCCCTTCGGCCCCCGGCGAGGTCAGGTGCCCGCCGATGCTCAGCGCGCCCCACGAGACGCCGAACACCGTCACGTTCCCCGGATCCCCGCCGAACGCGGCGGCGTTGCGGCGTACCCAGCGCAGGGCCGCCTGCTGGTCCTGCAGCCCGTAGGTGCCGGAACCCGCGAGCCCCGGGTAGCCGAACCCGCCGAACACCCCGAGCCGGTAGTTGATCGTGACGACCACCACGTCCCCCCTGGTGACCATGGCCCGCACGTCGGTGAGGTCTCCCGAGCCCAGGGCCCCGTCCCCGTGGATCCACACCATGACCGGCCTGCCCTCGCCCGAGGGGGCCGGGGTGCGCGGCGCCGTCACGTTGAGGAACAGGCAGTCCTCGTCGGAGCCGGCGACCTTCGCGTAGTCGCTCCCGACCTGGGGGCACCTGCCGCCCGGCCGGGTGGCGTCCCTGGTTCCCGGCCAGGGGGCGACCGGCCGGGGAGAACTCCACCTCAGTTCGCCGACCGGCGGGGCCGCGTAGGGGATGCCCTGGAAGATCCGGTGTTCGGCGGTCACCGTACCCCGCACGGCTCCGGCATCGGTCCGCACCGTGTTCCCGCCGTTGTTCCCGCCGTTGTTCCCGCCGTTCCCGCCGTCCTTCTCCGGCGTCCCCGCCCTCGGTGCGCCCCCGCACGCCGAGAGCAGGACCGCCGCCACCAGGGCGGCCGTCAGTTTTCCTGTCATGCCCTCCACGCTGTCAAGGGCCGGCCGGACCGGGCAGATCCATCGGTACGGAATGCTCGACGACAAATGTCCCGGTGCCCGGGAAACGGCCCCCTCAGAGGATCGCCAGCGGGTTGATCGGGCTTCCCGTGCCCCCCTCGATCCTCAGCGGGGCCGCGACGAAGACGAACTCCCCGCCGCCGCGGCCGGCGCAGGCCGCGCCCAGTTCCTCCAGCGAGAGCATCTCGGCCAAGTGGATGCCGTGCCGCCAGAGCAGGATCAGGTGCAGATCGTCCGCCAGGTCCTCGTCGGCGAGCTGGCGGGCGTTGAGGCCCCCGATGGCGGCGTTGTCCGAGGCGACCACGGCGACGTCGCGGGCGGCGAGCCACCTGCCGCCGTCCGCGGACAGGCCCGGCTGGCCCGCCCAGTAGTCCTGTGGTGAGCCCTCCCAGACCAGCGGCCATCCGGTGCGGACCACCGCCACGTCGCCGGGGCGCACATCGTCGTGGATCTCCGCCAGCAGGTCGCCGGAGACGCGGAAGTCCACCGGCAGGTGGTCGAGGCCGAGATGGCGGGGGACGTCGAAGAGCACCCCCCGGGCGACGACCCCGCCCGCGGTCTCGATGCCGCAGCGGGTGGCCCCGTAGGACCTGACCCTGGCGGCGGGGTGCCCGTTGTAGAGCTCCTCCCCCGCCCACATGTGGCAGAGCGCGTCCATATGGGTCGTGGTGCCGTGCTGGGTGACCATCAGGGCGTCGTCGGCCATCCGCAGCCCGGCCCCGATCGGGCGGGTGCCGGCCGCGTAGTCGCCGCCGTCCACGGACATGAAGTGCTGCGGCAGCGGGCGGCCCCGCAGGTGCGGGACCGTCGTGGGGGCGGGCGAGGAGGTGGCGCCCCTGATGGGCATGGCCAGGCTGATCACCTGGCCGGTGACGGCGGAGGCGAGGGCGGCCAGGACCGTGCCGGGGGTCAGTAGGTTGAGGGTGCCACGCTGGTCTCCTGGGCCGAATCGGCCCCAGTTGTTAGGCTCGGCTACCAAGCAAGTGCTCACTTTCTAAAGATGCGGGGACGGACGATGACTGCGGACGGTGTGATCGAGGGTCGGGCGGACACGTACGGGCACTGCGATCCCCGGTTCTCCCGGGTGCGGGAGGTGTTCGACGCGCACTTCGCCGGCGGCGAGGAACTGGGCGCGGCGTTCGCGGTCTTCCTGGACGGCGAACCCGTCGTGGACCTGTGGGGCGGGATCGCCGACCGCCACAGCGGGCGGCCCTGGGAGCGTGACACCCCCGTGCTGGCGTACTCGTGCACCAAGGCGGTGACCGCGACGGTCGCGCTGCTGCTGGCCGAGCGCGGGCTGCTCGACGTCGCCGCCCCGGTCGCGGACGTCTGGCCGGAGTTCGCGCGGCACGGCAAGGATCGCGTCACCGTCGAGCACCTGCTCACCCACCAGGCGGGGCTGCCCGTGATCGAGGAGCAGGTCCCGGTGGAGGAGTTCGGCGACCAGGCCGCCATCGCCGACCGGCTGGCCGGCCAGGCGCCGATCTGGGAGCCGGGCACCGCGCACGGCTACCACGCGCTGACGTACGGGTTCCTGGTCGGCGAGGTGGTCCGCAGGGTGTCGGGCGGCTCCGTGGGCGAGCTGGTGGCCGCGGAGATCTCCGGGCCGCTCGATCTGGAGCTCCAGGTTGGCGCCGGTGACGACGCGGTCGAGCGGGCGGCACGGCTGTCCGCCCGGGAGCGCGCGAGGCCCTCCGCCCCGGCATCCGCCGAATCCGCGCCGGCGGGCGCGGCGGATCAGGCCGGACAGGTCACCGGCACCGCGCGGGCCGCGGCGGACGGGCGGGCCGGTGACGGCGCGGCAGGCGGTCCCGCGACGGTCTCCACGGCGGCGGAGTTGCCGGGACACGGACCCGGGGACCCGGTCTACGAGATGGCCAGGGCCTCGCTCGACAGGAACAGCCTGATGAACCGGGCGCTGGGCAACCCGCCGATCCACCGGCTGCCCGGCGGCGCCAACAATCCGGTCGTCCTGCGGGCCGGCTGGCCCGCGATGGGCGCCGTCACCAGCGCCCGGGGACTGGCCGGGTTCTACCGCGACCTGGTGGCCGGGCGGATCGTGGGCCCGGAGACCCTGCGCGACGCGACGCGCAGGAGGGTGCACGGCCCGGACAGGGTGATGTTCATCGACAGTTCCTTCGGGCTGGGCTACATGCGTCCGGCGATGACCTTCCTCACCCCCGCCGGCGGCGCGGAGACCGCCTTCGGCCACACCGGTCTCGGCGGGTCGCTGGGCCTCGGCGACGCCGAGCACGGCCTGGGCATGGCGTACACGATGAACAGGATGGCGGGCGCCGTCTCCGGCAGCCTCCGCGCCTACCGCCTGGCCGAGGCCGTCTACGAGTCGCTCCCCCAGGGACGCCCCACGCGCTGAACCCCGCGGGGACGCCTCCGGGGAGGACTCCGGCGGCGCCCCCGGCGGGAGGGCCGTGTCGCGACGCTCCCGCCGGTCGGCGGGACCGGTTCCCGGGTGCCGCCGTCGGCCCCTCGTCCGGGGTGTCAATGCATCGTGACGCCGCCGCTGACCGACAGGGTCTGGCCCGTGACGTAGCCGGCCCTGTCGGTGCAGAGGTAGGCGACCATCCCGGCGACGTCCTCGGGGGCGCCCAGACGGCGCAGCGGGATGCCCCTGGCGATCCTGTCGACCAGTCCCGGCCTCTCCGCGTCCACCCGGCGGAGCATCGGGGTGTCGGTGGGCCCCGGGCAGACCACGTTGGAGGTGACGTTCCCCCGGGCCGCCTCCCTCGCCAGGGTCTTGGCCAGGCCGAACAGTCCCGCCTTGGTCGCGGCGTACGCGCCCTCGCCGCCGGAGCCGGCCCGCGCCCCGTCCGAGGAGACGAAGACCAGGCGGCCCCAGCCGCGCTCGATCATCCCGGGCAGCAGGAGGCGGGTGAGCAGCATCGGGGCGCGCAGGTTGACCCGCCACATCAGCTCCCAGCCTTCGGGGTCGCCGGTGACGAACGGCTCGACGATCGACACCCCGGCGTTGTTGACCAGGATGTCCACCGGCCCGGCCCGCCCGCAGAAGTCCTCGATGGACGCCGGGTCCGCCAGGTCGACCCGCAGGGCCGTGGCCGGGGCCCTCGGCCCCCTCGGCACCCCGGCCCCGGGGCCCAGGCCGATCGACTCGCTGTTCAGCTCGTCGGCGACCGCCGCGGCGCCGGACTCGTCCACGTCGGCCACCACGACCCCGGCCCCGAGCGCGGCGAGGTCGCGGCAGACCGCGGCGCCGATCGCCCCGGCTCCCCCGGTCACCACCGCCGTGCGTCCGTCCAGCCTCAGGCCGTCGATCACTTCCAGACCTCCACGATGTCGGCGGCCCGCACCCGCGCGGCGAGCAGGCTCACGGTGTGCCTCAGCACCGCCTGCGCGTAGTCGTCGGGGACTCCCGCCACGGCGTCGGTCACCACCGCCACCCGGTAGCCGAGGTTGACCGCCTCCAGGGCGAGCCCGGGGATGCCGAGGTTGAGGGAGAACCCCACGGCGACGACCGTCGAGACGCCGAGCGAGCGCAGGGTCATGTCCAGCGACGTCCCGGTGAAGGGCGAGAAGCCGTGGTGGCGGCGCGACTCCAGGTCGCCGGGGTCGCGCAGGCCGGGCAGCACCTCGACCGCCCCGCTGCCCTCCAGCATGTGCGCGGGGTCCTTGAGCAGGGCCGCGATGAAGGGGCTGTTCGCGGTGTGCGACCCGGCGCGGTCGGCGCGGAAGGCCGCGGTGCAGTGGATCACCGGCACCCCGGCCGCACGGGCCGCGGCCAGGACCGCGGCGGCGTTGGCCACCACGTCGCGCCGGGCGCACACCTCCACCAGGTCCGGGAACCTCGCGAGATCTCCGGCGACGCCGCGCTGCATCTCCATCACCAGCACCGCGCTGCGGTCCGGCGCGGCGAGCGCGCCCAGATCGACGGCCATGCGACCTCCACTAACCCGAGCGCTTGCTTGGTTAACGATCGGAGCCTAACACGCGACCGGATCGACCACCGAGCACGATCCCGATCGTTACCCTTCGCAAAAGTTGACCAACCGTGACAACCAACCCCATGGGTGAGACCGTCGAACAAGTCGACGGCACTCGGAAGGGAGCTGGATGGTTCCGGGATACCGCGAGATTCGGGAACTCGGCGTCGGCGGGGGCGGGCGCGTGGTGCTGGCCACGTACGCCGCCACCGGTGCCTACGTGGCCATCAAATATCTCAACGCGACGCTCAAGGACGACCACCGCTTCCTGGCGCGCTTCCGTGCGGAGGCGCGCGTCATGGTGGAGCTGCAGGACCCGAACGTGGTCCAGCTGTACGAGTACTACGAGGACGTGCTCGAAGCCGCGATCGTGATGGAGCTGGTCGACGGGGTCGCGCTCAGGCGGATCCTGGCCGAGCACGGCAGCACCAGCCCGGAGGCGGCGCTGACCGTGCTCAAGGGCTCGCTGCTCGGCCTGGCCTTCGCGCACGCGGCCGGGGTCGTGCACCGCGACTACAAGCCGGAGAACGTGCTGGTCCAGGCCGACGGCGGCAGCAAGCTGGCGGACTTCGGCATCGCCGCCCATGTCGGGGAGACCGGCATCACCGCCGGCACCCCCGCCTACATGGCTCCCGAGCAGTGGGAGGGAGCCGCGGCGAGTGCCGCGACCGACGTCTACGCGGCCACCTGCGTCTTCTTCGAGTGCCTCACCGGGCGCAGGCCGTACCTGGCGGATCACCGCGCGGCGCTGATGCACGGGCACCTGACCGCGCCGATCCCGGTGACGGAGGTGCCCGGCTCGGTCCGCGCCCTGGTCATGCGGGGCATGGCCAAGAACCCGGACGACCGGCCGCAGAGTGCGCGGGCGTTCCTGGAGGAGCTGGAGACCGCGGCGCTGTCGGCGTACGGGCCGGAGTGGGAGCAGCGCGGGCGGCGGCACCTGGCCGAGCTCGCCACGCTGCTGGCACTGGCGTTCCCGCTGGCCAAGCCCGCGCCGGGGGCGAGTTCCTCGGTGGCCCAGACCGTGCTCGGCCGGATGGGGCGGGTGCGCCGTCCCCGGCTGGGCCCCAGGACGCTGGCCGGGCTCGGGGTGGTCACCGTGGCGATGGCCGCCGGTGTGGTCGCGGCCAACCGGCCGCATGACCGGCTCTCCGCCGACACGATCTTCACCCCGCCGCCCGGTTCGGTGGTCACCGAGGAGACCCCGGCGGGACGGAGCAGGGCGCCGGAGCCGCCGGAGCCGTCCGTCGGGCCGAGCCCCTCGCGAAGCGCCGCCGTCGGGCGGCCCGTGCCCCCCGCGGAGAACACGGCCCCCGTCACGTTCCCCTCGCCGATGCCGAGCCGGACCGTGGACCCCGCGTCCTCCACCTCCCGGCCGAAGCCCACCCCGAAGCCCACACCGAAGGCCACGCCGAAAGCCACACCGACCCCCACGCCGAGGCCGCCGACGCCCACCGCCACGCGCCCCCCGACACCCGCGCCGACCGTGACGGTGACGCCGCCGGAGCCCGCGCACACGGTCAGCGGGCTGCGGATCGTGGGAATCGACGCGAACGGCACCACGGTCGCCTTCCGCGCCTCCACCGCGGCGGGCGTCGCGGTGACCGTCACGTTCGCCGAGGGGCCGGAGCGCGACCGGCTCGTCCAGGCGCCCCCGCGCACCTCCGTCCTCGCCGGGTCCGCGGCCTACTCGCACACCGTCCCGCACGCCTTCACGGTTCCGGCCTGCGGGCAGACCCTCTACCGCCGGGTCACGGCCGAAACCTCGCCCCGCTCCTCGGGCGGGACCGCCGTCCGCACCCAGGAGGTCCACGGCGAGCCGTGTCCGCCGCCCTCGGTCTCCATCACCGCCTTCGACGGCACCACCGTCGGCTTCCTGGTCAGGACCTCGGGCACCGCGCCGGTGACCGTGCGGCTCGGGTTCGCCCAGCGGCTCGACGGCGCGGTGACCGGCGGCACCCGGGAGCTGGAGCTGTCCGGCGCCACCGAGTACACGCGGGAGGTGCGGGGGGAGTTCGCCGAGCTGCCCCGCTGCGGGGAGCGCGTCACCCGGCTGGTGACGGTCAGTACGGTCCCCGCGGGCGACATGCCCTCCCGGACCGTCCGGATCGATCTGCCCTCCTGCGCTCCCACCTCCAGCGCGACCCCGGACCCTGCCCCGGAGAGACCGCAGGACTCCGAGCGGCCCACCGTGGACGGGCCCGGCCCCGGGCGAACCGGCGTGGACGGCATCTTGTGAGGTAACCAAGCGTGCGCTAGCTTGGCGATCGATGACCGGATCGATGACCGGCGACACGCTCGCCTACTGGGACGCCTGCCGTCGCGGCGAGCTGGTCGTCCAACGCTGCGCCGCCTGCGCCCGGCGGGTGCACCTGCCCGCCCCCGAGTGCCCCGGCTGCGGCGGCACCGACCTTCCCTACGAACCCGTCTCCGGCGACGGCACGGTGCACACCTTCACGGTCGTGCACCGCTCGTTCGTGCCCGAGTTCCGGGGGCGGGAGCCGTACGTGCTGGCCTGGATCGACCTTCCCGAAGGGGTACGGGCGTTCGGGCAGGTCGTGGAGTGCCCGCCGGACCTGGTGCGGATCGGCATGCCGGTGCGCGTGACCTTCGTCGACGACCTGCCCCAGTGGAGGCCCGCGTGAGCAAGCTCGGCAACGTCCTGATCCCCGTGGACGACCTGGAGACGGCGATCGCCTTCTACTCGGGGACGCTCGGGCTGGCGGTCAGGTTCCGCGACGGCGACCGGTTCGCCGCCCTGGACGGCGGGGGCGCCACGGTCGCGCTGGTCGCGGCCGAGGAGCGGGTGGCGGGCGAGGTCACCGCGCCCTCGTACCGGGTGGACGACGTCGCACGGACCGCCGGCGAGCTGACGGGGGCCGGAGCCGAGCTCGTACGGGAGCCGGAGGCCGGGCCGCACGAGATCAGAGCCGTACTGCGCGACCCGTCAGGAAACGTCTTCGTCCTCTACTCCTCACACTGATCCCCCGCTCCGAACGGAGGCCAGAGATGGCGCGCCCGACCCCGGCAGGCACCCCGTACGGCAACTACGCCCACGCCATTCTCACCGCCAACGCCATGCGCACCCCCGACCGGGTCGCGCTGACCTACTGCGGTGAGCAGAGCTTCACCTACGCGGAACTCGACCGGCTCGTCAACAGGCGCGCCCACGCGCTGGCGGAGGCCGGAGTCGCCCCCGGGCAGCGGGTGGCCGCGCTGCTCAACGAGACCCTGCACGTGGCCGAGGTCTACCTGGCCGCGGCGAAGCTCGGCGCCGTCACCGCGGCGCTCAACCCGTACTGGCCCGCCGACACCCTGGCCGCGGTCGTCGCGCACTCCGGCGCCACCGCGTTCGTGTACGACTCCACGGTGGAGGCAGCCGTCGCGGAGATCCGCCCCCGGCTGCCGGAGATCACCCGCTGGATCAGGGTCGGCGGCCCCGGCGAGAACGCCGTGGACCTGGACGCGCTCACCTCGGACGCCGCCGAGGACGAGCCCGCCCTCGGCGGCCGCTGGGACGATCCGCTGGCGCTCTACTACACCTCCGGGACGACGGGCCTGCCCAAGGCGGTGGTCCACACGCACGCCTCGTCGCTGGCCACCGCGCAGATCTGGCTCGACGTGCCGCGCACCGAGGACTCGGTGCTCGGCACCGGGGCGATCATCTGGGGCATCGGCTTCCCCGCCCTCGTCGGCCCGGCGCTCTACGCGGGCATGCGGCTGGTGCTCGAACAGGACTGGGGACCGGCGAACTTCCTGAGGGTGGTCCCCCGGGAGAAGGTCACCCACGTCTCGCAGATCCCCTCCTTCTACGCGGCGCTGCTGGGCTCCGACGACCACGCGGGCGCCGATCTGTCGTCCCTGCGGGTCATCATGCTGGGCGGCGAGCCGCTCCCCGCGGCGCTGCTGGCCAGGATGAAGGAGCGGCTGCCCGACGCCGGCGTCTACTGCTACTACGGTCAGACGGAGGCCCCCTACACCTGCTTCGGCCGGGTCGACGACGGCAGCACGCCGCTCGGCTCCTCGGGCAGGGCGCGGACCGGCAACGCCGTGCGGATCACCGGCCCCTCGGGCGCCCGGCCGGCCGGCGAGGTCGGTGAGATCAACCTCGCCGGGCCGCACCGGATGACCGGGTACGACGGCCTGCCGGAGAAGACCGCCGAGGTGCTGCGCGGCGAGTGGTACGTCGGCGGCGACCTGGGCGTCCTGTCGGAGGACGGAAACCTCACGGTGCTCGGCCGCCGCGAGGAGTCCGTGTTCAAGGGCGGCGTCTGGTCCCAGCCCTCGGTGATCGAGGAGGCCGCGGTCGCGCTGGACGGCGTGGCGGAGGCCGGGGCGGTCGGCGTGCCCGCCCAGGCCGAGGGGCAGGAGGCGGTCGAGCAGCGGGTCCTGCTCGCCGTGGTGGCCAGGGCGGGCCACCCGGCCGACCCGGCCAAGATCGCCCTCGCCCTGGCCGAGACACTGCCCGCGCACCAGCGCCCCGACCACGTCGTCGTCGCCGCCGAACTCCCGCACTTCCAGGACGCCTCCGGCGGACCCGGCAAGCTGCTGAGGCGGGAGATCCGGGAGAGGTACCAGAGCCGGATGGACGAGGCGTGACCGCACCCGTCGGCGGCCCCTCCGGGACATCGCGGGAGCCCGCCCCCGCGCACTTCGCGGAGCACGAGGTCAAGGCCCTGCTGCGGGAGTGGGGGGTGGCGGTGCCCCGAGGCGCCACGGCCACCTCCCCCGCCGAGGTCGCCGCGGCGGCCCGCGGGCTGACCCCTCCCCTGGTGCTCAAGGCCCACGGCCCCGGTCTGGTGCACAAGTCGGACGCGGGGGCGGTACGGCTGGGGCTGTCCGGACCGGCCGAGGCGGAGTCCGCCGCCGCCGAGATGCTGGCCGGACTCCTCTCCCAGGGCATCGCCCCCGACGGGTTCCTGGTGGAGGAGCAGGCTCCGCCGGGGGTCGAACTGATCATCGGCGTGGTGCGCGACCCGGGGTTCGGCTCCGTCCTGCTCGCCGGGCTCGGTGGCGTGTGGACCGAGGTCATGCGCGACACCGCGCTCTGCCTCTGCCCCGCCTCCGAGGCCGACGCCCGGCGGATGCTCGCCTCGCTGCGCGGCGCGCCGCTGCTGCACGGCCACCGCGGCCGGCCCGCCGTGGACTCGGAGGCCCTGGTCGGGCTGCTGCTCGCGATCGGCGGGTCCGAAGGGCTGTGGGAACGGCTGGATCTCGGCGAGTTCGAACTCAACCCGGTGATCGCCACCGAGGAGGGCGTGGTCGCGGTGGACGCGCGCTACCTTCCCGGCACGGCGGAGCCCACCGGGCCGGGGCCGGGAACCCCGGGACGGGACGGGTCCGGGCAGGACTTCACCGCGCTGTTCGAGCCCAGGGCGGTGGCCGTGGTGGGCGCGTCCGCGAGCAGGCCGAACTTCGGGAACATGTTCCTGGAGTTCTACAAGGCCACCGGCGTGCCGCTGGTCGCGGTGCACCCGGAGGCGGACGAGATCAACGGTGTGCCCACGGTGCCGTCCCTCGCGGAGGCGGACGCCGACTACGCGCTGGTCGCCGTACCGGCCGACCGCTGCGCGGAGGTCGTACGCCAGGCGAAGGGCGTCTCGTTCGTCCAGGTGATGAGCGGCGGGTTCGGCGAGGCCGGAGCCGCCGGGCTGGAGACCGACCTGGTCAGGGCGGCACGGGAGGCGGGGGCCCGGCTGCTCGGGCCGAACTGCATGGGCGTCTACAGCCCGCGCGGCGGGCAGACCTTCATCGGCGGCGAGCCGGGGCCTCCGGGTCACGTGGCGCTGATCTCGCAGAGCGGCGGCCTGGCCGGAGAGGTGGTCAGGGTGGGCGAGCGGCGCGGGCTGGCGTTCAGCCGCGTGGCCACGGTCGGCAACTCCGCCGACGTGACCCCCGCCGAGTTGCTCGGCTGGCTCGGCGGTGACGAGCACACCTCGGTCGTCGGCATGTACCTGGAGGACCCCCGGGACGGCCACGCCCTCTTCGAGGCCCTGATGGCCGTACGCGGACGGCTCCCGGTCGTCCTGCTGGTGGGCGGCCGGAGCGGCCAGGGGCGCAGGGCGGCCGCCTCGCACACCGGCGGCATGGTCGGTGACGGCCGCGTCTGGCGGGCCCTGGCCGACCAGACCGGCGCCGTCCTGGTCGGCAGCCAGGACGACCTGATCGGCGCCCTGTCCTTCTTCCAGTCCCACGCCTCCAGGATCATCCCCCCCGTCGCGGGGCCCCCCCTTCCGGGGGCCGCGCGGGGGCCGCGGACGGGCCGCGACGGGGACGGCCTTCCCGCCGTACTGGTGATCGGCCCGAGCGGCGGAGCGAGCGTGCTGGCGGCGGACGTCCTCGACGCGGCGGGGCTGGCGCTGGCGGCGCTGCCCGACGAGACGCGGGAGGTGCTGAAGGCCCTGGGCGCGGGGGCCGCCGGTACCTCTCCGGCCAATCCGCTGGAGGTCCCGGTGGGTCCGCGAGGCCGGCCGGAACTGGTCAGGGAGGTCATCGGGGCGATCGTGGCGCGCCGGCCGTACCCCGACGTCGTGGCGCACGTGAACGTGCAGAGCTTCTTCACCTTCGGAACCTCCGCCGACCCGCTCTACGCGTACGCGCACAACCTCGCCCGGGCGCAGCGGGACCTGCCGGGAACCAGGATCACCCTGGTCACCAGGAACGGCGAGTGCGCGCCGCCCGGGGTCGAGGACGAGGTCCGCGCGATCGCCGCCGGTGCGGGAATCCCCGTCTACCGCTCGATGGAGGCGGCCGCCGTGGCCGTCGCCGCCGCCGCACGTTTCATCCGAGGAGCTTGACATGGGTCTTCTGGACGGCAAGGTCGCGCTGGTCACCGGTGGCGCCAGGGGCATGGGCGAGTCCCATGTACGGCTGTTCCTGCAGGAGGGGGCGCGGGTCGTCTTCGGCGACGTGCTCGACGAGGAGGGCAAGGCGCTCGCGGAGGAGACCGGGGCGCTCTTCGTCCACCAGGACGTGACCAGGCCCGAGGACTGGGAGCGCGCGGTCGGCGCCGCCGTCGACACCTACGGCAAGCTCGATGTCCTGGTCAACAACGCCGGAATCCTGAAATTTCGTCGGATCGAGGATATGGCGCTGGAGGAGTTCGAGCGCGTCCTCGACGTCAACCTCAAGGGCACCTGGCTCGGCGTCAAGTCCGTCATCGAGCCGATGAGGGCCGCCGGCCGGGGCTCGATCGTGAACATCTCCTCGGTCGAGGGCTTCATCGGCGCCGAGGGCATGTCCGCCTACTCCGCCTCCAAGTTCGGCGTACGCGGGGTGACCAAGGCCGCGGCCCGCGAACTCGCCCAGTTCAAGATCCGGGTGAACTCCGTGCACCCCGGCGCGATCAACACCTCCATGGTGCTGGATCCGGAGATCATCGCCAAGGTGGACGCGGAGGCGTTCATGAAGTCCATGGTCATCAAGCGTTTCGCCAAGCCTGTCGAGGTGTCCCACGTGGTGGCCTTTCTCTCCTCCGACCGGGCGAGCTACTGCACCGGCAGCGAGTTCACGGTGGACGGCGGCCTGCTGACCGGCGCGGGCTACTGATCCACCGGCGCCCATCCGGTCACGGTCACGGCGCGTACGGGGGCGAACCCCCCTGCGCATAGTGTGGATGGTGCCGGTCGGACCCGAACCTGTGACGGTTCACCTGCCGAGGCCGGCGTGAGGCGCTGATGGATGAGGTGGCACCGGCCACCCCGAAACGGTGGCGGACACCGGGGCTGCCACCCGAGGTGACCAGTTTCGTAGGACGTCGGCATGAGGTGGCCGAGGTCAAGCGCCTGCTGTCCAGAGCCCGCGTGGTGACCCTCACCGGCCCCGGCGGCGTAGGCAAGACCCGGCTGGCCCTGCGCGTCGCGGCCGACGTCCAGCGGGCCTTTCCCGACGGGGTGTGGCTGGTCGAGCTCGCCGGGCTGAAGGACCCCGAACTGCTCGGCACATCGGTGGGCGAGGCCCTGGCGATCAGGGACACCTCGACCCGCCCTCCGGTGGAGGTGGTCGTCGAGCACCTCAGGAAGAAGCACGCGCTGCTGATCCTCGACAACTGCGAGCACCTCCTGCGGGACTGCGCCGTGCTGGTGGAGATCCTGGTGCGCTCGGCCCCCGCCCTGCGGATCCTCACCACCAGCCGGCAGGCGCTGGGCATCGCCGCCGAGCAGACACTGGCCGTGCCGACGCTGCCGTTGCCGCCGCCGGCACCCGACTCCGACCGTCCGAGGCTGCCCGCCGAGCCCGCCACGCAGTCCGAGGCGGTACGGCTGTTCACCGAGCGGGCCTGCGCCGTCCTACCGGATTTCACGGTCACCGAGGCCAACCGGCCCGCCGTGGAGCAGATCTGCCGCAGGCTGGACGGCATCCCGCTGGCGATCGAGCTGGCGGCCGCGCGGTTGCGCGCGCTCTCTCCCGAGGAGTTGCTGGCCAGGCTGGACGACCGGTTCCGGCTGCTCACCGGTGGTTCGCCCACCACGCTGCCCCGCCAGCAGACACTGCGCGCGCTGATCGACTGGAGCTACGCCCTCTGCACGGAGAAGGAGCAGCTGCTGTGGGCGCGCGTCTCGGTGTTCGCCGACGGCCTGGACCTCGAGGCGGCCGAGGCGGTCTGCTCGGGGGACGGCATCGATCGCGAGGAGGTGATCGACCTGGTGATCGGGCTGGTGGGCAAGTCCGTCCTGATCAAGGAGGATTCCCCCGCCACCCCCTCGGTGACCCGCTACCGGCTGCTGGAGACGATCCGGCAGTACGGCCGGGAGCGGCTCGTGGACCTGGGACAGGAGACCGCGCTCCGGCGGCTGCACCGCGACCACTACCGGCGGCTGTCCGCGGAGGCGTACGCGCAGCGGTTCGGCCCGTTCCAGGTGGCCTGGTTCGGCAGGTTGAATCTCGAACACGCCAACCTGCGCACCGCGCTGGAGTACTGCTTCACCGACCCCGAGGGGATCCACACCGCCCTGGGCATGGCCACCGACCTGCTCTACCACTGGATCACGAGCCACTATCTCAGCGAGGGACGCCACTGGCTGGACCGGAGCCTGCCGGCCGTCACCGGGCCCGACGAGATCCGGGGCCGCGCGCTGTGGTCCGACAGCTGGCTGGCCATCATCCAGGCCGACGTCACCGCCGCCGCGGCGATGCTGGAGGAGGCCCGGGCGCTGGGAGACCGGCCCGGACACGAGCCGATCCTGGGCTATGTCGCGCTCTACTCGGGGATGATCGCCATGTTCCGGGGGGACATCGGAGCCGCGATCGAGCTCTACCGGGAGGCGGCGGCGCGTCACCGGGCCGACGACGACCCGACGGGCCTGGCCCTGACGCTCATCCGGCTCTGCCTCGCCCACTCCTTCCTGGGCGACTGGGAGAGTTCCGTCTCCGCGGGCGAGGAGTGCCTCGCGCTCTGCGAAGCCCACGGGGAGGGCTGGCACCGGGCCTACGCGATGATGGCGCTCGGCATCGGGGTCTGGTCCCGGGGCGACGCCCGGCGCGCGATCGAGCTGGAGAAGGAGAGCCTGAGGTTCAACCGCTCGCTCGACGATCTGCTGGGCATCGGCGTCAACCTGGAGGTGCTGGCCTGGATCGCCGCCGCGGAGGGAGACCACCGGCGGGCGGCCGTACTGCTGGGGATCCTGGAGCCGATCTGGCAGGCGGTCGGGGCACCGATGTCCGGGTTCGGACACCTCATGCACTACCACGACGAGTGCGAGGCACGTACGCGTGAGGCCCTCGGGAAGGCGGCCTTCGACACGACCGTCAGGCGGGGCGCGAAGCTGCCCTGCGACGAGGCGCTGGCCTTCGCCCTGGACGAGGGCACCCGCCCCGGCAGGCATCCCGGCAGGGCCGAGCCGTCGCCGTCGCCGTCCCCGCTGACCCGCAGGGAGACCGAGATCGCCCAGCTCGTCGCCCGGGGACTGAGCAACAAGGAGATCGCGGCCTCGTTGACGATCGCCCAGCGCACCGCGGAGGGGCACATCGAACACATCATGACCAAACTGGGCTTCCACTCCCGGGCCCAGATCGCCGTCTGGATCGGCGAGCGCAACCGCGACACGGACGGAAGCCACCCTCCCGGCACCTGACGGGCGGAGGGGGACGCCGGAGCCGACGAGTGCGGCGATCTCGTCGGCTCCGGCGGAGGGCGGAGGGCGAGTCGGGGGACTCGGCCTCCGCTCTTCGGAGGTGGTACGTGGGTTCGGCTCCCGGCGGGGGCGACCGGCGCGTACGGCGGGCCCGCGGTCAGCGCTCGGCGGCGGCGTGCGCGGGGAGCTCGAACCAGACGGCCTTGCCGTCACAGGTGCGGTCGCTACCCCAGCAGCAGGAGAGCAGGTCGATCAGGTACAGCCCGCGGCCCCGCTCGTCGTCCTCGCGCGCCTGGTACACCCGGATCGGGGAGGGGTCCGTGTCCGCGTCCTCGACCTCGCAGCGCAGCAGGCCGTCCTCGAAGGAGAGGGCGAGCCTGATGGTCCCCCGCGAGTGGTGCAGCGCGTTGGTGACCAGCTCGCTGACGAGCAGCTCGGCGACCGTGCTGTGCTCCTCCCGCAGGCCCCAGTCCGCCAGGCAGGCGCGGGTCATCCGGCGGGCCCGGGGCACGGACGACGACTCGGGCGTGAAGGAGAACGACGTCTCCTTCGCGTCCGGCCCCTCGGGGAGGGGGGCCATGGGCGCCACCTCGACCGGGTGCGGCCCGCACACGTGGTCGTCACCGAAGGCGACCGGCCACGGCTGGGTGACCTGCTGGAGTGGCGTCCCCGGTCCCTGGTCGGTGGGAACGCGGACCGGACTCATGCCGCCTGCCTCATCGGAACGCGGTGAGCGGGCATGTCGTGGACGGGGGTGCTCCGCCCGTCCGGCAGGAGCGCCCCGGTGTCATCGAAGACCACGACGCCGTTGCAGAGCAGACCCCACCCCTGCTCGGGGTGGAAGGCCACGAGGGACGCGGCTTCGTGATCGGGGGCGCTTGCGAGAGGACATCGCGGTTGATGCTGACACATGGCTCGTACCTTTGATCCTTCATTGGTTGCAGTTGAGCCTTCGATGTGACGAGCATCCCTCAGCGCCGATCCCGTCATATCGGGATAAATACCCATATCCATACCCATTTCGCCGATGGTAAAGAGGTCGGCCCTCGGCAGGGAGGATGGTCAACGGGGCCGATCCGCACGGAGACAGGCGCTCCCGGCGCCGGTTGCGGACGCCCCGTAGATCTTTTCGCCAGACGGTTTACCCGCGAAAGATCGCATGAAAGCCCCCTGACGTCGCCTTTTGTCTAGGTATACGACGTCGAGTGACTTTGCGCGCGCTTTAGACTGTCGTGACCTATCCTTGAGGCCGGGTAACCTCCCTCGTCACGGAAGACAACCGGCCAGTGGTGCCGCCGCACGCGTCTCGCCCGCCCCCGGGAGGCTCGCGTGAACACGCCGTCGCTCGACCCCGTCTCCCGGCAGCCAGGTCGCAAGGCGGAGCGACCATGCCCGCATGGCCGCCGGGGGTCCCCCTGAAACCTCATATGACCCCTGAGATGCAGAAGTTCATCAAGCTGCTGGAGAGCCAGCTCGGATACTCCGAGAAGAGCGGCGGCTACACCAAGTTCGGCGACTGGTACGGCAGGACCGTCGAGTTCGACGCCGACTACACCGCCGCCCCCTGGTGCGACATGTACCTCTCCTGGGCGGCCGCCGAGCTGGGCTACGAGGAGTGGATCGGCCAGTTCGCCTACACCGTCTACCACGCCCGGTGGTTCCGCCAGCAGGACGCCTGGGGCACCACTCCCAAGCCCGGAGCCATCGTCTTCTTCGACTGGAGCGGTTCGAAGAGGATCGACGGCATCGACCACGTGGGGATCGTCACCCGGGTCGAGGGGAACAGGATCCACACGATCGAGGGCAACATCGACGGGGGGATCGCCAAGCGCAAGGAGCGCGACACCGGCAAGGTCGTCGGCTACGGGTACCCGGAGAAGATCAAGGCCCGGCTGGACCGGGAGGCCACCGAGAAGCAGACGGTTCTCGATCCCGCCGCCGCCACCGCGAGCGGCGGGGGTGGGGGCGGCGGCGGGGGAAACCTGGTGGCGATCGATCCGGGGCCCGACCTGCTCGACCTGGTCCCCGCCCCCGTCCCCGTCCCCGCGAGAAAGACCCCGGCGTCCGCGGGCCCCGGCAAGACCGGGCAGACCCCCGGGCACGCCACCGGGCCGACCGCCGGAAACGGCCGGGAGTCCACCTCGGGGAGCCGCGGCGAGACCGCCTCGGGAAACGACGGCAGGACCATATCGGGGAACGGCGACGGGGCCGCCGCGTCGCGGCAGAGCGGCACCGCGAACACCTCGGACGGTGACCGGGCGGCCGCCGGAACGCCCGGTCAGGCCCGGCCCCGTACCTCGCCGGGCAAGCACGCCAAGCCCGCCACCGCCGACACCAGCGCGCTCGCCGTCTCGCCGACCGCCACCGTCCGTGACCTCACCGTGCATCCCCCGGAGCTCGGCAGCCCCGCCGTGCTCGCGCCGGTGCTGCTCGCCGCGGCGGCGATCATCGCGCACGCCAGGGCCAAGCAGTCGAGGGTACGGCTCGCGCCTGCCGCCGAGCGCACCGCGCCGGTCACCCCGTCCCGCAGGGCTCCGGGCCGCCGCCGCGCCCCAGGGCGGACCGCTACCCCCGCCCGGACCGGCGCCGCCGGCCGTTCCAGCGCGCCCTACCGGGGCAGGCGTCGGTTGCACGAGCGTCCCGTGGTGGAGTCGTCCACCTTCGTGCAGGACGCCCCGCTGCGGGGCCGCCGCCACCGCCGGGCCGACTCCGTGATCACCACCACCATCCCGGCCACCCCGGCCCACTCCGCCCGTCCCGCCCGCTCCACCATGCCCGCGCACCTGGCCACCGGCCCGAGAACGGCCACCGTCTCCGCCTCTCTCCCCGTGGTCCGGAGCGCCCGGAGCGGCCAGGGCGGGACCGCCACCCTGGCCGGCCCCCTCACCTCACCCGCCGAACCAGGCGACGTCCTGGTGCACAGCGGCTACCGGGGACGCCGCCGCAGGACAGGGGTGCCGGCCTAGGGACCCGATGGGTCTAGAGATGGTCGGCGGCGAAGGCGGCCAGCGCGGCCACGGCGTCGCGGCTACGTCGCCAGGGGCGGACGATCATGCGGTCCACGCCGAGCCTCTCCCAGCGCGGGATCTCGGCGGGACCGCCGAGCTCGTAGGCGTGCGCGGTGACCGAGAAGGGGCGGTCGTCGCGGAGCGCGGCGAGCCTGTCGAGCTGCGGGCGGATCGTCTCCAGGGAGTGCGGCATGCTGATCCAGCCGTCGCAGAGCCGGGCGGCCCGCCGCAGGGCCGCGCCCGACTCGCCCCCGGCGAGGATCGGCAGCCGCTCCTGGACCGGTTTGGGCTCGAACGCGACCTCGGGGAAGTGGTAGAAGCGTCCCGAGTGCGCGACGACCGGCTCGGACCAGAGCCGCCGGGTCACCTCGATCGCCTCGTCCAGGCGCGGGCCCCGGGTCGCGAAGTCCACCCCGGCCGCCAGCCACTCCCCCTCGTACCAACCGGCGCCGACCCCGCAGATCGCCCGCCCTCCCGAGACCCTGTCCAGGGTGGCGAAGGCGCGGGCGGCGGCGAAGGGATGCCGCAGCGCGTAGAGGTGCACGGCGGTGCCGAGCCGTATCCGCGAGGTCAGCCCGGCCAGCCAGCACAGGTAGGCGGGGGCGTCGAAGAGCGGGGTGGCCGGGGAGATGCCAGGCCTGTCGGTTCCCGGATAGACGGCCAGCGACAGGTCGGTGGTGAACACCAGGTGCTCGGGCAGCCAGACCGACTCGAACCCCAGTTCGTCGGCGGCGACCGCGACGTCCCGCCACGCGTCCGGATGGATCAGCCCCAGCGGGACCCCGAACCTCACGACGCCTCCCTCGGTGGCCGCGGGGGAGGCGCGCTCCCGGGTGACCGGCGCCGCCCGTGACCGGCCGGGACTTCCCTGCTCACGGCCACCTCACCGGTCCGGCGGAACCGAGGATCTCGGCTCTCAGCCGGGAGCGGTGCAGAGCGATGCCGCCGTAGGCGGCGGAGAGGGACCACACCCGGGCGAGCCACAGGTGCAGGTCGAGCTCCTCGGTGTAGCCGATCGCGCCGTGCACCTGAAGCGCGGTCCTGGCGGCCAGCTCGGCGGCCTCTCCCGCGGCGGCCTTGGCCGCGGCGACGTCCCGGCCGGCGGTCGGCAGCTCCCTGTCCACCGCGAAGGCCGCGGCGTAGACCAGCGGCGCGGCGAACTCGACGGCCACCGCCACGTCGGCGAGCAGGTGCTTGACCGCCTGGAAGGACCCGATCCGGACACCGAACTGCCTGCGGGTCAGCGCGTGGCCGACGCTCGTCTCCAGCAGATGCCTGGCCGCCCCGACCAGCTGGGCGGCGACCGCCACGGTGACCGCGCGGACCGCGGGGGCCACCGGGGCCGTGAGCCGGGTCACACCGTCGGACCCCACACCGGATTCCGCGTCGAAGTCCACCGCGAACAGCCTTCTGCTCCGATCGACCCCCGGCTGGGGCGTGAGCCGCGCCCGCCCCGGCGTCACCGCGTACGGGACACCGTCGCGCTCGACGACCAGCAGGTCCGCCAGGTCCGCGTCGGGAGAGTAGACCTGGTCACCGATGCGCACGCTCACCCGCAGCGAGCCCGCGGCGAGCTTGCCCAGCACCGGGTCGCCGGCCAGCAGCACGGGGGCCGCCACCGCCGTCTCGGCCACCGGGCCGGGGAGCGCGACCCTGCCCGTCTCCTCGAAGGCGAGCACCGCGTCGAGGAGTCCCAGCCCGAGGCCGTCGTGTTCCTCGGGGACCAGCAGCCCGAACAGTCCGATCTCGGCGAGTCGTGACCAGGCGGGGGTCCGCTCCGTCCGCGCGGCCCGAGCCGGGCAGTGCGCGGCGAGTACCTCCCTGACCGTGGCGGCCAGTGCGAGCTGGTCATCGGTGAAGGCGAAGTTCATCGTGGAAGCCCCAGGACGCGTTCGGCGATGATGTTGCGCTGGATCTCGTTGGTGCCCGCGTAGATCGGTCCGGCCAGGGAGAACAGGAAGCCGTCCAGCCAGCGCCCGCCGTCCTCGGCCTCGGGGGCAGCGCCGTCCAGAAGGCCGCGCTCGCCGAGTAGCCGCAGGGCGAGGGTGTGCATGCGCACGTCCAGTTCGGACCAGAAGACCTTGCCCATGCTGGAGGCGGAGCCGATCTCCTCCCCGGCCGCCAGACGGCGGGCGGTGCCGAAGGTGTGCAGGCGGTAGGCCTCGGCGTCCAGCCAGGCGCGGGCGACCTGATCGGCCAGGGCGGGATCGACGCCACCCGAGCGGGCCAGCCGGACCAGCCGGTCGGCCGTGGCCGTGAACCGGCCGGGGCTGCGCAGGGTGAGGCCCCGCTCCGAGGAGGTGGTCGCCATCGCGATCCGCCAGCCCTCGCCGGGGGCACCGAGCACCAGGTCGTCGGGGACCTCGACGCCGTCGAAGAACAGTTCGGCGAACCCGTGCTCGCCGTCGAGCTGGGCGATGGGCCGTACGGTGACATCGGCCAGCGGGAACATGAAGTAGGTCAGGCCCCGGTGCCTGGCCGAGGCGGGATCGGTCCGGAACAGGCCGAAGCCCCAGCCCGCGTAGCAGGCCCGGGAGCTCCAGGTCTTCTGCCCGTACAGCCGCCAGCCGCCCTCCACCCGCTCCGCGCGGGACCGCAGGGCGGCCAGGTCACTGCCCGCCTCGGGCTCGGACCAGGCCTGCGCCCAGACCTCGTCGGCCCTGGCCATCGCGGGCAGGAAACGCTCCCGCTGCTCCGCCGTGCCGTACGAGAAGATCGTGGGGGCCAGCAGGAAGATGCCGTTCTGGCCGACCCTGCCGGGGGCGCCCGCCGCCCAGTACTCCTCCTCGAAGATCAGCCACTCGACCAGGCTCGCCCCCCGCCCGCCGTACTCGACGGGCCAGGAGACCACCGACAGCCTGTCGGCCGCGAGCAGGCGCTCCCACTCGCGATGCGCCTCGAAGCCCTCCCTCGTGTCCATCGAGGGCAGCGGGGCGGCCGGGACATGCCTGGCCAGCCAGTCCCGCACCTCGGCCCGGAATTCCCGCTCCGCGGGAGTGAAGTCCAGATCCACTACACCAACCTAGCGCACGCTTGGGTAGGCGTACAGCGGGCCGTACCGCGAAAGGCCCGGAGCGGTGGTCCGCTCCGGGCCTCGGCACCCGAACGCCGCCCCTCGCCCGAAGGGCGGCATTCGGGTGATCGCCCGGCGTCACCCGTCCGAACGCCGCCGCCTGGACGCCGTTGTCCGGACGCCGTTGGCCGGACGACCGTCCGGCGCGTTCGGGCAGGTGACCCCGATTCCGCCCGGGCGAGCGCCGCCGGCGCTCCCCAGGGATGCGGCTCCACCCGGGCGGACGTACTCAGCGCTGCTCGGGCGGGCGCTGCCCCATGTTCCGGCGCAGCTGCTCCAGCTCCGCCTCCAGACCTGCGATCCGGGTGTTCGCCCCGGGTCCCTGAGCCCCCTGCTGGGGCTGCGGCTGGCCGTACGGCGACTGCGGGCGGACCGCCCGGGTCTCCCCCTGCCCCGCCGGGAGCGGGTAGGGCGGCCGCTGCTGGTACTGCTGCGGCGCACCGTACGGCTGCCCCTGCTGGCCGTACTGCGGCTGGCCGTACGGTGGCTGGCCGCCCTGCAACTGCGCCGGGTAGCCGGGCTGCCCCCCGTACGGAGCGGGCGGGAAGGCGGCCGGTCCCCCGCTACGGCGCTTGCCCCTGGCGACCGCGACGATCGTGCCGATCACGAACGCGGCGACCAGGCCGCCGCCGCCCCAGAGCAGCCACGGCAGGATCGGGGTGCCGCTCTCGTCCTTGCCCGCGGTGATGGCCTGCTGGGAGTCGCTGATGTACTTGGCGACGTACGGGTGGTTCGGCTGCAGTGCCTGCACCTCGCGGAACTTGGGCAGCGCGTCGGAATATCTGTTCTGGAAGAACAGGTCGAGCGCCTCGTTGTAGGCCTTCGTGGTCGTCGACTCGGCCGGCTTGATGTTCTTCTCGTTCAGCTTCTCCTTGACGATGCTGACCGGCAGCACGAAGCTCTCACCCTCGGTGGAACCGCCGTCCTGCTGGATCAGGCCGCCGACCAGGATGCCGATGACCTTGCCGTCCTTGCTGAACACCGGACCGCCGGAGTTGCCCGGATAGGAGGGCGCCTGGGTCTGGATGTACGGCACCCCCTCGGGGGTCTGGCGGCTGGCGTTGTAGGGGCCCTCGGTGAACGCCGGGTCGAGCTTGGACTCAAGGTTGAAGATCGAGGTCTGCGTCACGGTGCCGGGGAACCCGCTGATGTAGAGGGTGTCGCCGACGCGCACGTCCGAGTCCTCGCCCAGCGGCACGGTCGGCAGGTTGTTCTGCCCGTTGGCCTTGAGGATCGCGACGTCCTTGCCCGGGTAGACCGTGCCCTTGGCGACCAGCTCGATCGGCACCGTCTTGGTGGTCTTGTCGACACCGCCGCCCGGCAGGCTCTGCAGCAGCGAAAGCGAGCTCTGGACATTGCGGATCTTGATGTTGTCCGCGTTCCAGACCTGGAAGATCTTCGTCGCGGTCCGGAGGATCTCCTCGTCGGAGGCGATGTCGCCGAGGCTGGCGACCAGGTCCGCGGCGTCCTTCTCATTGATCTTCGTCAGCGCCTGGGCCGCGAAGGTCTGGGCCAGCTCGGTGTCCTCCTGGCCGACGCAGTGCGCCGCGGTCACCATGTAGCCGTCCGGCGTGACCCACCAGCCGGTGCACAGCCCGCCCGCCGTCGCCTCGACGACCCGCTCCTGCCCGCCGGGCGAGAAGTAGCGACCCGGGTCCTTGGCCATCTGCTGCACGACCCAGCGGTAGATGCTGTTCTCGTCGGAGGAGATCTTGCCGCTCTGCACGGCGTTGATCCCCTGCTGGGTCAGGGTCCTGATCGCCTCCAGGTTCGCCTCGGGCGTCGGCACGGCCACGTCCGCCGTGTAGGACACCGAGGTCAGCTGGACGGACGGGTGCGTCCTGGCGGCCAGCCACGTCCCGACGGGGACGTCGACCTCTTTGGGTTTGGCCACCGCTGTACCCGGCAGTGCCAGTGTGCTCGCCAGCACCAGGCCCGCGACGGCGCTGATTCTTCCCCACATCTTCGTACTCTCCCCAAAACTTGCTTCCCGAGGCGAGAGCATGACGGGGACCACTTGGGGAGTACTTGGAAGCCACTGGTAGATCGCCGGGAGCGTCCGACGACGTGCTGGAACCCTCCCGGCGCGCAAAAGGGCGGGACGGCCCCGCGCCGGTAAGCGATCAAGGTATGGGTGAGTATATGCCCACAACGGCGAGTGCCGAATCCGGATGCGGCGCGCGGCCCCCGATCACCCCGGAATCCCACCCGCGCCGCGCCCGACGAGTGCGGACGAACACCTCCCGGCCGAGGCCGGCGGATCCCGTCGAAGGCGCCGCGGTCGGCCGGACGTTCATCCGCATCCTCACTGTCAGCCGAGGTAGGCGGCACGGACCACGGGATCCTCGCGGATCTCGGCGGGGGCGCCCGAGGCGATGACGTGGCCGAGATCGAGGACGACGAGACGGTCGCAGGTGCCCATCACGAATCCCATGTCATGTTCCACCAGCAGGATCGTCGTCTCCAACGCCCCGATGACCTCCTCGATGCGAGCGGTCTGGTCGGCGTCGAGACCGGACGTGGGCTCGTCGAGCAGCAGCAGGGACGGCGCGTCCGCGAGGGCGCGGGCCAGCTCGACCAGGCGTCGCGCCCCGGCGGGCAGTGCCGCCGCGTAGGCGTCGCGCAGCCCGTTCAGCCCGCAGAGCTCCAGTACCTCGTCCACCCGCTCCCCTCGTGCCCGCTCCAGCCTCCGGCGCCCCCGCCAGCCGACCAGGTCGGCAGGGAGCCCGCCTCCCCCGCCTCTCCACTCCATCGCGGCCAGCACGTTGTCCGCCACGGTCAGCCGGCCGAACACCTGGGTCCGCTGGAAGGTGCGGCGCAGCCCGGCACGCGCCCGCCGCACCGCCGAAGTCCCCGTGCTCTCGCGGCCCGTCACCGAGACGGAGCCCGAGGTCGGCCGGCGCAGTCCGGAGATCACGTCGAACAGCGTGGTCTTACCCGCCCCGTTGGGCCCGATCACCCCGCAGACCTGGCCCGCCGGCACCTCGAAGGAGACGTCGGTGAGCGCGTGGACGCCCCCGAAGGAGACCGATACGGCCTCGACCCGCAACGCCGCGCTCATCACCACTCCGTCTCCCATGTCACGACACCCCCAGATAGGCGGCGGTGAGCCTGGCGTCGTCCACCTCGGCCCGGGGGCCGGTCCAGGTGACCCTGCCCAGGCGCATGAACGCGACGGTGTCGGCGAGTTCGAGCACCGAGGTGGCCTTCTCCTCCACCAGGAGCAGCGCGACGCCGCGCTCGCGCAGCTCGGCGAAGACCTCGAAGAGCTGCTCGACGACGAGCGGCGCCAGGCCGAGCGAGGGTTCGTCGGCGATCAGTACCCGAGGCGGCCTGACCAGGGCGGGAGCCAGGGTGAGCAGTTGCTGTTCGCCACCGGAGAGTGCCCCGGCGGCAAGCCCCCGGCGCCTGGCGAGTTGCGGCAGCCGCTCGTAGACGGGACCGGGATCGGCGAGCCAGGTCCGCAGGTTCTCGTCCACGGTCAGCCCGGGGAAGACACCGCGCCCCTCGGGTGCGAGCAGCACGCCTTCCCGCGCGCGGCGGTGGGCGGGCCAGGAGGTCACGTCGGTCCCGTCCAGGACCACCCGCCCCGCCGTCACCCGGAGATCCCCCGCGGCGACCGCGCAGGTGGTGGACTTGCCCGCGCCGTTCGCGCCGAGCAGCGCCACCACCTCTCCCGGCCGTACCGCGAGGTCCACCCCGCGCAGCACCGTGACGTCCCCGTACCCGGCGACCACGCCCTCCAGCCGGAACAGCGCGTCCTCGACGGCCGGTGTCCGCGGCGGCGCGGTGACCGTGAGGCGGCCGGTCCCGTTCGTCGCCTTCACCGCCGGAGCGCCCCCCTCGCGGGCGGGTGTCTCGCGCCGGAGGGCCGCGGCGCGGTCGCCGCGGGTGCGGCGGCGGTGGCGGGCCTCGCCCAGCTGGGCGAGCACCCCGTCCGGATGCCTGGCCAGGATCATCCCGCCGGCCCCGAAGAGGATCGCCCCGACGTGCGCGGAGACGTGCCACCCGGCCAGCAGCTCGGGGAAGATCGCGGCGATCAGCCCGCCGAGCACCGCGCCGCCGATCCTGCGGACGCCCTGCAGGACCACCACGGCCAGCCAGACGAAACCCGAGAAGGCCGGCAGGTCGGTGGCCGTCACCGACCCCTTGGAGATCGCGAACAGCACTCCGCCCAGCCCCGCGATCCCGGAGGCCAGGGCAAAGAGCATGATCTTGGTGCGGGGCGCCGAGATGCCGGAGGTGGTCGCGGCGGCGGGCGCGGAGCGGACGGCCAGGACCGCCCGGCCCGAGGCCGACCGCTCCAGGTTCCGAACCAGGAGCCCGACCAGCCCGATCAGGGCCAGCAGCAGCAGGACCCGTACCCGAGGGTCGGTGGTGTCGGCGAGCCCCAGTCCGATGGCGGGCAGCGGCCAGCCGATCGTGCCGTTGCTGAACTCGTCGATCTGGAAGAGCACCTGGTCGGCGAGGAGGGCGAGGGCGAGCGTGGCCAGGGTGAGGATCCGGCCGCCCAGCCGGAGGGCGGGCAACGCGACGAGCACGCCGACCGCCGTCGCACCGAGTACCCCCAGCAGGATCGCCACCGGCAGGGGCAGACCGGAGGAGAACGCCCAGCCGCAGGTGAGCGCGGCCATCGAGGCGAAGGACGCCTGCGCGAGGTTGACCATGCCGCCGATGCCGGTGACGACCACGAACGAGCAGAAGATCAGCGCGAGGACGAGCCCCTGGGCCACCACGCTCACGTAGAAGTCGTCGGCCGGGCGGGTGAGGGTCCAGGCCAGCAACGCGACCAGGCCGAGCGCCCACGGCAGGCGCCGCCGCCACGGCGGCAGGTCGGCCAGGTGGTCGGGGGGCGGGGCGTCCTCGGCGGCGGACCCCGCGATGCGGTCCCTGGACCGGTTGAGCAGGATCAGCCCGACGAACAGCAGGATCACCGGTACCGCCGTGCGCAGTCCGGTGACGTCCTCGGCGAAGTCCGCGTACCCCGCGACCAGGTTCTGCACCACGCCGAGCCCGAGCCCGGCCGCGAACGTCCACGGGATCGACCTGAGCCGGCCGAACACCGCGGCCGTCGCCGAGACGAACAGCATCACGGTGAACGCGGTGGAGTCCAGGCCCAGGGTCGAGACCGCCAGCACCCCGGCGAGCCCGGCGAGTGTCGAGCTGAGCGTCCAGGCCATGGCCGAGGAGGCGTCGACGTCTATCCCGCGCAGGGTGGCCAGCCCGCGACAGTCCACCGAGGCGCGCATCCTCAGGCCGTACGGCGTGTGCCGCATGAAGACCCACAGCCCCGCGGCGGCCAGTACCGCGAAGGCGAAGGTGATGAGCTGGTCGGAATCGAGATGGACGCCGCCGAAGGCGTAGGTGACCGCCGGGTAGGGGCCCAGGCCGCGCGGCAGCGAGGTCGCGTCGGCACGTGGCAGCCCGAGCGGCTCGGCGACCAGGTCGACGACCAGCAGCCCGAGCGCCGGGAGCGCGATCGTCAGGCCGATGGTCCCGACGATCTGCGCCGTCTCCCCCGCCTGGGCGAGGCCCCGGAACATGACCCTGTGCAGCAGGTAGCCGAGCAGCGGCGCGAAGAGCGCCACCGCGACCGTCCCGGCCGCCCAGGCGGGCAGCCCGAGACCCACGTTGAGTTCGAAGTACAGCAGCGCGGCCAGGAACCCGATGGCCCCGTGAGCGAAGTTGAACACGCCCGTCGCCGCGTAGGACAGGGTCAGCCCCGAGGCCATGACCGCGAAGACGGCTCCGGTGACGAGGCCGCTGAGAATGTAACCAACAAGCTCGGACATAAGGGCCTTCACCCCGGAATTTCGCGCCTGGTTGCTGACTGCTCACGGGTGTGACCCGTTCGCCTGCGGGACCGGTGAGGCCGGCCTTCGCGCGGGCCGGGGCCGCTCCCCGAAGAGGACGACGGCCGGATGGCGGGGGGTGCCCCCGGCTCGCCGCTCACGTGGCCCGCCAGACGCGTGAGCGGCAAGCCCGCGCCCGCTATCTCAGCGGGACGTTGTCGAAGCACTTCATGTTCTTGGCCACCTTGAAGGCGCCCCCCTCCAGCTTGACCAGGGCGCCGCAGCCGTTGGGCTCGGTGTGGTCCTTGGGGTAGCGGATCCGGCCGAAGCCGGGATTCTCGTAGTCGAAGGAGCCGTTGGCCGCGGCCAGGAATCTCTCCCTGGTCAGCTCCTTACCGGTCTGCTCCAGGATCTTGAGGAAGATGTCGGCCGCCCAGTAGCCGATGGCCAGATGCTGGGTGAGCCGGGTCCCCGGTGCGGCCTTCTCCACGTCCGCCCTGAGCTGCGCGATCTCCGGGGCCTGCGACTCGAAGGGCTCGAACATGGGGGCCGCGATCACGCCTTCGAGCGCCTGGGCGATCGCCGGGTCCGCCAGGATCGCGGCGTCGTAGCTGGTCGCGTCGGAGATCAGCCCCTTGTAGCCCGCCTTCTTCAGCGCGCCGTACAGGCCGACGTTGAACTTGGTGCCGGCGATGATCGAGACCACCAGGTCCGGCGGCCCGCCGTCGTCGGAGGTCATGATCTTGTTGACGTACGGGAGCCAGTCGGGCGGCGGGGCCGCGGCGGGCAGACCCGAGTTGAGGCCGACCAGCTCGAAGCCGGCGGCCTCGAAGGACTGCGAGATGGTCTTGCCCCCGTACTTGCTGCCGCTGGAGTCACTCGTCTGGACGTAGACGCTCTTGCCCGCCGAGCCGCCGATGAGCTCGGCCATCTGGTTGCCCCACCAGGTCTGCGAGCCCGCGCCCGGCTGCGGCGCCAGGCAGCCGTTGTAGCCGAAGCCCGTCTTCGTGCCGCACCACTGCGGCCCGGTGGCCCAGCCGAACCACGGCACGCCCTGCTGCTCCAGGAAGGTCGCGCCGCCGAAGTTGGGCGCGTGCACGGGGACCAGTGCGAACACCCTGTCCTTCTGAACCAGCTTCTTGGCCGCCGCGTCGCCCTTGGCCGCGTCCTGGTTGTCGTCCTCGGCCCCGATGAACTCGATGGTGCGTCCGTGCACGCCACCGGCCTCGTTCGCGCGCTGGAACCTGGCCCTGGCCCCGATCTCCGCGTCCTTGGTGGAGTAGCCGCTCGCGCTGGTCTTGGTGAGCACTCCGCCCACCTTGACCGTCGTGGCGGTCACTCCCGCCGCTCCCTCGGAGCCACCGCCCCCCGCGGCCTTCTGCTCGGCCGCGCAGCCGCCTGCGGCGAGCGCCGCCGCGGCCACCAGGCCGATGAGTCGCACTGCCTGCCGTCTCATAGGTCGCTCCCTGCCGTGCCGTGCCGTGCGGCGCGCGCCCGACACAATTTGGCCTAGCGCTCGCTTGGTTTCGTCAGCGTAGATTTGGCATCCGGGGGTGTCAATGGAAGATCACCACACCCTCCACACGGGCCACACACCCCCCGGAAGACGGGAAGAGGCGGGCGGCGGCGTCCCGGCACGGTAGATAACCAAGCAATTGCTTGCTTATAATGCCGCTCCGGGCCAACGCGCGGAGCGCACGGGGCCCTCGGCTCGACGGGAGCGGACATGTTGATGCGTGCGGCCGTACTCACCGGGTTCGGCACGGCGCTGGAGGTACGTGATGTCGAGATCGCCGATCCGGGACCCGGCGAGGTACGGGTACGGATCAAGGCGTCCGGCGTCTGCGGGTCCGACATCAAGGCGCTGGACGGCAAGAGCCCGGTGGTGCGACGACTCCCCTTCGTACTCGGCCACGAGAGCGCCGGGATCGTGGAGAGCACCGGAGCCGGGGTGACCGGCGTCAGACCCGGTGACCATGTGATCATCGCGATGAACGGCGCCTGCGGGCGCTGCCGCAACTGCGGCGCCGGCCGGTTCCACCTGTGCGGCGGCCCCGCCAGGATGGCGGCCATCATGGGCACGATGCGCGACGGCGGCACCCGGATCACCGTGGACGGCGACGGCGCCAGGACGATGATCGGCATCGGCTCGTTCGCCGAGTACGCCGTGGTCAACGAGGCGATGTGCGTGAGGATCGCAGAGGACGCGCCGTTCGACACCATGTGCCTGCTGGCCTGCGGGGTGATCACCGGCGTCGGCGCGGTGCTGAACGTCGCGCGGGTCACCCCCGGCTCCAGCGTGCTGGTGGTCGGCTGCGGCGGGGTCGGGCTGAACGTCGTCCAGGGCGCCGTGCTGGCCGGGGCCACCACCGTCGTCGCCGCGGACGTGGCCGAACAGAAGCTGAAGCTGGCCGAGGAGTTCGGCGCCACCCACACGATCCTCGTCACCGACCTGCCCAAGCAGGTGGGCGAGATCGTCAGGGGCGGCGTGGACTACGCCTTCGACGTGACCGGCGTGGCCGGCGTGCTCGGCGCCGCCCTCGCCTCCACCCAGCCCGGTGGCACGACGGTGATGGTCGGCAGCCCGCCGCAGGGCGAACCGCTCAGCGTCGAGCCGAGCCTGCTGTTCGCCTCCAGACGCCTGATGGGCACCCAGGGCGGCGACGCCGCCCCGATCAGGGACCTGCCCATGCTCGCCGAGCAGTACCTGCGCGGCCGTCTCGACCTCGACCGCCTGGTCAGCGAGCGCCTCCCGCTGGAGGAGATCAACGAGGCGATCCGGCACGTCCGCGAGGGGGCGGTGGCCCGCAGCGTCATCGTCTTCGACTGACCGCGCCGCCCTCGTGCACGATCCCCCCGGCCGCCGCCGCGGCTCAGCCGCGACCGGCGCCGACGAGTTCCCTGCTCGGCTCCTCGTCCTCCTCGTCCTCCTCCTGACCCTCGATGGAGAGGTTCGGCAGCAGACGGTCCAGCCAGGCGGGGCACCACCAGTTGAACCTGCCGAGCAGGACCATGGTCGCCGGGACCAGCAGGCCCCTGATGACCGTGGCGTCCACCGCGATGGCCACCGCCAGGCCGACACCGAAGATCTTTACCATCGGGTCGGGGTAGGCGACGAACGCGACGAAGACCGAGACCATGATCAGAGCGGCGGAAGTGATCACCCGGCCGGTCGACCCCAGCCCCTCGGCCACCGCCCTGCGGTTGTCGCCGTGCCTCAGGTACGCCTGCCGCACGGCGGTGAGCAGGAAGACCTCGTAGTCCATCGACAGGCCGAACAGGATCGCGAACAGCATCAGCGGGATGTAGCTGTCGATCGGCACCGTGAAGAAGAGCGTGCTCAGATAGGAGGCGTCCACATTGACCGGCGGGTCCATGCCGACCAGTCCGCTGCCCAGGCCCAGGGAGAAGACCAGCGAGAGCGCGCCGAACGCGGCCCCGAGCGAGATCAGGTTCATCACCGCGGCCTTGATCGCGACGACCGGCGAACGGAACGCCAGGAGCAGCAGCAGTGCGCTCAGCAGGACCACGACGCCGACGACCAGCGGGGTGCGTGCGGCGATCTTGGAATTGGCGTCGGCCATGCCCGCGACCTCACCGCCCACGTGCACCTTCGCTCCGTCGAGCTCGATCGCGCGGACCGCCTTGACCACCTCCAGCGCCCGGGGGTCGCTGGGGGCGTAGTCGGGGATCGCCTGGACCAGGGCCGCCGTGCCGCGCTCGTTGAGAACCGGGTCACCGACGTGGGCCATCCCTTCGACGTCCGCGACGCTGTCCTTCAGGTTCTGCAATACGGCCGGGACGGGCTTGTCGTCGACGACCGGGGTCTCCAGATCCGCCACCACGACGAGCGGGCCGTTCATGCCGGGCCCGAAACCGGCCTGCAGCAGTTCGTAGGAGCGCCGCGCGTCGGTGCCGCGGTCGCCGTAGCCGTTGTCGAGCGTGCCCAGCTTGAGTCCCAGGGCGGGGGCGGCGAGCGCTCCCAGGAGCACGAGGCTGAGCGCGAGCACGCTCCAGGGACGCCTGGCCACCCAGTTGCCCAGCGAGCCCCAGCCGGAGGAGCCGTGGCTGCCCCGGCGCCCCATGAACGGCAGGCGGAACGCGTTGACCCGGTGCCCGAGCATCCCGAGCAGCGCGGGGACCAGCGTGACGGCGGTGAGCACCGCGCAGACCACCGAGATGCCGGTGATCCAGCCGAGCGTCTGCAGCATGGGGAAGTCGGCGAGCAGGAGCGCGCTGAGCGCGATGATCACCGTGCCGCCGGCGAACACCACCGCACCGCCGGAGCCGGCGACCACCCGGCGGATCGCCTCCTGGGTCGGGACGCCGTCCGCCAGCAGCTTGCGGTGCCTGCTCAGCAGGAAGAGCGCGTAGTCGATACCGACGCCGAGGCCGATCATCGTCGCCAGGATCGGCGCCTGCTTGGGCACGTCCACCAGATGGCCGAGCAGGCCGATCGTGCCGAGCCCGGTCGCGATGCTGACCAGTGCGACGAAGATCGGAATCATCGCGGCGACCAGGGTGCCGAACGCGAACAGCAGGACCAGCAGCGCGCAGACCACTCCGATGATCTCGCTCGTCCCGGTCTTGATCTCCTTGTTCGCCGGGCTCGACGAGCCGGCGGGCACGACCTCCAGGCCCGCCGCCCGCGCGGGCTCGGCCGCCTCGACGAGGAGCTTGGCGGTCTCGGCCGTCTTGGTGGTGTCGTGCCCCTCAAGCTTGACCGCGATGAAACCGATCTCCAGGCTGGGCGCGATCCCGCCCGTCCGGGAGGGAGGGGTCACCTCCACCACGTGCGGGACCTTGCGGATCTGCGCCGCGGCACGTTCCACCGCGCTCTTCCTCGGCTCGGCGAGCAGGGAGCCGTCGGGAGAGTAGAGGACGAGCTGGACCGAACCGCCCATCTCGTAACCGGGGCCGAAACCGTCCTTCAGCAGGTCCATCGCCCGCTGGGCGTCGGTGCCGGGGAGGCTGGTGTCGTTGGTGGCCGGTCCGGGGAACAGCACCGAGCCCGCCATCAGCACTGCCGCGGCGACGACCCACAGCGCCAGCACCGCCTTGCCATGCCGCGCGCACCAACTCCCCAGCCGCCCCAGCAAACCAGACATTCGGTGACCGCCCTATTAAAGTCTGAAATGTGCCTGAAACGCCGTACTGTACGGCCGTACAGAACCTACGATACGAGAGTAGGCGCGCAAATTGGGAAACGCCCCCAATAGCGTGGGATTGAGACGATGACCACACTTGAGCATGGACACGACACGCGCGGCCGGATCCTCGACGCCGCTCGCCGACTGTTCGCCGAGCGCGGCTATGCGGCGACCTCGCTGGCCGACATCGCCGCGGCCGTCGGCCTGACGAAGACCGCCGTCGCCTACCACTTCCACCCCAAGGACCGGCTGGCCGCCGAACTGCTCGCCCCCGCCGCCGAGGACATCATGGTCCTGATCGAGAGCGACTTCGACGACGACCGCGCCTTCGTCGAGGCCCTGGTGACCTTCGTGGTCAGGTACCGGGCGATCATCCGGCTGATCATGGAGGACCTCGGCGGCGCCGACGACGCGCCACCCGGCTCCCCCGGCGAGATCATCCGTGCCTTCCGTGACGAGATCTACCACCGGCTGGCCGGACCCGACCCCGATCCCGACCGCCGGGTCTGGGCCTGGGCCCTGCTGGGGTCGCTGCAGTACGGGGTGGTCAAGACGATCGACCTTCCCCAGGAGGATGTCAGGAAGATCCTGCTGACCACCATCCTGGCCACCATCTGACCACTGCCTCGCCGCCCCGGGGGCGCCCGTCGCCCCGGCCCGCCGTCATCCCGAGGGAGCCGCCTCCCCGGGTACGGGATCCGGCGAGTCGGGCGGGTCGGGAGGCGCGGTGGTCTCGCCCGGGCCGTGGCTCGGCCCAGGCCCCGGGCCCGGATCCGGGCCAGGCCCGCTCTGGCTCGCCACCCCGACCGTGATCACGACCGTCGCACCCGGCCGGGCGCAGGTGCCCGGCGCCACGCTCTGCGCCAGTACCACACCGTCCTGGGCGTCGTCGGTGACCAGCCGCGCCCGGGTCCGTACCGCGAAACCCGCCCCGCCGAGCGTGTTCGAGGCGTCGGCCGCGCTCTGGCCGGTGATCGACGGCACCGGAGCGCCGTGCCTGGAGACGACGAGCGCCACCGCGCTGCCCGGCGAGACGTGCTTGCCCGCACCGGGGGTGCTCGCCAGCACCCGTCCGGCCGGCTGGTCCGAGCAGCGCGTACTCACCCCTCCAGCGGCCAGCCCGGCCTGGGCGAGCGCCGCCTGGGCGGCGCTCCTGGCGAGGCCGACCAGCGTGGGCACCTGGATCCCCGCGGAGACCTCCAGGTTGACCTTGCCCTTCCTCGGTAGCGTGGTCCCCGCCACCGGGTTGCTCGCGAGCACCTCTCCGACCGGCCGGTCGGAGCTGACCGCTCGGACGGTCCCGGCGACCAGCCCGGCCTGTTCGATCAGACGCGCCGCCCCGGAACGGTCCAGCCCGACGAGAGCCGGCACGACCGTGGTGACCTCGGACGGCGGCAGCGGGGAGGATCTGACACCCTCCGCGCGCGGAGGCTTGGCCGGGTTCGCCGGGAGGGGCCTGACCGGCGGGCTCGTCCTGCTCGCCTGCGGCGTCTCGGCCTGGGGACCGGCCTCCACCACCCGAACCGCCGGCGGTGCCGCCGTGCCTTTCGGGGTGACTCCGCTCAGTGCCGGGACCAGCACCCCCGCCAGCACCGCGGCGCTCACCAGCAGCGCCCCGGAGACCGCCATCGACGCCCTGGTGGCCGCCCGCCCCGGGTGAGTGCGAGGCTCGTCGAAGTCCTCGCCTTCGGTGAGGTGCCCGCGCCCACCGGACATCGCCCGCCAGGCGGCCCCGGACGCGCGCGACCTTCCCGCGAGGCCCGACCCCCCGAAGGAGCCGGCGGGGCCGGACACTCCGGACGGGTCCGAGACGTCAGGCCCGCCGGAGCCGACCCGCAGGGCGAGACCGCCGGGCACCGGAGGGGTCCGGGAGTCGAACACCGACCCGCGCCCGCCGTCGCCGAGCAGCGCGAGCAGCAACTCACGGCTGCTGGGACGGTTACCGGGGTTCTTGTCCAGGCAGTCGACCACCAGCGCGCCGAGCAGCCCGTCGAGGCGCCCCAGTTGCGGGGCGGCGGTGAGGATCCGGTTCAGCACCGCCGCGATCGAGTCCTGGCCGAAGGGCGCCTGGGCGTTGGCCGCGAAACATATCGTGGCGCCCCAGGCGAAGACGTCGGCCGCCGGGTTGATCTCGGCGCCCTCCACCTGCTCGGGCGCCATGTAGGCCGGAGTGCCCGCACCGCGCCCGCTCTGGGTGGCCGCCGCGTCCAGCGCCCTGGCCAGCCCGAAGTCGATGACCCTCGGCCCGTCCGGACCGAGCAGCACGTTCTGCGGCTTGAAGTCGCGGTGCACGATCCCGGCCCGGTGGATGGCCGCGAGCGCGGTGGCCGTGCCGATGGCCAGACGCTCCAGCCTGCCTCCCTCGCGGGGCCCGCTGACCGCGACCTCACGGTGGAGCGACGGGCCGTCGACGTACTCGCTGACGATGTAGGGCCGGTCGCCCTCCAGCCCGGCGTCGATCACCTGGGCCGTGCAGAACCGGGCCACCTGCTTCGCCAGCTCGACCTCGCGCAGGAAGATCTCAGGGTTATCCCCCACCGAGCCGTGCAGAAGCTTGACCGCGTAGGGCTCTGATCCGGTGTCGGGGCGCACCCCGACATAGACCACTCCCTGGCCTCCCTCTCCGAGCCGCCCGATGATCTCGTACTCACCGAGCGCCGCCGGATCCCCCGTTCTGAGCGGCTGCGCATACGGCACGCGAGCCTCCCCTCGCCGCCACCCTTCTCACTCAAGAAGAAGCATCGCCGACAGTCAACGGGCAGACAGGTCTTCTCCTCCTCACCGTGATATTCATGTGATGCTCAGGTCAGGGCAAGTACCAACAGACCCCTCGAATCGCCGATGCCCAGCACAGAGCCGATGCCGGGCCGGTCATCCGGTACGGCCCGCGGGACCGGGCCCCGGCGCGACATTGCCCCGGAGTCGGCTTGGAGGCACACGACCTCGGGCCCACCGGGAACACCCGGGCCGCGGCCGGTCAGCGCAGGAAGGCCGCGTACTCGTCGAGGACGGGGAGGATCTGGTCGGCCTCGGCGCTGGGGAGGCTGAGTACGACCTCCTCGATGCCCAGTTCGGAGTAGTAGTCGAGTTTCTCCGCGTTGGGAAGCGTGCCGAAGGGGATGACCTTGACCATCTCGCGTTCCGCCTTGTCGCAGGCTTCGCGCAGGGCGGGGAGGGCCGCCCTGACGCCCCGGCCGCCGATCGGCATCCAGCCGTCGGCGTACTCGGCGACATGGGCGAAGAGCTTGGGGCCCGCGGCCCCGCCCACGTAGACGGGGGGACCGGAGACCGGCTTGGGCCAGGACCAGGAGGGCTCGAAGCCGACGTGGCGGCCGTCGAAACCGGCCTCCTCCCGGCTCCACAGGGCCTTCATCGCCAGCATGTGCTCGCGGGCCACGTCGCGGCGGGAACGGAAGCCCTGCGGGCCGAGGTGATCCTCGACCTCCTCGACGTTCCAGCCGAACCCGATGCCGAGCACCACCCGGCCGCCGGAGAGGTGGTCGAGGGTGGCGACGGCCTTGGCGGTGACCAGGGGTTCGCGCTGGGCGACGAGCATGATGCCGGTGCCGAGGGCGATCTCGCTCGTCACGGCGGCGGCGTGGGAGAGCGCGACGAGCGGGTCGAGCGTGCGCCGGTACTCCTCGGGGAGCACCGCCTGCCCCGCCGCCGGGGGCGTACGGCGGGAGACCGGGATGTGCGTGTGCTCCGGCAGGTAGAGGGAGGCGAACCCGCGCGCCTCGGCCGCCCCGGCCAGTTCCGCGACCGGCATGGACCGGTCGGTGGCGAACATCGTGACACCCAGCCGCATCAGCGCCTCCGTCTTCACGCCCGGACCTTCGACGGGCATTCTTTCCCATCTTCCAGCCGTCCGCCCAGGTCGCCGGGGGGACGTCCCAGCCAAGCGGACCCGCTTGGTTAACCAAGCGATTGCTCGTTTATCATCCCTAGGGTAGCTTGCTCACGTCACCAAAGACGAGGCGTTCACCGAGCACGGCTGAGCACCGCGGCCGGCGGACACGGCAATCCTCACGGGAGGACGCTGATGGCGTTCACGGATCTGGGCGACGTCCGGCTGTTCCACACGGACGACGGCTCCGGCGACACGACGCTGCTGCTCGTCCACGGCCTGGGCGCCGACTCCCACGAGTGGGTCCACCACATCCCCACCCTCGCCAGGCACCACCGGGTGATCGCGGTGGACGTGCGCGGGCACGGCTACTCCTCCGCCCCCGAGAGCGGCAACACCCCCCGGCGGATGGCCGACGACCTCGCCCGGCTCTGCGCCGCCCTGGGGGTGGAGTCGTGCGTCGCCGTGGGCCACTCGATGGGCGGCCAGATCGTCTCCCACCTCGCCGTGGAGTATCCCTCGCTGGTCAGGGCGCTGGTCACGGTCGACCCCGGCTACGGCTTCACGGGCGCGGTGCGCGAATACCTCCCCACCCTGATCGAGCAGATGCGCGAGGACGTCGTGGGGGTCTCGCTGCGCAACGACGAGTGGACCTGGACCGCCGCCACGCCCGAGTGGCTGCGCGAGTGGCATCGGCGCCGGATCCTCGCCACGCCTCCGCACGTACTCCTGCAGGCCTTCGAGGCGATGTTCGGCGGCCCGGACGCGCTCGGCCTGCGTCCCAACTCCGACGACTACCTCGCGCGCCGGGCCTGCCCGGTGCTCACCTTCTGGTTCGACCCCGCCCAGGCGGCGTGGGAGGCCGGGCTGTTCAAGGACCCGCACTCCAAGGCGGTCGTCTGGGAGGGCAGCGGTCACCGGCTGCACGAGGAGCGTCCGGGCGAGTTCCTCATCGTCGTCACCAACTGGCTAAGGAGCCTGCCGTGAAGTTCTCGTTGATGCTCAACCCGCAGATCCCCGGCTCGGGCTACAGCCAGGAGGAGAACGCGAAGGCCAGAAGGCCGATCGGGCGCGACACCGAGTCGTACCAGAAGCTGCTGGACGAGGTGCGCGAGATCGCCGTCCACGCCGACCGGATCGGCTTCGACGCGCTGATGATGACCGAGCACCACTTCCACTCCGAGGGTTTCGAGTTCTCGGTCAACCCGCTGATGTTCCTCACCGACCTGGCCGCCAGGACCGAGCGCATCCTGCTCGCCCCGCTCGGCCTGGTACTGCCCGCCTGGGACCCGATCAGGGCGGCCGAGGACGTGGCCCTGCTCGACCAGTTCAGCAAGGGGCGGCTGCGGCTCGGCGTGGCCCGCGGTTACCAGAACCGCTGGATGAACGTGCTGGGACAGCGCTGGCACGCCTCGGCCGCCAGGTCCGACGGGTCGAACTCCGACAACCGCAACTTCGACGTGTTCGGCGAGGTGCTGAACATCATGAAGATGGCCTGGACCCAGGAGACGCTCCGCTACAAGTCCGACGTGCTCGACTACGAGATCCCCTCGCCCTTCGACGGGATCGAGGGCTGGGCGGCGCAGGAGTGGACGAGGACGTTCGGCGCCCCCGGGGAACTCGACGAGAACGGGAAGATCCAGGCGGTCTCGGTCTGCCCCCGGCCGTACCAGAACCCCTACCCGGAACTGTGGCAGCCGTTCACCATCTCCGACCGCTCGGTGATCAGGGCCGCACAGGAGGACATCCTGCCGTGGATGTTCACCCCGAACCCCGACGACCACGCCGCCAAGGCCAGGCTCTACCAGGAGGAGGCGGCCAAGTGCGGCCGTGACTACAAGCTGGGTGAGCACACCGGCATCCTCAAGATCGTCGGGATGGCCGACACCAAGGAGGAGGCCATCGCCACCTACGGCAAGAGCATGCAGAAGGACTTCGCCGCCTTCTTCGGGCCGTTCGGCTACCTGGAGGTCCTGCGCAAGAAGGAGGACGACAGGCACCAGCCGATCAGCCCCGAGAAGGGCGACTTCAAACGCATGAACGAGGTCGAGATGGCCCTGCTCGGCGGCCCCGACGACGTCAAGCGCGGCATCCAGCGGATGCTCGACCGGATGCCGGACCTGGAGTGGTTCGGCCTGTTCATGCAGGGTCAGCAGGGCGTCCTGCCCCTCGACACCGTCAAGCGCAACCTGGAACTGTTCGCCACCAAGGTCATCCCCGAGTTCTCCGACTGACCTTTCGCTGAATCGGCCCTCCGGAGGTCCCCTCCCCTCGGACGTCCCCGGGGAGGAAGGACAGGGACGACACCCGGCCACCCCGGGACATCTATCGAAATTTCAGCATTTCGGAGCCTGGGAGGATCCGTGCAGTTCTGGCTTGGCGCGTCGTTCGTCGAGACCGGCCAGTTCCTCGAACTGGCCGGGGCGGCGGAGCGGTGCGGCATTCACACGCTCACCCTGTCGGACCACATCTTCTACGCCGACTTCGAGTCGCCCTACCCCTATTCCAGCACCGGCGCCCCCCGCTGGAACGCCGACACGCACTGGCCGGACGCGTGGGTGACGATCGGCGCGATGGCCGCCGTCACCACCACCCTGCGTTTCGCGCCCAACGTCTACATCGCCCCGGCCCGTGATCTGTTCACCGTCGCCAAGCAGGTCTCCACGGCCGCGGTCCTGTCCGGGAACCGGGTGACCTTCGGCGTCGGCGTCGGCTGGTGCAAGGAGGAGTTCGTCCAGACAGGCCAGGACTTCCACACCCGGGGACGCAGGCTGGACGAGATGATCCCGGCCCTGCGCGAACTCTGGGCCGGCGGCACCGTCACCCACCACGGCGCCCACTACGACTACGGCCCGCTCTCGATCTCCCCGGTACCCTCCGCGCCCGTGCCGTTCTTCGTCGGCGGCGACAGCGAGGCTGCGCTGCGCCGCGCGGCCAGGACGGGCGACGGCTGGATGGGCAACCGGATCTACACCGAGGAGCGGCTCGACCCGGTCCTCGCCGACCTGCGGCGCTACCTCAAGGAGTACGGCAGGGCGGAAGACGCCCTGCAGATCATCGCACCACTCGCGGTCATGCCCGACGCCGCCACCTACCGCCGCTTCGCCGACAAGGGGGTGACCGGAACGATGGCCGCGCCCTGGTGGCTGGCCACCCCCGAGGAGAAGGCCAGGTACGGCGATGGCGTCGAGCTCAAGGTCGCCACCATGGAGCGCTTCGCCGAGGAGGTCATCTCGAAGATGTGACGCCGCGCCCGACAGGCCCGGCCGGGCCCCGGATCAGGCCGCGGTGGAACGCGGTGGTGATCACCGCACCGAACCGGCACGGCGTGCGTCGGCCGGGCCCGCGTGCCGGGTGACCGGTCGCCCGGCGGCCCGAGCCGATAGCCTGGCCGGGTGCTCGAAAAGATCAAAGCCACCCGTTATGTGACGCCCCTGCGGGAGGGCGGCTCGCTCCCCGGGGTCATGGAGGCGGACGACCTCGGCACGTACGTCGTGAAGTTCCGCGGCGCCGGCCAGGGCCGCCGGGTCCTGGTGGCGGAGATCGTGTCCGCCGGGCTGGCCCGGCGTCTCGGCTTCCGCACGCCCGAGCTGAAGGTGATCGACGTCGATCCACAGCTTGGCGCCCGCGAGCCGGACGAGGAGATCCAGGACCTGCTCAAGGCCAGCGAGGGCAACAACCTGGCCGTCGACTTCCTGCCGGGCGCGCTCGGCTTCGAGCCGCTGGCCTGGCCTCCGGATCCCGGTTTCGCCTCCCGCCTGCTCTGGTTCGACGCGCTGATCCACAACGTCGACCGGAGCTGGCGCAACCCGAACCTGCTCCTGTGGCACGGCGACACCTGGCTGATCGACCACGGCGCCGCGCTCTGGTTCCACCACAACTGGCCCTCGGCCGACCCGCTGCGCGGCTTCGACGCGCGCGACCACGTGATGGCCCCCTTCGCCACCCGGATGCCCGAGGCCGACGCCGAGTTCAGCGAGAAGATCACCCGGGACCTGCTCGACGGGGTGGTGGACGAGGTTCCCGACGAGTGGCTGGAGGACGAGCCGGGGTTCGACGGGGCGCAGGCCGTGCGACAGGCGTACGTCGAGCACCTGCTGACCCGCGCCCAGGGCCCGCGCACCTGGCTGCCGGCCCCCTCGTCCGGCTCCGGCCGGGACCCGGCGGCCCAGCAGGGAAGGCCCGGCTCGGTGGGCGCGTTCTGGAAGGACAACCGGTGAAGGACGTCTACGAGTACGCGATCATCCGGGTCATCCCCCGGGTGGAGCGCGGCGAGCTGATCAACGCCGGCGTGCTGCTCTACTGCCAGCCGCGCGGCTATCTGTGCGCCCGCGTGGAGCTGGACGAGACACGCCTGCGCGCCCTCGACCCCCGGGTGGACCTCGACGGCGTACGGCACGCGCTCGACGTCTACCGGCGCTCCTGCGGCGGCGAGGGACCGCTGACCGCGGAGCCGCTGGGCGGCCGGTTCCGCTGGCTGACCGCCCCGCGCAGCACGATCGTGCAGACGGGCCCGGTCCACGCCGGTCTCACCGCCGACCCGGAGGCGGAGCTGGAACACCTGATGAGCCGCCTAGTCCGCAGCCCCTGACCCGAGACCGGAAAGCGACTTGTGCATGCGGACGCGGCTGAGCGTCTGGTCCTCCAGGTGCACTGTCTCGACCTCGACCCGCCGATAGCCGAGCCGCTCGAAGACCGGCACCGCGCGCCAGGAGGCGTGCGTGCGGAGTTCTTCGACCTCGTCGGCCCGGGCCGCGTTCTCGACGGCCGTGAGCAGCAGCCGGGCGACGCCCCGGCCACCGTGGCCGGGGCCGACGAACAGCTGGTCGACCTCGCCGCGATGGAGCTGTCCCACCGGCCGCAGAGCGACGTTGGCGAAACCGGCCACCTGTCCTGCCACCAGGGCCACGAAGGTCTCCGTCTGGTCGATCATCCGGGCATGACCGTCGAGGTTGCGCCGCCGAGACCAGGCCGCCAGCTGTTCGGCGGTGTAGTGGGCGGCGGCGGATTCCGAGATCGCCCGCAGGCTCAGCTCGTACAGCCGGTTCGCGTCCTGCGGGACGGCGCGTCGCACCGTCGGTGTGGGCACGGACATCGCGGGCACGGACATGGGGATCGTCACTCCTGGGTGTCGGGGCGGGCGCCGGAGCCGCCGGCCGCACGCCTGGGCCGCCGGAAGGGCCCGGCGAGGTGGTGGGAGATACCTGGGCGGCGGGACGCCGGTCAGAAGAGTACGGACATGAAGGTGCCGACCTCGACGAAACCGGCCCTGCGGTAGGCGGCCCTGGCCGGGGCGTTGTAGTCGTTGACGTACAGCGAGACCACCGGCGCGAAGTAGTCGAGCGCGTGCTTGACCACCGCGGCCATCCCGGACACCGCGTGGCCGCGGCCACGCAGGTCGGGGTGGACCCAGACGCCCTGGATCTGGCAGGCATGCGGCGTCACCGCGCCGATCTCGGCCTTGAAGACGACCCTGCCCCCCTCGATGCGGGCGTACGACCTGCCGATCCTGATCAGCTCGGCGACCCGGGACCGGTAGAGGGCTCCGCCGTCCCCCAGCTCAGGGGAGACACCCACCTCCTCGGTGAACATCGCCACGCAGGCCGGCAGCAGGATGTCGAACTCGTCGGGCCGGACCCGCCGCACCAGCGGGTCGGCCGGGAGCGGCGACGGCTCGGTGGCCACCATGAGCGGCTGCGCCCAGCGGATCGCCCGGGCGGCTCCCCAGTGCGGCTCCAGCCGCTCCCAGAGCACCTCGACCGCGTCGGCCGGGCCGACGATCGAGGAACAGCGGCGGCCCTGCCTGCGCGCGCGTTCGGCGAAGGCGTAGACGGCGTCGGTACCGGCGTTGACCGGAACCAGGTTCGCCCCGGCGTAACAGAGGGAGGTCAGGCCACCGCGCGGCCCGAACCCCCACATCTGGCCACCGAGTCTGGCCGGATTGAGCCCGACCGAACGGACCCTGGAGGCGACGAAAACGTTACCGACGGGGTCGATGTCGAGAAGCGCCAGGACCTCGTCTCGATCGTTGTCGTCGAGCACGCGCGACGCCGTTGTACGCAGCATCACATGCTCAGCCTACGCGACCCCCTCGATTTTGGCAGGAACCAACACAGAGCATCTCATCTACCTGCTAGATCGCCCCTCCCCCCGAGTGCCCGGCGGGCACCCGGACGGGCGAGGGTCCGATCACCGGCACGGGCACCGGCGGCGGCAGGCCGGGGCAACGGGCGTCCGGGCCGCCGGAGTCCTGCCGTGCTCCACCGGGAAGGGTGCCGTCCCGCAGGTAGGCGGCCAGGCGACGGTCGACGCAGGCGTTGCCGTTGAGCGAGATCCCGTGGTTGCCGCCGGGTACGACCAGCAGCCGGGAGCCGCGGAGCAGGGTGCGCATCCGCAGCGCCCCCGCGTACGGGGTGGCGGCGTCGCGCTCACCCTGGATCAGCATGACCGGGGGCAGCCTGGTGCTGTCGTGCACCCGCACGGGGGTGCCCCCCTGCACGGGCCAGAACGCGCACGGCGCGTTGTACCAGGCGTTGGGCCAGGTGAGGAAGGGCGCCCTGGCGTTCGCCCTGGTCATGTCCGTGCGCCAGCGTGTCCAGTCGCGCGGCCAGGCGGCGTCGCGGCACTGCACCGCCAGGTAGACGGCGTAGCTGTTCTCATCCTTGGCGTCGTTCTCCACGTGCTTGCGGTAGGCGTTGAGCAGGAGTGCCGTCTCCCCCTTCTTGACGTAGGCGGAGAAGGCCTTGGCCAGCTGCGGCCAGACGGCGTCGGAGTAGCCGCCGACGGTGTAGAGATCGTCGAGCTCGCTCGGACCGATCACTTCCGCCGCGGGATGGCCGCCCAACCGGGTACGCATGGCGTCCCAGGCGAAGGAGACGGCCCTCTCGGTGGTGCCCAGCCGGTAGACCGGATTGTGACGGGCGATCCATTTGAGGAATTCCCGGTGCCTGCTCTGGAAGGCGATGCTCTGGCTCAGGTTCGAGCGGTACCAGATACCGCGCGGGTCCACCACGCTGTCCAGGACGAGCCGCCTGAGCCGGCCGGGAAAGAGCGTCGCGTAGACCGCGCCCAGGTAGGTCCCGTACGAGTAGCCCAGGAAGCTGATCTTCGACTCGCCGAGCGCCTCCCTGATCAGGTCCATGTCCCTGGCGGAGTTCTCCGTGGTCATGTGGGGCAGCATCCAGCCCCACCGGTCACCGCACGCCTGGGCGTACTCGCGGGCCCGATCGATGAGCGTGCCCTCGTCACGCCTGGTGACCGGCACCTGGTCGGGGCGGGGCGGCCGGTAGTACTCCGCGGGGTCGACACAGCTCAGCGCGGGCTCGCTGGCCCCCACCCCGCGCGGGTCGAAACCGACCACGTCGAACCGGTCGGCCAGGCCGCCGGGAAGCCCCGCCACGACGCCCTTGACCAGATCGCGACCGGACGCACCGGGCCCGCCCGGATTGACCAGCAGCGCGCCGAGACGGTCGTGGACGGCCCTCCCCCTGATCCGGTTCAGGGCGATGTCGATGGTCTGGTACGGGTTGCCGTAGTCGAGCGGCACACTCAGCGTGGCGCACTCCATCCGGCTGTCCGCCCGCTGCGCGGGAACGGACGGCGCCACCCCGGGCAGCGAGATCCCGCCGCCCTCGCAGGGCCCCCAGACCAGCCCCTCCCTCTCCTGGGCCACCGCCCCCCGCGGCACTCCCACCGCGACCGCCAGCATCGCGATGCTCGCGGCAATCCCGACGACCCTCTTCTTCACTGCGTCCCCCTACTCGTACGGCAGAGGCGATGGTCTCCCGGAGGGGGTGCGATTCACCCGGGACACAACCGGATATCTAGCAAAGTGTAGTCAGATGATTGCTAAGTGTAATGGTTCCAGGTCGGACGGCACCGCCGAGCAGGCCACCAGAACACCGCAAACGGCCACGGAGGCTACGGAGACCGGAGATCCCCGGCAGAGAGCCCCCGCAAAAGGCGCGCCCCCGGCAGCGAGAGAACGGCCGGGGGCGGACACGCGCGGGAAGCGGAGCGGTGCCTAGCCGACGACGACCTGGGCGCCCATGACGTCGTCGTCGAGGTCGACCTCCACGCCCATCTGCTCGGCGAGACGCAACGCCTCTTCGATCAGGGTTTCCACGATCTGCGACTCGGGAACGGTCTTGATGACCTCGCCCTTGACGAAGATCTGACCCTTGCCGTTGCCGGAGGCGACACCGAGGTCGGCCTCGCGGGCCTCTCCCGGGCCGTTGACGACGCATCCCATCACCGCGACACGCAGCGGGACCTTCAGCCCCTCCAGCCCTGCCTGGACCTGCTCGGCCAGGGTGTAGACGTCGACCTGGGCGCGCCCGCAGGAGGGGCAGGAGACGATCTCCAGGCCACGCTCGCGCAGGTTGAGCGACTCCAGGATCTGGTTGCCGACCTTGACCTCCTCGACCGGCGGGGCGGACAGCGACACGCGGATGGTGTCGCCGATCCCCTCGGCGAGCAGGGCCCCGAAGGCGACGGCGGACTTGATCGTGCCCTGGAAGGCCGGGCCCGCCTCGGTGACGCCGAGGTGGAGCGGGTAGTCACACCGGGCGGCGAGCAGGCGGTACGCCTGGACCATCACGACCGGGTCGTTGTGCTTGACGGAGATCTTGATGTCGCGGAAGCCGTGCTCCTCGAAGAGCGAGCACTCCCAGAGCGCCGACTCCACCAGCGCCTCGGGGGTGGCCTTGCCGTACTTCTGGAGCAGGCGGGGGTCGAGCGAGCCGGCGTTGACGCCGATCCTGATCGGCACGCCTCGGTCGGCGGCGGCCCGCGCGATCTCACCGACCTTGTCGTCGAACTTCTTGATGTTGCCGGGGTTGACCCGGACCGCCGCGCAGCCCGCCTCGATCGCGGCGAAGACGTACTTCGGCTGGAAGTGGATGTCCGCGATCACCGGGATCTGCGACTTCCTGGCGATGGTCGGCAGCGCGTCGGCGTCGTCCTGCGAGGGGACCGCGACCCGGACGATCTGGCAGCCCGAGGCGGTCAGCTCGGCGATCTGCTGGAGCGTCGCGTTGACGTCGGCGGTGACCGTGGTGGTCATCGACTGGACGGAGACCGGCGCGTCCCCGCCCACGGGGACGGAACCGACCATGATCTGACGAGATATGCGTCGCTCGGCGATCGGCCTGGTCCTTACGGACGGGATTCCGAGAGCAACAGAAGTCATTTTCAGCCCTTGAAGAGTCGACGACGCTCACCAGTCTAGGCAGTCCCGGTGAGCTCCCGTGCCCTTATCCGTGCCCAGGAGTCGGCATCGAGCACCTCGGCCACCGAGCCGGCCTCGGTGACGGCGTGCTCGGAGACCACCGAGGCCACGGTGTCGACGATGCCGAGGAAGGGCAGCCGACCGGCCAGGAACGCCTCGACGCAGACCTCGTTGGCGGCGTTGTAGACGGCCGGTGCCGTGCCGCCGGCCGCGCCGACGTGGCGGGCCAGCGTGACGGCGGGGAAGGCTCCGTCGTCGAGCGGCTCGAACGTCCAGGTGTGGGCGGCGGTCCAGTCGACGCCGGGCGCGGCGTCGGCGACCCGCTCGGGCCAGCCGAGGGCCAGCGCGATGGGCAGGCGCATGTCGGGCGGGCTGGCCTGGGCGATGGTCGAGCCGTCGACGAACTCGACCATCGAGTGGACGACCGACTGCGGGTGGATCACGACGTCGATGCGCTCGAAGCCGATGTCGAAGAGCAGGTGCGCCTCGATGACCTCCAGGCCCTTGTTGACGAGCGTGGCGGAGTTCACCGTGATCACCGGTCCCATCGACCAGGTCGGGTGGGCGAGTGCCTGCTCGGGGGTCACCTCCGCGAGATCCGCGCGCGACCTGCCGCGGAAGGGCCCGCCGCTCGCGGTGACGACCAGGCGCCGCACGGCTGAGGCGTCGGGGCCGGTGGGACCCGCCGCCCACAGGCACTGGGCCAGTGCGGCGTGCTCGGAGTCGACCGGGATCAGCTGGCCCGGCTTGGCCAGGCGCTTGACCAGCGGCCCTCCGACGATCAGTGACTCCTTGTTGGCGAGCGCGAGCGCCCGGCCGGCCTCCAGGGCGGCCAGCGTGGAGGTCAGCCCCAGCGCGCCGGTGATGCCGTTGAGCACGACGTCGGCGGGCCAGGAGGCGGCCTCCGCCACCCCTTCCTGACCGGCCAGCACCCGCGCGGCCACCCCGCGCGCGGCCAGGGCCGCACGCAGTTCCGGCACCGCGGCGGGATCGGCGACGGCGACCACGTCGGGCCTGAACTCGGCCGCCTGCCCGGCCAGCAGGTCGATCCGGCCGCCGTAGGCGGCCAGCGCCACCACCCGGAAGCGGTCGGGGTTGCGGGCGATGACGTCGAGGGACTGGGTCCCGATGGACCCGGTCGAACCGAGCAGGACGACGGAGCGGACGGTGTCTGGCTGCACCGTCCCATTCTCCCGGCTCGGGCCGCGCTGTCGAATCGCCCCCATCCCCTCGGAAATCTGTTAGACGTGAAACACGCGATAAAAGGCGATATTTAAGTCCGAATTTCGTCATATCAATAGCTGTAAATCTTGAGAAATACGTACGTACGGCGCACTAGCTTCCCGGAACAGCAACGGGCCTCGGGAGGTACATATGCGACGCACAGCACGACTCATCCCTCTTCTCACCGCGGTCGCGGGAAGCACTCTGCTCACCGCGACGATCGCGCACGGCGCCACGGGCGCGGGTGCGGGTGGCCCGGGTACGGGCGGGGGCGTCACCGCGGCGCGGGCCGTACCCCAGCCGGTCGAGAAGGAGGCGGCCGACACCAAGGCGGAGCAGCGGACCGTCCAGCGCTACTGGACGGAGGCCAGGATGGAGGCGGCGAAACCGCTCGCCGCCCTCATCCCGGAGAAGGACGGTGCCCGCCTCACCTCGGCGGCGATCGCGGCACAGGCCGCGGCCGACCCCGTCTCCATCCCCGCGACCACACCGGACGGCGAGACCGCACCGGCCGCCGGCACGACCGCCAAGGGCACGGCGGCCGTCCGCGCCTCCACCGGCGCGCCGTGGACCCGCGGCGGGGCGATCGCCAGGACCACCGGCCGCGTCTTCTTCACCTACCAGGGCCGCAACGCCTCGTGCTCGGCGAACGCGGTGACGAGCGAGAACAGAAGCACCGTGATCACCGCGGGACACTGCGTGCGAATGGGCGGGGCCTTCCACAGCAACTGGGTGTTCGTACCTGGATACGAGAACGGCGACCGGCCCTACGGCACGTGGGTGGCGACCACGCTCTACACCACCCCCCAGTGGAACAACACCGAGGACATCAACTACGACGTGGCCTCGGCCGTGGTGGCCCCGCTGAACGGCAGATCGCTGACCGACGTGGTCGGCGGCCAGGGCGTCTCCTTCAACCAGTCGCGCCGGGCGCAGATGCACTCCTTCGGCTACCCGGCGGCCAGTCCCTATGACGGTTCCAGGCTGGTCTACTGCGCCGGACGCGCCTTCGACGACTTCCTGATGTCCCGCGACATCGGGTTGAACTGCAACATGACCGGCGGGTCGAGCGGCGGCCCGTGGTTCCTCCGCTTCAACGAGAGCACCGGCCTGGGCACGCTGAACTCGGTGAACAGCTTCAAGTACGACTTCGCCTCCGGCTGGATGTTCGGCCCGTACTTCGGCACCGACGCGCAGGCCGTCTACGAGGCCGCCCAGACGACCGGCGCTCCCTGAGCCTCACCAGGCCATCGGCGGCCACGAATACCCTAAAGTAAGCACAGAAACACTCTCCGTAGTGCAAACTCGGGTTTCATGACCTCAAGCCTCCCCCTGCTTGCGGCCGCCCCGCTCGTCGCCGGGCTGCTGGGCGTCCCGACGACCGGCGTGCCGGCCATCCGGCAGACGGCCGCCGAGCCCGGGCAGCGGGCCGTGAACATCCCCGCCCTCCCTCTCACCGCGGAAGTCGCGACACCCGGCACACCGGACGTCGTCGAGCACACGGTCGCTCCTACCGCGTCGGAGCGAAAGCGCGTGCTCGACTACTGGACTCCCCGCCGGATGGCCTCGGCGCTCCCCGTCGACCGGCTCTCGAAGGCCACCGGGTTGCTCGGCCGGCTCTTCGACCGAGCCGGCCGGGGGACCGCCCCCCATCGGAGCCCGAACGGCGCCGCCACACTCACCTCCGGCGCCCGCTGGACCTCCGGCGGAATGGTCGAACGCACCACGGGGCGGGTGTTCCTGACCATCAAGGGCAGTGACTTCGTGTGCTCGGCGAGTTCGGTCAGGAGTGCGAACAGGGATCTGGTCGTGACCGCCGGTCACTGCGTCAAGGACGGCACCGGCGCCTGGGCCGACAACTGGACCTTCGTCCCCGGCTACTCCCAGGGCCGCCGCCCGTACGGGCAGTACACCGCGCGCCGCATGTTCGTCGCGGGTCCCTGGTCGCGCGGCGGCGACGACAGCCACGACATCGGCATGGTGGCGGTCAACACCAGTGACGGCAAGCACCTCGGCGACGCCGTCGGCGGTCAACAGATCGCTTTCGGCACCCCCAGAGGGCGCCCCACCAGCGGTTTCGGCTTCCCCGCCGACTCGCCCTACGACGGTGAGCACCTGGTCTACTGCGCGGGCACGCTTCGCGACGACCCGAACGGGCAGACCGGTGACCAGGGGATGCGTTGCGACATGACCGCCGGATCCAGCGGGGGCCCGTGGCTGAGCGGTTTCGACGCCTCCACCGGCCGCGGCACGATCGTCTCGGTCAGCAGTTTCAAATACAGCGACGACCACCGCACCATGTACGGCCCCTACTTCGGCGACTCGGCCAGGGAGCTCTACGCCATGGCCGCGACGTCGTGACACCGGCGGAAGAAGCGGGGGCGAGATGATCGAGGCGCCCGCGTCTCCGGTGGGAGCGGCGCGGGCCCCGTCGACGGCGGAAGCCGCGACCGGTTCGGAGGGCCGTCACCGGCGAACCGGCCGCGGGACACCGCGACCGGGGCACCGGGGCGGGCTCAGAGGGTCAGGCCGGTGAGGACCATGACCTTCTCGTAGGTGAGGTCGGCGATGGCCGAGCGGATGCCCTCGCGGCCGACGCCCGAGTCCTTGACCCCGCCGTAGGGCATCTGGTCGGCACGGTAGGACGGCACGTCACCGATGATCACTCCGCCGACCTCAAGCTCCCGGTTGGCCCGGAAGGCGTTGTCGAGACTGCGGGTGAACACCCCGGCCTGCAGGCCGTACTTGGAATCGTTGACCGTGGCGAACGCCTCGTCCACTCCGGACACCGTCTGAACGATCATCACGGGGCCGAAGACCTCCTCGCAGGAGACCTTGGCGTCGGCCGGCACGTCGGCGAGGACCGTCGGCGCGACGGTCGCGCCGTCGCGGGTGCCGCCGGCCAGCAGGCGGGCACCGGCCGCGACGGCCTCGCCGACCCACTGTTCCACGCGCTCCGCGGCCTCGACGGACACGAGCGGGCCCACCTGTGTCTTCTCGTCGGCGGGGTCGCCGACGACCAGGGCCTCGACCGCAGGGACGAGCCTGGCCACGAAGTCGTCGTGCACCGACGCCTCGACGATCACCCGCTGCACGGCGATGCAGCTCTGACCGGCCTGGTAGTTGGAGAACAGGGCGATCCGCGAGGCGGCCCAGTCGAGGTCGGCGTCGGCGAGGACCACCGCGGCGGCGTTGCCGCCGAGTTCCAGGGTCACGTGCTTGCGCGGGACCGCCTCCAGGATCGCGTACCCCACCGGAGCCGATCCGGTGAAGGAGACGACAGGCAGGCGCGGGTCCTCGACCAGCCCCGCGGCGCGGTCGTTGGGCACCGGGAGCACCGAGAACATCCCCTCCGGCAGGTCGGTCTCGGCCAGGATCTCGCCCAGGACCAGTGCGGAGACCGGCGTCGCCGGGGCGGGCTTGACGATGATCGGGGCGCCGACCGCGATCGCCGGGGCCACCTTGTGCGCCACCAGGTTGAGCGGGAAGTTGAACGGGGTGATGCCCAGGACCGGGCCGTGCGGGACACGCGAGATGTAGGCGAGGCGGCCCGCGGAGGCGGCCTCGGTGTCCAGGCGCATGGTCTCGCCGCCGAGGCGACGGGTCTCCTCGGCCGCGAACCTGAAGGTGGAGATCGCACGGCCGACCTCGCCGCGGGCCCAGAAGATCGGCTTGCCGTTCTCCTCGCTGATGAGGCGGGCGATCTCGTCGGCACGCTCGGCCAGGCGGCGCGAGACGTGCGCGAGGGCGTCGGCGCGCACGTGGATCGGGAGCGCGGCCGCCTCCTTCCGCACGGCCGCCGCGGCGGCCACGGCCTCCTCGACCTGGTCGGCCGTCGGCACGGAGCAGACGGCGACGGCTCGGCCGTCATGCGGATTGGTCACGGTGAGCTCGGTGTCGCCTGTGGCGGGGCGGCCGGCGAGCCAGAAGGGGCGCACGTCCATACCTCGACGCTATGTCACCTGCGACGGCACGGTCTTACTCCACTCCGCACAAGATCCCGGTACCGGTACACCTTTCCGGCCAATAGTCCATTCACCCCGGCCCTGTAACGAAAAGAGGGGCATTCGGGGATATTCCTTACATGGCGCCGGTTTAAATGATCTTCATCATGGCTAAGTCACCGAATGAACACTCAGAGCGGAAGGGCGTGGGCGCATGACCTCCTCGGCGCCGCGCGGCCTTCAGGGCGCGTATCTCCTCGGTGAACGGGCCTCACACGACGAACTGCGCGCCAGGTTGCTCGACGTCGCCAGCCAGTTGCTGGTCACCATCGGTCCCGAGAGCCTGTCGATGCGCCGCATCGCCACCGAGGCGGAATGCTCGACGACCGTCATCTACACCATGTTCGGCAGCAAGGAGGGCCTCGCCGAAGCCCTGTACCTGGAAGGCTTCGAGCGCTTCCGGCGGCGCCTGGAGGCCGTGCCCCCGCGCAGGGACGCCCTGGAGCACCTCACGGCGCTCGGCCCCGCCTACCGGGAGGCCGCACTGGACGAGCCCGGCTACTACGCCCTGATGTTCGAGCGCGCGATCCCCGGCTTCGTACCGAGTGAGCGGGCCAGGACCCTGGCCCGCGCGGCGCTGAACATCGTCGACCGAGTGATCGCCGACTGCATCTCGGCCGGGTACATCGTCCCCACCCAGCCCAGGAAGATCGCCGATGCCGTGTGGGCCGCCGCCCAGGGCGCGATCAGCCTGGAACGTGCCGGGCACCTGCGCGACAGCGGCACCTACGACACGGTCATCCAGGCCGTCATCTCCCGCTACCTGGTCGCCGGCGTCTCCCGGGCGTGACCGGCCTGCCGGCCTCTCCGTGGGCGGAGTCCTCGCCCCGGCTCACCTGGCGGACCCGTCACCCGGGGCGACCGCCAGGGCGATCCAGAGTTCGGCGCGGGCCGCCGGGTCGTCGAGGTCACGGCCGACGAGTTCGGCGACCCGGCGCATGCGGTAGCGCAGGGTGTGACGGTGCACTCCGAGCCGCTGCGCCGCCGCGTCCCAGTGGCCGTTGCAGTCCAGGTAGGCCCGGAGGGACTCCAGCAGGTCCGCGCGCGAGCCGTACCTCCTGAGCGGGGCGAGCAGCGCCGAGGAGAAGGCCGCCGCCGCGTCGGAGTCGAGCAGGCAGAGCAGTCCCCGGCCCGCCAGGTCGGCGAAGCGCATCACCGGCACGGCGCCGCGCCTGGCCCCGGCGAGTGCCTGGTACGCCTGGTCGAGCCCGGTGCGCAGATCGTCGAGATCGGCGGGATCGCCGAGCCCGACGGGGCCGTGCTCGCCGAGCGCCGCGGCCACGGCATCGGCCCGCGAGGCCGGGACGAGCAGGACCACCCCGTCACCGTCGGCGCCACCGTCGGCACCGCTGTCGGCGCCACCGTCGGCCGCCGCGAACTCGTCACCCGCTGTCTCCAGCACCGCCTCCCGCTCGCCGGCGCAGACGATGGCCACCAGCGGCCCGGCGGGAAGCCGCTCCCCCAGCCGCTCCAGCGTCTCGCACCCGGCGTCCACCTGCCCGGCCAGCAGCAGCCGCAGCACCGCCGAGCGAACCCGGCGCTCGGCGGCCAGGTACTCCCTGCCGTGCTCGACGGCGAGCGTCAGCAGGGATCCGGCGGCGTTGACCACGGTGTGCGCGACCGGGGTGAAGGGCCTGCCGAGGCCGACGGCGAGGAATCCCCTGACCCGGCGGGCCCCGAACGGTTGCACGATGACGTGCTCCCTGGGCGAGGAGAAGGCCGCGCTCGCGGGCGCGCCACGGCCGGTGATCTTTCTCAGCCGTTCCAGCTCGGGGCCGAGGTCGTCGGCGGCGCCGGCCGCCCCCCGGCCCGCCGCGTGCCGCACGGCCCCCGCCTCGTCCAGCAGGATCGCCCAGCCGCCCAGCTCGCGGGCCAGGCGGTCGATCACCGCGCGAGGTCCCTCCGGGCGCAGGGCGGCACGGGTGAGCCGGCCCTGGGCGGCGAAGGCACGGCTGAGCTCGTCGTACTGCTCCGCGGCGAGCAGTTCGCTGACCGCCTTGCCGATGGCGACGAACGGGATGTCGCGCGGCACCTCGAGCAGCGGCAGCCCCGCCCGGGTGGCGGCCTCGACCAGTTCCCCGGGAATCGTCTCGTGCCCGAGCCCGACGCCGAATCCGAGGCCGGCGACCTCCCTGCCGACCAGGCGCTCGACGTAGGAGGCGGCGTTGCCGGCGTCCAGGCGCATGCCCGTGGTGAGGACCAGTTCCCCGCCCTCGAGGAACGGGGTGGGATCCTCCAGTTCGCTGACCGCCACCCAGCGCACCGGCCGGTCGAGCGCGTCCCCGCCGGCGAGCACGCGGAGCCCGAGCGGTGACCGCCGTACGACGGTGCGCAGCGTCGGCGCCACAGCCACCCCCGTTTTGTACGTTACGTCCACTATTCCCCGTCAATTTTGACATAGTGCATCATCGGCACACCGACATCCACCACATACCTTCACATCATGAGCACCCTCACCGAGGGCGGCCCCTCGCTTCCGCAGGAACGCCGCGTCGTCACCGAGATCCCCGGCCCGAAGTCCCGTGAGCTGTTCGCGCGCAAACAGGCCTCCGTACCCCCGGGCATCGGTACCACACTGCCCGTCTTCGTGACGCATGCCGGAGGCGGTGTGGTCGTCGACGCCGACGGCAACTCCCTGATCGACTTCGGTTCGGGCATCGCGGTGACCAACGTCGGCAACGCCGCTCCGCGCGTCGTCGAGCGGGTGCGCAAGCAGGTCGCCGACTTCACGCACACCTGCTTCATGATCACGCCGTACGAGTCGTACGTACAGGTCGCCGAGAAGCTCAACGAGATCACCCCCGGCGACCACGAGAAGCGCACCTTCCTGCTCAACAGCGGCGCCGAGGCCGTGGAGAACGCGGTCAAGGTCGCCCGCCAGGCCACCGGCCGCCAGGCGGTCGTCGTCTTCGACCACGGCTACCACGGCCGGACCCTGCTGACGATGACGCTGACCGCCAAGAACATGCCGTACAAGCACGGTTTCGGCCCGTTCGCCCCCGAGGTCTACCGGGTGCCGCTGGCCTACCCGTTCCGCTGGCCCACCGGCCCGGAGAACTGCGCCGAGGAGGCCGCCGCCCAGGCGATCGACCAGATCACCAAGCAGGTCGGCGCGGAGAACGTCGCCGCCGTGGTGATCGAGCCGATCGCCGGCGAGGGCGGCTTCATCGAGCCCGCCAAGGGCTTCCTGCCGAGGATCGCGGAGTTCTGCCGGGAGAACGGCATCGTCTTCATCGCCGACGAGGTGCAGACCGGCTTCTCCCGTACCGGCGACCTGTTCGCCTGCGAGGACGAGGGCATCGTGCCCGACATCATCGTCACCGCCAAGGGCATCGCGGGCGGCCTCCCGCTGTCCGCGGTCACCGGCCGGGCCGATCTCCTCGACAGGGTCCACGTGGGCGGTCTGGGCGGCACCTACGGCGGTAACCCGCTCGCCTGCGAGGCGGCACTGGGCGTGCTGGAGACCATCGAGGCCGACGACCTGACCGGAAAGGCCCGCCGCATCGGCGAGACCATGCTCCCTCGGCTGCGCGCCATGGCGGAGCGGAACCCGGTGATCGGCGACGTACGCGGCCGGGGGGCCATGATCGCTATCGAGCTGGTGGTCCCCGGCACCAAGGACCCGCACCCCACGGCGGCGGGCGAGATCGCCAGGAGGTGCCACGCCGAGGGCCTGCTCGTGCTGACCGCGGGCACCTACGGCAATGTGCTGCGCTTCCTGCCGCCGCTGGTCATCCCCGACCACCTCCTGGAGGAGGGGCTCACCATTCTAGAGAAAGCCGTGAACGAGATGTGACGGTTTAGAACCCACCAAATGGGGCACCCGGCTTGATGCTGAGTGCCCCATTTGCCGTTATATGGCCTGCATGCAGGCCGTGATTTAACCACCACTTGACACCTGCCACAACGACCACGGGCCGTGACCGCGTTATAACAGTTCCGATACGAAAGTGCGCGATCAAGGCAGGAAACGTGTCGACAGCCTCCCTGCGGCCGCGCCGTGGGAGAAACCAGGGGTCTCCACGCCGAAGGGATAGAGAAATGAGTTGGAGGCAGGCCAGAACGGCACACGTCACAATGACCTTTGATCCCGAGGGGCTGACCCCCACCCAGCGTGAGGGCGACGCCTGCGTGGCCTGCCACAAGAAGTGGCCCCGCCCGCGAATCAGGATCGGCCGCCTTCCCGACGACACAACCCTCTTCGCCTGCCCGGAGTGCGCCGACGCGCTGCTACCTCAGCAGGACGACACCCACTCCCTCCCGTGGCGCGTGGCCTTCTCCTGATGCGCCGTTCCTCGATCGAGGGCACGAACGCGCGGCCGGGAGGCCGAGCCTGCGAACACCGATCCCACCTTCCTCACCCGTGCCCGGGATGTCCGCGGCAACGGTGATCAAGCACCTCGCCTGGTCATAGACGAGCGCGGCACGCGCCCGCCCGTCCCGGGCCATCGCCTCCTTGAGCGAGGGCCCGGACCGGTCCCCGGCCTCGCCCGGGTGTGGCGTGTCCGGGGACCCCGCGCGAGGTCTACGGGTCAGGAGGCGTAGGTGGTGACTTTCCACAGGTAGCCGTCCGGGTCGCTGAAGTAGCCGAAGTACCCGCCCCACTGGGCGGGGGCCGCCTCCTTGACCACGCTGCCACCGGCGGCCACCGCGTTGCGCATCGTCTCATCCACCACTTCCCTGGAGTCGGGGTTGAAGTGGAATGAGGCGCCGCGGAATCCGGATCCCTCCGCGGAGACGCCGGCGTCCTGTGCCGCTGCCTCCCATTCGTAGAGAGCCAGCCGCGGAGATCCCTCGCCCAGGCTGAACGAAACGAAATGGCGGGTGTCCTCGTCGATCTCGCAGCCCAGGCCTTCGGCATAGAACCTCTTGGCGCGAGCCAGATCCTTGACGCCGAGCATGATGGCGCTCACCTGCAGTGACACGGTTCTCTCCTGGTGTTTTCGGGGTATTTCGCTGCCTGAACCGGCAGGCCGGACATCCGGGCCGGGCCCGGATGTCACATCGGCGTGGCGGACCGAGCGTTGAGAAACGTGCGACGAACCGCCAAAGCACCGCTGAGCCGGTCTTTCGCCGGTCGGCGAGTCGTATCCGGTAAGCGCGGACACGGCACGCCCGGCGTGCCCGGCGATGGCCACGTCACCCACACTCGCCAGAGGCTTTCGGCGGCTACTCCGCGTAGGGCTGGTCCGTTCCCTGGGCGCTGTAGCCGAGACTCCAGATGTAGCCGTCCGGGTCGGCGAAGGAGCCGCCGTACCCGCCCCACGGCAGGGCGCCGGCGGGCTTGAGGACCGTGGCGCCGGCCTTCTCGGCCTCCGCGATGATCTCGTCGACCCGCGCCTCGCTGCGGACGACGTAGGTGAGGACCAGCCCGCTGAAACCGCTGCCCTCCGGACTCGTGCCCACCTGGCCGGCCAGGCCTTCGCGGCCGTAGAAGCCCACGGGCGAGCCGCCGTCCGGTTCGAAGAACGCCGAGATGCCGTAGTCGTTCTTGATCTTCCAGCCCAGACCCTCCGTGTAGAACCGCTTGGACTGCTCCAGGTCCCGGACGCCGAGGAGGATCGAGCTCACGTGCGCTTTCATGCCTTGTCTCCTGCTGCTTGAGGTGTATGCGCCGCCTGAACCGGCAGGCCGGACATCCGGGCCGGGCCCGGATGTCACATCGGCGCGGGTTCGCCGGTCAATTGGTATGACAGGCGGCGACGGAGGAATGTGACAGATGGTCGAGCAGGACTGGCTGAGCGAGCGGTTCGCCGAGCACCAGGGCCGCTTGCACGCGGTGGCCCACCGGATGCTCGGCTCACCGGCCGAGGCCGAGGACGCGGTGCAGGAGGCGTGGCTGCGGGTCAGCCGCGCCGACACCGGCCAGGTGGAGAATCCGGCCGGGTGGCTGACCACGGTCGTCGCCCGGGTCTGCCTGAACATGCTCGAGGCGCGCCGGGCCCGGCGTGAGGAGTCGGCCGGGGCGCTGCCTCCCGAGCCGGCCGCGCCGCACGCGAGCACCCACCCGACCGGCCGGGCCGACCCCGAGGGCGAGGCGCTACTGGCCGATTCGGTCGGTGTCGCGCTGATGGTGGTGCTGGACACGCTGACTCCCGCCGAACGGCTCGCGTTCGTCTTGCACGACGTCTTCGCTGTGTCGTTCGGCGAGATCGGCGCCATCATGGACCGCTCCCCGGTGGCGGCCCGGCAACTCGCCAGCCGGGCCCGGCGCCGGGTGCAAGGAGCGGCGGACGCATCCGATGCCGCGCGATCGGCGAAGCGGGAAATCGTCGCCGCCTTCCTTGCCGCCTCCCGGAGCGGGGATTTCGCCGCCCTGCTCGAGCTGCTCGATCCGGACGCCGTGGCCGTCGAGGCCCGCGGCGCCCAGGCGGTGGCGGCTTTCTTCGCCGGGCGGGCTCAGGCCGCCCGGCTCGCTCTGGTCGACGGCGTTCCGGCGGCCGTCTGGTCGCACCGCGGCCGGCCGAAGGCCGTCTTCACGTTCACCATCAGCGGCGAGAAGATCACCCGCATCGCCATCGACACCGACCTGGACCGGCTCCGCGACCTCGACATCGTCTTTCTCAGCGCCAACGACAAGGAGCGGCAATGAGCCATACTCCCCGACCGGTCCGCGGTGTGACCGGCATGAATCTCAGGCTCTCGTCCTGCACTCTCGCCGTCTGCGACGTCGACGAGGCGCTCGGCTTCTACCGTGACGTGCTCGGTTTCGAGGTACACGATGACGTCGAAGCCGAGGGGACGCGGCGGGCGAGCGTCGGCCCGCCGTCACAGCCGGACGTGCAGATCTTTCTCGAATCGCCCGGCGCGGACCCGGGTGCCTCGCCGGCCGACCGGCAGACGATCGAAAACCTGATGGCCAAGGGCCTGCTGGGCCGTCTTGTCTTCCTGACCGACGACTGCGACGCCGCCTTCGAGCACATCGAGGCAGCGGGCGCTGAAGTGATGCAAGAGCCGATCAACCAGCCCGACGGCGTCCGCGACTGCGCCTTCCTCGACCCCTCCGGCAATATGCTGCGATTCACCCACCGTGGCAGGTAAACCGGGCACTCGCGTCGCGGCGGGAACACGCCGCGAGGCGCTGTCAGGCGCCCTGAACGCGGCCGCGGAAAGGGCGGTCCTGCCGTCGCCCCCTCTGGTCCCCCGGATCCGGAAGATCAGGGGCACCTCGGTTCCCAACGACCAGCACCGAACCGCTGTACGACCGGCGCACATCCCCGTACCCGTGGAAAGGCCCTGGTCGCGGCGCGGGCGCCGGCGGACCTCTTCCTGGCGCCCGCCGCCGACGCCGCACGCGCGGACGAGCGCGAGGCTCCCGCGCCCTGCCGTTGACAAGGTGCGTCAGGCGGACAGCAGAGCCGGGGCCGTCTGCTCCCGCATCCCCCACGGTGAGCCGTAGGCGGTGAGCAGTTCCAGGAAGGGCACCGCGTCGAACGCCTCGGGACCGAGCACCCCGGTGCCCGACCAGGCGCCGGTGGCCAGCAACTCCAGGGCGACCACCGGGTGCACCGCCGTCTGCCAGACCACGGCCTGGCAGCCGTACTCCCGCATCGACCACTCGTTGTCGACCACGTGGTAGAGGTAGACCTCGCGCGGCCGCCCGTCCTTGCCCACGCCCTTCACCCAGGTTCCGGCGCAGGTCTTGCCCCGCATCCGATCACCGAGCGTGGCCGGATCGGGGAGGCTGGCCGCGACCACGTCGCGCGGCGAGGTCTCGACACCGCCCACCTTGATCTTGCCCGCCCTGTCCAGGCCCAGCTTGTGCAGGGTCTTCAGGACTCCGATGAACTCCTCGCCGAGACCGTACTTGAAGGTCACCCGCCTGGCGTCGATGTAGCGCGGCACCAGGAGCACCTCCTCGTGCTCGACGTTGACGCACTCGACGGGCCCGATCCCCTCGGGGAAGTCGAAGACCTCGGGCTCGCTGAACGGCTCGGTGGTGTGCCAGTCGCCGTCCTCCCAGACCACCGGCGGGTTGAGGCACTCCTCGATGGTCGTCCAGATGGAGAACGTCGGTGCGAACTCATAGCCCTCGACCACCAGGTTGGAGCCGTCGCGGATACCGATCTCCTCGATGCTCTCGAAGAGGTGCTCGGCGGCGTAACGCGCGAAGACGTCGGCCAGCCCGGGCTCCACGCCCATGCCGACCAGCGCCAGCCCGCCCCGCTCCCGCCATGCCTCGCCGAGGGCGAACTGCTCGTCGCCGAGTTTCACCCCGGTCAGCTCGTACGGTCTGCGGGGGTGGGGGCGCGACAGCGACATCGCCATGTCGAGATAGTGGGCTCCGGCGTTGAGCGCCGCCTCGAACAGGGACATGGTGAAGCGGGGATCCACCGCGTTGAAGAGCACGTCGCAGCGGTGCTCGGTGAGAGCGGCCTCGACCGCCACCCGGTCGGAGGCGTCCAGCCCGATGGCGCTGAAACGCGGGTCCGCGATCCTGGCCACCACGGCGGCGGCCCGGTCCTGTTGAGAGTCGGCGACCACGATGTGTTCGAAGAAATCTCGGCGTGCGGCGATCGGGACGACGGCGGAGCCAACGCCGCCCGCTCCAACAAGAAGGATTCTCATGGCGACTACCCTACCCACTGACTGGTCGACCAGTCGATATTAAGGACATGATTTTCCTACTGAATCCATCGCCAAAAACGATCAGAGCAACGAAAAACGTTGCTCGCTACCGAGATCACCGACACGGTGGGGTAGCGGGAGCCTTCTTTGGGGCGAGGAGGCGTCCGACCCCGGCCTCAGTCGGAGATCCGCTGCTTTCCAGGCTCGGAGGATGCCCTGAGGCTCTTCCACCGCTCCGCCCACCCGGCGTAGTCGGTGCACTCCCCGCCCTGGCCACCACAGTCCCTCGTCGGACGGGCGGCGAAGAGGACGTCGCGCAGCCGGCGGTTGTCACGCACCTGGTACGCCTCGCAGATCCGGCGGGCGCGCCCGCCGCACGCCTCCGGATTGGCCGGGGCGAGGCCGGTCCAGGCCGCGGCGGGACGCTGCGCCCGCACCGAGCTCATCCAGTTCAGCCACCGGTAGGCGCAGTTCGGGCTGGCCGGCTTGGCCGCGAGCATCCACGAGTCGACCCACCCGGTCGCCGGGACCCCCTTCAGCACCTTCATCGGCCGGTCCGCGCGCTGGAAGAGGTCAAGGTGGTAGGGCAGGACCTGGGCGATTCGCACCTGCTCCGCCGACAGTGCCCTGACCAGGTCGAGCGAGCCGTCCCAGTAAACCCGGCCGGGGCCTTCGCCCTCGGCGAGGAGCTTCATCGCGGCGTCGAGCTGGGCGGGGGTGAGCTGGAACGGATCTTTGATCTTCAGCTGGGGGCGCGTCCCCCTGAGGGCGAGCGCGGCGTCGGCGATGCTCAGCGGGCTGTTCCTGATCGCCGCCGGAGCCGTCCCGTAGAGGGCGAGGGGTCCCCGCGGCCCGTCCCCTTCGCGGACCACCCGGTTCACCCCCCACAGGTAGGGGATGCCGTAGACCTTGTCGTCCTCGCGCAGACCGGGCAGCTCGCGCAGGCGCTTGGGGATCCGCCGGTAGTCAGTGACCAGCGCGGTGTCGAGCGGCGCGACCTTCCCCTGCTGCACCAGCAGACCGGCCAGGTCGGGGGTGGCCGAGAGCACGTCGTAGCCGCCCTCGGTGAACCTGGCGGCCATCTCCTCGCTCGTCCTGACCCGGTCGAGCTTGACGACACAGCCGCTCTCCCGCTCGAAGGGCGTCAGCCAGTTGACCCGCGAGCTGGCCCCGCCGTACTCGACGTACCCCTGGAACGTGAGCACCTGGAGCGTGCCCTCGCCCTTGCCGATGGACGCCGACGGTGCCGGGCTGGAGGTGGCGGAGGGGATGGCTCCGGACTCGGAGCCGGGCGTCGCGACGGGCGTGCCGGAGGGGGTGGGGCTTCGCACCGACGAGGTCGCGCTCGCGGCTCCCACCTGGGCCAGGGCGGCGAGCGCCAGGCCGCCCGCCCCCAGCGCTGCCCCAAGACGCGCGCGGCGGAGCCTGTCCCTGCCCATGAGGCCCACGAGGTTTCCTCCCGACGTCGCCACCGATCTGCCCGGGAGCCTACCGGCCGTCCCCGGCCTCCCGCGGTCCGTCGGGGACTGCGTGCCCGGTTCGCACAGGCCAGGCATGGGCGAGACCCGCCCCGTGACAGAGGGTTCAGAGCACGCGTGAGGCCCGCGTCCCGGCAGGAGGGACGCGGGCCTCACGGTTCAGGGGCCAGTGGCGGGGCACCTGCTCCTCCCGCTCGATGTTCGATACGGGACCACTAGCCGTTGGTGGGGAAGCCGAGGTTGACGCCGCCGTGGCCGGGGTCGAGCCAGCGGGAGGTGACGACCTTGCCCCGGGTGTAGAAGTGCACGCCCTCGGTCCCGTGCACATGGGTGTCGCCGAACAGCGAGGACTTCCAGCCGCCGAAGCTGTAAAAGGCCATCGGCACCGGGATCGGCACGTTGATGCCGATCATGCCGACCTCGACCTCGTTCTGGAAGCGCCGGGCCGCGCCGCCGTCGTTGGTGAA